>NZ_JAER01000016.1 GCF_000519005.1 Nocardioides sp. J54 | reverse complement strand
GATTCTCCCGATTCTGTATCCACAATCCGGCTTCAAGGCCCGGTGGTTTCGAGGCTCCTCGCTAGCGCTCGTCGCACCTCAACCACCGGGAGCTGGCGTCGCCTACGGGACCTCAAGCCGACTGTCGAACCCAGCCACCCGCGGTATCCCCTCGTCGCTGCCTTTCGGAGCTGTGCCGGCTACGCAACCGCAACCCGCGCAGATCAGGCACCTACGCAACCGCAAGCCGACCGCCGGCCTCGACCATCCACCCAGCCTCCTCGTCGCTGCCTTTCGCAGCTGTACCGGCTACGCAACCGCAGCCCGCTGGGACCAATGGCATCTCCACCTACGGAACTGCAAGCCGACAGGCGGACCCAGCCACCCGCCGTACTCCCTTGTCGCTGCCTTTCGGAACCGCACCGGCTACGCAACCGCAGCGCGCGGAGATCAGGCGCCTACGCACCCGCAGCGCTCAGTCCTTCCGCAACCTCCGCGCAGAGGCCTGGATCCGCGCACTCAGGTCTTCCACCTCGTGGAGCACGTCCTGGGCGAGCCAGACCGGGGCCTTCCGGGAGCGGCGGGCGCGGGTGAGGATCTTGGCGGCGGTGGCGCGGTCGACGGCGTCCTGGGCGTCGGCCTCGGGGAGGCGGAGGCGGGAGGCGACGAGGTCGGCGTTGATGATCGGCTCCTCGGTGAGCAGGTCGAGGAGGCGGAAGAGGGGCTGGCCGGGGCGGGCCTCGGGGACGGTGGCGCCCCAGCGCTCGCGGACCTCCTGGACGTTCTTCGCGGTGGTCCAGGACTCGGCGGTGGCGATCCGGACGGCGGTGGCCATCATCGCGATGATCGTGCGGGCGCGGCCGTCGCGGTAGTCGTTGAGCGCGTCGAAGTAGGTCTCGCGGTGCGCGACGAGGGCGGAGGCGATCGGGACCGTCAGGTGGCGGGTCGAGCGGCGCCGGCGGAGCACGGCGTGGATCAGGGTGCGGCCGATCCGGCCGTTGCCGTCGATGAACGGGTGGATCGACTCGAACTGGGCGTGCACGATCGCGGCCTGGGCGACGGCCGGGATGTCCTCGCGGTTGGCGAAGGCGAACAGGTCGTCGAGGTAGGCGTCGACGGTCTCCGGCGGCGGGGGCACGTGGAGGGCGCCGATGGGGGAGTAGTCGCTGCCGCCGACCCAGTTCTGCGTGGTCCGCAGCTGACCCGCGCGGTGCGCCTCGTCGGGGTGGCGGCGGAACAGCTCGCGGTGCGCGGTGATGATCGCCTCGCGTCGTACGGCGCGGTGGGAGTCCGCGTCGGTGATCATCGTCGCCAGCGCGCGGGTGGCCGAGGCCATCGATACCGCGGAGGCGTTGGCGCCGACGCCGAGCAGGGCGCGGCCGTAGTCGGCGAGGCTGGCGTCGACGTTCTCGATCTTGGAGGAGTCGACCGCCTCGGTGCGCAGCTGGAGGTGGTTGAGGGCGCTGAGGGTGCGGCCGTGGACCAGGTCGAGGTGGCTCAGGTCGCCGGCGCTCGCGGCCGTCATGGCGCCGAGCGTGCGGTCGAGCGGCAGCTCGAGGTCGCGGATGAACGGCGGCAGCGAGACGGTGACCTCCCGCAGCTTGCGGTCGGCGGCCGGCCCGCGGATGATCCGCTGGCGCCAGGGGCGGATCTCGTACCGGTGCGGTTCCCAGTCGAGGGGCGTCGCGTCGTCCCCGGGCGCGGTCATGGCACCAGTCTGGCAGCACCCGGCGGTCCGCCCGTCCGGATTTCCGGTGGTCGTGGTCACTGTGCGAGGATTCTCTGTCGGTGTCGCGGACGCTTCTGCCACAGGGGAACCGTCGACCGCGCACCACCTCGATCCACTACTACCGCGGCTGACCTGTGGCACTCGCGAGGAGAATCATGAGCAACCCCAGTCCTGCCCTGGTCACCGAGCTCGGCAACGCTGCCAAGCGCGACGACATCCCCGACTTCCGCGCCGGTGACACCGTCAAGGTGCACGTGAAGGTCGTCGAGGGCAACCGGTCCCGCGTCCAGGTCTTCCAGGGCGTCGTCATCCGCGTCCACGGCTCGGGCGTCGGTCGCACCTTCACCGTTCGCAAGGTCTCCTTCGGCGTCGGTGTCGAGCGGACCTTCCCGCTCCACTCGCCGATCTTCGAGAAGATCGAGGTCGTCACCTACGGTGACGTGCGCCGCTCGAAGCTGTACTACCTGCGCAACCTGCGCGGCAAGGCCGCCAAGATCAAGGAGCGTCGCGAGGTCTGAGCCTCCGCTCGACGAAGCGCTCCACGAAGGCCCGACCGGTTCCGGTCGGGCCTTCGTGCATCTCACGGGGCCGGCCTGCCTAGACTCGACCTTCGTGACGACCGACGAGACCGACGGCTCCCCGGAGCGCCCCGAGGACGCCCCGGCCAGCGAGGGCAGCGGGTCCCGACGCAGCCACGCAGCGACCCGCAAGCACCTGCCCGTGTGGCAGGAGAGCATCCTGCTGCTCGCCGTCGCCCTCGGCCTCGCCATCGTGATCAAGGCGTTCTTCGTCCAGGCGTTCTACATCCCCTCGGAGTCGATGGAGCCCGGCCTGGTCGAGAACGACCGGATCCTGGTCCAGAAGGTGTCCTACTGGTTCGGCGGCAGCCCGCAGCGCGGCGACGTCGTCGTCTTCGAGGACCCGGGCGAGTGGCTCGGGCCGGCCGACTCCGCCGGCCCCACCGGCCTCGCCAGCCTGTTGTCGAAGGTCGGGCTCTACCCGACCGGCGGCCACCTCGTGAAGCGCGTGATCGGCACCGAGGGCGACATCGTCGTGTGCTGCGACGAGCAGGGCCGGCTCTCGGTGAACGGCAAGGCCATCGACGAGTCGGACTACCTCGGCCCCGACCCGGGCAGCTGCACCGCGCCGGTCGAGGACTGGGTCACCGAGCGCGGCTCGGCGCTGGCCCGGCCGTGCAGCTGGACCATCGGGCCGATCCCGGTCGGCAAGCTGCTGGTCCTCGGCGACAACCGCGGCCACTCCGCCGACTCCCGCGCCCACCTGTGCAGCGCCGACGAGGACCCGTGCACCCAGAGCCCCTGGGTCGACACCGACCTGGTGGTGGGCAAGGTCTTCACGCTGATCTGGCCGCGCGACCGCTGGCGCTGGATCAGCCGCCCCGAGGCCTTCGCCGACGTCCCCGACGCCCCGCCCGCCGACCTGGTCGAGAAGGCCGAGAAGGTCGACGCGCTGGGCCGGAGCTAGCGGGGTGGGCACGTGACGACGCTGCCCCGGGGAGCGACGGTACGACGCGACGCCGGCATCTACGGCTACGAGCGTGCCCTGCGTCGCCACGGCCTCGAGCCTGTCGCCGGCGTGGACGAGGCCGGCCGCGGGGCCTGCGCGGGCCCGCTGGTGGCCGGCGCCGCGATCCTGCCGCCCGGCAAGGCCGGGATCGTGCCCGGCCTCGCCGACTCCAAGCTGCTGACCGCCGCGTCGCGGGAGCGGTGCTACGAGCAGATCGTCAAGCGCGCCGTCGCCTGGTCGGTCGTGGTCATCCCGCACGAGGAGTGCGACCGGCTCGGCATGCACGTCGCCAACGTCGAGGCGCTGCGGCGCGCCGTCGCGAAGCTGGCCGTCGCGCCGTCGTACGTGCTGACCGACGGGTTCCCGGTCGACGGGCTCGGTGCCCCCGGCCTGGCCGTCTGGAAGGGCGACCGGGTGGCGGCCTGCGTGGCCGCCGCGTCGGTGCTCGCGAAGGTGACCCGCGACCGGCTCATGCTCGAGCTCGACGAGCAGTGGCCGGAGTACGACTTCAAGACCCACAAGGGCTACATCACCGCCACCCACACCGCCGCGCTCGAGCAGCACGGGCCCTCGCCGGTGCACCGGATGCGCTTCGTCAACGTGCGACGCGCGGCCGGGCTGGAGCCGCTCCCGGCCGCGGTGGCGGAGGACGGCTAGAGTCGGCCACGTGAGCGCCGAGGACCTCGAGAAGTACGAGACCGAGCAGGAGCTGAACCTCTACCGGGAGTACCGCGACGTCGTCGGCATCTTCAAGTACGTCGTCGAGACCGACCGCCGGTTCTACCTGTGCAACTCGGTCGACGTGAAGGCGCGCTCCGAGGGCACGGACGTCTTCTTCGAGGTGACCATCGCCGATGCCTGGGTGTGGGACATGTACCGCCCCGCCCGGTTCGCGAAGAACGTGAAGGTGCTGACCTTCAAGGACGTCAACGTCGAGGAGCTCGCCACCTCGGACATCGAGCTCCCCAAGAGCTGACCGAACGGACGGATCCCCCGGGACGAACGTCCCGATTCCGCCCCCGGGACTTGCGCGCAGGCCCCTCCAGGCCGATCCATGTATGTCAGGGCCGGCACCGGTCGGCCCTGCTGCGACACGGCATCGGGGGAGGGCGCCATGTGGCACCGGCGCGGCTGTGCCCGCGACGACCAGCGGGGAGCGGTCACGCTCGTCATGGTCGTGGTGACGGCAGTCCTCATGGTCGGCTCCGCCTTCGTCGTCGACATCGGGCTCCAGCGGGTCGCCCGCGCCGACATGCAGGCCGTCGCCGACCTGGTCGCGCTCGACCTCGCCCGCGAGCTCGACGGCCGCACCGTCGCGGAGCTCACGCCGGTGCTGGACGAGGTGCTGGCCGAGAGCGCCGCGCGCAACGCCGACATCGTCGGCGAGGGGGCCGACCTCGACTACGAGGTCGGCCACATGGACACCTCGGGCTTCCAGCAGATGAGCTCCGGCGTCCCGTCGGCGGTCCGGGTCGTGGCCCACACCGAGGTGGCCTTCGCGTTCGCCTCGATCACCGGCGACGAGTCCGGGGAGGCCACCCGCACCGCGGCCGCCGAGAGCTCATCGACCGCCTGCTTCCGGCTCGGGTCCTTCGTCGCGGCGATCCGCAGCGGTGACAGCACCGTGCTCGCCCCGCTCAACGACCTGCTGGGCGTCAACCTCGACCTCGTCGGCTACCGCGGCCTCGCGCTCGCCGACGTGCGCCTCCTCGACCTCGCCGCCACGACGGTCATCGGCAGCCCGGAGCGCCTGCTCGGCGGCACCATCACGTACGCCGAGCTGGTGCTCGCCACGATCGAGGCGCTCTCGAACGAGCCGGAGGACAACGCGGTCGCCATCACCGCGCTGCACCGCATCGCGTCCTCCGCCGTCACCGCGTCGGTCGGCACCATCTCCCTCGGTGACGTCCTCAACGTCGCCCCCACCGACCGTGCGGCCCTCGGGATCGACCTCGACGTGCTCGACCTCGTCGCCTCGGCCCGGCTCTCCGACGGCGAGCACTTCATCGGCGTGCCGAACATCCAGGGCGGGGTCCCCGGCGTCGGGTTCCAGTTCACCGGCGGCATCACCCTCGTCGCCGCCGCCGAGCTCGCCTGCGGCGTGCCGAACTCCGCCCAGGCCGTCGCGGACACCGCCCAGCTCGACGGCACGCTCGGCATCAAGTTCACGAACATGCCCAGCCTCAACATCCCGGGCCTGGGCACCCTGCAGACCCCGAAGGGGAGCGGCTCCCTCGAGGTCGTGGCCGGCAGCGGCACCGGCCGGCTGGTCTCGCCGCCGCAGGTGCACTGCGGCGACGGGTCGGCAGTCGACCCCGCGACGTTCAGCGTGCAGGTCGCGAGCGGGCTGGCGTCGTACCAGCTGCACGCGGACGTCTCGGTCGCCGCCGACGTGAAGCTCTCCAACCTGCTCGGCCTGGGCCTGACGAGCGTCCTGACCAACCTGCTCGGCAACATCCTCGACCTCGGCAGCAAGATCTCGCTCGAGGTCGAGGTCCGGCTCACCATCGGCACGTCGAGCAGCGGCGGCGGCGGTCGTGCCGACCTGCGCCTGCCCCCGAACGACGAGACCCCCGTCTCCGTCGGTTCGGCGATGACCCTCGACGTGGCCTCCATCGTCCCGACGGTCACGTCGGTGAAGTTCAACGGCCAGGTGGCCCAGCTGCCCGCCGTCACCGCGATCACCGGCCCGATCCTCGAGGTGCTCACCACGTCGGGGAAGGGATTCGTGGAGAAGACGCTGACGCCGCTCGTCGAGAACATCAACCAGCAGTTCATCGGCCCCGTCGCGCGGATGGTGGGCCTGCGCCTCGCCGGCGCCGACGTGTACGCCGTGGGCGTCACCTGCGCGACTCCGCGCCTCGTGGGATGACTAGTACTAAAGGACTAGGCGAAATCCCCCGGCCGGGCAGAGTTACCCGGGATTCGTTCCCTCGTTGTGAACGCGAACACTATCCTCCGGACATCGCCACTCGGGGGCGTCATGGGAGCTTGAGGCGGGGAGGCCGGCCGATGAGGCGTGTAGTGCTGTGGGGGCGCGCTCGTGCGCGTGCACGAGGGCACGAGAGGGGTGCCGCCGCGGTCGAGTTCGCGCTGATCATGCCGATCCTGCTGCTCCTGGTCTTCGGCATCATCAGCTACGGCTACATGCTGAGCTTCCGCCAGGCCATCAGCCAGGCCGCCGCCGAGGGCGCCCGCGCGGCCGCGGTCGCCCAGCGTGACGCCGACCAGGTGCCTGCGGCGCTCGCGGCGCTCAACGACGCACTGGACAGCTACGGCGTCACCTGCAGCGGCAATTCGCTCAGCCGCAACGGTGACCCCGCCGGGTCGTGCGCGGTCGACGTCGCGACCTGTGCCGGCGAGGCCGCCTCGGTCCGCTGCGTCACCGTGACGATCAACTACGACTACGACGGCAGCCCGCTGCTGCCGGTGCCCGGCATGGGCATCGTGCTGCCCGACAACCTGAAGTACAGCGCCGTCGCGAGGGTCAGCTGATGGAGCGCCGGCTCCGCCGCGCCCGGGACGAGCGCGGCGTCGTCGCCGTCGTCATGGGCGTCGGGCTGACGCTCGTGCTGCTCGTGATCTCCGCGTTCGCGGTCGACCTCGGCATGCAGCGCACCGCCCGCCGCGACATGCAGGCCCTGGCCGACGTCGTCGCGCTCGACCTCGCCCGCAACCTCGACGGGCGCACCCGGGGTGCCCTCGCCGCCACCATGGACACCGAGATGGCCAAGAGCGTGGCCCGCAACGACGACACCGTCGGCGCTGCGCCGGACCTGAGCTGGGACCTCGGCAAGCTCGTCGACGGCGAGTTCGTGCCGGTCGCGAGCGGCGAGGTTCCGAACGCCGTGCGCGTCATTGCCGACACCTCCGTCGACTTCGCGTTCGACGGGATCACGGGCGTCGCGACCGGCGACGCACGTCGTACCGCCGTCGCGCAGTCCGAGGGCGGCGCCTGCTTCTCGATCGGGTCCTACGCCGCGCGCGTCAACACCGGCGCCTCGCCCATCCTCGGCCCGCTGCTGGGCGCACTGGGCAGCAACGTCAACGTCGGCGCGATCGACTACAACGGCCTCGCCAACGCCGACATCCAGCTGCTCGACCTGCTCGGCGCCAAGGTCGGCGCCGGCACGCTCGGCGCCCTGGTCGAGGGCGGCCAGCTGCTCAGCCTCGCCGACTTCTACCTGGCCACCGCCGAGGTGCTGGCCCAGCAGGGTCACGCCGCGTACGTCGGCCTCCTGCAGTCGATCGCGGTCGGCCTGGAGGACGTCAAGCTCAACGCCGGGGACCTGATCGACCTCGGCACCGGCGGCTCCACGGGCCTCGACGCGGGGCTCAACCTGCTCGACCTGGTCACGGCCGCAGCCGCCGCTGCCACCGGGCAGAACGCACTCACGATCCCGCAGGCGGCCGTGAACCTCGGACCGCTGGCCAACGTCGGTGTGAGCCTCTCGGCCATCGAGGCGCCTCGTCTGGCCTGCGGTCGGAAGAACCAGGTCACCGCCGAGTCGAGCCAGATCCAGGTCAACCTGTCGGCGAACGCGCTCAAGCTGGACCTCGCGCTGGTCGGGAAGACCGACATCAGCCTCAGCGGCTCGGTCAAGGTCGCGTCGGCCAAGGGGGCGTTGACCGACGTCCGCTGCTCGCCGAACACCGGGCTGAGCATCCGGGTCTCCGACGGCCTGCTCGACGTCGACCTGAAGCTCGAGATCACCGTCTACCTGCTCGGCATCCCGGTCGTGGGTGGCCCGATCACCATCAAGGGGTCGACCACGACCTCGGGGGTGGCGAACATCGAGATCACCAAGGACGGCGACTACGACATCCCGAACACGATCGGCTCGGGGACCGGCGGCCTCCCGGTGCTGACCGTGAACACCAACGCCATCAAGCTGATCGGGCTCCCCGTCGGTGTGGTCCTCGGCCCGATCATCAACGGGCTGCTGTCCGGGCTGGTGAACCCGCTGATCCAGAGCCTGGACACGGTGCTGCTCAGCCCGTTGCTCAACGCGCTCGGCATCGACCTCAGCGGCGCGGACATCTACAAGTTCCGCACCCCGAAGTGCGACTCGCCGAAGCTGGTCGGCTGACCCCACCCGTCACGCGGGTGCACTGAGCGTCCCGCCCACGCGCTGCTGCCTGTGGACGACGCCCGTCGTCCACAGGCGCGGCTCGTGGTCCTGTCCCGTCGTCGCCGGTCGGCGTGACGCTGGCGGGCATGACGACGACTGCGCAGGCCCGCAAGGCGATCGGGGCGTACGGCGAGGGCCGGGCCGCCCGCCACCTCGTGGAGCTCGGCATGACCGTGCTCGAGCGGAACTGGCGGTGCGCCGAGGGCGAGGTCGACATCGTCGCCCGCGACGGCACCACCCTCGTGGTGTGCGAGGTGAAGACCCGCACCAGCCTCGTCGCCGGCACGCCTCACGAGGCGGTCACCGACGAGAAGCTCGAGCGGCTCAAGCGGCTCGGCGAGCGCTGGGCCGCCGAGCACGACGTGACGCCGGACGGCATCCGGGTCGACCTGGTCGCGGTGATGCTGCGCCGCCGCGGCGCGCCCACCCTCGAGCACGTCGCCGGGCTCCTCTGATGGCGTTCGCGACGACCCGCTGCGTGGCCCTCGACGGGGCCCGCGGTCACCTGGTCGACGTCCAGGTCGACGTGTCGCCGGGGAAGGCCGACGTCGTGGTCGTCGGACGCGCGGGCGCGGCGCTGCGCGAGGGCCTGGACCGGGTGCGGATGGCCGTCGTCAACAGCGACCTCACCTGGCCCGCGGCGCAACGGACGACGATCCTGCTGTCGCCGGCCGACCTGCCCAAGTCCGGCACCCACTTCGACCTCGCCATGGCGGTGACGGTGCTGGCCGCGACCGGCCAGGTCGAGCACCGCCAGGTCGACAGGACCGCGTTCATCGGCGAGCTGACCCTCGCGGGCTGCCTCCGCCCGGCGGTCGGGGTCCTGCCAATGGTGATGGCGGCCGCCGCCGGTGGGGTGCGCCGGGTGGTCGTTCCGGAGCCGCAGGTCGAGGAGGCGCGGATGGTGCCGGACCTGACCGTGATCGGCGTCCGCTCGCTCGCCCAGGTGGTCGCCGTGCTCGTCGGGGACCCGCTGCCGGACGCGCCACCGGTCGCCCCGGCCTCCGGCACGCACCTGGTGCAGTGGCGGGGTGCCGACCGGCTCGACGACCTCGACCTCGCCGACCTGCGCGGCATGCTCGACGAGAAGTACGCCGCCGAGGTGGCCGCCGCCGGCGGGCACGCCCTGATGCTGTCCGGCGCCAAGGGCTGCGGGAAGACCAGCCTCGCCGAGCGGCTGCCGACGATCCTGCCCGACCTCACGCCCGAGGAGTCCCTCGAGCTGACCGCGCTGCACTCGCTCGCCGGCGTCCTCGACCCGTCCTCCGGGATGGTCGTCCGGCCACCCTTCGCCGCGCCGCACCACGACGCCAGCAAGGTGAGCGTGATCGGCGGCGGCCACGGCCGGGTCCACCCCGGCGAGATCTCGCGGGCGCACTGCGGAGTCCTCTTCCTCGACGAGTTCCCGCTCTTCCGCGCCGACGTGATCGAGGCGCTGCGCCAGCCGCTGGAGAGCGGCGACATCACGATCGCGCGCCGCGACGAGTCGGTCACCCTGCCGGCCGGCGGGATGCTGGTCGTCGCGAGCAACCCGTGCCCGTGCGGCAACTACACCGCCAACAACCGCACCAACCGCTGCAGCTGCCCCGACCCGGTCCGGCGGCGCTACCAGGCGCGGCTGTCCGGGCCGATCGCCGACCGGATCGACGTGCTGCGCCACGTCCGGCCGGCATCGCCGTCGAGCCACGACCCGTTCCAGCCGGCCGAGCCGTCCGCGGCCGTCCGCGAGCGGGTCGCCGCGGCGCGGGCCCGACAACGGGAGCGGTTCGCCGAGCACGGCTGGCGCCTCAACGCACAGGTGCCGAGCCCGCGCCTCAAGGACACCTGGCCGGTCGCGGAGGAGGCGCGGCGGCTGATCGACAAGGAGACGCACGGCGGTCGGCTGAGCGCGCGGGGTGCGGTGCGCGTGCAGCGGCTGGCCTGGACGGTGGCCGACCTCCGCGCCGTCCGGCTCGAGCGGGACGTGACCCCGGGTGTCGAGGAGGTCGACGTCGCCCTACGGCTGCGGATGGGGCGGGCCCTCGACCTGAGCACCGTGCGTGGCGTGGAGGGCGCGGCATGAGCGAGGACGAGCGGCTGGCGCGCGCGACGATCAGCCTCGTCGCCGAGCCCGGCGACCTTCGTGCCCTCGGCCTGGCCAGGCAGCTCGGCCCGGGGGAGTTCCTGGCGGTGCTCCGCGACCACGCCGACCTGCGTGAGTCGTTCACCGCGGCGGCCGCCCGGCTCGCCACCGTCGACCCCGCCCGGGTGCTCGAGCGGGCCGCGGCCAGGGGGATCCGCTTCGTCGTCCCCGGGGACGAGGAGTGGCCCGACCAGCTCGACGACCTCGCCGGCGCGGGCGCCCTCCACGAGCGCGGCGACGTCCCGGTCGGCCTGTGGGTCCGCGGTCCGGGGAGGCTCGACCAGCTCGCCGGGGCGGTCGCGGTCGTCGGGTCCCGCACCTCGACCACCTACGGTGACGAGGTCGCCGGTGACGTGGCCGCCGTCGTCGGCGCCGCGGGGCGGGCGGTCGTCAGCGGCGGGGCCTTCGGCATCGACTACGCCGCCCACCGCGGCGCGCTCAGCGCCGGGGCGCCCACCGTCGCGGTGCTCGCCTGCGGGGTCGACCGGGTCTACCCGACCGCTCACCGCCCGCTCTTCGACCACCTCGCCGAGCACCACGCGATCGTCTCGGAGGCGCCCCCGGGGTCCGCGCCCTTCCGGATCCGCTTCCTGGCCCGCAACCGGCTCATCGCCGCGCTCACCCGTGGCACGGTGGTCGTGGAGGCGGCGCTGCGCAGCGGCGCGCTCAACACCGCGAGCTGGGCCGAGAGGCTCAGCCGGGTCGTGATGGGCACCCCGGGTCCGCTGACCAGTGCGTCGTCGGAGGGTGTGCACCAGCTGCTGCGCCGGGGCGGGGCGGCGCTGGTCACCGGCGGTGCCGACGTGCTCGAGCTCGTCGGGGCGGCGGGGGAGGCGCTGGTCGACGAGCCCCGGGCACCCGAGGCGCCCCGCGACCGGCTCAGCGTGCGGGCCCGCCAGGTCGTGGACGCCGTGCCCACGTCGGCCCCGGCGCCGTCCGCGTCGGTCGCCCGGGTCGCGGGCCTGGGCGTCGCGGAGGTCGACCAGGTCCTGCGCGCGCTCGCGTCCGAGGGGCTCGTCGAGCAGCTGCCGACCGGCTGGCGACTCACCGAGCGCGGGCGTCGGTGAGCCGGTTCCGGCTCCCTACGATGAGGACGTGAGCCCGTCCGACGCCGCGGCCGCCGTCGAGGCGGCCCTTCCCGAGTGGGCCGCCCGCCTGCTCGGGGACTACGAGCGCCACCTGGTCTCCGAGCGCGACCTCGCGAGGCACACGGTCAAGGCCTACCTCGGTGACGTCGGGAGCCTGCTCGACCACGCCGCCCGCCTCGACCTCGCTGGTCCGGCCGAGCTCGACCTGCGCACGCTGCGCAGCTGGCTCGCCCGGCAGCAGGCCTCGGGGCTGTCCCGCACGACGCTGGCCCGCCGCGCCACCGCGGCCCGGGTCTTCACCGGGTGGCTGGCTCGCACGGGCCGTGCCCCCGCGGACGCCGGCTCCGCGCTCGGGTCCCCGAAGCCGCACCGCACCCTGCCCGGCTTGCTGCGCGTCGACGAGGCGCGGGAGCTGATCTCCGCCGCAGCCGAGCTCGCCGACGACGGCAGCCCGCTCGGGCTGCGCGACGTCGCCATGCTCGAGCTGCTCTACGCCACGGGCGTCCGGGTCGGGGAGCTCTGCGCGCTCGACGTCGACGACGTCGACCGGGACCGCAACGTCGTGCGCGTCCTCGGCAAGGGTCGCAAGGAGCGGACCGTGCCCTTCGGGCGTCCCGCCGCGGAGGCGCTGGACCGGTGGACCTCCCACGGGCGACCCGCGCTCGCGCGTCCCGGCTCCGGCCCGGCCCTCTTCCTCGGAGCCCGCGGTGGGCGGATCGACCAGCGTGCGGTGCGCACCCTGGTCCACCGCCGCCTCGCCGACGTGCCCGGCGCCCCCGACCTCGGACCGCACGGGCTCCGGCACTCGGCGGCGACCCACCTCCTCGAGGGCGGCGCCGACCTGCGCTCGGTCCAGGAGCTGCTCGGCCACGCCTCGCTGGCCACCACCCAGCGCTACACCCACGTCACCACCGACCGCCTCCGCCGGGCCTACCAGCAGGCGCACCCGCGGGCCTGAGGCCGGCCGGCAGCGGCCACGGCGCGTCCCGCCACAGCGGCAGCAGCCGCACCGGGCCGGCACCGACCAGGCGCAGCGGGTCCAGATAGGTCTCCCCGCGCAGCCAGCCCCAGTGCAGGCAGGCCCGGGGGAAGCAGTGCGACCCGGCCAGCTCCAGGCGGCCGAGCGGCGCCCCGGCCGGAAGCAGGTCGCCCACCTCCACCGTCGCAGCGACCGGTTCGTAGGTCGTCCGGGTGTCCCCGTGGCTGACCGTGACCACCCCGCGTCCCGCGATCCGCCCGGCGAAGGTGACCCGGCCCGGCAACGCGGCGTGCACGACCTGCCCGGGGCGGGCGGCGAGGTCCACCCCGCGGTGCCCCGCGCCCCACGGCACTGCCGGTGGGTCGAACCGGTCGACCACCTCCGGCCGGGGGCGCAGGGGCCACTCGCCGACCGGGTCGTCGCCCGGAGCCGCGCGGCCGGGCGGGGCCGGGAGCAGGAGGAGCAGGAGGAGCGAGAGGGCTGCGAGCGCGAGCAGGACGAGGGTGGGGCGTCGGGACGAGGGCACGGTGCGAGCGTGCGCCCCGGCGCCGGCGGTGACCGGGTCCCGGGGGAGCGGGTTGTGGACGACGCGCCGACGGACCCCGTCCTGTGGACGGCTCCCGGCCGCAATTGGGCCGGGAGAGGCGTCACGCCGTAGGCTGAGCAGTACCGGTCCGCCTGGACCGGAATTCGCTCGTCCGCTGACCACGACGGGGTCTCTCCTGGAGAACCGGCCCCGATCGCCCGTGGGCGTCGATCCTCAGTCCGCACGATCCTCCGGGTCGGGCGGTCGGATCGCGTGCAGACGACAGGACCAACTGAAATGAAACAGGAGAAATCATGGCTGTCGTGACCATGCGCCAGCTCCTCGAGAGCGGCGTCCACTTCGGACACCAGACCCGTCGCTGGAACCCGAAGATGAAGCGGTTCATCCTCACTGACCGCAACGGCATCTACATCATCGACCTGCAGCAGTCGCTGGCCTACATCGACCGCAGCTACGCCTTCGTCAAGGAGACCGTGGCCAAGGGCGGCACGATCATGTTCGTCGGCACGAAGAAGCAGGCCCAGGAGGCGATCGCCGAGCAGGCGACCCGCGTCGGCATGCCCTACGTCAACCAGCGCTGGCTGGGCGGCATGCTCACCAACTTCTCGACCGTGCACCAGCGGATCAACCGCCTCAAGGAGCTCGACGAGATCGACTTCGACGACGTCGCGGGCAGCAGCCGCACCAAGAAGGAGCTGCTGCAGATGCGCCGCGAGCGCGACAAGCTGAACAAGTCGCTCGGCGGTATCCGCGAGATGACCCGCACCCCCTCCGCGGTGTGGATCGTCGACACCAACAAGGAGCACCTCGCCGTCGAGGAGGCGCGCAAGCTGCGCATCCCGATCATCGCGATCCTGGACTCCAACTGCGACCCCGACGACGTCGACTTCCCGATCCCGGGCAACGACGACGCCATCCGCGCGGTGGGCCTGCTCACCCGCGTGATCGCCGACGCCGCCGCCGAGGGCCTCATGGCCCGCTCCGGTGCCGGTTCGTCGAGCCCGGCTGCGCAGGAGCCGCTGGCCGAGTGGGAGCGCGAGCTGCTCGAGGGTGCTGAGAAGCCCGCCGAGGCGCCCGCCGCCGACGCTGCCGAGGCCCCCGCCGCCGAGTCGGCCGAGACCCCCGCCGCCGAGGCCCCCGCCGAGGAGGCCTCCACCGAGGCCGCCGACGCCCCGGCCGAGGCCTGAGCGACCACCACACTCCTTCCAGAGAGCGAAGAGGATTCATGGCTTTCACTGCTGCTGACGTCAAGAAGCTCCGTGAGCTGACCAGCGCCGGAATGATGGACTGCAAGAAGGCGCTCGACGAGACCGACGGCGACTTCGACAAGGCCGTCGAGCTGCTCCGCGTCAAGGGCGCGGCCAAGGCTGCCGCCCGTGGCGCCGAGCGGGAGACCTCCGCCGGCCTGGTGGCCAACGCGGGTGGTGCGCTCATCGAGCTGAAGTCGGAGACCGACTTCGTCGCCAAGAACGAGGACTTCATCAAGGCCGCGCAGCAGATCGCCCAGGCGGTCGACGCTGGCAAGGCCACCGACACCGAGGCCGCCAAGGCGCTGCCACTGGGCGACAGCACCGTCGGCCAGGTCGTCGAGAACCTCGCCATCACCATCGGCGAGAAGATCGAGCTCGGCGGCGTCGCGTACTTCGACGGCCCCGTCGCGGTCTACCTGCACAAGCGTGCCGCCGACCTGCCGCCGGCCGTCGGCGTCATGGTCGAGTACGAGGGTGACGAGGCTGCCGCCCGCGGCGCCGCGATGCAGATCGCCGCGCTCAAGGCGAAGTACCTCACCCGCGACGAGGTCCCCGCGGACATCGTCGAGGCCGAGAAGGACGTCCTGACGAAGAAGACGATCGAGGAGGGCAAGCCCGAGGCTGCTGTCGCCAAGATCGTCGAGGGCCGTCTCAACGGCTTCTTCAAGGAGATCGTCCTGCTCGAGCAGGAGTCCGTCTCGGAGTCGAAGAAGACGGTCAAGGCCGTCCTCGACGAGGCCGGCACCACGGTCAAGCGGTTCGCCCGCTTCGAGGCCAGCGTCTGACGCACCCGCCTTCACCGGCATCCGACGGCCGGCACCACGAAAGTGGTGCCGGCCGTCGTCGTCTCGGCTAGGTTTGTTGACCCCGGCCCAGGGACAGGTGTGTCGGTGGCGCCTGCCTCCGCGGGCGCGGTTCGCTCAGGTGAAGGAGATGTCAGGTGGGACTCATCCAGGCTGCGATCGGCGCCGTCGGCGGGACGCTCGGCGACCAGTGGCTCGACTTCTACGGGGTCCCGGACGGGGTCTCGTCCACCACGGCGGTCTTCCCGGCCGTCGCGAAGGGCCAGAACGCCGGCCGCGGCAGCAACACCCGCGGCTCCGAGGGCGTCATCACCAACGGCTCCAAGATCATCGTCCCCGAGGGCTACGGCCTGGTCCTGCTCGAGGACGGCGCCTTCACCGGCTTCGCCGCCGAGCCGGGCGCCTACATCTGGAACTCCGACGAGCCGGCCTCGCAGTCGGTGTTCTCCGGTGGCGGCCTCGTCGACTCGGTCATCAAGCAGTCGTGGGAGCGGTTCAAGTTCGGCGGGCGCCCCTCGGCGCAGCAGAACGCGGTCTTCGTCACCCTCAAGGAGCTGCCGAACAACAAGTTCGGCACCCAGTCGGAGATCTACTGGGACGACGCCTTCCTCAACACCCAGGTCGGCGCCATCACCCGCGGCACCTACACGCTGAAGATCACCGACCCCCTGACGTTCATCCGGAACTTCGTGCCGGCCGAGGTCATCGGCGGCCACCGGACCTTCGACTTCACCGACATCGACAACCCGGCCGGCGAGCAGCTGTTCAACGAGGTCGTCGGGTCGCTGGCGCCGGCGTTCTCGATGTACACCAACGACCCCGCCAAGGGGAACCGGATCACCCGCCTGCAGCAGGACTCGATCGGGTTCGCCCAGTCGCTGTCGGCCGCGGTGGAGCAGAACTACCAGTGGCGCACCGACCGCGGCCTGGAGATCGTGAAGGTGGCGCTCGTCGCCATCGAGTACGACGCCAACACCCGCGAGCTGCTCAAGAACGTCCAGCGTGCCGACGCCCTGTCCGGCTCGCGCGGCAACTCCAACCTGCAGGCGTCCGTCGCCGCGGGCATCGAGTCGGCCGGTGAGAACGCGGGCCCCGGCGGCCTGATCGGCATGGGCATGGCGACCGGCGGCATGGGCCTCGGTGGCCTCCAGCAGCCGGCCACGCCGCAGCAGGCCCCGGCCCAGCAGGCGCCCGCGCAGCCGGCCGCCCCGGCCCAGCCCGCGGCCCCGGCGGCCGACGACCCGATGACGGTCCTCAAGCGCGCCAAGGAGATGCTTGACGCCGGGCTGATCACCCAGGAGGACTACGACGCCGCGAAGGCCAAGGCTCTGGGACTCTGACCCGCCGAGCACGACGGACGCCGAGATGACGCAGGAACCCGCGGAGCCGAAGCAGCCGACCTTCGACGGTCCGCCGCTCTCGCTCGAGGAGGAGCTGGCAGCCGCGAGGGCGGCAGCCGAGGGAGGGGACCAGGACGCCCCGAGCATCGAGACGGTCAACGAGTCGCTCAGGGACGGACTCAACCGTTGCCCCAAGTGCGGGTCGACGGACGTCCGGCTGCGGGGCTCGACCGGGATGCTGGTGTGCCTGTTCTGCCGCAACGAGTGGCAGGAGGCACGCGTCGAGGAGGAGTTCGGCCTCGGCGAGGGCATCGACACCCTCGAGGGCACGGTGGTCGCCAGCGGTGCCCAGGACATCCAGGCCGACGTCGCGGACGTGCTCACGTTCAAGTGCGAGGCGTGCGGGGCCGAGGTCGTCGTCGACACGAAGAGCTCCCTCAACGCCCGGTGCCACTGGTGCCGGCACACGCTCAACGTCAACCAGCAGATCCCGAACGGTGCCGTGCCCGACGCCGTCCTGCCGTTCCGGCTGACCAAGGACGAGGCGGTCGAGAAGATCCGGGAGTTCGCCTCCTCGCGCCGGCTGTTCGCCCACCGGCGGTTCAAGAAGGAGTTCGTGCCGGAGAACGTGCTCGGCGTCTACCTGCCCTACCTGGTCATCGACGCCCGCGCCGAGACCGAGTACTGGGGCAAGGGCGAGGTGCAGACCCGGCGCTGGACGGAGAAGCAGGGTGACAACCGGGTCACCTACTACGCCGCCGACGTCTACCAGGTGCATCGCCAGGTCGCCTTCACCGTCGACGACCTCACCGTCGAGGGGTCCTCGGAGCGCGCCCAGATCGGCCCGGCCAACACCAACAACATCATCAACACG
Source organism: Nocardioides sp. J54 (assembly GCF_000519005.1). Taxonomy (GTDB): domain Bacteria; phylum Actinomycetota; class Actinomycetes; order Propionibacteriales; family Nocardioidaceae; genus Nocardioides. Next base: position 84,430 of record NZ_JAER01000016.1, on the reverse strand, counting down.
ATCCTGCCGTTCGACACGAAGAACGCAGTCCGCTGGAACGCGAGCTACCTCGTCGGCTTCACCAGCGAGAAGCGCGACCTCAACGTGGACGCGGTCACCCCGGTCCTCGAGGACCAGCTCCTCTCGATCGGGCGCTCGCAGGTGCGCGGCTCGCTCGGCCGCTTCGACCGGGGGGTGCGCTGGGAGCAGGAGAAGGTCGACGTCGCCGGCTCCCGCTGGGTCTCGATGTACCTGCCGGTCTGGCTGTACTCCTACCAGCAGGAGAGCAACGGCCTGCTGCACTACATCGCGGTCAACGCGCGGACGGGGGAGACGATGGGCAGCATCCCGGTCTCGCAGCCCAGGCTGGTGCTGGCGGCGTTCACGGTCGGCACCTTCCTCGAGGGCATCGCCGGCGCGATCCTGGTGGCGACGGCATGATCCCGGAGATCCTCACGCAGCTGCTGGTCCTCGCCGACGGGGACGACGCCCCGCTGTGGCTGCTCGCCGCCGGCCCCGCCGGTGCCGTGGGCACCTACTGGCTGATCTACCGCTACTACCGGAACACCGACAAGTCGCACCAGTACGAGCGGGACACGATCATCGAGGCCCAGCCCGTCCAGGGCGGCGAGACGAAGGTCCACCACATCTCCCGCACGCGGGACTCCGACATCGACGGGGACAACAAGGACAAGTTCCGGGTCCGGGTGCAGCGCCAGCGATGACCGGCCCCGGAGCGGGGACCCGCCGGCTGCTCGGGCCGTTGCTGGCGGTGCTGCTCGTCACGACGGCCTGCACCGGTGCGCGTTCCGACGAGCCCCACGGGGCCGCCGCCGGGCCGACGGGCTACGTCGCCGGCCCCTACGAGGTGCGCCCCGGCGTCGTCCTCGGCACCCCGGTCGACGACCCGGACACCCAGGCGGCCGAGCACCCCGTCGTCGCGCGCCTGCTCGAGCTGGTCGCGCGCACGCCGCCGGGGGAGAGGATCCGGATCATCACCCGGTCGTTCTCGTTGCGCCCCGTGGCCGACGCCCTCATCGACGCCCACGAGCGCGGCGTGGCGGTCCAGGTGATCGCGAACCGCCACGCGTCGAAGGACTTCAAGGCGGTCGCGAGGATGAAGGAGGCGATCGGCACGAGCCGGCGCAAGGAGTCCTTCATCTACCTCTCCCGCGGGTCCGGGCGGGGGCCGAGAACGGCGACCCACCAGAAGACGTGGACCTTCACGAAGGTCGGCGACTCCCGACGGGTGGTGGTGGTCGGCTCGGCCAACCTGTCGTACTACTCCACCCAGCAGTACAGCGACATGTACGTCTTCGTCGGCCGCCGCGACGTCTGGCGGGTGTTCGACCGCGACTTCCGCGACCAGGTCGGCCTCGAGCCGCCCCGCGGACCCGGCTACGCCCCCGTGCTGGGCCGGCACCGGGTGTGGTTCTTCCCCGGCTGGGACCTCGACACCGACCCGGTGCAGGCCGTGCTGCGCGACCTGCCCGCCCGCGGCACCCACCTGCGGTTCGCGATGTACGCCTGGCACGGCGAGCGCGGACGCCGGATCGCGGAGATCGTCGCCGCCAAGGCCCGGGCCGGGGCACGGGTCCAGGTGATCGCGCTCAACATCGGGCGCGAGATCGTCCGCGTCCTGCGCGACGCCGGCGTCGAGGTGCACAGCGCGGCGTACGACGACGGCGACGACGTGCACAGCAAGCTCAGCCTGCTGAGCTGGACCGACGCGGACGGGACCCCGCACCGGCACGTGCTCACCGGCAGCGACAACTTCGGCACCCCCTCGCTGCCGCGCGACGAGGTGGTCGTGGACATCGACGCCACCGGCAGGCGGTCGTGGGCCCGTTACGTGCGCTGGTTCGACGGCATGATCGAGCGCGCCGTCGCGGAGGGGCACTGATAGCCTCGGGACCGCTCCCACCCACCGACTGGAAGGACCCTGGTGCCCGGTTACAAGCGAGTCCTGCTGAAGCTCTCGGGCGAGGTCTTCGGTGGCGGCAAGGTGGGCGTCGACCCCGACGTCGTCCAGGCGATCGCCCGTGAGATCAAGGCGGTCGTCGACGCGGGTGTCCAGATCGCCGTGGTGACCGGGGGCGGCAACTTCTTCCGGGGCGCCGAGCTCCAGCAGCGCGGCATGGACCGCGTGCGCGCCGACTACATGGGCATGCTCGGGATCGTCATGAACTGCCTCGCGCTCCAGGACTTCCTGGAGAAGCTGGGCGTCGAGACCCGCGTGCAGACCGCGATCACGATGGGCCAGGTCGCCGAGCCCTACATCCCGCGCCGGGCCATCCGCCACATGGAGAAGGGCCGCGTCGTGATCTTCGGCGCCGGCATGGGCATGCCCTACTTCTCCACCGACACGGTGGCCGTGCAGCGGGCCCTCGAGAGCAAGTGCGACGTGGTGCTGGTCGCCAAGAGCGGGGTCGACGGCGTCTACAGCGCCGACCCCCACGTCGACCCGACCGCCACCAAGTTCGACGAGATCAGCTACGACGAGGCCATCGCGCGGGGCCTGCGGATCATGGACCAGACGGCCTTCGCCCTCTGCGGCGAGAACAAGCTCCCGATGATCGTCTTCGGCATGGAGCCCGAGGGCAACATCCTCCGCGTGGTCCGGGGTGAGAGGATCGGCACGCGGGTCAGCGCGGGCTGACGCCTCCACGGGCTCGCCCAGAGGCTCGATCGACGGGCTCGACCAACAGGTGTGACCAGCAAGAAGGAGAACCGGTGATCAACGACATCCTCAACGAGGCCGACCAGAAGATGGGCAAGTCGGTCGACGCGACCCGTGAGGAGTTTGCGGCGATCCGGGCCGGCCGGGCGCACCCCAGCATGTTCAGCAAGATCATGGTGGACTACTACGGCACGCCGACGCCGCTGCAGCAGCTCGCGTCGTTCACGGCCCCCGAGCCCCGCATCATCATCGTCTCGCCCTTCGACGTCGGCGCGCTGAACAACGTCGAGAAGGCGATCCGCGACTCCGACCTCGGCGTGAACCCGGCCAGCGACGGCAAGCAGCTGCGCTGCGTGTTCCCGGAGCTGACCGAGGAGCGCCGTCGCGAGTTCATCAAGCTCGCCAAGGAGAAGGCCGAGGGCGGCAAGGTCGCCGTGCGCCAGGTGCGCCAGAAGGCCAAGCAGAACCTCGAGCGCCTCGAGAAGGACGGCGAGGTCGGCAAGGACGACGTCACCGGCGCCGAGAAGCGCCTGGACGGCCTCACCAAGAAGCACACCGACCAGATCGACGAGCTGCTCAAGAACAAGGAGGCCGAGCTGCTCGAGGTCTGATCCTCGAGCCGCTCCACTTCCATGTCGACGTCGCCGTCGTCTGACCCGTTCGTGCCCGGCACCGCCCCCCAGAAGGACCACGGCCGGGCCGGCCGTGACCTCAAGGCCGCGGTCGCCTCCGCCGTCGTCCTGCTGAGCGCGGTCGCCGCGTCGCTGCTCTTCTGGAAGCCCGCCTTCATGGTGATCGTCGCGATCGCCGTGGTGGTCGCGGTCTGGGAGCTGCGCAAGGGCCTGCTCGCCAAGGACATCGACCTGCCGGAGCAGCCGCTCATGGTGGGCGGCGTCGTCATGGTCGTGGTCGCCTACCTGTACGGTTCGGCTGCGCTGGTGACCGCCACCGCCGTCAGCGCGCTGGTCATCATGCTGTGGCTGCTGCGCCGCGGCGTCGACGGCTACGTCAAGAACGCCACCGCATCGGTCTTCGCGCTCGTCTACCTGCCCTTCCTGGGCTCCTTCGTGGCGCTGATGCTGGCCGAGGGCGGTCGCACCGGCGGCGGCCTCGACGACGCCGGCGTGCAGGGCATCATCACGTTCATCCTGGTCACGATCGCCTCCGACATCGGCGGGTACGTCGCCGGCGTGCTGTTCGGCAAGCACCCGATGGCGCCGGTGATCTCGCCCAAGAAGTCGTGGGAGGGCTTCGCCGGGTCCGCGATCGCCACGGTCGGTGCGGGTGTCGCCCTCGTCGTGTGGCTGCTCGAGGGCGAGTGGTGGATCGGCGTCGCGCTCGGCCTCATCGCCGTCGTGATGGCCACCCTGGGCGACCTGTGCGAGTCGGTCATCAAGCGCGACCTCGGCATCAAGGACATGAGCCAGGTGATCCCCGGCCACGGCGGCCTGATGGACCGTCTCGACTCACTGCTCGCGACGATCGCCCCGATCTGGCTGCTCCTGCACTACGGCATCTTCACCTGATCCGTCAGCCGAGCCGCCGCGCCACCTCGCCCAGCGCGGTCATCGCCGCGCGCAGCTGCTCGTCGGTGACGTACGGCGCAGGGCCGAACCTCAGGTGCCGGCCCCGGCTGTCGGTGTGCACCCCGGCAGCGGCCAGCCCCTCCTGCAGCTGCGCCGCGCGGTCGGAGAGCACGGCCAGGAACCCGCCGAAGGCCTCGGCCGGCGCCTCCCGGTCCCGGGTGGCGAGGTCGTCGGGAAGGTCCAGCTCGTCGAACGCCTCCACGAGCAGGCCGCGCTGGTGCAGCGAGCGCTCGCGCAACGCCTCGGGCGTGAGACCGTGCTCGTCGAAGAAGTCGAGCACCCGCGCGGCCCGGTAGTGGCTGGTCGGGTCGTAGGTCGCCCCGGCGAACGCGGCCCCGGCGGCGTACGCGACCCCACCGGGAGGCGCACCGGCCAGGTCGCCGAACTCGGCGTACCAGCCGGTGACGACCGGTCGCAGCCCGGCGGCGTGCGGCGGCACCCGGAGGAAGCAGTTGCCCTCGCCCAGCTGGAGGTACTTGTAGCCGCCGCCGACGACCCACGCCTCGGCCAGGCCGGCCCGGGGGAGGGAGAGCGGCACGACGCCGAGCTGGTGGTAGGCGTCGACGAGCAGCTCGGCGCCCCGGCGCTCGCAGGCGGCGGCGAGCTGGTCGAGGCCGGGCACGAGGCGGGAGGTCTCGAACAGGACCGAGGAGACCACCACCGCGGCGGTCCGGTCGTCGACCTCCGCCGCCAGCCGCTCGGCGAGGGACTCGACCGGCCCGGCCGGGACCCGGACCACGTCGAGGCCGGCCTCGGCGAGCCGGGCGAGCTGGCGGCGCGCGGAGTGGAACTCGCCGTCGGTGGTCACCAGCCGGGGGCGCCGGCCCAGGTCGAGGGCCGAGAGGAAGCGCACGACGAGGTCGTGGGTGCTCGCGGCGAGCGCGACCTCGCTGCCGGGGTCGTCGAGCAGCGTGCGGACCCCGGCCCGCAACCGGTCGCCCTTCGCCGCGGCGCGCTCCCACTTGCGGTCGACCTCCGAGGCGGCGTCGTCCCACGCCTCGATGACCGCGTCCCGGGCGACGTCGGGCCAGGCCTGGTGGGAGTGCCCGGTCAGCAGGAGCCGCTCGCAGACACGGAACCGGGAGTAGTGGGCGGCGAGCTCGGCGGGGGCGATCACATCCGGCTCCGGATCGCCCAGAGGTCGGGGAACAGCTGCGTGGTCACCGTGCCCCACAGGTAGGCCGCACCGGCCGAGCCGCCAGTGCCGGGCTTGGCGCCGATGGTCCGCTCGACCATCTTCACGTGGCGGTAGCGCCACTCCTGCAGGCCCTCGTCGAGGTCCACGAGGCGCTCCGCGACCTGTGCCGCGCCGCCGTCGTCGGCGTAGGCGGCCAGCAGCAGGTCCTGGACCTGCGGCGAGGGCTCCCACGGCGCGGTGAGGTCACGCTCGAGCGCGGCCGGCGGGACGTCGTACCCCTGGGTGGCGAGGTAGCGCAGGAAGGAGTCGAAGACCGACGGCCGGGCCATGGCCGCGGCGATCCGCTCCCGGCCCGGGCTGCCCTCCGGGTAGTGCTGGAAGACCCGGACGTCACGGCGGCCGAGGGTGGCCTCGAGCTCGCGGAACTGCTCGGACTGGAAGCCGCTGGAGGCGTCGAGACGGCCACGGAAGCTCGTGAACTGGCGCGGCGTCATGGTCTCGAGGACGTCGACCTGCGCGACCGCGACCTTCAGGATCGCCAGCACCCGGCCCAGCGTGTGCAGGGCCCGCGGCGTGTCACCCGCCTCCAGCCGGGCCTGGAGCCCGCCCAGCTCGTGGAGCATCTGCTTGAACCAGAGCTCGTAGACCTGGTGGATGACGATGAAGAGGAGCTCGTCGTGCTCGTCCGAGCGGGGGTGCTGCGCGGCGAGGACGTCGTCGAGGGCGAGGTAGCTGCTGTAGGTCAGCGCTGGGTGCTGATCGGTCACCTCACTACTGTCACAGGTCGCCCCAGAGGACGGCCAGCACGACGCGCTGGGGCCGGGGCGGATACGATCGGCCGGACATGAGCGAGGGAATCGGCGACCGCACGCTGGCGGACGAGACGGACGGCGCGGCCGCGGGGTCCCGCCGGCCGGACTGGTTCCACCGCGGGCACCCCGTCTTCTTCCCGCTCGCCGGCTTCTTCACCGGCATGGCGTCGATCATCGTGGTCCCCGGCCTGTACGCCGCCGTCATCAAGAGCATCGCCGGGTACGAGCGCGCGGAGGAGCTGTTCCCCTTCGTGCTCCTGCTGCTGGTCGTGCCGATCGCGATGCTGGTGCCGCCCCGGACCCGCCGGTTCGCGCGGTACATGCTGCTGGGGATGGTCTCCACGATCATCGTGGTCGGGGGAGTCGCCGCCGCGGTCCTGTGGTTCCTGCTCAAGAAGGACGCCTGACCCGCACGATTCGGCCTGCCACCGCCGGGGTGGGACAATCGAGGAGATGTCCGACCAGCCCGCGGCCGCCCCGACGCCGCTTCCCCTCGTCCTCGCGGAGCCGCGTGGGCGCAAGAAGCCTCCCCGCCACCTGGCGGACCTGACGGTCGACGAGCGCAAGGACCTCCTGGTCGAGATGGGCCTGCCCGGCTTCCGGGCCAGGCAGGTCGCGACCCACTACTTCTCCCGCCTCGTCGACGACCCGGAGCAGATGACCGACCTGCCCGCCGGGCAGCGTGCGGCGCTGGTCGAGGCGCTCCTGCCGGACCTGATGACCTCGATCCGCGAGCAGACCGCCGACAAGGGCAAGACCGTCAAGACGCTGTGGAAGCTCTTCGACGGCTCCCTCGTCGAGTCGGTCCTCATGCGCTACAAGGACCGGGCCACGATCTGCATCTCCAGCCAGGCCGGCTGCGGCATGGCGTGCCCGTTCTGCGCGACCGGCCAGGGCGGCCTGCAGCGCAACATGTCCACCGCCGAGATCGTGCACCAGGTCGTGGTCGGTGCCCGCGCGATGGCGAACGGCGACGTGGCGGGCGGCCCGGGCCGACTCTCGAACGTCGTGTTCATGGGCATGGGCGAGCCGCTCGCGAACTACAAGGCCACCCTCGGCGCCGTACGACGCCTCACCGAGCCGGCGCCGTCCGGGCTCGGCCTCTCGGCGCGCCACGTCACCGTCTCCACGGTCGGACTGGTGCCCCGGATCCGGCAGCTCGCCGGCGAGGGCATCCCGGTGACCCTGGCCCTGTCGCTGCACGCGCCCGACGACGAGCTCCGCAACGACATCGTCCCGATCAACACCCGGTTCTCCGTGGCCGAGACGGTCGACGCAGCCTACGAGTACTTCGCGAAGACGGGTCGCCGGGTCTCCATCGAGTACGCCCTGATGAAGGACATCAACGACCAGGGCTGGCGCGCGGACCTGCTCGCCGACGTGCTGTCCGGCGACGGCCGTGGCACCGGCTGGGTCCACGTCAACCCGATCCCGCTCAACGAGGTGCCCGGCTCCCGGTTCACCCGCTCGCGCGAGGACGACATGGACGAGTTCGTCCGTCGCCTCACCGCCCGGGGCATCGCGACCACGCTGCGGGACACCCGCGGCAGCGACATCGACGCGGCCTGCGGCCAGCTCGCCGCCTCGGAGTGACGCCCCTCAGCTGAGGGGGTTCGGGACCAGCAGCTCCACGTTGCGGTCCTCCGGCGCGCCGGACCCGTCGGCGTGGTCGTGCCAGTCGTTGGCGGCGAGCTCGCGGGCCAGGCCGGCCAGCTGCTGGGCGTTGGCGGTCCCGGCGCCCGAGGACGCCGGGCCGGAGTGGTCGACCATCGTGGTGAAGATCGACAGCGTGCCGTCGGCGTTGTCGGCGACCTCGATGATCCGCGCCTGCTGCGGCCAGTCGATGTGCGAGGCGGTCGTGATCTCCCACAGCCCGCCGCCGCCCGGACGGGTCCGGGGCGTGATCTTGTTGCGGTGGGTGTGGCCGTTGATCCACGCGACCACCTGCGGGCGGGCGAGCAGCGCGTCGAGCACCGCGCCTCCCGTGACCCGCGGCTCCAGGTTGCCGCCGGTCGCGATGAGCGGGTTGCCCATCGTGTCGGAGGTGTGGTGGCTGAAGACCATCACGACCTTGTCGGTGGACTGGTCGAGCAGGTTCGTCAGCCACGCGAACTGGGTCTGGTCGAGCGAGCCGTCGGCGTACCCGTTCGGGTTGACGGTGTCCATGGCGACGAACCGGACGTCACCCTTGTCGAAGTGGTAGTACGCCGTGCCCTTCTGCCGGTTCGTGGTCGTGAAGCCGTGGCCGAAGGGCTGCCCACCCATCGCGAAGTGCTGCTCGACGACCTGCTTGCGGGTCAGCAGGCGGCGGTTCAGGTCGGGCTGCACGACGCGGACGACGGTGTTGAGGGCGCCGCCGAGGAGGTTGGTGAGCAGGGCCGCCGGGTTGGTCATCAGGTCGTCGAGCAGCTGGGCCGGGTGCAGGCCGAGCGGCGGCGAGATGATCTTCAGCGAGCCGAGCGCGAGCAGGTTGAGCTGCAGCGTGCTGGTGGGGAAGTTGCCCTGCACCAGGCCGTCGTGGTTGCCGAAGACGGAGTACCACGGGATGTCCAGGCCCTCCGCCGCGAAGGAGCGGCGGGCGGCGTCGAGCAGGCCGGGGACGACCGGGAAGCCGTGCTCGGCGCGGGGGCGGTCGGCCGGCTTGCCCGCGGGGCTGCCGTGCGGGTGCCAGTACCCGAGGTCGTAGGTGGCCGGGTTGCTGTCCGCGACACCCTCCCACTTGTTGGGGTTGCCGGAGTCGACCTTCACCGTGCCGCCGTTGAGGATCCCGATGTTCCAGCGGACCTCGTTGAGCTGGGAGTTGTCGGAGTTGTCGCCGGTCTGGATGGCGAGCGCGAGCGGCTTGCCGGTGACCGGGCCGGTCGCGATCCGGTTGATCGCGCGGACCATCGAGTCGGAGACCTGGCCGGCGAGCATCTCGTGCGCGCGGTACGACGACGTGAACAGCCCGACGCCGGGGAGCGGGCTGGGGTCGTCGAGCCGGTCGGTCCACTCCAGGCGCAGCGGCGACTGCGCGTCGACGATGTGGATGTCGCTGAGCTGGACGAAGGCGATCATGCCCTGCCGGGCGCGGCCGGGCGCCGCCGCGACGCCGAGGCCCGGGCGGACCGTGTGCGCCTCCCCGGTCACGGAGATCACCGGACGGTAGCCGCCCGGACCGGGGGCACCGGTGGCGAAGGTCTGCTGCACGGTCGAGCCCTGCGCGCTCGCCGCCGAGCGCAGCACGCCGGGGAGCGCGGTGGCCGCCGCAGCGAGGCCTCCCGCGGCGATGGTCTTGCGGATCAGGTCACGACGAGAGATCTCCACGGACCAGCAACGACCCTTGCATGACCTGGGTCACGTGTGGTTTCCGGCGAACAGCTCGGCCGCCTCCTCGACGGTGTCGACGAGGTGCACGTGCTCCTCCATCGCCCGGCCGCGGGCCAGCGCCTGCAGCAGCGGCCACGCCGGCAGGGTCTGGGTCCAGTAGGTCTTCCCGACCAGCACCATCGGCGCGACCTCGTCCTCCGGTGCGTAGTAGTTCTCGCACGCGTCCTGGAAGACCTCCTGCACCGTGCCGCCGGCGCCGGGCAGGAACACGATCCCGGCGTCGCAGACCTGCAGCAGGATCGCCTCGCGCAGCGCGTTGCGGAAGTACTTCGCGACGTCGGTGGCGAACAGGTTCGGCGGCTCGTGGCCGTAGTGCCAGGTCGGCACACCGAGGGAGGGGGTCGGCTCGGGGCTGAGCTCCAGCGCGTGCCGCGCCGAGGAGACCCAGCCGTCGATCGACGGCCGGAACGACGGTACGACGGACACCCGGTCGAGCGCCTCGGCGAGTGCCTCCTCGGGCAGGCCGGCCATCCGCCCGCCGAGGTTCGCCGCCTCCATCGCGCCCGGACCCCCACCGGTCGCCACCACGTGCTGCACACCGAGGAGCCGTCCGAGGCGCGCGGCGTCGGCGTACGTGGGCGTCCCGCGGTCGGCGGCGTGCCCGCCCATCACCCCGACGAGCGAGCGCTCGGCGACCCACGCGGCGAGCGCGGTGTCGATCGCCTGGTCGTGCAGCACCTCGGCCAGCGCCTCGGCGGGCCCGCACGAGGAGCGAGCCCAGGCGTAGGCGCGGGCGTCGAAGGTGTCGGCGTAGGCGTCGCGGTCGTAGAGCTCGGCGGTGGAGTAGAGCACCGCCCGGGTGATGTCGACGCCGGACAGGTGGGAGCTGGCCGCCTCGCCGGCGCCGGCCTGCCACTGCCGGTCGACGTCGCTGCGGGCCTCGACGACGAGGCTGCGGCTGCGGGTGCTTCTCACGCCTCGGGACGCTACCGGAGGCGCCGTGACGGGCGCCGGGGTCCGCACGTTGGACCATTCTGGACCGGAATACTTGAGCGGTTCACTACAGTTTCGCGGAAGAGGCGACATGATCGCACCCCTCGACAGGAGCCAACGATGACCTACCGTCCCGAGACCCTGGCGGTCCACGCCGGCCAGGAGCAGCCCGACCCCGCGACCAACTCGCGCGCGGTGCCGATCTACCAGACGACGTCGTACGTCTTCAACGACACCGAGCACGCCGCGAACCTGTTCGCGCTCGCCGAGCCGGGCAACATCTACACCCGCATCATGAACCCGACGCAGTCGGTCTTCGAGGACCGGATGACGCAGCTCGAGGGTGGTGTGGGTGCCCTCGCGACGGCGTCCGGCTCCTCGGCGATCACCTACTCGGTGCTCAACCTGACCTACGCCGGCGACAACATCGTCGCGCTGTCCACCCTCTACGGCGGCACCTACGCGCTGTTCGCGCACACGCTGCCGCAGTACGGCATCGAGGTCCGCTTCGTCGACCCGGAGAAGCCCGAGGAGCTCGCGAAGCACGTCGACGACAAGACCAAGCTGGTCTTCGCCGAGACCATCGGCAACCCGAAGGTCAACGTCGTCGACGTCCGTGCGTGGGCCGACGCCGCGCACGAGCAGGGCCTGCCCCTCATCGTGGACGCGACCGCGACCACGCCGTACCTCGCGCGGGTCTTCGAGCACGGCGCCGACGTCGCGGTGCACGCCGCGACCAAGTACATCGGCGGCCACGGCACCTCCATCGGCGGTGTCATCGTCGACTCGGGCAACTTCGACTGGGCGGCGCACTCGGAGCGGTTCCCGGGCCTCACCCAGCCCGACGGCGCCTACCACGGCGTGGTGTGGACCGAGGCCGTCGGCAACCTCGCCTACATCATCCGTGCCCGCACGGTCCTGCTGCGCAACACCGGCGCCGCGATCGCGCCGCTGAACTCCTTCCTGTTCCTGCAGGGCCTGGAGACGCTGCACCTGCGCATGGAGCGCCACAGCGAGAACGCGCTGGCCGTCGCGAAGTACCTCCAGGGCCACGACGCCGTCGCCTGGGTGTCCTACCCGGGCCTGGACGACAGCCCCTACAAGTCGGTGGCCGACAGCTACTTCACCGGCAAGGGCTACGGCGGCCTGGTCTCCTTCGGCGTGAAGTCCGGTCGCGAGGGCGGCAAGAAGTTCATCGAGTCGCTCGAGCTGTTCAGCCACCTGGTCAACATCGGCGACGCCAAGTCGCTGGCGGTCCACAACGCGACCACCACGCACTCGCAGCTCACGCCCGACGAGCTCGAGGCCGCCGGTGTGTCCGAGGACCTCGTCCGCCTCTCGATCGGCATCGAGAACGTCGAGGACCTCATCGCCGACCTCGAGCAGGCGCTGAACGCCGCGAAGTGAGGCAGCGGTAGGTTCGTCCGCCGTGACGACACTCGGCTACGTCGAGACCCAGCGGGCCGTGCTCACCGAGCACGGCCCGCTGGTGCTGAGCCGGGGAGCGGAGCTGCCCCACGTGGAGGTCGCCTACGAGACCTACGGGACCCTCAACGCCGCGCGCGACAACGCGATCCTCGTCTGCCACGCGCTGACGGGTGACGCGCACGCCGCCGGGCTCCACCTCGGTGCGAAGAGGCGCGGCTGGTGGGACAACCTCATCGGCCCGGGCAAGGCGCTGGACACCGACCGCTTCTTCGTCATCAGCTCCAACCTGCTCGGCGGCTGCTCCGGCACCACCGGACCGCTGTCCATCAACCCCGCCACCGGCCGGATGTGGGGGCCGGACTTCCCGGTCGTGGACATCGCCGACCTCGTGCTGGTGCAGCGGCGCCTGCTCGACCACCTCGGCGTCGAGCGCGTGTACGCCGGCGTGGGCGGCTCGCTCGGCGGCATGCAGGTCCTCGAGCTCGCCCACCAGGAGCCCGAGCGCATCGAGCGCGCGGTCGTGGTCGCGGCCAGCTCGCGACTCACGACGGAGAACATCGCCTTCTCCGCGGTCGCCCGCGCCGCCATCCTCGAGGACCCCGACTACCGCGGCGGGTGGTACGCCGAGCAGGGCGTCAGCCCGCGGCACGGGATGAAGGTCGCGCGGATGATGGCGCACATCACCTACGTGTCGGCGGAGTCGCTCGAGACCAAGTTCGCGCTGCGCCGCGACACGACGGGCGCCGAGCGGCGCCTCTCGGCCGACTTCGAGGTCGAGCACTACCTGCAGCACCAGGGCGAGCGCTTCCTCCAGCGCTTCGACGCGCTGAGCTACCTCTACCTGACCCGGTCGATGGACTACTTCGACCCGTTCGCGGCCTACCCGGACGTCGTACCGTCGGCGCGCTTCCGGCTGCTGTCCTTCGACTCGGACTGGCGCTTCCCGACGCCGCACTCGCTGCGGATGCGCGACGAGCTCGCGGCGCGCGGCGTCGACGTCGAGCACACCGAGCTGTCCTCGCCGTGGGGGCACGACTCGTTCCTGCTCGAGCCGCCCGGCTACCACGACGAGATCAGCGCGTTCCTGGCCTGACGTCGACGCCGCCCGCCCTCAGAAGGCGTGTGCCACCAGCTCCGCGTAGAGCTCCTGGGGGTCGACCTCGAGCCCGCGCCGGGCGAACCACGAGCACACGTTGGTGCAGTCGCGGAGCAGGAAGTCGAATCCCTGTGGGTTGCCGACGAGGTCGACTAGCTGGGGGAGGTCGATGACGACGAGCCGGTCACCCGCCGCGAGCAGGTTGTACGGCGACAGGTCGCCGTGGACGAGACCCGCCCGGGCGAGCGTGGCCATCGCTGCCCGCAGCTGGTCGAAGTAGGAGGCCAGCGTCCCCGGCTCGGGCCGGGCCTGGGCCAGTCGGGGGGCCGTCTCGCCGTCCACGGTGATCCACTCCATGAGGATCTCCGTGCCGTCGACCTGCACGGGGTAGGGGACCGGCAGGCCGAGCTCCCAGCAGCGGACCAGCGCGGCCCACTCGGAGACGGCCCACTCGCCGGCGGCGACCTCGCGGCCGAAGGTGCTCTTGCGGTTGACCGCGCGCTCGTCGCGCGAGCGACGCATCCGGCGGCCCTCGGTGTAGGCGGCCGAGCGGTGGAAGGTGCGGTGCTCGGTCGAGCGGTAGCGCTTCGCCGCCAGCACGACCGACTGCGCCGGATCGTGCGGGTCGGTGCGGTCGACCAGGAAGACGTCGGCCTCCTTGCCGGTCTTGAGGATGCCGAGCTCGGTGTCGACGGCGCCCTGCGAGGTCACCACCCAGTCGGGGCGGGGCTCGGGGCCGCGGCACAGCGGCTCGACGTCGAGCCAGGTCGACCAGCGCTGGCCGGGCTCGAGGTCCTCGTCGTAGGCGGTGAAGTCGAAGGTGAAACGGGGATCGAGGTCAGCCTCGATCGAGGTGGAGAGGTGCTCCTGGGACACGTCGGGTGCTCCTGGGGGTCGAGAGGGATCGGTCTGCGGGCAGGCCGACGACAGTCATGGACATGTCACGCTCCTCTCGACGGGTCCGCGGGCTGCGGACGACGGGACCGATGGTCCCCGCAGCCAGGCGACGCGGCAACCTATTTACCGGCCGCGAGGCCGTAGGGTGACGTCGTGCGCTGGCGGTCGGTCCTCCTGGTCCTGATGATGCTCGTGGTCCCGGGGCTCGCCGGCGCCTCCGCGCAGCCGCTGCCCCGCGAGGCGGTCGCCGGCTCCGTGCGCGGCCCCGACCCCTACTGGCCGCTCGACGGCAACGGCGGCACCGACGCCCTGCACTACGACGTCCGGGTCCGCTACGACTTCGCGAAGCGCGAGCTGCGCGGACGCACCGTCGCGACGATGCGCGCGAAGCGCGACCTCGCCAGCTTCTCGCTCGACCTGCTGCTGCCGGCGTCGCGCGTCCGCGTCGACGGCCGCGCCGCGCGCTTCTCGCGGCCGCGCCCGCACGAGCTGCGGGTCGTCCCGGCCCGCGCGATCCGCGCCGGCACGGTGTTCGAGGTCGACGTGACCTACCGCGGCCGCCCCGGCGCCCACCGCTACGCCGGCGAGCGCAGCTGGCTGGCCAACGCCGGTGAGGTCGTCACGATGAACCAGCCGCACATGGCGCCGTGGTGGTTCCCGTCCAACGACCACCCCTCCGACAAGGCGCGCTTCGACATCCGGGTGAACGTGCCGCGCGGCAAGACCGTGGTGAGCAACGGCACCCGCCTGAAGCGGGTCGTGCACGGCAAGCGGGCCACGACGCACTGGCGGATGAGCGACCCGATGGCGACCTACCTCGCCTACTTCGCTGCCGGCAGCTTCGTCACCGAGCGCGGTCGCACGGCCCAGGGGATCCCCTACTTCTACGCCGTCTCCCGCCAGCTCCCCAGCGGCACCCGCGCCCGCGCGCTGCGCCAGCTGCGCCGCACCGGCCCGGTCACCGACTGGTTGCAGAAGTGGCTCGGCGACTACCCGTTCACCTCCACGGGCGGGCTGGTGACCGCCATCGACGTCGACTTCGCGCTGGAGAACCAGACCCGGCCGACGTACGGCGCCTGGATCTACCCCGGCGTGGTCGTGCACGAGGTGGCGCACCAGTGGTTCGGCGACAGCGTGTCGCTGCGCCGGTGGCGCGACATGTGGCTCAACGAGGGCTTCGCGACCTTCGCCGAGTACGCCTGGGAGGCAGCGCACGGCGGGCTGTCCGTGGTGGACCAGCTGCGCGACACCTACGCTGGCCTGTGCGGGTTCCGCCGCGACCGGTTCTGGAGGCTGGACCTGGGCGACCCGGGCAAGGACCGGATCTTCGACCAGGCCGTCTACCAGCGCGGTGCGCTCACGCTGGCCGCGCTGCAGAACAGGATCGGCGCCACGACCATGCGCACCCTGCTGCGGCGCTGGGTCGCCGACCACCACGACGGCAACGCCACGTCCGCGCAGTTCGAGGCGCTGGCCGAGACCGTGAGCGGGCAGGACCTCGACGGGTTCTTCGACGCCTGGCTGCGCGCCGGCACGGTGCCGGCGCCGACGGCGGCCAACGGCCTCGCCCCGGGCTGGTGCGGCTGAGCCCAGCGCGCCTCCCGCGCGACGGGTGGGACCTTTGGTACCAATGTGACGAGCTGTGCCCCCAGCGACCCAGACCAGGATGGAGACGCCCGCCGATGGACGCCAAGAAGCTGATCGCCCTCGTGGTGGTCGTGTTCCTCGGGTTCTGGATGTTCACCGACCCCTCCGGTCTGGCCGAGACGTCCAAGAGCGCCGCGAGCAACGGGTGGGACCTGACCACGAAGGCGTTCGACGGGGTCATCGACTTCGTCGGCGCCATGGGCTGACGCCCGGGGAGCCGGGGCGCCCATGAGCTTCGTCGCAGGGGTCGTCCTGCGGCTCGGCGACCCGAGGATCGGCAAGCACCTGCTGCGCGACGAGGGTGAGGTCGTCGTCGACGAGGTGACCCACCACTGGTTCGCCTACCTGCGTCCTGCCGCCGAGGCCGCGCTCGCGATGGTGCTGCTGGTCGGCAGCTGGTTCGTCGCCGTCGAGGTCGCCTGGTTCCTCATCGTCCTCGCCGTCGGCCTGCTCGGGCACGCCGCCTGGGGTGGGCTGGCCGTGCTCCGCGACCGCTTCGTGATCACCAACATGCGGGTCTTCCGGGTGCACGGCGTGCTCTCGCAGAGCCTGGCCACCATGCCGCTGAGCCGGATCCTCGACATCTCGGTGAAGAAGCCGCTGCACGGCCGGCTGCTCGGCTTCGGGCACTTCTGCTTCGAGTCCGCCGCCCAGGAGCAGGGGCTGCGCGACATCCGGTACGTCGGACGCCCCGACGAGCGCGACCTCGCCATCCAGCGGGTCGTCCAGCGCTCGGGCCTGCGCGGGCCGCGCGTCCCCAACTGACGCCGGTTCCGTAGGATTTGCTGCCATGACGCAGCAGCCGTTCTCCCGACCCGGAGCCATCGACCTCTCGGCGCTGAAGCGGCCCGCCGCCCAGGCCCCCGGCGCGGCACCGGCCGGCGGTGCGCCCGGCGCCCCCGCAGGCGGGCCTGCGAGCGGCGCCGGCAGCAGCTCGGCGTACTCCGTGGCGGTCGACGAGGCCAACTTCCAGAGCGTGCTCGAGGCGTCGATGACGGCGCCGGTCGTGCTCGTCTTCCACTCGCCGTCGCAGTCGCCAGAGAGCGCCCAGCTCGCCCGCGACGTCGCCACCGTGGCCGACGAGTACGACGGCCGGTTCCTCGCCGCGACCATCGACGTCGACGCCGTCCCGCAGATCGCGCAGGCGATGCAGATCCCGCAGGTGCCGCTGATGCTCGTCATCCTCGACGGCCGGCCGGCGACCCAGCCGATCCCCGGCGCGGCGCCGATCGACGACATCCGCGCGCTGTTCAACCAGCTCGCCCAGCAGCTCACCGCGCAGGGCATCGCCGGGCGGCACCAGCCCAACGCCTTCGGCGCCGCACCGAGCGGCGAGGAGGGCGAGGAGCCCCAGGTCGACCCGCGCTACGCGCCGGCGCAGGACGCGCTGGCCGCCGGCGACATCGACACCGCGGTCGCGGAGTACCAGAAGCTCGTCGACGCCAACCCGGCCGACCAGGAGGCCGCGGCCGGCCTGGCGATGGCGAAGGTGCTGCAGCGCACCCAGGGCGTCGACCTCAACGCAGCCCGGGCCGCGGCGGCGGCGAACCCCGACGACGTCGACGCGCAGACCCTGGTTGCCGACCTCGACATGCTCGGCGGCCACGTCGAGGACGCGTTCGCGCGCCTCGTCGAGCTGGTCCGCCGCACGTCCGGCAAGGAGCGGGACAAGGCCCGCGAGCACCTCGTCGGGCTCTTCGGCGCGGTCGGCAACGACGACCCGCGGGTGCTCAAGGGTCGCCAGGCCCTCGCCTCGGCCCTGTTCTGATGCCGGCCCAGCGCGGGCTCGGGGTCCGCGACGGTGCGGGCTTCCTGCTGCAGGGCATGCGGCTGTGGCGCGAGCGGCCGGGGTTGATGCTGCTGGGCATCGTGCCCGCACTGATCGTGGGTGCCCTGGTGCTGACGGTCCTCGTCCTGCTCGTCATGTACGCCGACGACCTCATCGACTGGGCCACGCCGTTCGCCGACGACTGGGCCGGCGCGGTCCGCACGACCTTCCGGGCGCTGCTCTTCGTGCTCGTCCTCGCCGGGGCCGGGATGCTCGCGATCGTCACCTTCACCGGCCTGACCCTCGCGGTGGGCGACCCCTTCTACGAGAAGATCTGGAAGGAGGTCGAGGTCTCCCTCGGCGGTGACGTCCCCGACCAGGGCGTCGGCTGGTTGCGCGGCATCGTCGACGGGCTCCAGCTCGTGCTGCTCGGCGTCGTGACCGCGGTCCTCGTCTTCGTGATCGGCCTCCTGCCGCTGGTGGGCGCCTTCGTCGGCTTCGCGGTGGGCCTCGTGCTGGCCGGCCGGCTGCTCGCCAACGAGCTGGTGTCCCGCCCGCTCGAGGCGCGCGGGATGGACCGCGCCGAGCGGGCCGCACTGCTCAAGGCGCACCGCGGCGCGGTGACCGGCTTCGGGGTCTGCGTGCAGGCCTGCTTCCTGGTTCCGCTCGGCGGGATCGCGGTGATGCCCGGCGCGGTGGCCGGCGCGACCTACTTCGCCCGCGAGGTGCTCGACCGGCTCCCGGCCGGCGACTCGGTCGTCGGGCCTGCCGGCCCCGTGGGGTCTGTCGGATCCGACTGAGCCGGGTTGAGCCCGGCGAGGGCCGCCAGCACCGCCTGCACGGCGGGGGAGTCGGCCATCGTGCGCCGGTGCAGGGCGTCGACGAGGCGCACCGGCTCGGGGTCGAGCACGCGGACCGCGACCAGGTCCTCGCCCAGCGGCGCCCGGCCCATCCGCGGGACCAGCGCGACGCCGAGGCCGGCCCGCACCAGCGCGAGGTGGGACTCGAACTCCGCGGAGACGTGGGCCACCCGCGGCGGGCGCCCGGTGCCGTCGTACATCCGGGAGAGCCACTGGCGGCAGATCGTGCCCTCGGGCGTGGCGATCCAGCCGACGTCCAGCAGGTCGTGGGGCGTCACCGACGCACGCGCGGCGAGCGGGTCGTCGCGGTGCACGACGAGGTCGGCGACGTCGGTGGCGACCGGGGTGCTGACCACGTGGTCCGGCACCGACAGGGGCACCCCGCCCCAGCGGTGCACGATGCCGAGCTCGGCCTGGCCCGACGCCACCAGGTCGACGGCCTCCCACGGCTCGCGCTCGACGAGGGTGAGCGCGAGGTCGGGGTGGGCGTCGCGCAGCGACCGGACGACGGGCGCGACGAGCCCGCGCATCGCGGTGGAGAACGCCGCGAGCCGGACCCGGCCCGCCACGACGCCGGCCCGCTGCTGCAGGCCGGCCTCGAGCTGCTCGAGGTCGGCGAGCACCCGCTCGCCGGCGTCGACCAGGTGCTGGGCGTGGCTGGTGAGCATCACCCCGCGGCCGACCCGCTCCAGCAGCGGGACCCCGGTCTGCCGCTCGAGGCGCTTGACCTGCTGCGAGATCGCGCTCGGGGTGAAGCCGGTGGCGGCGGCCGCGGCGACGACGGAGCCGTGGGTCGCGACGGCACGCAGGCCGGCGAGGGCGTCGAGGTCGATCATGCAGCAACGCTACACGGAATCACGCACAACTGTTTGCTGGTGCTTCACGGTCGTGGCGACGATGCTGGAGCACGTGAGTCACAAGGACCAGGCGCTCGCCGCCCTCGTCGCGGTCGTCTGGGGCTTCAACTTCGTCGTGATCGACTGGGGGATGGGCGAGGTCCCGCCACTGCTCTTCCTCGCCGCCCGCTTCCTCGCGGTGGTCCTCCCGGCGGTCTTCCTGCTGCCGCCCCCGCCGGTGCCGTGGCGCACGGTGGCCGCGGTCGGCGTCTTCATGTCACTGGGCCAGTTCGCGTTCCTCTACGTCGCCATGGACGCCGGCATGCCGCCCGGGCTCGCCGGGCTCGTGCTCCAGGCCCAGGTCGTGCTGACCATCGCGATCGCCGCGGTGGCGCTGCGCGAGCGCCCGACCCGCCCGCAGGTCGCGGGGGTGCTGCTCGGGGTGGTCGGCCTGGTCGTGGTCGGCCTCGGGCGGGGCGGGAACGTGCCGGCCATCGCCTTGCTGCTGTGCCTGGCCGCGGCCCTGATGTGGGCGATCGGCAACGTCGTCTCGCGCGCCTCCGGGGCGACCGGTGGGCTGTCGCTCACGGTGTGGTCCGCGCTCGTGGTGCCGGTGCCGCTGGTGGTGCTCTCCCTCGTCCTCAATGGTCCCGCGGCGGTTGCGGACGGCATCGCCGCGTTCGGGTGGCGCGCGGCGCTGTCCACGCTCTACACGGCCGGGCTGGCCTCGCTCGTCGGCTACGGCCTGTTCAACGGGCTGCTGTCGCGCAACCCGTCCTCGGCGGTCGTGCCGTGGATCCTGCTCGTGCCGCCGGTCGCGATCGGCTCGGCGTGGCTGCTCCTCGACGAGGTCCCGGCGCGCGGCGAGCTCGCCGGCGGCGCGATCCTCGTGCTCGGGGTGCTCGTCGCGCAGGCACGCCGCCGGGGCAGGGTCAGCGACCCGACTCGGTGTACGCCGGACCCGTCCCCGCCAGGCTCGCCAGCGCCGCTCGCACCCGCCGGGCGGTGAAGTCGGCGGCCCGCTCCTCGACCTCGTCGAGGGTGAGGAACGCGGCGGTCGTGATCTCGCGGGCTTGTGGGACCACCTGGTCGGCGATCGCGGCCGGGTGGACCCCGCCGTCGAAGACGAGGCAGATCGCGTCGTCCCACCCGCCCCACGGCGGCAACCAGTCGGTGAGCACCAGCTCGCCCGCCGCGATGTCGAGGGAGAGCTCCTCCTCGACCTCGCGGGAGACGCCCAGGCGCGGCGACTCGCCGACCTCGATCACGCCGCCGGGCAGGTCCCAGTCGGTCTTGTAGGTCAGGTTGCACATCAGCACCCGCGGACCGTCCGGCGCGGCGGTGTCGTCGCGGACCAGCATCTGCGCGATCCCGCGCTTGCGCGGCAGGAAGGAGTTCAGCAGGCTGCGGAAGCCGCCGGGCTCGTGCACCGGCAGGTCGTCGACCAGCCGGGCGTAGACGACGACGTCACCGGTGCGGCCGCGCTGCACGCCCTCGCGGCGCAACCCGGACCAGGTCGCGATGCGCTGTGCCTCGGCGTCGTCGACCGCGACCTTGACCTCGACCCGCTCGTGGTCGGTCAGGGCGGCAGCCACCTGTCGTCGTACGACGTCGACGGCGGCCTGCCAGCCGCGGTCGGTCAGGTCCGAGGTCCAGGTCAGCCGGGCGGTGCCGTCGTCGACGGTCGCGTGGCTGATCTGAGGCTGGTCCGACACAGCCCGAACCCTAGTGGATCGGTGGCAATTCGGGGCGGGGTGCCACGAGCCACAGCGTGGCGAGGGGCGGGAGGACGAGGTTGGCGTACGCGGGGCTGCCGCCGGGTGCGCCGGCCTCCATCGGGGCGGCCGGCTCGGCGTGCACCACGCCGAGGTTGCCGACCCCGCTGCCGCCGTAGGCCTCCGCGTCGGTGTTCAGCGCCTCGGTCCACGTGCCGGCGACCGGGAGGCCGAGGCGGTAGTCGTGGGGGACCGCGGCGAAGTTGGTGACGCTGACCAGGTCGGGCACGCCCTCCTCGCCGGAGCGGCGCACGAACGAGAGGACGTTGTGACCGGCGTCCTGGCCGTCGATCCAGGCGAAGCCGGCCGGGTCGTTGTCGAGGCGCCACAGCGCGGGCTGCTCGCGGTAGCGGGCGTTGAGGTCGCGGACGAAGTCGAGGACGCCGCGGTGCTCGGGCTTCTGGAGCAGCCACCAGTCGAGCTCGCGCGCCTCGGCCCACTCCGACTCCTGGGCGAACTCGCTGCCCATCATCAGCAGCTGCTTGCCGGGGTGGGACCACATGTAGGCGAGGTAGGCGCGCAGCGTCGCCAGCTGCTGCCAGCGGTCGCCGGGCATCTTGCGCACCAGCGAGCCCTTGCCGTGCACGACCTCGTCGTGGCTGATCGGGAGCACGTAGTTCTCGGAGAACGCGTAGACGAGCGAGAAGGTCATCTCGCCGTGGTGGTAGGCGCGGTGGATCGGGTCGTGCTTGAGGTAGCCGAGGCTGTCGTGCATCCAGCCCATGTTCCACTTGAAGCCGAAGCCGAGCCCGCCGCCCGACGTCGCGCCGGTGACGCCGGGCCACGCAGTGGACTCCTCGGCGATGGTGACGATGCCGGGCACCCGCTTGTAGGCGGTGGCGTTGAGCTCCTGCAGGAACTGCACGGCCTCGAGGTGCTCGTGGCCGCCGTACTTGTTGGGCTGCCACTCGCCGTGGTTGCGGCCGTAGTCGAGGTAGAGCATCGACGCCACGCCGTCGACGCGCAGGCCGTCGACGTGGAACTCCTCGAGCCAGTAGAGCGCGTTGGCGAACAGGAAGTTGCGGACCTCGGGGCGGCCGAAGTCGAAGATGTAGGAACCCCACTCCGGGTGCCAGCCGCGCTGCGGGTCGGGGTGCTCGTAGAGGGCGGTGCCGTCGAAGCGGGCCAGCGCCCACTCGTCGGTCGCGAAGTGGCCGGGCACCCAGTCGAGGATGACGCCGATGCCGGCGGCGTGCAGCGCGTCGACGAGGCGCCGGAAGCCGTCGGGGTCGCCGAAGCGGGCGTCGGGAGCGAAGTACGACGTCACGTGGTAGCCCCACGACCCGCCGAACGGGTGCTGCATCACGGGCATCAGCTCGACGTGGGTGAAGCCGAGGTCGGCGAGGTAGCCGGGCAGGCCGTGCTCGGGGTCCGCCAGCTCGTCGTAGGTCCAGAAGGAGCCGTCGGGGTGCCGCTTCCACGACCCCAGGTGCAGCTCGTAGGTCGCCATCGGCTCGTTGACCGGCTGCCGCTGGGCGCGCTGGGCGAGCCACTCGTCGTCGGCCCACACGTGGGTGCTGGAGAAGACCCGCGATGCGGTGGCCGGCGGCACCTCGGCGTGGAACGCCATCGGGTCGGCCTTGTGCCGCCACACGCCGTCGGCGCCCTCGACGACGAACTTGTACGTCGCGCCCGACCCCACGCCGGGGACGAACGTCTCCCACAGCCCGCTGCCGATCGCGACCATCCGGTGGGCGCCGCCGTCCCAGCCGTTGAAGTCGCCGATGACGCTGACGTTGCGGGCGTTGGGGGCCCACACGACGAAGCTCGTGCCGGGCTCGGGCTCCTCGCGCACATGAGCGCCGAGGGCTTGCCAGAGCAGCTCGTGGCGGCCTTCCGCGACGAGGTGCAGGTCGATCTCTCCGAGGGTCGAGTGCACGGGCTGCGGCATCCTCTCGAGTCTAACGAGGTCGGGCGGGGTGGGGCAGTGGTCGAGGTACCCGGGACCCGCCGCGGCACCCGTCCGCGTGGTGCATCACTGTGGTGACCTATTGACTTTCGATAGATCATGGACGACAGTCGATGTGTTCTTCCCGTGTCACGATAGAAGGAGCTGCTCGTGGGAAAGCGCGCAGTGATCGCCCTCAAGGTCGTCCTGGCCTGCGCCCTGCTCGGGTCCGTGTTCGTGCAGGGGGTGATGATGCCGCTGCTGTGGGTCGACCTCGACGGAGCGCCACCGGTCGCCCGCGCCTCGGTCATCACGATCATCGTGCTCGGCATCGGCTGCCTGCAGGTCGTCGCGGTGTGCCTGTGGCGGCTCTCGACGATGGTGCGCCGCGGCACCGTCTTCTCCCACGCGGCCTTCCGGTACGTCGACGTGGTCACCGGCGCCACCGCCGTCGGGGCGGTGCTCACCTTCGCGCTGGCCGTCGTGCTCGCACCCGGGGAGGCGGTCGCGCCCGGCATCGTCGGGCTCGTCTGCGGCATCGCGCTCGTCGTCGCCGGGATCGCACTGCTCGTCCACGTGCTGCGCCTCCTCCTCGCCCAGGCGGTCGCGCTCGACAGCCGGGCCCGCGACCTGCAGTCCGAGCTGGACGAGGTCATCTGATGGCGATCGTCGTGCGCATCGACGTCGAGCTCGCCCGCCGCAAGATGAGCGTGGGGGAGTTCGCCGAGAAGGTCGGGCTCACCCCGGCCAACGTCGCCGTCCTCAAGAACGGCCGTGCCAAGGCCGTCCGCTTCAGCACCCTCGAGGCGATGTGCCGGGTGCTCGGGTGCCAGCCCGGCGACCTGCTGGAGTACGTCGACGACTGAGGTGATCTGATAGCCCGAGTGACGACTCCCACCGCCGACCGCCCGGGGTGGCGGCTCCTGGTCCTCGTGCCCGCCGTGCTGGCGTGCCTGTCGATGATCGGCCCGTTCAGCATCGACACCCCGTTCCCGGCGTTCGCCGAGATGGAGGACGCGCTCGACACCAGCGCCGCGCAGCTGCAGCTGGTGGTCACCGTCTACCTCGCCTCCTTCGCGGTGATGAGCGTCCTGCACGGGCCGATCTCCGACGCCGTCGGGCGACGACCGGTCATGGTGGTGTCGCTGACGGTCTACGTCGCCGCGTCCGTCGCCTGCGCCTTCGCCCCCAGCCTCGCCTGGCTCCTCGTCGGGCGCGCCGTCCAGGGCCTCAGCGCCGGCGGCGCCACGATCGTGAGCCGCACCGTGATCCGCGACCTCTTCACCGGCGCCACCGCGCAGCGGCTGATGAGCCGGGTCGCCGTCATCTTCGGCATCGCGCCCGCGATCGGCCCGATCGTCGGCGGCCTCGTCCTCCAGCTCGGTGAGTGGCCGCTGGTGTTCGTCTTCCAGGCCGCGCTGGGCGTCGCGCTGGTCCTCGCCGTCGTGGTGCTCCTGCCGGAGACGCACCCGCGCGAGCGTCGTACCTCCCTGCGGGTGGGGGCCGTCGTCGGCGGCCTGGCCGCGGTCGCCCGTCGGCCTGCTTTCCACCGGCTCGCGTGGTCGACCGCCCTGATCTTCGGCGCGCAGTTCCTCTACATCGGCGGGGCCGCGATCTTCGTCGTCGACGTGCTCGGCCAGGGGGAGCTCGACTTCTGGAAGCTCTTCGTCCCGATGATCGGCTGCATGATGGTCGGCTCGTGGATCTGCGGCCGCGCCGCCGGCCGGATCACCGCCCGCCGGCTCACCTCCATCGGGTGCACCACCGCCTTCGTCGGTGGCGTCGTCGGCGTCCTCGTCGCCGCCTCGCCCGGCGCCGACGAGCTGCCGTGGGCCGTGGTCGGCGTCAGCCTGATCGCCCTCGGCAACGGCATCACCTACCCGACCATGCAGCTGCTCCTGCTCGACCTGTTCCCCGAGCGGCTCGGCGCCGTGGTGTCGATGTCGTCCTTCCTCGCGCTCGTCCTCAACGCCACCACCGCCGTCGCCGTGACCCCGCACCTCGAGGGCTCCGCCCTCGGCTTCGCCACCGCCGCGCTCATCGGCGTCGCCGCCGGCCAGCTCTGCTGGGCCTGGCACTGCGCCATCGAGGACCGCGACGTCGCCGTCGTCGACTCCGGCGCGGACCGCGAGCCGGTGGAGCTGCTGTGAGGCCCGCCCCCTGGTGCTGTGCCGACGCCCCTGCGCCGCGCTGCCGCGCGCGCGGTTGCCTTGCGTAGGTCCAGCCCTCGTCTGGCGGCAAGCCTTCCCCCGGTGGTTGAGGTGCGTCGAGCGCTAGCGAGAGCCTCGCGGTGCTGGTGGCGCGAGCGCGTCGCCTGTCGAGGGCTGCGCGCGGGCGCTCGCAGGCTCGGCCCGCACTTGCTCTCGACGCGCCTTCGGCGCGGGCGCCGCGCTGCCGCGCGCGGTTGCCTTGCGTAAGTCCAGCCCTCGCCTGGCGGCAAGCCTTCCCCCGGTGGTTGAGGTGCGACGAGCGCTAGCGAGGAGCCTCGAAACCTCCGGGCCTGCGTGGCGGGCTGTGGTGGGCACAGTACGGCGGGCGCCCGGGTGACTCTCGCTGGTGGCCGGTCTCGGCGGCCGCGCACCGTAGCCGTCCGTCCCCCGCCGTCAAGGAGCTCGCTCCGCTCGCCCGCTGCGCGGCGCCTTCGGCGTCCTTGACTGCGGGTCCCTGACGGACGGCTGGCGGCGCGCNTGTCGGCACGGACTTCGTCCGCGCCGCGCTGCGCGGCCGCCGATTGGTCACGAACGGCAGGAAATCGGCCTCGGATCGTGCAGTTTCTGCCCAATCGGCGCTGGTTTCCCGGTGGTTGAGGTGCGACGAGCGCTAGCGAGGAGCCTCGCGGTGCTGATGGCGCGAGCGCGTCGCCTGTCGTGGGCTGCGTGCGGGCGCTCGCAGGCTCGGCCCGCACTTGCCCTCGACGCGCCTCCGGCGCGGGCGCCGCGCTGCCGCGCACGCGGCTGCCCCCCGGGGGTCGGCGCACTGGGCCTGGCGGCAAGCCTTCTCCCGGTGGTTGAGGTGCGACGAGCGCTAGCGAGGAGCCTCGAAACCTCCGGGCGTTACGGGCGGGTTGTGGCCGGCACAGTCCGGTGCACCGGGGCCCCTCGACGCGCCTTCGGCGCGGGCGCCGCGCTGCCGCGCGCGGTTGCCTTGCGTAGGTCCGGCCCTCGCCTGGCGGCAAGCCTTCCCCCGGTGGTTGAGGTGCGACGAGCGCTAGCGAGGAGCCTCGAAACCTCCGGGCCTTGCTGGCGGACGGTGGTGGGCACAGTCGGGTGCAGCGGGGCCACTGGTTTCGAGGCTCGGCCGCGGGCGGCCTCGCACCTCAACCACCGGCGGGCTGGTGGCCGTCGAGCAGGGGATTCCCCGCCGCCGTCGCGCGGTCCGTTCTCGTCGTACTCCCGGTGGTTGAGGTGCGAGGCCGCCCGCGGCCGAGCCTCGAAACCTCCGGGCCTTGGTGGCGGACTGTCGTGGGCACAGTCGGGTGCACCGGGGCCGCTGGTTTCGAGGCTCGGCGCTGGGGCGCCTCGCACCTCAACCAGCGGCAGTTGGGGCGTTGAGCATGCCGTTGACCCCGCCGTCCGGCGGGGTGTGGGGCGGGGTCAAGGTCGTTCGGGTTCGGGGGTGGTGAGGGTGGTGGTGCCGGCGGGGGGTGACGAGGAAGCGGGCACCACTCGGGCTGGTCCACAGGTAGTGGCCGGGTCGGAGGACGCGGTAGGTCCAGGTGCTGTGGGTCTTGGCGCGGTGGTGGCGGCGGCAGAGGGGGACGAGGTTGCAGGGGCAGGTGGGACCGCCCTTGTTGTGCTCGATCGCGTGGTCGAGGTCGCACCTGGCGGCGGGGGTGGTGCAGCTCGGGAACCGGCAGGTGTGGTCGCGCAGCTGGACGCGGGTGCGGTGGCGGTCGGGGATCTCGTAGGAGTCCACCGGGACGCAGTCGGCGACGTCGATGACGGGTCGGACGATGATCGTGGAGCCGGGAAGTGACAGCCACTCCCTGATCTGGCTGGCGAGGACCGGTCCACGGGTTTCCTCGCAGCGTCCGACGGGGTTGTCACCGGTCAGGGTGGTGTCGGTGATGTGCAGGTTGAGCACGCTGCGCCGGCCCGGCGACCTCGCGATGACCTCGCCGGTGTCGGGATCGCTCACGATGAGGAAGTCGAGGGAGAGGTCCTGGCGGGCGAGCTCGCCGGCGGCCTTGGAGCGGCGGACGTCGAGGGAGGAGGTGTCGCCGAGCTGGCCCAGCAGGTGGGCGCGGCGGGTGATGGTCTGGTTGAGGTCGTGGCCGTCGGCTGCGTCCATGAGGGCGTCGACGTAGACCAGGCCGTTGTCGGCACCGGTGATGGTGAACCGGCGCTGGTCGGCGCGCTTGCGCCGTTCGGCTTCGGCTCGTTCGGGGTCGAACCGCGCGATGGCTTCCTCAACGAGGCGGTCGATCTGGGCCCAGGTCACGGATTCGACGGCGATGGCGAGCTGGTGGTCGACCCAGGCTGCTGCGCGTTGGGTGAGGGGGTGGGTGAGCTCGGCGATCCGCATCGCCCGCCAGGGTGCGAGCTTGTTGTCGAGGACCGCGGTGTAGAGCTCGGGGAGCCGCCAGGCGCACTCGAGGATCTTGCCGACGTAGAGGCGACCCCCGTCGGGGGTGCGGCCGAGCACGGCGATGAGCTCCATCAGCGCGAACTCCGAGACCAGGGGTGCGCCGGGGCCGGCGATGGGGATGCCGGTGTCGAGGAACCCGTCCCGCATCGTCGCCGCCTGGCCGTCCTGGTCGGGGTTGTCGATGGTGTTGGCGTCTGCCCAGGCGACGATGTTGCGCCACTCGCTGACCTCGAGGTGGGCCCGGGCCTCGGACTCGTCGGCGATCCTCGACAGCCGTGATGCTGTCGAGGGTGTCGACGATGGTGTCGACGGGGTGCTGGTTCCGAGCTCCATGACTGGATTCTTCCAGAGAGCACCGACACTTTGATCGGGCGGAAACCCGCCTGTGGACTGGAGATTCGGGAGATTCTCTGTCCACAGCCCGCCGTCAGGGCCCGGTGGTTAAGAGGCTCCTCGCTAGCGCTCGTCGCACCTCAACCACCGGGAGAAGGGCTTGCCGCCAGGCGAGGGCTGAACCTACGCAGGCAACCGCGTGCGCGGCAGCGCGGCGCCCGCGCCGAAGGCGCGTCGAGGGCAAGTGCGGGCCGAGCCTGCGAGGCCTGCGCGCAGACCTCGACTGGCGACGCGCTCGCGCCATCAGCACCGCGAGGCTCCTCGCTAGCGCTCGTCGCACCTCAACCACCGGGAGACGAGCGCTCGTCGCACCTCAACCACCGGGAGTCGGGCGCCGAGCAAGACCAGCCCACGAGCGCTACGGGACCGCAGGTCGACCGCCGGACCCGACCTCCCGCCGTCCCCCCTCGTTCGCTGCCTTTCGGAGCTGTACCGGCTACGCAACCGCAGCCTGTCCGGGACCGACCCGCGCTCCGCCTACCCAACCGCAGGCGGACCGGCGAACCCGACCACCTACCCAGCGGTGTCGTCGCTGCCTTGCCCCACTGTGCCGGCCACGCAACCGCAGCCTGCAGAGGCTGCGGCGACTGAAGCGCCCCCGTGTCCCCGCTGATCACCTGCCGGCGTCACCGACGAGCCGGGCGACGCCGGCCAGCGGGATGGACAGCCAGTTCGGGCGGTTGCGGGCCTCGTAGAGGCACTCGTAGACCGCCTTGTCGACGACGTACGCCGTGAGCAGGGTGCGGTCGGCGGGGCCGAGGCCGCCCTCGCCGCAGTACGCCCCGAGGAACGCCCGGCGGTTGCGCTTGGCCCACTCGGCGGCGCGGACCGCGCGCTGGTGCTGCACGTCCGGGTCCTCCTCGGGCATCGAGGCGGCGACGGCGTGCGGGGCGTAGTCGAAGGAGCGGGTCATGCCGGCGACGTCGCGCCAGGGGGAGTCGGGCAGCAGGCGCTCGGCGAGCGGCTTGGCGGGCTCGCCCTCGAAGTCGACGAACTTCCAGCCGGCGACGGTGCGCAGGGTCTGGCCCAGGTGGAGGTCGCCGTGCACGCGCTGCACGGGCACCTCGCCGAGCCCGGCGACGGCGGCGAAGACGGCGCGGGCGCCGTCGGCGTGCTCGGCGAGCTGCGGCACCACCCCGATCGCCCCGTCGAGGCGCTGGGTCATCACCTCGGCGAGCACCGAGGCGGACATGGTCGAGGTCGGGAAGGCGTCGCGCAGCTGCCGGTGCACCTCGGCGAGCGCCTCGCCCAGCCGGGCCGCCTCGGAGGCGAAGTCGCCGCCGACCTCCTCGGCGTGCAGGTCGGCCTCGGCGAAGAGGTCGCGCACGCTCGCGAGCGCCTGGCCCCAGCCGTCGCTGGCGGTGCGCAGGAACTGCTGCAGCATGCCGAGCTGGTGCCCGCCGCTCTCGATCCACCCGTAGAGCGCCGCCACGTGGGTCGACCCGGCCTCGGTCAGCGCGCGGTGCGTGGTGACGTCGGGGTTCTCGCCGGGCGTCAGCCTGCGGAACAGCTTGAGCACCGCGTCCTCGCCGAAGAACACCGACGAGTTCGACTGCTCGCCGCTGAACGGGCTCGCCGTCGCGCCGGGGTCGAGGTCGTGCCCGGCCAGGCGCACGAAGCGCAGTCCGTCAGCCACGTCGGGCCCACCGGCCGCGTCACCCTCCGGAGAGTCCAGGAACGCCCGCAGGTACGACGCCATCGCGTCCCGGTCCTGGACCGCGTCGTAGCCCGGGCGACCGTCGTCGAGCCGGCCGACGAGCGCGTGCTCGAGCCGGTCCTGCGGCTCGTCGTACACCGCCAGCGGCACCTGGTAGAGCTCGGACTCGCCGTCGGCATAGGCGACCTCGGCCAGGAGCACCACCACCTCGGGGGAGGTGCCGACGGTGCCGGCCTGCCGGGTGCGGCTGACCGTGAACTCGCGGCCCTTGCCGCCGAACCAGCGGCTCCGGCCGATGAACGCGGCGAGCTGATCGTCGATCACAGCACCGGCCTCCCTGTCGCCTCGGGGTCCGTGAGTCGGAACCAGTAGAAGCCGTGCCCGCTGAGGGTCAGGAGATACGGCAGCTCCCCGATCGCGGGGAAGGGGACCCCGCCGATCAGCTCGACGGGCACGCGCCCCTCGAACCGCCGCAGGTCGAGCTCGACCGGCTGCGGGAATCGGGAGAGGTTGTTGACGCAGAGGATGACCTCGTCGCCGTCCTCGCGGTGCAGCACCCGGACGTAGGACAGCACGGTCGGGTTGGAGCCGCCGAGGTCCTCGAACTCGCCGAGCCCGAAGGCGTCGTGCTGGCGGCGGATGTGGATCATCCGCCGGGTCCAGTGCAGCAGCGACGAGGGGTTCTCGAGCTGCGCCTCGACGTTGACGCTCTGGTAGCCGTAGACCGGGTCCTGGATGACCGGCAGGTGCAGCTTGCCCGGCGTCGCGGCCGAGAAGCCGGCGTTGCGGTCGGGCGTCCACTGCATCGGGGTGCGCACGCCGTCGCGGTCACCGAGCCAGATGTTGTCGCCCATCCCGATCTCGTCGCCGTAGTAGAGGACGGGGGAGCCGGGGAGCGACAGCAGCAGCGCGGTGAAGAGCTCGATCTGGTTGGTGTCGTTGTCGAGCAGCGGGGCCAGCCGTCGGCGGATGCCGATGTTGGCCTTCATGCGGGGGTCCTTGGCGTACTCGCCCCACATGTAGTCGCGGTCCTCGTCGGTGACCATCTCCAGGGTCAGCTCGTCGTGGTTGCGCAGGAAGATGCCCCACTGGCAGCCCGAGGGGATCGGCGGCGTCTGCTCCATGATCTCCGAGATCGGGAAGCGCGACTCGCGCCGCACCGCCATGAAGATGCGCGGCATCACCGGGAAGTGGAAGGCCATGTGGCACTCGTCGCCGCCGACTGCGGGGTCGCCGAAGTACTCGACCACGTCGGTCGGCCACTGGTTCGCCTCGCACAGCAGCACCCGCCCGGGGTAGTTGTCGTCGACGAACCGGCGGACCTTCTTGAGGAACTCGTGCGTCTCCGGCAGGTTCTCCCCGTTCGTACCCGGTCGCTCGTAGAGGTAGGGCACCGCGTCGAGGCGGAAGCCGTCGAGGCCCATGTCGAGCCAGAACGCCATCGCGTCGAGCATCGCCTCGTGGACCTTCGGGTTGTCGAAGTTGAGGTCCGGCTGGTGGTGGAAGAAGCGGTGCCAGTAGTACTGGCCGCGCACCGGGTCGTAGGTCCAGTTCGACGGCTCGGTGTCGACGAAGATGATCCGCGCGTCCTGGTAGAGCTCGTCGGTGTCGGACCAGACGTAGAAGTCGCCGTACGGACCGTCCGGGTCGGTGCGCGAGGCCTGGAACCACGGGTGCGCGTCACTCGTGTGGTTCATGACGAAGTCGATGATGACCCGGATCCCGCGCTCGTGCGCGGCGTCGAGGAATGCGTGGAAGTCCTCGACGCTGCCGCACTCCGGCAGGATGTCCGTGTAGTCGGCGACGTCGTAGCCGCCGTCACGCAGCGGCGACGTGAAGAACGGCGGCACCCACAGGCAGTCGACGCCGAGCCACTGGAGGTAGTCGAGCTTCTCGGTCAGCCCGCGGAAGTCACCGGTGCCGTCGGCGTTGGAGTCGCGGAAGGACCGGACGAGGACCTCGTAGAAGACGGCCGTGCGGAACCACTCCGGCTCGTCGTTGAGCACGGTCTGGGGGGACGAGCTCACGGACGCTCCTTCACGGTGAGGATGTGGGCGGGCTGCGCGGGTTCGAGCCGGACGTAGTTGTGCTCGCTCCACGTCCACGTCTCCCCGGAGAGCTCGTCGTGCACGGCGTACGACGACCCGGGCGCCAGGCCGAGCGCCGCGAGGTCGAGGTGCACCATCGTCTCCTGCGGCTGGTGCGGGTCGAGGTTGATCACGACGACGACGCGGTCGTCGGGGCCGTCGACCCCGCCCGGGGTGGCGGTCTTGCTGAAGCACAGGACGTGGTCGGAGTCGGTCGCGTGCACCGTGAGGTTGCGCAGCTGCTGCAGCGCCGGGTGCTCGCGGCGGATCGCGTTCAGCCGGGTGATGTACGACGTCAGGTCGGCCCCGACGGTGCCGGGGGCCGTCGCCGCGGCCCAGGCCCGCCGGCGGACCTGGTACTTCTCCGAGTCGAGGTACTCCTCGCTGCCCGGGCGCACCGCCACGTGCTCGCCGAGCTCGTAGCCCGAGTAGACGCCCCACGTGGGGGAGGAGGTCGCCGCGAGCACGGCCCGGATGCGGAAGGCCGCCGGGCCGCCGTACTGCAGGAACTCGTGGAGGATGTCGGGGGTGTTGACGAAGAAGTTCGGCCGCATCCGGTGCGCCGACTCCTGGCTGACCTCCTCGAGGTAGTCCTCGACGTCCACCTTGGCGGTGCGCCAGGTGAAGTAGGTGTAGGACTGGTGGAAGCCGACCGCGCCGAGGGTCTGCATCATCGGCGGCTTCGTGAACGCCTCGGCGAGGAAGAGCACGTCGGGATCGGTCTCGCGCACCTTCGCGAGCAGCCACTGCCAGAACGCGACCGGCTTGGTGTGCGGGTTGTCGACGCGGAAGATCCGCACCCCGTGGTCCATCCAGTGGCGCACGACCCGCAGCACCTCGGTGGCGAGGCTGTCGGGGTGGTCGTAGGGGTGGGCGTCGAAGTTGACCGGGTAGATGTCCTGGTACTTCTTCGGCGGGTTCTCGGCGTAGGCGATCGACCCGTCCGCCCGGGTGGTGAACCACTCGGGGTGCGCCTCGACCCACGGGTGGTCCGGCGCCGCCTGCAGCGCGAGGTCGAGCGCGACCTCCAGGTCGAGCGAGCGGGCCTCGGCGACGAACGCGTCGAAGTCGTCGATCGTGCCGAGGTCGGGGTGGATGGCGTCGTGCCCGCCGTGCCGGCTGCCGATCGCCCACGGCGACCCGTCCCAGTCCTCGGGGATCGGCTCGCCCTCGGGAGCGACGGTGTTGTTCGGTCCCTTGCGGTTCACCTCGCCGATCGGGTGGATCGGCGGCAGGTAGACCACGTCGAAGCCCATCGCCGCGATCGCGGGCAGCCGCTTCGCGGACCCGGCGAAGCCGCCCTCGGAGCGCGGGAAGAACTCGTACCAGCTGCCGAAGAGAGCCCGCGGGCGGTCGACGAACACCGGGAACGGGCCCTCGACGGTCAGCAGGTCGCGCAGCGGGTACGACGCCAGCACGGCCCGCAGCTCCGGGGACTCGAGCTGGGCCAGCCTCGCCTCGGCGGGTCGTCCGGCGTCGCGGGCCGCCTTGACCGCGGCCTTCAGCTCGCGCTGGGCGTCCTTGTCCTTCTTCAGCCCGTCCTTGAGGGTGGGGTCCTTCAGCACCCGCTCGAGCAGCAGGGCGCCCTCGGCGAACATCAGCTCCACGTCGATGCCGGCGCGGACCTTGATGCCGGCGGCGTGCTGCCAGGTGGCGACCGGGTCGGACCACGCGTGCACCTCGAAGGACCACGGGCCCTCACCGTCGGCGACGACCCACGCCTCGTGCCGGTCCACGGTGTGCCGGTCGGTGGGGGTGAGCGGCCGCATCCGGACCGGTGGTCGCCGGTTGCCCTCCGGGTCCACGAGGACGACCTCGGCGCCGAGCCGGTCGTGGCCCTCGCGGAAGACGGTGGCGCTCACCGGGAAGGGCTCTCCCACCACCGCCTTCACGGGGAGGGCTCCCTCGGTCGGGCCGGTCGCGAGGACCGGCTTCACGTCGATGACGGGGATTCGTCCGACCATGTCTCGAACCTAACGGTGTGTCCTACGGGTTGGCCACGTCCCACACGTCGACCGTGTCGCCCGCAGCGAGCGCGGTGGTACCCGGCTTCACGTCGATCAGTGCGTCCGCTCCTGCGAACCACCCGAGAAAGGCCGAGCCCGGCGGCCCCCACGGGGTGACGGTGCCCTCGACGCGGTCGAGCCGCGCCCGCCGCCACTGCCGCTTGGCAGGCAGCGGGGTCAGCGGCTCGGTGAGCCGCGCCCGCACCACCGGGCGGTGGGGGACGGGGTGCCCGAAGGCGGCGCGCAGCGCGGGCCGGACGAACACCTCGAAGGAGGTGAGCGCGCTCACCGGGTTGCCGGGCAGGCAGACGACCGGCACGCCGGAGACGACGCCCGAGCCTTGCGGCATGCCGGGCTGCATCGCGACCTTGACGAACTCCACGCCGCGCGGCCCGAGCCCGTCCTTGACCACCTCGTAGGCGCCGGCGCTGACGCCGCCCGAGGTCAGCACGAGGTCGACCTCGCCCGACGCGAGCTCGCCGTCGAGCAGCGCGAGGAAGGTCGGCACGTCGTCCTCGACCCACAGCTTGCGCACGGCGACCCCGCCGGCGTCCTCGACCGCCGTGGCGAGCAGGGCGCCGTTGGCGTCGCGGATCTGCCCGGAGCCGGGGACCGGCTCCTCGGCCAGCTCCGACCCGGTCGACACGACCAGCACCCGCGGCCGGCGCCGTACGACGACGTCGCGGACGCCGAGCGCGGCGAGCACCCCGACCTGGGCGGCCCCCAGCAGCGCGCCCGCGGCGAGCACCTCGTCGCCGACCGCGACGTCGCTGCCGGCCCGGCGCACGAAGGTCCCGGCCGCGCGCTCGGCGGTGATCGCCACGGTCTCCGTTCCGCCGTCGGTCACCTCGACCTCGACCACCGCGTCGGCGCCGCGGGGCACCGGTGCGCCGGTCATGATCCGCACCGTCGTGCCCGGGGCGAGCTCGCCGACGGGGGCGCCGGCCGGCACGTCGCCGGCGACCGGCAGGCGCACCGGTGACTCCGGGGTCGCGCCGGCGACCTCGGCCGCACGCACGGCGTAGCCGTCCATCCCGGAGTTGTCGAAGGCAGGTAGCGGCTCGCCGGCGCGGACCGGCTCGGCGAGCACGCGCCCGCCGGCGTCGGCGAGCGGGACCCGCTCGGTCGGCCAGTCCCCGGGCCCGCCGGGGCGGGCGAGCAGGGCGGCGACGTGGTCCTGGTGGTCGGTCACGGAGCGGAGGGCTGCGGTGCTCATCGGGAGCCAGCCTAGGGAAGGTGCGTAACCCCCGCGCCCCTCGACGGTTGGAGATGGCAACAGACGGGCGAGGCGGGTCATGGGGGCTGCCTCGCCCGTCTCGTGCTTTTCTCGCACCACCTCTCCCACCACCGAGTCCCCGGGCGGCCATTGGATCGTTCAAGTCGAGGTGGGTTACCGTCGACCCATGCGTGCCATCCGACGCTTCACGGTCCGCCCGCTCCTGCCCGAGGAGCTCGCCGCGCTCGGCGAGCTCGCGGCCAACCTGCGATGGTCGTGGCACCCGCCGACCCAGGCGTTGTTCGAGGAGATCGACCCCGAGCTGTGGCAGGAGGTCCGTGACCCGCTGCGCCTGCTGGGCGAGGCCCCGGCGGAGCGCTGGCGCGAGCTGGCCGCCGACGCGTCCTACGTGGCGCGGGTCGCCGAGGTGCGCGCCGACCTGGCGTCGTACCTCACGGGGGAGCGGTGGTACCAGCGGGCCAGCGCCGCCGCGCCGGAGGAGACCTGGCCGGCCTCGATCGCCTACTTCTCGCCCGAGTTCGGCATCACCGCCGTGCTGCCGCAGTACTCCGGCGGCCTCGGCATCCTCGCCGGCGACCACCTCAAGGCGGCCAGCGACCTCGGCGCGCCGATCACCGGCGTCGGCCTGCTCTACAAGCACGGCTACTTCCGCCAGGCGCTCTCGCACGAGGCGTGGCAGCTGGAGAGCTACCCGGTCCTCGACCCCGACGGACTGCCGCTGTCGCTGTTGCGCGAGGAGGACGGCGCCCCGGCCGTGATCTCGATCCGGATGCCCGGCGCGCCCGACCTGCTCGCCCGGATCTGGGTGGCCGCGGTGGGCCGCGTCCCGCTGCTGCTCCTCGACACCGACTTCGAGGACAACCCCGGGCAGCACCGGCTCGTCACCGACCGGCTCTACGGCGGCAACACCGAGCACCGGCTGCGGCAGGAGCTGCTCCTCGGCGTCGGCGGCGTGCGCGCGCTGCGCGCGTGGTCGCGGATCACCGGCGCCCCCGAGCCCGAGGTCTTCCACACCAACGAGGGCCACGCCGGCTTCCTCGGCATCGAGCGGATCCGTGAGCTCACCGCCCAGGGCGACCTCGACTTCGCGACCGCCCTCGAGGTCGGCCGCACCTCGACCGTCTTCACGACCCACACCCCGGTCCCGGCCGGCATCGACCGCTTCCCGCGCACCCTCGTCGAGCAGTACCTCGGCGAGCAGGGCGCGACGCCGGGCGTGCCGGTCGACCAGGTGCTCGCGCTCGGCGCCGAGGACTACGAGGGCGGCGACCCGGGCGTGTTCAACATGGCGGTGATGGGCTTCCGGCTCGCGCAGCGCGCCAACGGCGTCTCCCAGCTGCACGGCCACGTCAGCCGCGGCATGTTCAACGGCCTGTGGCCGGCCTTCGACGAGGCCGAGGTCCCGATCTCCTCGATCACCAACGGCGTGCACGCCCCGACCTGGGTCGCCCCCGAGGTCGCCGGGCTCGCCAGCGCGCAGGGTGCCGACTGGGAGGGCGACGACACCGAGGCGTTCTGGGCGGCCTTCACCAAGGTCCCCGGCCCGGACGTGTGGCGCACCAAGCGCCTGCTGCGCGAGCGCCTCGTCGCCGACGCCCGGCGCCGCCTGCGTCGCTCCTGGGAGGAGCGGGGTGCCGCCCCGGCCGAGCTCGCCTGGATCGACGACGCCCTCGACCCCGACGTCCTCACGATCGGGTTCGCCCGCCGCGTGCCGTCGTACAAGCGGCTCACGCTGATGCTGCGCGACCCCGAGCGCCTCAAGTCGCTGCTGCTGCACCCCGAGCGACCCGTCCAGCTGGTCGTCGCCGGCAAGGCCCACCCCGCCGACGACGGCGGCAAGCGGCTGATCCAGGAGCTGGTGCGCTTCGCCGACGCCGAGGACGTGCGGCACCGGATCGTGTTCCTGCCGAACTACGACATCTCCCTCGCGCAGCCGCTCTACCCGGGCTGCGACGTGTGGCTGAACAACCCGCTGCGCCCCTACGAGGCCTGCGGCACCTCCGGCATGAAGGCCGCCCTCAACGGCGGGCTCAACCTGTCGATCCTCGACGGCTGGTGGGACGAGTGGTACGAGCCCGAGTTCGGCTGGCCCATCCCGTCCGCCGACGGCCTCGACGACTACTCCGACAAGCGCGACGACCTCGAGGCGGCCGCGCTCTACGACCTCATCGAGAACGAGGTCGCGCCGCGCTTCTACGACCTCGACCACGAGGGTGTCCCCGGCCGATGGGTCGAGATGCTGCGCCACACCTGGGCCAACCTCGGCCCGAAGGTGCTCGCCACCCGGATGGTGCGCGACTACATCGCCCAGCTCTACGCGCCGGCCGCCGCCAACGCACGCACCCTCGCCGCGACCGAGGACGGCGCCCGCCAGCTGGCCGGGTGGAAGGCCCGCGTGCGCGGCGCCTGGCCCGGCGTGCGGGTCGAGCACGTCGAGGCCGTCGGCGTCGGCGACGTCACCGAGGTCGGCTCACGGATGACCGTGCACTCCTACGTCGCCCTCGGCGAGCTCGGTCCCGACGACGTCGAGGTCCAGCTGGTGCACGGCCGGGTCGACGCCGAGGACGCGTTCGTCGAGTCCACGACGACCCCGCTCACCCGCGTCGAGTCGTACGACGGCGGGCGGCACCGCTTCGACGCCGAGATCGAGCTCGGCCGGCCCGGCCCCTTCGGCTACACCGTCCGCGTCGTCCCGCGGCACCCCTTGCTCGTCGCGCCCGCCGAGCTGGGCGTCGTCGCGCTGGCCTGAGCGCCGCAGCCGTCCAGGACCCGGTCGCTCAGGCGTCGGCCTCCCGCATCACGACCACGCTGCGGGGGCCGATGGCGAGCCGGCCGCCGACCTCGACCCGGCGCCCGACGGGGAGGCCGGGGTCGGTGGACAGCACGACGTCCCCGGCGTGCACCCAGTCGTTGTCCGGCAGGTAGACCTCGACCGGCTCCGCGCCGGCGTGGAACCACAGCAGGAAGGACGCGTCGATCAGCTGCTCGCCGCGCGGGCCGGGCTGGCGCAGCGGGCGGCCGGAGACGAACATCCCGACCGTCGCGAGGCCGGCGTCGTGCCAGTCGTCGGCAGTCATCTCGCGACCGGTCGGGTGCAGCCAGGCGAGGTCCTTGGGGCCGCCGACGATGGTCGGGCGCCCCTCGAACCAGTGCCGCTGGCGCAGGGTGCGGTGCTCGCGGCGCAGGCGCAGGGCTGCCCGGGTCACCTCGTACACGTCGAGCCAGGCGTCGTCGGCGCGCCAGTCGACCCACGAGATCTCGTTGTCCTGGCAGTAGGGGTTGTTGTTGCCGCGCTGGGTGCGCCCGCGCTCGTCACCGGCCGTCAGCATCGGAACCCCGTTGGACAGGCACAGCGTCGCCATCAGGTTCGCGGCCTGCCGCCGGCGCAGGGCCACGACCTCCGGGTCGTTGGTCTCGCCCTCCACGCCGTGGTTCCACGACCGGTTGTTGTCGGTGCCGTCGCGGTTGTCCTCGCCGTTGGCCTCGTTGTGCTTGTGGTCGTAGGACACCAGGTCGCGCACGGTGAACCCGTCGTGCGCGGTGACGAAGTTGACCGAGTTGTAGGCCGAGCGCCCGTCGTCGGCATACAGGTCCGAGGAGCCCGCGAGCCGGGTCGCCACCTGCTGCGTGCCGTGGGACTGTCCGCGCCAGAAGTCGCGGATCGTGTCGCGGTACTGGTCGTTCCACTCCACCCACGGCGGTGGCATCCGGCCGACGAGGTAGCCGTCCATCGACACGTCCCACGGCTCCGCGATCAGCTTCACGTGCCGCAGCACCGGGTCCTGGCCGATCGCGGTCAGCAGCTTGCAGGCCATGTCGACGGGGATGCCGTCCGGGCCGGCGGTGCGGGTGAGCGCCGACATCAGGTCGAAGCGGAAGCCGTCGACGTGCATCTCGGTGACCCAGTAGCGCAGCGAGTCGAGGATCAGCCGCAGCGCGAGCGGGTCCTCGGCGTTCACCGTGTTGCCGCAGCCGGTGACGTCCCAGTAGGTGTCGTCGAAGGCGCCGTCGCCGTCGGGGGCCGGCGGGACCCGGCGGTAGAAGCCGCGGTCGTCGAGCCCGCGGAAGGAGTACGTCGGCCCGTCCGGCCCCGCCTCGGCGGTGTGGTTGTAGACCACGTCGAGGATCACCTCGATGCCGGCGGCGTGCAGGCTGCGGACCATCTCCTTGAACTCGGTCACCTGCTGGCCCATGTCGCCGCTCGAGGAGTAGGCCGCGTGCGGCGCGAAGTAGCCGATCGAGTTGTAGCCCCAGTAGTTCACGGTGCCGCGCTCGACCAGGGCCGGCTCGGGGAAGAACTGGTGCACCGGGAGCAGCTCGACCGCGGTCACACCGAGGTCGTTGAGGTAGTCGGTGACGACGGGGTGCCCGAGCCCGGCGTACGTGCC
This sequence comes from Nocardioides sp. J54, assembly GCF_000519005.1. Lineage (GTDB taxonomy): Bacteria > Actinomycetota > Actinomycetes > Propionibacteriales > Nocardioidaceae > Nocardioides. The sequence continues at coordinate 45,383 of NZ_JAER01000016.1, read as the reverse complement.
GCGCAGCTCCTCGGGGATCCGGTCGTGCAGCTTCGTGAACCCCTTGACGTGCAGCTCGTAGACGACCGTGTCGAGCCAGCGGCGGCGGATCGGGGTGTCGCCCTGCCAGTCGAAGGTCGGGTCGACCACGACGCTCCACGCCGAGCCGGGCCCGCCGGACACGGCCAGGCCGTAGGGATCGAGGAGCAGCAGGCTCGGGTCGAAGCGCATCCCCTCCTCGGGGGCGTACGGACCCTCCACCCGGTAGCCGTAGCGGGTCCCGGGCTCGATCGAGGGGAGCGCGCCGTGCCAGATGCCGAGGGACTGCTCGGTGAGCGGGTAGCGCCGCTCAGCCCCGCCCGGGCCCGGCAGCCCGACGCACAGCCACACGGCCGATGCGTTCGGCGCGTGGACGGCGAAGTTGGTGGACTCCGGGGACCAGGTCGCGCCGAGGGGCCAGTTGCGTCCCGGCCACACCGCCGCCTGCTCTCCGAGCGTTCGCCACAGGGTGGGAGTCACCCGGCCCATTGTGCCGCGCCGCCGGGGAGGACCCGCCGAACTGGAGGGTTCATGTCACCCGCGCGAGCGGGTAGCGGCAGAATGCGGGACGGGGGCCCAACCCCGAGACCCACCGAGAGGGAGCAGATGACCAGCGAATTCGTTCGCCTCGAGGTCGCCGACGGCGTCGCGACGATCCGGCTCGACCGACCGAAGACCATGAACGCCATCAGCCTCCAGGTCCAGGACGAGCTCTCGCTCGCTGCGGCCGAGTGCACCGACCGTGCCGACATCCGTGCGGTCGTGCTCTGGGGTGGGGAGAAGGTGTTCGCCGCCGGCAACGACGTCAAGGAGATGGCCGGCATGTCCTACACGGACATGGTCGACCGGGTCGAGAAGCTCCAGAACGCGGTCAACTCGATCGCCCGCATCCCCAAGCCCGTCATCGCGGCCGTCAACGGCTACGCGCTGGGCGGCGGCTGCGAGCTGGCGATGGCGGCCGACGTCCGCTACGCCGCCGACAACGCCGTGCTCGGCCAGCCCGAGATCCTGCTGGGCATCATCCCCGGCGCCGGAGGCACCCAGCGCCTGCCGCGCCTGGTCGGCCCCAGCACCGCCAAGGACCTGCTGTTCACCGGCCGCTTCGTCAAGGCGGAGGAGGCGCTGTCGATCGGCCTGGTCGACCGGGTCCTGCCCGCCGCCGACGTGTACGACGAGGCGCGGGCCTGGGCCGCCAAGTTCGCCACCGCCGCGCCCTACGCCCTGCGCGCGATCAAGGAGTCCGTCGACCGCGGCCTCGAGGTCGACATCGAGACCGGCCTGCAGATCGAGCGGCAGCACTTCTCCGCCGTCTTCGCCACGCAGGACAGCCGGACCGGGATGGCGTCGTTCGTCGAGAACGGCCCGGGCAAGGCCACCTTCGAAGGTCGGTGACCGGCATGTCCGGGGACGACAGCGCCGAGCGAGGGACAGAAGGGACAGGGGACGAGATGCCGGGAGAGCACAAGGCCGACGCCGACGCCGACGAGCCCACCAGCTCGGCCGAGCCCACGGGCACGACCTCGGGCAGCCGCTCGCTGGTGCTGGCCCGGGTGCGGGACAACGCAGCCCGGGTGGTCTGGATCATCTGCGTGACCCTCGCCCTCGTGCTGGCCGCGGCCGCCTTCTCCTACGCCCTCGAGGCGAACGAGGAGAACAGCCTGGTCCAGGCCGTCCGCGACCTCGCCGACACCTTCGACCTCGGGTTCTTCGACCTGGACAACCCGGTGAAGGCCTTCGAGGACCCGAACGGCGCGGTCAAGACGGCGCTGTTCAACTACGGGATCGCCTGCGTCGTCTACCTGGTGGTCGGCCGGGCGCTCGAGCGCATCCTGCGACCCTGACCCACCACGGCGCACCGCGCCGGTGTGAGGGAATCCACTGAGACGCGGATTCCGACCGCCGTGACCGGACGGTAACCTGCAAGACGCTGTCCGGCAACGGACCTCAGTTGCTCCCCGCCGCGGGCCACGCTGCGGGGAATCACGAAGCACAGGAAGGGGCCGGTCCGGCCACAACCATGACTCTCTCCAACATTGTCGTCCTTGTGAAGTACGTCCCGGACGCGACGGGTGACCGGAAGTTCGAGGCGGACAACACCGTCGACCGCGTGGGTGTCGACGGTCTGCTGTCGGAGCTCGACGAGTACGCCGTCGAGCAGGCTCTCCAGATCAAGGAGAAGCGCGCCGACGAGGAGATCACCGTCACCGCGCTGACCGTGGGCCCGGCCGAGGCCGAGGCCGCCGTGCGCAAGGCCCTGCAGATGGGCGCCGACAAGGCCGTCCACGTGCAGGACGACGCCATCGCCGGCTCCGACGCCGCCGCGACGTCGCTGGTGCTCGCCAAGGCGATCGAGAAGATCGGCGTCCCGGAGCTCGTCGTCGGTGGCCTCGCGTCGACCGACGGCGGCATGAGCGTCGTCCCGGCGATGCTCGCCGAGCGGCTCAACCTGCCGCAGGTCACCCTCGCCGCCGTGGTGGAGACCCAGGGCGACCAGGTCCGCATCAAGCGTGACGGCGACACCGCCACCGAGGTCATCGGCGGCACCCTGCCGCTGGTCCTGTCCGTGACCGACCAGTCGGGCGAGGCCCGCTACCCGTCGTTCAAGGGCATCATGGCCGCGAAGAAGAAGCCGCTGGAGACGCTCTCGCTCGCCGACATCGGCGTCGACGCCTCCGAGGTCGGCCTGGACGCTGCGTGGACGAAGGTCGAGGCCACCGCGGCCCGCCCGCCGCGCACCGCCGGCGAGATCGTCAAGGACGAGGACGGCTCGGGCGCCACCGCGCTGGTCGAGTTCCTCGCGTCGAAGAAGTTCATCTGAGAAGCGCTGAGGAGCAGAAACAACATGTCTGAAGTCCTGGTTCTCGTCGACCACGTCGACGGCGCTGTCCGCAAGCCCACCTACGAGCTGCTGGCGATCGCCAAGCGGATCGGCTCGCCCTCGGCCGTCTTCATCGGCGGTGCGGACAAGTCCGCCGCCGTCGCCGACGCCGTCAAGGCCTACGGTGCCGACAAGGTCTACGTCGTCGACGACACGGAGATCAAGGGTTACCTCGTGGCCCCCAAGGCCGAGGTGCTGCAGCAGCTGGCCGAGAAGACCTCGCCCGCCGCGATCCTCATCCCGGCCTCGGCCGAGGGCAAGGAGATCGCCGGCCGCCTGTCGATCAAGCTCTCCTCGGGCCTGATCACCGACGCCGTCGACGTCAAGGTGGAGGGTGAGGACATCGTCACCACCCAGTCGGTGTTCGCCGGCAACTTCACCGTCGACGCCAAGGTCGTCAAGGGTACGCCGATCATCGCGGTCAAGCCCAACGCCGCCGCTCCGGAGGAGGGTGCCGGCGCCGGCGCCGTCGAGGAGTTCGCCGCGCGGATCTCCGACGCCGCGAAGACCGCGCAGATCGTCGCCGCCCAGCCGCGCCAGTCCACCGGCCGCCCCGAGCTCACCGAGGCCGCCATCGTGGTCTCCGGTGGTCGTGGCACCGGCGGTGACTTCACCGCGGTCGAGGCCCTCGCCGACGCCCTCGGTGCTGCCGTGGGCGCCTCGCGTGCCGCCGTCGACTCCGGCTGGAAGCCGCACACCTTCCAGGTCGGCCAGACCGGCAAGGTGGTCTCACCGCAGCTGTACGTCGCGAACGGCATCTCGGGTGCGATCCAGCACCGCGCCGGCATGCAGACCTCGAAGACGATCGTGGCCGTCAACAAGGACGAGGAGGCCCCGATCTTCGAGCTCGTCGACTTCGGCGTCGTGGGCGACCTCCACACGGTCCTCCCGGCCGTGACCGCCGAGATCGAGAAGCGCAAGGGCTGAGCGAGGCTCTGCCCCGACGCGAACGCCGCGGACACCGGATGGTGTCCGCGGCGTTCGCCGTTCCACGGGTCGTGCCCGGTGGGGCTCAGTGCTCCTCGGAGCCGTAGCCGCGGTCGTCGATGATGCCGACCCGGTAGAAGCTGAGCTTCCGGTTGGCGCCCTTGCCGCTGAGCTTCACCTTGCGCAGGGCCCGGTTGTTGCCGGTGTTCGACTCGACCAGGTTGCGGTTCGGGTTGCCCTCGACGGCGATGTAGTAGATGCCGTTGGGGAGGTTGTCGACCCGGAAGGCCTGGCCGGCGCGGAACTGCTCGTAGGTGTCGCCGGAGCCGGGGGAGAGGACCTCCCGCAGCGAGATCGACGACTGGTCGCCGCAGGAGGTGTGCAGGTCGGTGTTCTCGGGCTGCCAGTCCGCCCCGGGCACGGTGTAGTCCACCGCGTCGGTGTTGGCCAGGCAGAACGACTCCTTGCGCGAGACGACCACCTCGGTCTTGTCCGCGTTGAGCAGCGAGTACTTCGCGAAGTCCTTGAAGTGCCAGTGGTTGTGGCTGGGGGCCTTGTGCCAGATCATCGTGCCGACCTGGCGGTAGCCGGTCTGGTTGCCCTCGGAGTCGATGAAGTACTGGAAGGCGTCCATGACGTCCTGCGTCCCGCGCCGGAAGCCGTCGACGACCAGCGGGCCGTCACCGGCGTTCCACACCGTCGCCGAGAAGCGCAGGTACTTCTTGTTGGGCGACAGGCGCATGCTGAAGGCCGGCAGCGACCGGAGGTCCGGGACGGCGTCGGTCGGCGCGCCGGCCTGCTTCGCCCGCGGCTTCACCGCTGCGGGCCGCAGGCGCGTCGACGTCGTGCCGTGGTCGCGCCGGCCGTAGTAGTAGTAGTCGTCGTCACTGGGCCTGGTGACCACCAGCCGGTACTTGCGGCGGGCGTCGTCCGGGGCGATGCCGAGGGTGGAGACGTAGCGGTTGGCGATCCGGGCCGTCACGTCGTACCTGCCGCGGGGCAGGCGCAGCCGGCTCTCGCTGATGTCGATGTTGCTGATCCAGCCCTGCTGGATGCCCTGGACCGAGCCCTTGGTGAACGGGTTGGCGGGGCACCACATGGGGTATGGCGAGCGCAGCGGTGCGTCCGGGTGGCTGCGCTGGGTGTTCCACTGGTTCAGGCACACGTCGAGGCGCCGGGTGCGGACCAGCTCCCCGTCCTTGGCCCGCCGGATCTCGAGCACGATGAAGTTGTCGAGCGCGTCCCAGCGGTCGTTCGGGCCAGCCGGGATCTGCACCGGGCCGTTCGGCGACTGCCAGTACGTCTCGATCTGGTCGATCCACTTCGTGCGGTGGGCGCGGACCTCGAAGGCCTGGTCGCGGGCCACCAGGTTGAGGCCGATGTCGCCGTAGAGGAAACCGTCGTAGTTGCCGACCTCGACGACCGGGGCGCCGGTCAGGGCGACGGGCGACGAGGGTTCCTCGGCCGCGCGGGCCGGCCCGGGGGCGGCCGGCGCGGTGGGTGCGGTGAGCGTGGTGAGCGCGGTGAGCGTCGCGGTGGCGAGCGCGGCGACGGTCACGCCGGGTCGGAGCTTCACGGGTTGTTCCTCTCGGTCGGGTCGGGGGTCCCCCGCTGATCCTGACGCGCGCGGCCCCCATTTGGTTGCGAACGGGAGATGCCGCGTTGGAATCAGTAAGTCAATAGATATACCTTGCATTCATGGAAGATGTGCCGCGCCGCCCCGGTCCCGTGCCCCTGGTCGCGGTGCTCGCCGTCCTCGTCGTCGCCCTCGGCCTGCTCGCGGCGGTGCCGCCGGCGTCCGCCGAGCCCGAGGCGGCGCCGGCACAGGGGGAGGTGCCGCGTGCCCGGGCGCCGTGGACCCCCTACACCGGCATCACCTTCAACTGGCCGATCGGCACCCGGGCCGAGCGCACCGTCATCGCGCGGCGGATCAACGCCGCGATCGACCACACCCCGCGCGGCGAGACGATCCGGATCGCGACCTACAACCTCGGTCTCAAGGCCAGCGCCGACAAGCTGATCCGTGCCCACCGCCGCGGTGTGAGGGTCCAGGTCATCGTGAACGCCAACCTGGTCGGCCGGCTCGAGGCGAGGGTGCAGCGGGCGATCGGCAAGAACCCCGCCCGGACCAGCTTCCTCTACGTCTGCAAGCGGGCCTGCCGCAACAGCAGCCCCGGCGGCAACATGCACCTGAAGATCTACTCCTTCACCCGCACCGGCACCGCCAGGCGGCTGTTCATCAGCAGCTCGGCCAACCTCGCCGGACCAGCCGTGCACGGGCAGTGGAACGACTCGGTCGCCATCGCGGGCAACGACGGGCTGTTCACCGCGTGGTGGAAGCTGTTCGACGAGATGCGCCGGGACCGTGCCGCCTCTCCCCGGCGGGTGACCTTCTCCAGCGAGGAGGTCTCGGCCTTCTTCCAGCGGCCGGGCACCAGCACCCCGGGGCGCACCACCGTCGGCAGGGCGGTCACGGACGCGCCGTACCGCCGGCTGCAGGACGTCGGCTGCCGCGCGCCCGAGGGCTTCGGCAACGCCGCGGGCCGGACGGTCGTCACCGTCAACATGCGCGCCTGGTACGCCCGGCGGGGGGAGCGGCTCGCGGGCCTGCTCGCGCGGAAGAAGGGGAACGGCTGCCGGGTCCGCGTCATCGGCTCCCTGATGAGCAAGGAGGTCGTGCGGATCCTGAAGCGTGCGGGGATCCCCGTGAAGTCGGCCGACTGGGACTGGGGGCCGCGGACGTCGACCTCCGACCCGGACAAGATCGTCTACGGGCCCAGCTGCTACTCGCACCTCAAGTACGTCACGGTCAACGGCTCCTACCGCGGACGTGGCGACCGGCTGGTCTGGACCGGGTCCGAGAACTGGTCGCCGCCCGGGCTGGGCAGCGACGAGGTCACCCTGGAGCTGCACGGCGCCCTGGTCACCCGCGAGTACGACCGCATGTTCATGCGGATGTGGAAGAGCCCCCGGGCCACCCACCGCGTCGGTCCCGAGCCGACGTCCCGCCCCTGCGCCTGACGGGCGGCGCCGGCGCTCGGCGCCCTATCCTTGAGCCATGAGTGCCGAGGCCGCCGTACGTGAAGTCGCCCAGCGGGCGCGGGTCGCGAGCCGGGGGCTCGCCCTCGCGACGCGGGCGCAGAAGGACGCCACGCTGCACGCGATGGCCGACGCCCTGCTCGACCGCTCCCCGGAGGTCCTCGCGGCCAACGCCGAGGACGTCGCCCGGGCCGAGGCCGACGGCACCCCGGCCAACATCATCGACCGGCTGCGGCTCACCGACGAGCGCCTCGAGGGCATGGCCCAGGGCCTGCGCGACGTCGCCGGCCTCGCCGACCCCGTCGGCGAGGTGGTCCGCGGCAGCGTCCTGGCCAACGGCCTCGAGCTGCGCCAGGTCCGCGTGCCCTTCGGGGTCGTCGGGATGATCTACGAGGCCCGGCCCAACGTGACCGCCGACGCCGCCGGCATCTGCCTCAAGTCCGGCAACGCGGTCCTGCTGCGCGGCAGCTCCTCGGCGCGGTCCAGCAACGCCGCGATCGTGGCGGTGCTGCGCGATGCCGTGACCGCCTCGGGGCTGGAGGCCGACGTCGTCCAGCTGGTGCCCGGCGACTCCCACGACAGCGTCAGGGCGTTGATGCGGGCCCGCGGCCTCGTCGACGTCCTCATCCCGCGCGGTGGTGCCGGCCTGATCCAGTCGGTCGTCAACGACTCGACCGTGCCCGTCATCGAGACGGGCGTGGGCAACTGCCACGTCTACGTCGACCGGGCCGCCGACCTCGACAAGGCGCTCCCGATCGTCCTCAACGCCAAGACCCACCGCACCAGCGTCTGCAACGCGGCCGAGTCCCTGCTCGTGCACGCCGATGTCGCCGCGGAGTTCCTGCCGCGGGTCACCGCCGCCCTGCAGGAGGCCGGCGTCACCGTCCACGGCGACGACGCCTTCGGCGCCCTCGACGGTGTCGTGGCCGCGACCGACGACGACTGGGCCGTCGAGTACCTCTCGCTCGACATCGCCGCACGGGTCGTCCCCGACATCGACGCCGCCCTCGAGCACATCCGGACCTGGTCCAGCGGCCACACCGACGCCATCGTCACCGAGGACCAGGGAGCCGCCCGCCGGTTCGTCGCGGAGGTCGACTCCGCGGCGGTGCTGGTGAACGCCTCCACCCGGTTCACCGACGGCGGCGAGTTCGGGTTCGGCGCCGAGATCGGGATCAGCACCCAGAAGCTCCACGCGCGCGGTCCGATGGGCCTGCCGGAGATGACGTCGACCAAGTACGTCGTCATCGGCGACGGCCACGTCCGCTGACCCGTCCCGGCGCGCCGGGGGACTCAACGATAGGTTTCGCGGCATGGCAGGCTCACCGGACCGGATCTACGCCGATCCCTCCGTCGAAAGGCTCTTCACCGGAGCCACGATCATCACCTTCGTCCGCACCGCGATCACGCTCGCGATCGCTGTGTGGGCGGCGTACGACGAGAGCCTGGCGTGGATCGTCATCGGCCTGGTGACCTACTGGGTCGGTGACAGCATCGACGGCGAGTGGGCCCGGTGGCGCGACTGCGAGACCCGGATCGGCGCGGTCGTCGACATGATGTGCGACCGGCTCAGCTGCGGCGCGCTCTACGTCGGCCTGATCTGGCTCCAGCCGGGCGGCTGGATCGACACCGACCCGATGACCTGGATCGGCATCCCGATCGGGATCTACCTCTTCGAGTTCATCGTCATCGACATGTACCTGTCGCTGGCGTTCCTCGCCTGGCCGATCCGCAGCCCCAACTACTTCCACGTCGTCGACCGCCGCATCTACCTCTGGAACTGGTCGCGCGTCGGCAAGGCCGCCAACTCCGGCGCCTTCGCCGTGATCCTGCTCGTGAGCGGCTGGGTCTGGCTCGGCACGATCATCGCGGTCGGCCTGCTGGTGCTGAAGTGCGTCTCCCTGCGCTGGCTGCTCCAGCTCGGCGTCCCGGTGCCCGAGCACGCCCCGGTGCCCCAGCACGAGAGGGCTGCCTCGGGATGATCCTGTGGCTGACGACCTTCGCGTTCAGCCTCGCCTCCGCGCTGCTCCCGTTCCTCCCCATCGAGGTCTACATCGTCGGCGCCGCGGCCTCTGACCGCACCACCGCCGCCGCGATCGCCCTGGGCATCGCGGCCGGCGCCGGCGCCACCGTCGGCAAGGTCGTCGTCTACGAGGCCGCCCGTCGGGGCTCGGAGTCGCGGTGGGCCCAGAAGAAGCTCTCCGCCCCGAAGGTCAGGGCCACCTACGACAAGTGGATGGGCCGCATGCAGGGCCGGCCCTGGTACGGCGTCGCCGTCATGTTCCTCGCCGCGTCGGCCGGCCTGCCGCCGCTGCTCGCGATGGCCGCGCTCGCCGGCATCCTCAGGATGCCCCTGTGGGCCTTCATCCCGACCGTGCTGCTCGGCCGGACCATCCGGTTCACGTTCCTCTTCCTCGGCGTCGACGTCGCCATCCACTAGCGCCGGCCGTCGGTGCTGTCGGCTGGTGGGGCGCCACGTGTCGGACGCCGTCGGGGGACCGGATACGATGCCGCCATGCTCAGCCAGATCAGCCTCGCCGCCCTCACCGTCGCCAGCGCCGCGGAGGAGCACGGCGGTGAGCCCGCCGTGAACCCGTGGCTCGTCGGTGGCGGCGTGCTGGCCTTCCTCCTCTTCCTGCTGCTCGGCCTGGTCTGGTTCGGCGGCGGCCGAGAGCACAGCTGACGCACCGGTCGAAGGGACCGCAGTGCCAGGGGCCGACGGCCGCACCCGGATCGGGGTGATGGGCGGCACGTTCGACCCCATCCACCACGGCCACCTGGTGGCCGCCTCCGAGGTCCAGGGGTGGTTCGACCTCGACGAGGTCGTCTTCGTCCCCACCGGCCAGCCCTGGCAGAAGGCCGACCGCGAGGTCTCGCCCGCCGAGCACCGCTACCTGATGACGGTGATCGCCACCGCCGCGAACCCGCGGTTCACGGTCAGCCGCGTCGACATCGACCGGGCCGGACCGACGTACACCGTCGACACGCTGCGCGACCTGCGCACGGAGCGTCCGGACGCCGACCTGTACTTCATCACCGGCGCCGACGCGCTGACCGACATCTTCAGCTGGCGCGACGCCGACGACGTCTTCGACCTCGCCCACTTCGTGGGCTGCACGCGCCCCGGGGCGGACATGGACCCCGCGACGTTGGCGAAGATCCCGCACGACCGTGTGACCATGGTGGAGGTGCCGGCGCTGGCGATCTCGTCCACCGAGTGCCGTGAGCGGCAGCGGGCCGGCCAGCCGATCTGGTACCTCGTCCCGGACGGCGTCGTGCAGTACATCACCAAGCACGGGCTCTACCCGCCCACCACCGGAACGGAACCTGAATGACTGCCTCTGAGCACGCTGTCGAGCTGATCCGCGTCGCCGCGCTGGCCGCGTCCGACAAGCTCGCCACCGACCAGCTCGCGTTCGACGTCAGCGAGCAGCTCGCCATCACCGACGCCTTCCTGCTCGCCTCGGGCGCCAACGACCGCCAGGTCCGCGCCATCGTCGAGGAGGTCGAGGACAAGCTCCGCGAGGTCGGCGCCAAGCCGATCCGGCGCGAGGGCCACCGCGACGGCCGCTGGGTGCTGCTCGACTACGGCGACGTGGTGATCCACGTCCAGCACACCGAGGAGCGCGAGTTCTACGCCCTCGAGCGGCTGTGGCGCGACTGCCCGGTCATCGACCTGCCGGCCGAGGTCACCGGACCGCCGGCGCCGCCCGCGGAGTGACCGGCGGGGAGACGGGCGGGGTGACCGCGCGCCGCATCGTCCTGCTCCGGCACGGGCGCACGTCCTGGAACGCCACGCAGCGGGTGCAGGGCCAGCTCGACAGCGAGCTCGACGAGGTCGGCCTCGAGCAGGCCCGCGCCGTCGCGCCGGTCGTCGCCGCGATGGCGCCGGCGCTGGTGTGGACCAGCGACCTCGCCCGCGCCCGGGTGACCGCGGAGACGGTCGCCAAGGAGGCCGGCCTCGTGCCGACCCACGACGAGCGGCTGCGCGAGTTCCGCCTCGGCGAGCTGCAGGGGCTGACCCACGACGAGATCCGGGAGCGCGACCCGGAGGCCTTCGCCCGCTTCCGCAGCGGCGACTGGGAGGGCATCCCAGGGGCCGAGTCGCCGCAGGAGGTCGCCGACCGCTACGCCGCCTGCCTGCGCGACCTCGCCGCCGCGCTCGGCGAGGGGCAGTGCGGGGTCGCCGTCTCCCACGGTGCGGCGATCCGCACCGGCCTGGCCGCGTTCCTCGGGTGGCCGCTCAGCGTCGGCCAGGACCTGCGTGCGCTGGGCAACTGCGGTCGCGTCGTGCTCGAGCAGCGGGTCACCGGCGGGTGGGCTCTGGCGTCGTACAACGCCTGACCGGACGCCCGGGCGGAAAACCGGCCCCCCGATTTCACGTCGTGGGGAGAGTTGGCTAATATTCCTGTCCGTTGCCCCGCTTCGGCGGAGCAACGAGACCCACGGGGGTGTGGCGCAGCTGGTAGCGCACCTGCATGGCATGCAGGGGGTCAGGGGTTCGAGTCCCCTCACCTCCACCGGACCAGGAGGGCCGCGGAAGATCCGAGAGGATCAGACCGCGGCCCTTCTGTCATGTGGCGCGGCGCGCAGGTAGTCGTCACCCTGCCGGACGACCAGGCCGAGCTCGCAGAACTCGTCGAGCCAGCCCTGCATCGGCCACTCGCCCCACCGGTCGCGGAAGAGGCGGCCGTTGCGCAGGATGTCGTCGAGGTGCTCCACCGGGGGGGCGGCTGACCGGGTGGTGCTGGTGGTAGGCACGCGCGTCGCCCGTCCAGGCCATCCGGAGGCCGGCCGCGCCGGCGCGCCGGGCGAAGTCGGTGTCCTCGCCGCCGTACCCCACGTAGGCCTCGTCGAAGCCGTCGGTGCGTCGCCACGCCCGCGCCGACAGTGCGAAGGACAGCGACCAGAACAGGCGGAGGTCGCCGCCGTCGACGCGTTCACCGGTGGCCGGTGCCGGGCGGGCGCCGTGCGGGGCGTCCAGGGAAGCGAGGTCGTCGATCGGGTAGCCGCCTGGTTGTGGCGGGTCCAGGTAGGTGACCGGGCCGGCCCACAACCGGTCCGGCGCACCGGTGACCGCGGACCCGTAGCCGGCGACGAGGTCGGGCCCGGCGAGGCAGTCGACGTCGAGGCCGACGAGGACCTCGGCGCCCCGAGCCAGGGCGCGGGACATGCCCCGGTTGCGGGCCGCGGCCAGGGGGAGTGCACCGGGGTCGGCCGGCAGGTCGGCCACGTCGGCCGCGAGGCCGGTCTCGTGCTGCCCCTCGGCGAGCACGTCACGGACGGCCGGGTCCTGCATCGCGACCACGACCCAGGCTTCCGGGCGCCGCCGGCCGCGCGCCAGGGAGCGCTGCTGGTGGCGCAGGTGATCGTGACGGCCGTGCACGACCGTCACCACGGCGACCGTGCCGACGGCGCTCACGCCACCTGTCCCGGCTCCGTGCCGACCGCGTCGACCACTGCGGCGAACCGCTCTGCCGCACGACCGTCGCACCACGCCGTCCAGCGACCGCCACCGAGCCGGGCCGCTGCGTCGAGCCGGGCGGACCAGCCGTCGAGCGGGAGCTGCTCCTCGACGAGGACCGGCCAGCCCGCGTCGCGCAACGCCCGCGCGGTGGTGACCTGCTCGTCGTGCGGCCGCTGCTGGGGTACGACGACCGCGGGTCGCCGCAGCGCCGCGACCTCTGCGAGGGCGTTCTGCCCGGCGTGGGTCACCACGACGTCGGCCGACCGCAGCGCGGGGCGCGGGTCGTCGACCCAGCTGCCGGGACCGAGCACCGTCCACCGCCAGCCCGGGGTGGACCCGACCACGGTGTCGACCGCGGCGTCGTCGAGCGCGGTCCCGCCGGCACCCGCCAGCAGCACGGCCGAGCGTGGTGCCGCCTTGTCGGGTGCGGGGCAGGGCGGCTCCACGGGCGCCACCGGATCCACCGGGAACCGGGCCAGCGCCCCGACGGCACGCACGCGACGTCGTACCCGCTCCGGCAGGTCGGGCAGGAGGGCGTCGGTCATGCCCTCGGGCCAGAAGCCCACCACCTCGCTGGCGACGTCGAAGCCGAGCAGGTGGGCCGGGTCGGCGCGCCGCCCCGGCAGCACGGCCGTCACCACCGGCACCCCGTGCAACCGCGCCAGCAGGGCGACCTCGACCGAGACGTCGACGACGACCAGCCGCGGGCGCGCGCGGTCCAGCCACGTCGAGACCTGGTGCATCCGCCGGCTCAGCCCGGCGTCCGCGACGGGGACCCAGTGCAGCCGGCCTCCCGCGTCGGGGTCGGCCGGGGCGACGCCGCGGTCGTCGCGGTCGAGCACGACCCACTCGCCGCGGCGCGCGGCGGGCCGGGCCCGCCACTCGGCGGGCGGGGGCAGGGAGGACAGGAAGGTCACCGGCTCCGCCAGCTGGGCGGCGATCGCCAGCGCCCGGTGGAGGTGGCCGCGACCGTGGTGGTGGACGTAGTAGCCGATCATGCTGCGGCCTCCCGGCGGGCGAGGGCCGCGTACTGCGCCTCGTACTCACGGACCATCCGGTCGACCGAGAGGTGCCGGACGGCGTGGTCGCGGACCGCGGTGCGGTCGCGGGAGGCGGCGGTCCGGAGGGCCACGGCGCGTGCTGCCGTGTCACCCGCCGGTGCGAGGGCGCCGACCTCGTCGTGGACCAGCTCCGGGAGGGCGCCGCGGGCATAGGCGGCCACCGGCGTGCCGCAGGCCATGGCCTCGGCGGCGACGAGGCCGTAGGGCTCGTCCCACTGCGGGGTCACCGCCGCGACGGACGCCCGGCCGAGCAACCGCGCCAGGGCACGGTGGTCGAGGTGGCCCACGTGCACGGCGTCGCGACCCAGCCGCGGGGCGACGAGCTCGTCGAAGTAGTCGTCGTCCGGCGCCGGGCCGGCGAGGACGATGGGCAGGCCTGCCGCCCTGGCCGCGTCGATCGAGTCGTGCGGCGCCTTCTCCGGCACCAGTCGGCCGGTCCACACGGCGGGCCCGCCACCGGGCCCGAACGGCCAGGCCGCGGGGTCGACCCCGTTCAGGACCGGCACCGCCCGGACCACGTGCGACCACGCCTCGGCGGTCCGTCGGCTGACGGCGGTGAAGGCCGAGGTGCCGGGCGCGGCGGCGATGGCTGACTCCAGCCACGGCAGCGGGGGTGTGTGCAGCGTGGTCAGGACCGGCACCTCGAGCATCGGCGCCATCGCGACCGGGAGGTGGTGGAGGCTGTGGTTGTGCACGACGTCGAAGCGCGAGGTCGCCGACCGGCCAGGTCCAGCATCAAGGTGAGGTAGGCGTGGTGCTCCGCCATCCAGGTGCGCGACGGGGCGTTGACGTCCCGCTGCGCGACCTCGCTCGGCAGGAAGGCAGGAGCCTCGACGAGCGTGACGGGCAGGTCGGGGTCGCTGCCCGGCGCCGCGAACAGGGTGACGTCGTGGCCGCGGCCGGACAGGCGAAGGGCGAGCTGGTGGGTGAGCGCCTCGAGGCCGCCGGCGAAGGGCTCGCAGACCGGGTGCCGGCTGGACGCGATCAGGCAGACGCGCACGGCCTCACCCCAGGACCGAACCGTCGAGGACGGCGCGGTAGACCCGGTCGTGGGCGGCAGCGACCTCGTCCCTCTGTGCGCGGCGCTCGTCGACCGACGCGCCGAGGGCGGGCCGGAGGCCGTGGGCGCGGCGCAGGGCGACCGCGAGGGAGTCGGCGTCGTACGACGTCTCGTCGTGGTGGTACGACAGCACCGGGCCCTGGTCGGCGTAGAAGCCGCACGAGGGCGCGACCACGGTCGTGCCGAGGTCGCGGCACGCCTCCAGCCATCCGGAGTGCGTGCCGAAGCGGTAGGGGAGCACGGAGACGTCCAGCGACGAGAGGTAGGCCCAGAGCTGGTCGTCGCTGAGGTAGTCATGCACCCGCAGGTCCAGCTCCCCGCGGTCGGCTGCCGCGTGGAGGAACGCCGCCAGCTGCTCGTCGCGTCGCGCCCCGTCCTCGTCGAGGACGTCGCGGTGCGCGTTCACCTGGAGGACGGTGTCGGGCAGCTCGCGCACCACGGCCAGCAGCGTCGGCAGGATCGTCATCGGGGCCATGCTGGGACGCAGGCTCTTGACGTGCAGGCCCACGCGGAACGGTCCGCGAGGCGTGCGGGAACGACGGTCCTGGAGCGCCTGCATCCTGGCCAGGTCGACGACGTGCGGGTGCGGGACGACCGTCGCCCTCCGCCCCCAGCGACGACGCACCTGGTCTGCCGCTCCCCGGATGAGGGTGATCAGGGCGTCGGCCGAGGGCACCAGGACGTCCAGCTGGGCGTCGTGCTCCCCGGGCGACGCGTGGTGGGGTTGCGCAGGTCGTGCACCGTGTAGACGAGTGGCTTGCCTCGTCGGCGCAGCACGTCCACCAGCTCGGCGAGCTGTGCCGGGCTGCAGGCGTCGAAGCCGAAGTGCACGTGGAAGGCGTCGAAGTCGGCATCGGCCGCCCATGCGGGGTCGAGCATCACGGGCGGCCACCAGACCGCGCCCGCTGCCCGTGGGCCCCCTGAGGGGTCGGGGTCGGGGAGGCGCTGCGGGCCACCGCCGACCTCCGGCGAGAAGGGCCGGACGTACACGTGCCCCGACGGCACGGAGGCCACGCGGACCGGCGCAGGGACGACGACGGTCGGCCCGTCCGGTCGGGCGACCTGAGGGATGCGGAGGTGGGGCGTCGTCGGCACGCCCCTCGATACCCCGAGGTGCGCGGATCAGCCGCCGTGGCGGTCCGACGGGTCGCTGGGCGGGCTCGTCGGGTCGGGGTCGAGGCGCTCGGTGTCGTTGGAGACGTCCTCGTTGCGCCGACGGTCGGCCAGGAAGGCGAACGCCAGCCCACCGACGATGAAGATCGCGACGACGAGTCCGAGGAGGAGCCAGGCAGGTGACATGTCCATGCCGTGGAGGTACCCGTGCCGGCACCGGGCAGACCTCGACACGCCGTGTGAAATCTTGACTGATTCAAGATAAGTGGCAAGATGGAGCCATGACCCAGCCCGACTTCCAGCAGCAGCTGCGGGACGTCGCGCTCCGCGTCACCCGGCCGCGCCTGGCGGTCCTCGAGGCGGTGCACGCCCACCCGCACGCGGACACCGAGTCCGTGATCGCGGCGGCGCGCACCCTGCTCCCCGAGGTGTCCCACCAGGCCGTCTACGACTCGCTGCACACCCTCACCGAGGTGGGTCTGGTGCGCAGCATCAAGCCGGCCGGGTCGGTCGCGCGCTACGAGACGCGCACCGGCGACAACCACCACCACGTCGTGTGCCGCTCCTGCGGGTCGATCGCCGACGTGGACTGCGCCGTGGGGCACACGCCGTGCCTGACGGCGTCGGACTCCCACGGCTTCGTCGTCGACGAGGCCGAGGTCATCTATTGGGGCACTTGCCCCGAGTGTTCACACCGCCCCCAGTAAAGGTCCCGAAAGGATCCTGATGCCCGACAACACCGACCACACCGAGCCGCTCGTCACCGAGGGCCCGCACGACGCCGACCAGCCCGCCGGCAAGTGCCCGGTGATGCACGGTCTTGCGCACCCGACCCAGGGTTCGCCCAACCACCAGTGGTGGCCGAACAAGCTGAACCTCAAGATCCTCGCCAAGAACCCGGCGGTCGCGAACCCGCAGGGTGAGGACTTCGACTACAAGAGCGCGTTCCTCTCGCTCGACCTCGACGCCGTCAAGGCCGACATCAAGGCCACGCTGACCGACTCGAAGGACCTCTGGCCGGCCGACTTCGGCCACTACGGCCCGCTCTACGTCCGCATGGCGTGGCACTCCGCCGGCACCTACCGGGTCATGGACGGCCGCGGTGGCGGTGGCCACGGCCAGCAGCGCTTCGCGCCGACCAACTCCTGGCCGGACAACGGCAACCTGGACAAGGCGCGCCGCCTGCTCTGGCCGGTCAAGAAGAAGTACGGCAAGGCCCTCTCGTGGGGTGACCTGATGATCCTCGCCGGCAACGTCGCGCTCGAGGACATGGGCTTCCCGACCTTCGGCTTCGGCGGTGGCCGCCCCGACGTGTGGGAGGCCGACGACGACGTCTACTGGGGTCCCGAGACCGAGTGGCTCGACGACCAGCGCTACTCCGGTGAGCGTGACCTCGAGGACCCGCTCGCCGCGGTGCAGATGGGCCTGATCTACGTCAACCCCGAGGGCCCGAACGGCGTCCCGGACCCGCTGGCCTCCGCCGCGGACATCAAGGACACCTTCACCCGCATGGGCATGACCCACGAGGAGACGGTCGCCCTGATCGCCGGCGGCCACACCTTCGGCAAGACCCACGGCGCCGGCCCGGCCGACGCCGTCGGTCCCGAGCCGGAGGCCGCCCCGATCCAGGAGCAGGGCCTGGGCTGGAAGTCGTCGTACAAGTCCGGCAAGGGCATCGACGCCATCACCTCGGGCCTGGAGGTCACCTGGACCTACCACCCGACGCGCTGGGACAACGAGTTCTTCCACATCCTCTTCGCCTACGACTGGGAGCTCTTCGAGTCCCCGGCCGGTGCGAAGCAGTGGCGCCCCAGGAACAACGGCGGCGCCGACCTCGTCCCCGAGTCGTTCGGCGACGCCAAGCGCGAGCCGCGCATGCTGACCTCCGACATCGCGCTGCGCGAGGACCCGGAGTTCCGCGAGATCTCGCTGCGGTTCAAGGAGGACCAGGCCGCGTTCACCGACGCGTTCGCCCGCGCCTGGTTCAAGCTGACCCACCGCGACATGGGCCCGAAGGCGCGCTACCTCGGTCCCGAGGTCCCCGAGGAGGACTTCGTCTGGCAGGACCCGATCCCGGCCGGCACCCCGCTGACCGACGACCAGGTCGCCCAGCTGAAGGCCGCCATTGCCGACTCCGACCTGACCGTGTCGCAGCTCGTCTCGACCGCGTGGGCCTCGGCCTCGACCTTCCGCAGCTCCGACAAGCGCGGTGGTGCCAACGGCGCCCGCATCGCCCTGGAGCCGCAGAAGTCGTGGGCGATCAACCGTCCGGCCGAGCTGTCCGCGATCCTCGCCACGCTGCAGGAGATCGCCACGGCGCACGGTGCCTCCCTCGCCGACACCATCGTCATCGGTGGCTCGGTCGGCATCGAGAAGGCCGCTGCTGCGGGTGGCGTCGACATCAAGGTCACCACGACCACCGGCCGCGGTGACGCGACGCAGGAGCAGACCGACGTCGACCTCTTCAGCCACCTCGAGCCGAAGGCCGACGGCTTCCGCAACTACCTGCCGAAGTCCACGAAGTTCCCGGAGGAGTACCTCCTCATCGACCGCGCCAACCTGCTCGGTGTCAGCGCCCCGGAGATGACCGTCCTCGTCGCCGGCCTCCGCGTGCTCGGCACCAACTGGGACGGCTCGGACCTCGGTGTCTTCACCGACCGCCCGGGCGTGCTGACCAACGACTTCCTGGTCAACCTGCTCGAGCTCGGCACCACGTGGACCCCGACCGACGAGACCGAGAAGGTCTTCACCGGCGTCACCGAGGACGGCAAGACCTGGACCGGCACCCGCAACGACCTGATCTTCGGCTCGAACTCCGAGCTGCGGGCCGTCGCGGAGGTCTACGCCAGCGACGACGCGAAGGAGAAGTTCGTCAACGACTTCGTCGCCGCCTGGGTGAAGGTCATGGACGCCGACCGGTTCGACCTGCGCTGACCGTCACGTCCTACTGAGCCCGACCACGGAGGCCGCCCGGCGACGGGCGGCCTCCGTGCCTTTTCACCGGGCCCACGGCAGGATGGCGGCATGACCGACGCAGGCGGCGACGCCATCACCTACGTGCACGCGCCCGAGCAGCACCGCTACGAGGTCCGCGACGGTGAGGACGTCGTCGGGTTCGCGCAGTACCGGCTGCCCGACGACGAGCACGTCGACTTCGTGCACACCGAGGTGGACGACGCGTACGGCGGCCGGGGCCTCGCCGGTGCGGTCGTCGAGTTCGCGCTCGCCGACGTGCGGGACCGGGGCAAGCGGGTCATCGCCCACTGCCCCTACGTCGCACGGTGGCTGACCAAGCACCCCGAGTACGACGACGTCACCGACCCGGGGCGATGAGCGAGGCCACCGGCCGGCGACGGCACGTCTTCCTCGACAAGGCCCAGCCGGCGACGTACCGCGCAGCCGCGGGGCTCGCCGAGGAGGTCGGTGCTGCCGCGGAGGCCGCCGGCGTCGACCGCCGCCTCGTCGAGCTGGTCAACATGCGGGTCTCCCAGGTCAACGGCTGCGCCTACTGCCTCGACCTGCACCGCAAGCGCGCCATCGAGGCGGGGGAGAGCGATCGTCGCCTCGCCGTGCTGGCGGCGTGGGAGGACACCGACCTGTTCTCCGAGCAGGAGCAGGCCGCGCTGCAGCTGGCCGAGTCGATCACCCGGCTGCCCGAGGAGGCCGAGCGTCGCTACGCCGAGGACGAGGCCCGCGCGGTGCTCGGCGACGAGGCGTTCGCAGCGGTCGCGTGGGTCGCGGTGACCATGAACGCCTTCAACCGGATCTCGATCACCAGCCACCACCCGGTCCGCTAGCCGTCAGGTGGCCAGGAGCCGGACGACGCCGACGAGCGCGCCGGCCGCGATGAACCACGCGCTGTTGAGGCGGGTGCGCCACAGCAGGACCACGGTCGCGACGGCCAGCCCCATGGTCAGCGGGTCGACCAGCGCCGAGCGTCCCAGCTCCAGCGAGACACCGGCCATGAGGGCCAGCGCGGTCGCGTTCACCCCGTCGAGCAGCGCCGAGGTCCACGCCCGCGAGCGCAGCCAGGTGGCCAGCCGGGTCAGCAGCGCGACGAACACGAACGACGGCAGGAAGATCGCCACCGTCGCCAGCACCGCGCCGGGCAACCCGGCCACCACGTAGCCGAGGAAGGTCGCGGTGGTGAACACCGGACCGGGGGTGACCTGGCCGACCGATGCGGCGTCGAGGACCTGCTGGTGGCTCACCCAGCCGAGCCGGTCGACGAAGTCGCCCTCGAGGAAGGCGAGGATCACGTAGCCGCTGCCGTAGAGCACCGCGCCGATCTTGAGCATGGTCAGGAACAGCTGGGCCAGCTGGCTGCCGGTGGGGTCGGTGAACACCGGCGTGCCCGCGAGGAGGGGGAGGACGAGCGCGTGCTGCCGGTCCGCCGCCGAGCGCAGGCCGTGGGCGAGCACCGCGACGACGGCGCCGGCGGCGAGCACCACGAGCTCGTTCGCGCCGAGCAGGTACGCCGCCAGTGCCGCGCCGGCCAGCACGACCAGCCACGGTGAGGCGAGCACGGTCCGGCCGAGGCCGGCCAGCGCCCAGGCGATGATGCCGACCACGACCGGCACCACGCCGTAGAGGAGCCCGTCGACGGCCGGCGTGCCGCCGTACTCGACGTAGGCCCAGGCCAGGCCCGTCACCATCAGCGCCGCCGGGAGGATGAACGCCGCCCCGGCGAGCAGCAGCCCCCGCCACCCGGCGCGCTCGTGGCCGAGGTGGATCGCCAGCTCGGTCGAGTTCGGGCCCGGGACCAGGTTCGTCGCGCCCATCAGGTCGGCGAACCGCTGGTCGCTGACCCACTCCCGGCGCCGGACCAGCTCCTCGCGCATCAGCGCGACGTGCGCCGCCGGCCCGCCGAACGCGATCGTCCCCAGCCGGAGGAAGAGACCGCCGACCTCTCGCGCGGAGCCGGGTCGGGGAGCCACGGACGCCATCATGCCGGGTGGACCCGCTGGACCCACGCGAGCCACGCAGCCTTCACCGGCCCGCCACCGAGGGTCCGACGAGGGTTCACCGGGCGCTGGTCGGCTCGACCCATGACCTCCGTGCACCCCGGCAACCGTCCGCAGCTCACCCTCGTCGGGCAGGGCACCCGCCACGGCTCCCGGTCCTGGCTGACCTGCCTGCACCGGTGCGGCAACGCGTGCGACCAGCCCGAGCCGAACCCCACCGACCACGGCCACGTCCGTGACGAGATCGCCCGTGCCGTCGGCCGGCGCAGCGTGCTGCGCGGCGGCACGCTGTCGGCCGGCGCGCTGCTCGTCGGCGGCGTCGTCGCGACCGGTGGCGCCGCTGCGGCCGCCCCGGGGCGTCCGGGGCACCCCGGCGGACCCGGCCGACCGCCCGGACCCGGCGCGCGGGACGGTTCCCTCGCGCGGGCGGCGTTCGTCCCGGTCGAGCCCAACCGGCGCGACGCCTTCACGACCGCTCGCGGGTTCGGGCACCGGGTCGTGGTCGGGTGGGGCGACCCGGTGGTGAAGGGGGCGCCTGGCTTCGACCCCTTCGCCCAGTCGGTCGCGGCCGCCCGACGGCAGTTCGGCTACAACTGCGACTACGTCGGCCTGCTGCCGCTGGACGACCACCGCGCCCTGCTCGTGGTCAACCACGAGTACACCGACGAGAACCTCATGTTCCCCGCCGGCGCGTACGACGGCGACGAGGTGAAGCGGATCGCGATCGCCAACCACGGCATGTCCGTCGTGGAGGTCCACCGCGCCGGGCGGCCCGGCTCCTGGCGCCGCGCGCCGGTGGGCCGGGCCCGCCACAACCGGCGCATCCACGACGCCACCCGGTTCGAGCTCACCGGGCCGGTGGCCGGCGACCGGCGGGTCCGGACCTCCGTCGACCCTGCCGGCCGCTGGGTCCTCGGCACCTTCAACAACTGCGCCGGCGGCACCACGCCGTGGGGGACCGTCCTGTCGGGTGAGGAGAACGTCAACCAGTACTTCGACGCGGGCGCCGGCCCCGACCCGCGCTACGCAGTGGAGTACGCCCGCTACGGCATCACCGGCGCCGGGAAGGGCTGGAGCAGCGTCGACCCGCGCTTCGACCTGTCCCGCGAGCCGCACGAGCCGCACCGCTTCGGCTGGGTCGTCGAGGTCGACCCCTTCGACCCGACATCGACGCCGCGCAAGCACACGATGCTCGGCCGGTTCAAGCACGAGGGAGCGAACGTCGTCATCGCCGCGGACGGCCGGGCCGTGGCCTACATGGGGGACGACGAGCGCGGTGACTACCTCTACAAGTTCGTGTCGGCCGGCACCTACGACCCCGCCGGCTCCGCTGCCGCCCGCCGCCGCAACCTGCGCCTGCTCACGGAGGGCACGCTCTACGTCGCCCGGCTGGTCGGCGACGGCACCGACGACGGGGAGCACGACGGCAGCGGCACCTGGGTCCCGCTGACGAGCCACCGTCGGTCGTACGTGCCCGGGATGTCGGTCCAGGACGTGTTGCTCTTCACCCGGCTCGCCGCCGACCGGGTCGGACCGACCAGGATGGACCGGCCCGAGGACGTCGAGCCGAATCCGGTCAACGGCAAGGTGTACGCCGCGCTGACGAACAACTCGGCGCGTGGCGGTGCGGCGCTACCGGTCGACGAGGCGAACCCGGTCGGCTCCTCCCGGGTCCGCGCCGGGCTCGGCGCGCCGCTGACGACCGCGAGCGGCAACCGCAACGGCTACGTCCTCGAGCTGACGCCCGACCGCGGCGACCACGCGGCGACGACCTTCACCTGGGACCTGTTCCTCGTCTGCGGTGACCCGTCCGCCCCGGAGACCTGGTTCGGTGGCTTCGACAAGTCCCGGGTCAGCCCGATCAGCTGCCCCGACAACGTCGCGTTCGACGGCGCCGGGAACCTGTGGATCTCCACCGACGGCAATGCGCTGGGCAGCAACGACGGGGTGTTCCGGGTCCCGGTCGAGGGCCCGGAGCGCGGCCGGGTGCAGCAGTTCTGCACCGTCCCCAAGGGGGCGGAGGCCTGCGGTCCGCTGGTCGCGGACCACGACCGGTCCCTCTTCGTCGCGGTGCAGCACCCCGGCGAGGTCGACGGCGCGACCTTCGAGCAGCCGGCGAGCACCTGGCCGCACGACGGGGCGTTCCCGCGGCCGTCGGTGGTGGTCGCCTACCCGGAGCACCGCCCCTGGTCGTGACCCGGTCGGCAGTCAGGTGATGGTCATGCCGCCGTCGACGGCGAGGGTCTGGCCGGTGATGTAACCGGCGGCGTCGGAGGCGAGGAACACCAGCGTCGCGGCGAGCTCGCGCGGGTCGCCCTTGCGGCCCGCGGGGATCCGCTGCTGCTGCGACTCGAGGTAGCCGGGCGGGTACTGGTCGGTCATCTCCGAGGTGAAGAAACCCGGCGCGATCGCGTTGACCCGGATGCCCTTGCGGCCGGTCCACTGCTGGGCGAGGTCGCGGGTGAGGCCGATGACGCCGGCCTTCGACGCGGCGTACGCCGCCTGGGGCAGCCCGGCGGTGGTGATGCCGAGGACCGAGGAGATGTTGATGATGCTCGAGCCCGGCTGCATCACCCGGCCGCACGCCTGGGCCATCCAGTAGCTGCCGTTGAGGTTGATGTCGATGACCTGGGTGAACTGCTCCGGCGTCTCCCGGGTGGCGGGGACGGCGGTGCCGACGCCGGCGTTGTTGACCAGCACGTCGACGCGGCCGAGCTCGGCCATCGCGGCGTCCACCAGCGCCTGGCACGACGCGGGGTCGGCGACGTCGGTCTGCACGGACAGGGCGCGGCGGCCGGCGGCCTCGACGAGCGCGGCGGTGTCGGCCAGGCGCTCGACGCGGCGCGCCCCGAGGACGACGTCGGCGCCGGCCTCGGCCAGCGCCTTCGCGAAGTCGACGCCCAGCCCGGAGCTGGCGCCGGTGACGACGGCGACCTTGCCGTCGAGTCGGAACAGGTCGGTGACGGTCATGGCTGCACCGTAGCGGGCGCAGGGCGGCGCGCGGCCCGGCTGACCGTGCGCCGGGCCAGCGGGTTAGGGTCGCCTCCGCCCGCCCGAGGAAGGAAGCCCGTGGACCCGGTGATCGAGCGCCCCCTGGCGGCGCTGTGGAAGCGCTACCGCGGGTTCCGCGGACGGTTCGTGCTCGCCGTCGTGATGTCGACGGTCAACAAGGTCGCCGACGTGGTGCCGGAGCTGCTCATCGGCGCCGCCGTCGACGTCGTGGTCCGCGGTTCCGACTCGTTCGTGGGCGACCTGCTCGGCGTCGAGTCCCGCCACGCCCAGCTCGGCTGGCTCGCGCTCATCAACCTCGTGGTCTGGGTCGTGGAGTCCGCCTCGGAGTACGCCGCCGACGTGCTCTGGCGCGGCCTGGCCCAGGGCATCGAGCACGACCTGCGCGTCGAGGCCTACGACCACGCCCAGCACCTGCACCTGGGCTGGCACGAGTCGCGCCCGCAGGGCTCGACGCTGGCCACGCTCAACGACGACGTCAACCAGCTCGAGCGGCTGCTGGACCTCGGCCTCCCGGCGATCCTGCAGACCGCGCTCAACGTCGTGCTCGTCGGTGCCGTGTTCGCGGTGGCGTCGTGGGAGCTGACCCTCTACGCCTTCTTGCCGATCCCCGTCATCGTGGTCGGCTCGCTCTTCTTCCAGAAGCGCCTCGAGCCGCTCTACGACCGGGTCCGGGAGTCGGTTGCCGACCTGTCCGGCGCCCTCGGCGCCAACCTCGCCGGCATCGCGACGATCAAGGCGTTCACCGCCGAGGACCGCGAGCGGGACCGGATCGCGACCGCCTCCGCGGCCTACCGCGAGGCCAACGTGGCCGCCATCCGCTCCTCGGCCGCCTTCGTGCCGCTGGTGCGGATGGCCATCCTCTCGGGCTTCACCTGCACCCTGCTGCTCGGCGGCTGGGCGACGCTCGACGGCGACCTCGAGCTCGGCCTCTACTCGGTGCTGGTCTTCATGACCCAGCGCCTGCTCTGGCCGCTGACCACCGTCGCCGAGGTGCTCGACCTCTACCAGCGCGGGCGGGCGTCCACCGCCCGCATCCTCGCGCTGCTCGCCGAGCCGGTCGACGTGCCCGCCGGCACACAGGCGCTGGAGAAGCCGGTACGCGGCTGCGTCGAGCTGCGCGGCGTGCGCTCCGGGTACGCCGACG
Source organism: Nocardioides sp. J54 (assembly GCF_000519005.1). Classification (GTDB taxonomy): domain Bacteria; phylum Actinomycetota; class Actinomycetes; order Propionibacteriales; family Nocardioidaceae; genus Nocardioides. The sequence continues at coordinate 20,700 of NZ_JAER01000016.1, read as the reverse complement.
GGCCGGACGTGCTGCACGACCTCGACCTCGTCGTACCCGCCGGCGAGACGCACGCCATCGTCGGCCCCACCGGCGCGGGCAAGTCGTCGCTGCTGCGGCTGGTGCTGCGCTTCGACGACCCCCGCTCCGGGCAGGTGCTGCTCGACGGCACCGACGTGCGCGAGCTGGACTGGGACTCCTTGCGCGGGTCGATGGGCTACGTCGCCCAGGACGTCTACCTGTTCTCCGGCACCGTCGCCGAGAACATCGCCTACGGCCGCCCGGACGCCACCCCTGCGGAGGTCCGGGCCGCCGCGGAGGCGGCCGCCGCGGCGGAGTTCGTCGAGCGCCTGCCCGACGGCTACGACAGCTGGGTGGGGGAGCGCGGCATCACCCTCTCCGGTGGCCAGCGCCAGCGCATCGCCCTGGCCCGCGCGCTCCTGCGCGACCCGGCCATCCTCGTGCTCGACGAGGCCACCAGTGCGGTGGACAACGAGACCGAGGCGGCCATCCAGCAGTCGCTGCGCCGGGCCGGCGAGCGGTGCACCACCATCGTCGTCGCGCACCGGCTCTCGACCGTCCGCCACGCCCACCGCATCTGGGTGCTCGACGGCGGTCGGGTGGCCGAGGCCGGCACCCACGACGAGCTGGTCGCGCAGGGCGGGGCCTACGCCGCGCTCTGGCGGGTGCAGACCGGCGAGCAGTGAGGGCCGCGACGCCCGCGGCGGTGAGCGCCGCGGGCGTGCGGAGGAGTACCATGCCCCTGTGCGGATGATCCTGCTTCTTGGATAGCCGCGTCGACCACTGTCGAAGACGTCGACGCGGCCGCCCCTCGATGCCCGAGGGGCTTTTCTGTGCCAGCAGCAGGGAACGATGACAAGGGATGACGATGAGCGAGAACGAGGTCCACTACGACGTCCACGCGGTCGAGGAGAAGTGGCTGCCCGTGTGGGAGCGGCTCGACCCGTTCCGCGCCGACGACGACGCCGTGACCTCGGGGGAGCGGGAGAAGCGCTACGCGCTGACGATGTTCCCCTACCCGAGCGGTGACCTGCACATGGGTCACGCCGAGGTGTTCGCCCTGCACGACGTCATCTCCCGCTACTGGCGCTTCCGCGGCTACGAGGTGCTGAACCCGATGGGCTGGGACTCCTTCGGCCTGCCCGCCGAGAACGCCGCCATCCGCAACGACGAGCACCCGGCGACGTACACCTACGGCAACATCGAGACGCAGGCCGCGTCGATGAAGCGGTACGGCGTCAGCTTCGACTGGTCGCGCCGGCTGCACACCTCGGACCCCGAGTACTACAGGTGGACCCAGTGGCTGTTCCTGAAGTTCCGGGAGCGCGGCCTGGCCTACCGCAAGAACTCCCCGGTCAACTGGTGCCCGAACGACCAGACCGTGCTGGCCAACGAGCAGGTCCTGGCCGACGGCACCTGCGAGCGCTGCGGCGCCGAGGTCACCAAGCGCGAGCTGACCCAGTGGTACTTCAAGACCACCGAGTACGCCCAGGAGCTGCACGACTGCCTGGACGAGCTGCAGAAGACCTGGATCGGCAAGGTCGTCAACGCCCAGCGCAACTGGATCGGCCGGTCCGAGGGCGCCCACGTCACCTTCGAGGTCGAGGGCCGCGACCCGATCACGGTCTTCACGACCCGTCCGGACACCCTGTGGGGCGCCACCTTCATGGTCGTCGCCGCCGACGCGAAGCTGGCCGCCGAGCTGGTCTCCGACGACCAGCGCCAGGCGCTGGACGACTACCTGGTCGAGGTGCGCAAGGCCTCCGACATCGACCGGCTGGCCACCGACCGTCCGAAGACGGGTGTCTTCCTGGGCGTGCACGCGGTCAATCCCGTCAACGGTGAGCGGATCCCGGTCTGGGCCTCGGACTACGTCCTGGCCGACTACGGCACCGGTGCGATCATGGCCGTGCCGGCGCACGACCAGCGCGACCTGGACTTCGCCCGGGCGATGGACCTGCCCGTGCGCATGGTCGTCGACACCGGCGAGGAGGACCCGGCCACCTCCGGCATCGCGACCAACGGCAACGGGACCTACGTGAGCTCCGGCCCCCTGGACGGGCTGGCCGACAAGGCCGCCGGCATCCACAAGGTCGTCGAGCTGCTGGAGGCCGACGGCCACGGCAGCGGCACGGTCAACTTCCGCCTGCGCGACTGGCTGCTGTCGCGCCAGCGCTACTGGGGCGCCCCCATCCCGGTCATCCATTGCCCGGTCGACGGCGAGGTCCCGGTCCCCGAGGACCAGCTGCCCGTCGAGCTGCCGGAGCTGCGCGGCGCCGACCTGAAGCCCAAGGGCACCTCGCCCCTGGGTGCGGCGACCGAGTGGGTCAACGTCGAGTGCCCGACCTGCGGCGGCCCCGCCACCCGGGACACCGACACCATGGACACCTTCGTCGACTCGTCCTGGTACTTCTTCCGCTACCTGTCGCCCAACGACGACACCCAGGCGTTCGACCCGGCGCTGGCGAAGGCGTGGGGCCCGATCGACCTGTACATCGGCGGCGACGAGCACGCCGTCCTGCACCTGCTGTACGCGCGCTTCTTCACCAAGGTGCTGCGCGACATGGGCCTGATCGACTGGGACGAGCCCTTCTCGGCGTACCTGTCCCAGGGCAAGGTCATCAACAACGGGCGCAAGATGAGCAAGTCGCTGGGCAACGGCGTCAGCCTGGGCGAGCAGCTGGACGAGTTCGGCGTCGACGCCGTCCGGCTGACCCTGGTCTTCGCCAGCCCGCCCGAGGACAACATCGACTGGGCCGACGTGTCGCCGGCCGGCTCCGCGCGCTTCCTGCAGCGCGCCTGGCGCCTGTCCGGTGACGTCACCTCCGCGCCCGGCACGGACCCGGCGGGCGGCGACGTCGCGCTGCGCAAGGTCACCCACAAGACGGTGCACGAGGCCGCGCACCTGCTGGAGTCCTACCGCTTCAACGTGGTCGTCGCCCGCACCATGGAGCTGGTCAACGCCACCCGCAAGGCGATCGACTCCGGCTGCGGCCCGGCCGACCCCGCGGTGCGCGAGGCCGCCGAGGCCGTCGCGATCCTGCTGTCGCTGGTCGCGCCGTACACCGCCGAGGAGATGTGGGAGCGGCTGGGCCACCAGCCGTCGGTCGCCCAGACGGCCTGGCCCACCGTCGACCCCGCGCTGCTGGTCGAGGACGCCGTCACCGCGGTCGTCCAGATTCAGGGCAAGGTCCGCGGCCGGCTGGAGGTCTCGCCCGACATCAGCGAGGCCGACCTGGAGGCTGCGGCGCTGGCCGACCCGGCGGTGCAGAAGGCGATCGACGGCCGCGAGGTGCGCAAGGTGATCGTCCGTGCGCCCAAGCTGGTCAACATCGTGGTCTGACCCCCGGCTCGGGATAACCTCGGCGGCATGTCGATCGTCGTCGTCACCGACTCCGCCTCGACCGTCTCGGACGAGCTGGCGGCGTCGGGCCGGGTCCGGGTGGTCCCGCTCCAGGTGATCATCGACGACGAGGTCCTCGACGAGGGCGCTGACGGGGTCACGCCCGAGCAGGTCGCGACGGCGCTGCGGGAGAAGCGCGCCGTCAGCACGTCCCGTCCGGCCCCCGCGGTCCTCGGCGAGCTGTACGCCCGGCTGGCCGAGGAGGGCGCGACCGAGATCGTGTCGATCCACCTCTCCGCCGAGGTCAGCGGCACCTTCGAGTCCGCGCTCGTCGCCTCGCGGACGGCGCCGGTCCCGGTCACCTGCGTCGACAGCCGCCAGGTCGGGGTCGCGACGGGGTACGCCGCCGAGTCGGCCCTCGCGGTCGTCGAGGCCGGCGGCAGCGCCGAGGACGCCGCCAAGGCCGCCCGTGCCCGGGCGGAGGCGGCGACGTCGCTGTTCTACGTCAACACCCTCGAGTACCTCCGCCGCGGTGGCAGGGTCGGCGCCGCGGCCGCCGTCTTCGGCGGTGTGCTCGCCGTCAAGCCGCTGCTCGGCATCGACGACGGCGTCATCGTCCCCCGGGCGAAGGTGCGCACCGCCGCCAAGGCCATCGCGCAGCTGGAGGCGATGGCCGTGGAGGCCGCGGGGGAGCGACAGGTCGAGGCCTGCGTGGCGCACCTGGGCGCCGGCAACCGGGCCGCCGCGATGGCCGAGCGCCTCGCCGAGCAGCTCGGCGACCGGCTGGTGCCGGCCGCGAGCGGGGAGCCGGTGCGGTGCGCCGAGATCGGAGGCGTGCTCGGCGCCCACGCGGGCCCGGGCATGCTCGCGATCTGCGTCGCGCCGGTGCTCGACCTCTGATGCACCTGCGTCACCGGTAGCCCCACGGACAGCCGCGAACCGTCCACAGGTCGCGACCGGCGCGGTGCCCGTCCACAGGCTGTCGCCGCGGCCGGCGGGACCTCCCCTGAGGGCGCCTAGCGTGCCGCCATGCACTCCCGACGCCCTCCCGCGGACGAGGCGGCCGCCCGTCGCCTGGCCCTGATCGCCGCTGGTGCCGGCGGAGGTCGGTCCGGCACGGCCGACGTCGCCCCGGAGGTGGCCGACGACACTGCGGTGGCGACGGGCCAGGCGTGGTGGGCCGACCACACCCGGGTGGCCGACCGGGGCAGCACCGCTCCTGCGGCCGTCGCGGCCCCGGGGGTGGTGCCGCCGGAGCCGCCCGTCGTCCCGACCCCCGGACGGCACGCTGCCCGACGGCGGCGCGGACCGGTCGCGGCCCGCGTGCCGGGGCTGCCGTCCCTCGCGCCGGCCCACGTGGCCGTCGTCGCGGTGGTGGTCGCGCTCGGGCTCGCGGTGACCACCTGGTGGGTGGTGCGCGACGACCCGGGGCCGGCGGTCGCACCGGTCAGTGCGGAGCCGGTGCCGGCACTGGTCCCGTTGCCCTCACCGACGGCGGCAGCGTCGTCGTCCGCGACGGGTGGGTCAGGCGGCGGGACCGTGACCGTCGACGTCGCCGGCAAGGTGCGTCGGCCCGGGATCGTCGTCCTCGATGCGGGCGCCCGGGTCACCGACGCCCTCCAGGCCGCGGGCGGGGCGCGCAAGGGCGTCGACCTGACCTCGCTCAACCTCGCCCGGGTGCTGGTCGACGGGGAGCAGGTCGTGGTCGGACGGCCTGGCCCGCCCGCCGGTGCGCCAGGCCCCGACGGCAGTCCTGCCGTCCCCGGGGCGCCCGCCGCGGTGCCGGTCAACCTCAACCTCGCCGGTCAGGCGGAGCTCGAGACCCTGCCGGGCGTGGGTCCCGTCACCGGCCAGGCGATCATCGCGTGGCGGGAGCAGCACGGAGGCTTCACCAGCGTCGACGAGCTGCTCGAGGTCGACGGGATCGGGGAGAAGACGCTGGCCCGGCTCGCCCCGCTGGTGACGGTGTGACTGACGGGGTGACCCCTGCCGGGCGCCGGGTCGCCTCAGGTGGCGCCGAGCAGTGCCCGGTGCAGCACGGCGATCAGCTCGCCGCGGGTGATCATCCCGACGAGCCGGTCCTCCGCGTCGACGACAGGGACGTTCTTGTAGCCCTCCGACGTCATCGCCGGCACCAGCTCGGCGACGGGGGTGTCCTCACGGATGGTGGTCACCTCGGTGCGCATGATCGACTCGACGGTCTCGAGCTCGACCAGGTCGCGGGTGAACAGGTCGATGATCGACACCACGCCGATCACCCGCCGTTCCTCGTCCACGACCGGCAGCGTCTTGACCTGCCGCTGCACGATCAGCGTCCGTGCCCGGTAGATCGACTCGAACGGGTGGGCCACCGCGACGTCGCGGTTCATGATCCGGGAGACCGGGATCGAGCCGAGCCTGCGGTCGAGGGCATGGGTCTCCGCGTCCCGGACGATCGCCACGACGTCGGCGGGCAGCACGTCGAGCCGGTCGGCGAGCCGCTTCATCGCCTCCTCGACGTCCGGCGTCGTGATGCCGAGCTCGGTGGCGGCACCGGGCGGGGCGGGTGGCGCCGGCCGGTGCGGGTAGCGGCGGCCGGTCAGGTTGTTGACCGCGACCGCGATGGCCAGCAGGGCGACCGTGTTGACGGCGACCGGGGCGAGCGCGAAGAGGATGCCCTGGTCGTGGATCTCCGGGGTGGCCGTCGCGGCCAGCAGCGCGCAGGCACCGCCCGGCGGGTGGAGGCACCCGAGCAGCATCATCACGCCGATCGCGGCGCCGACCCCGAGGGCAGCGGCCAGCAGGACGTCGTCGACCAGCCAGTGTGCACCGAGGCCGACCGCGGTCGAGATGACGTTGCCGCCGAGCACCGGCCAGGGCTGCGCCAGCGGACTCGCGGGCACCGCGAAGAGCAGCACCGCGCAGGCACCCATCGGCGCCACGATGAAGGGCAGCATCTCCGGACCGCCCGGGACCGCACGGGCGGTGGCCCCGGCGACGGCGATCCCGACGAGGGCACCGAGCGCACCGCGCGCCAGCTCGGGTGCGGAGTAGCGGGTCACGGCCGCCACCCTACGAGGACGGCGCGTCGTGGGTGAGGCGCCGCCCCGGGCGTCCCCACGGCACGACCCCCGGCTCCCGGCCCTCGGCCTGGTGGCGTGGCTCGCCGGGATCGCCGCCGCGCACGCCGGGGCGTGGTGCTGGGCGCCGCTGGTGCTCGCGGCATCGGTGGTCCTCGTGCCCGGCAGGTCCGGGAGATCGGCGAGGAACGGCCGGTCCGGTCCCCGGCGGCGCTGGTGCCTGGCGGCGCTGGGCATCGCTGCCGCCGTGCTGTCCTCCGCCCTGCTGCGCCAGGCAGCCGTCGCGGCCAACCCGCTCGGCGCGTGGGCCGAGGAGCGGGCGACGGCCGACCTCGTCGCCACCGTCGTCTCCGACCCGCGGCCGGTCGAGGGTCGCTTCGGGGACCGGTTCGTGGTGCGGCTGCGGGTGCAGGAGGTGACCGTCCGCGGCGTCCGGCAGGTGCTGGGCGCGACGCTGGTCGTGCTGGGCGGGGCGAGCTGGGCGCGCACCGAGCTCGGCGAGCGGGTCGCGGCGGAGGGGCGACTGGCGCCCGCGGAGGACCGTCACGTGGTGGCCCTGCTCCTCGCCGACCGGGCGCCGGTGCGGATCCGTGACCCCGACCCGTGGTGGCGAGCCGCCGGCGCGGTGCGAGCCTCCATCCGCGACGCCGTGGCCGACCGACCCCCGGCCCAGGCGGGCCTGGTGCCCGCGCTGGTGACCGGCGACGACGCCGGCCTCCCCGCCGAGGTGGAGTCCGACTTCCGGGTGACCGGGCTGACCCACCTGACCGCGGTGAGCGGCACCAACCTCACCCTCGTCGTCGGCGCCCTGCTGCTCGCCGCCCGTCTCGTCGGCGTGCGGGGGAGGTGGCTGGTGCTGGTCGGGCTGGCGGGCATCGTCGGCTTCGTGCTGCTCACGCGCACCGAGCCGAGCGTCCTCCGAGCGGCGGCGATGGGCACCGTCGGGCTGTTCGCGTTCGGCCCGGACGGTCGGCGCCGCGGCCTGCGCGCCCTCGGCGTCGCGCTCGTGGTCCTCCTGCTCCTCGACCCCGGACTGGCCACGTCGGCGGGCTTCGCGCTCTCGGTGCTGGCGACGAGCGGGATCGTGCTCCTCGGCCCGCCGCTCTCGTCGGCGCTCGCCCGGTGGTTGCCGCGCGGGCTCGCCGAGGCGGTGGCGGTCCCGACCGCGGCCCAGCTCGCCTGCACGCCGGTCATCGCCGTGCTCTCGGGCCAGGTCAGCCTCGTCGCGGTCGCGGCGAACCTGCTGGCCGGGCCCGCCGTCGGCCCGGCCACGGTGCTCGGCCTGGGGGCAGGGCTGGTGGGCCTGGTCGTGCCTGCGCTCGGCGCCGCCGTCGGGACGGTGGCGGCGTGGTGCGTCGCGTGGGTGGTCGAGGTCGCCCGCCACGGCGCCGACCTGCCCGGCGCGGCGGTGCCGTGGGGGAGCGGCCCCGTCGCGGTCGGGGCGCTGGCGGTGGTGTGCGTGGCCGTGGCGGTGGCGCTGCCCCGGCTCGCCCGGCGACGGGGCCCCAGCGTGTCGGCGGCCGTGCTGCTCCTCCTCGTCGTCCTCGGGGTGCCGGGCCGGCCGTGGTCGGCGCCTGCGGCGGGCTGGCCGCCGGCAGGGTGGGTGCTGGTCGCGTGCGACGTCGGCCAGGGCGACGCCCTCGTCGTCCGGGCCGGACCGGCCGCGGCGGTCGTGGTGGACGCCGGTCCCGACCCGGACGCGGTGGCCGGCTGCCTCGACCGTCTGGGGGTCCGCGACGTGCCCCTGCTGGTGCTCACCCACTTCCACGCCGACCACGTCGACGGGTTGCCGGGGGTGCTGCGGGACCGGCGGGTGGCTGCGGTGGAGGTCTCGCCGGTCGACGACCCACCCGGGGCTGCGGCCGCGGTCCGTCGCACCCTCGACCGCGCCGACGTGCCGGTGCAGGTGGGGGCCTACGGGGCGGCCCGGCGCGTCGGCGAGGCGACGGTGCAGGTCGTCCACCCCTCCCCGGGCGCGGCGGGCAGCGGGGCCAACGACGCCAGCGTGGTGCTGCTGGTCGAGGTGGCCGGCGTGCGCGCCCTGCTCACCGGGGACGTCGAGCCGACCGCGCAGGCCGCCCTCGCCCGTCGGTTGCCCGGGCTCGACGTCGACGTGCTCAAGGTCCCGCACCACGGCAGCCGGCACCAGGACGAGCGGTGGCTGGCCTCCCTGCAGCCCGAGGCGGCGCTGGTGTCCGCAGGTGCCGACAACGACTACGGCCACCCCTCGGGACCGCTGCTCGAGCACCTCAGGTCGGTCGGCGCCCAGGTGGGACGCACCGACGACGACGGCGACGTCGCGGTCGTCGTCGACGACGACGGCCTGCGGGTCGCCGCCCGGTGAACCACCGTCGGGACGGTGTGGGAGGCTGGCTCCATGCGGGCCGCTGACGTGTTGGGACGGGTCATCCTGGTCACCGGCAAGGAGGAGTTCCTCGGCGCCCGCACCGTCGACGAGGTCAAGGCCGCGGTGCGCGAGCACGACCCGGAGGCGGAGTTCGCCGACAGCCCCGCCGCCGACCTCACCCTCGCCTCGCTGGGCGAGATGTCCGCGCCCTCGCTGTTCTCGGCCGTGCGGTGCGTCGTCGTCCGCGGCCTGGAGAACCTGCCTGACGAGTCGGTGGACGGACTGCTCGCCTACGCCGCCGCCCCGGCCGACGAGGTCGCCCTCGTACTCGTGCACGGTGGCGGGCAGAAGGGCAGCGGAGTCCTCAACAAGCTGCGCAAGCTGAAGACGGTCACCGAGCACAAGTCCGAGGAGCTCAGGCCCTCCGACTTCCCGGGCTTCGTCGCCAACGAGGTCCGCAGGTACGGCGCCAGCATCGACCGCGAGGCCGCCGACGTGCTCATCGAGGCCATCGGCCGCGACCTGCGCTCGCTCGCCGGCGCGGCCAGCCAGCTCACCAACGACTTCCCGGGGGAGCGGATCAGCGAGGCGCAGGTCCGTCGCTACTTCGGTGGCCGCGCCGAGGCCAAGTCCTTCGCCGTCGCCGACGCGGCGTTCGCCGGCCGCGGCCAGGTCGCGCTGGAGGAGCTGCGCTGGGCCCTCGACGCCGGCACCGCCTCGGTGCTGATCACCTCCGCCTTCGCCGGCAGCGCCCGTGGCCTCGCCCGGCTGGTCAGCGCGCCGCGCGGGATGCGCGACGCCGACCTCGCCCGCGAGGTGGGCGTGCCGCCGTGGAAGCTGCGCTCGTTGCGCGAGCAGGCCCGCGGCTGGTCGGAGGCCGGCCTCGCCCGGGCCGTGCGCGCAGTCGCCCAGGCCGACGCCGACATCAAGGGCGCGGCCAGCGACGCGTCGTACGCCCTCGAGCGGCTGGTCCTGACGATCACCGCGCTGCGGACCCGGTAGCGCCGGGAGCAGAAATCACGGAAGGGAGCCCCCTGACGGGGACTCCCTTCGACGTGATGGCTCCGGACCGGAGCCAGAGCAGTGGGCTCAGAGAGAGGCGGCCTGCTTGGAGATCGAGGACTTGCGGTTCGCAGCCTGGTTCTTGTGGATGACGCCCTTCGAGGCGGCCTTGTCCAGCTGCTTGGTGGCCTCGCGGGCCAGGGCGACGGCGTTGTCCTTGTCGCCGGCCTCGGCGGCCTCGCGGAACTTGCGGATCGCGGTCTTCAGGCCGGACTTGACGGCCTTGTTGCGCTCGTGACGCTTCTCGTTCTGCTTGTTGCGCTTGATCTGGCTCTTGATGTTGGCCACGGGTGAATCGCCTCTACGTTCTCGGGTGGATGTCTGGACTGGTCCGGAGCGCGTGACCGCGGGGATCCCGGGCCGCCCGGAGGGCAGGCACGGGTGCGCGGAGACGCGACCAGCAAGGCTAACAGCGGCTGTTCAGGCGCCCCAAATCGCGGCCGGGCCGACGCGCCCGGCTCATCGCTGCCAGCCGCGGCGCTCGGCCAGCCAGTCGTGGAGGACGTCGCGCTGCCACGCCTGGGCCGCGCGCAGGTGCGGCGACGTCGGCGGGACCGGCTGGTCCGCGGAGACCGAGAAGTAGCCGAGGACCAGGGCCAGGGCGACGTCCACGTCGTCAGCGGGTACGACGGACAGCAGGGGGTGCCGGGCGATGTGGGACTCGACGTCGAGCCCGTCCCCGCGCGGCCCGATGAGCAGGAGCAGGGAGTCGAGCCACGCGGCGCCCACGACCGGCCAGTTCCAGTCGCAGAGCACGGCCCGCTCCTCGTCGAGCACCAGGATGTTGTCGTCGCGGACGTCGGTGTGGGCCAGCGTGTCGCCGCCGACCACGTCGGCGTACCGGGCTGCGAGGGAGCCGAGCTCGGCGGCCCGCGGGTGGTCGATGCGCTGCCACAGCCCGGCCCACGAGGCGAGCTCGTCGACCGCGGGGTCGAGGCCGGCCGGCGCGGGGGTGAGCACCTCGGCCGCCTCGACGAGCGCCGCCGAGGCCAGGGCCACGTCGGCGTCGGTCCACGGCCGGTGCGGCGCCCGGCCGTCGACGTGGTCGATCCCCATCAGGAACCAGTCCGCCACCTCGTCGGTCCACCGCAGCCGCGGGGCCGGCGCTGCCTCCGGGAGCACGCGCAGCTTGCGGGCCTCCTCGCGGTAGGACTCGGCGAAGGTCCGCTGCGCCTTCAGGGACGCGGCCTTGACGAAGTGGCGCGAGCCGTCGGCGCAGGTCAGCACCGACGCGAAGCCGGGGGTGAACCCGCCGCCCTGGGACGCGGCCTCCACGACCGGCCCGCCGAGGTGCCCCTCGACCGCCGCCCGGACGACCGGCGGCAGGTGCGCCCACTCCACGCGTCGCGCGGTCCGGCCGTGGGGGATGCGAGTCGGGAGCACCCGCACATGATGGCGGCCCGGTGCCGCCGGTGCGCCAGGGGGCGGTCTGGATTCACCGAACCCGCGGCGCTTTGGAAGAATGGGCGGATCATGCCGATCTCCGCCCCCAAGCCGGGTCACACCGACCCCGCGATCATCCGCAACTTCTGCATCATCGCGCACATCGACCACGGCAAGTCGACCCTCGCCGACCGGATGCTGCAGCTCACGGGTGTCGTCGACGAGCGCGCGGCGCGGGCGCAGTACCTCGACCGGATGGACATCGAGCGCGAGCGCGGCATCACGATCAAGTCCCAGGCGGTGCGGATGCCGTGGACGGTCACCGAGGGCAACGAGGAGGGCGCCGAGCCGGGCACCTACGTCCTCAACATGATCGACACCCCCGGCCACGTCGACTTCACCTACGAGGTGTCCCGCTCGCTGCAGGCGTGCGAGGCGGCGATCCTGCTCGTCGACGCCGCCCAGGGCATCGAGGCGCAGACCCTGGCGAACCTCTACCTCGCGATGGGTGCGGACCTGCACATCATCCCGGTGCTCAACAAGATCGACCTGCCCAGCGCCGACCCCGACAAGTACGCCGAGGAGCTGGCCGGCATCGTCGGCTGCGACCCCGACGACGTGCTCCGGGTGAGCGCCAAGACGGGCATGGGCGTCGAGAAGGTCCTCAACGAGATCGTCAAGCAGACCCCGGCGCCGGTCGGCGACGCGGACGCCCCGGCGCGCGCGCTGATCTTCGACTCGGTCTACGACACCTACCGCGGTGTGGTCACCTACGTCCGCGTGGTCGACGGCAAGCTCACCCACCGCGACCGGATCAAGATGATGTCGACCAACGCGGTGCACGAGATGCTCGAGGTCGGCGTGATCAGCCCGGAGCCGGTCAAGGCGGGCGAGATCGGCGTCGGCGAGGTCGGCTACCTGATCACCGGCGTGAAGGACGTGCGCCAGTCGCGGGTCGGTGACACCGTCACCGCGCAGCACGGTGGCGCGACCGAGCCGCTCGGCGGCTACCAGCACCCGAACCCGATGGTCTACGCCGGGCTCTACCCGATCGACGGCGACGACTACCCGCTGCTGCGCGAGTCGCTGGAGAAGCTCCAGCTCAACGACGCGGCGCTCACCTTCGAGCCCGAGACCTCCGGCGCCCTCGGCTTCGGCTTCCGGTGCGGCTTCCTCGGCCTGCTCCACATGGAGATCACCCGTGACCGCCTCGAGCGCGAGTTCAACCTCGACCTGATCTCGACCGCCCCCAACGTGGTCTACGAGGTCCACATGGAGGACGGCAAGGTCATCGAGGTGACCAACCCGAGCGAGTACCCCGACGGCAAGGTCGCCGAGGTCCGCGAGCCGGTCGTCAAGGCCACCATCCTCAGCCCCTCCGACTTCATCGGCACGATCATGGAGCTGTGCCAGGAGAAGCGCGGCGCGCTGCAGGGCATGGACTACCTCTCCGCCGACCGCGTCGAGATGCGCTACACGCTGCCGATGGGCGAGATCGTCTTCGACTTCTTCGACCAGCTGAAGTCGCGCACCAAGGGCTACGCGTCCCTCGACTACGAGCGCGCCGGCGACCAGGCGGCCGACCTGGTCAAGGTCGACATCCTGCTCCAGGGCGAGGCCGTCGACGCCTTCTCGGCGATCATCCACAAGGACGCCGCCTACTCGTACGGCGTGATGATGGCCGGCAAGCTCAAGGACCTCATCCCGCGCCAGCAGTTCGAGGTGCCGATCCAGGCGGCGATCGGCTCGCGGGTCATCGCCCGCGAGAACATCCGCGCCATCCGCAAGGACGTCCTCGCCAAGTGCTACGGCGGTGACATCACCCGCAAGCGGAAGCTGCTCGAGAAGCAGAAGGAAGGCAAGAAGCGGATGAAGATGGTCGGCCGCGTCGAGGTGCCCCAGGAGGCCTTCGTCGCCGCGCTGTCCACCTCCGGGCCGGCGGGCGACAAGCCGAAGAAGTGACCGCGCCGCTGCCGGCGACGGTGCGCGACCTGCTCGACGAGTGGGAGCTCGCCGACGGTGGTGAGAGCTGGGACGGCGAGCGCTGTGCCGTCGTACCCGTCACCACGGTTGACGGCACGCCGGCGGTGCTCAAGGTGGGGGAGCAGCCCGCCCACGCCCACCTCGCCCTGCAGCACTGGCACGGTCGCGGCGCGGTGCGCCTGCTGCGCGCCGACCCCGGTCGCGGGGCGCTGCTGCTCGAGCGGGCCAGCCGCACCGACCTGCGCGACCACTGGGACGTCGAGGCCTGCGAGGTCGTCGGTGGCCTCTACCGCGAGCTGCACCGGCCCGCGTTCCCGCAGCTGCGGCGCCTCTCCGAGCACGCCGCCGAGGTCGCGGCGGCGCTCGCTGCGCTCCCGCGAGACGTCCCGCTGCCACCGCGGCTGGTGCAGCAGGCGCGCCACCTCGCCGGACGCTTCGCTGCCGACCCGGACACCGACGGCACCGTGGTCCACACCGACCTCCACTACGGCACGGTGCTGGCGGCGGAGCGCGCACCGTGGCTCGCGACCAGCCCGCGGCCGCTCAACGGCGACCCGCACGTCGAGGTGGCGCCCCTGCTCTGGCACCGGTACGACGAGCTCGCGGGCCGGGTGCGCGACGGGCTCCGCGCCCGCTTCCACGCCGCCGTGGACGCCGCCGGGCTCGACGAGCACCGGGCGCGGGACTGGGTCGTGGTGCGGGCGGTGGACCTGGCCCGGCACCGGCTCGGGACGGACGCGGTGACGCGCCTGGTGACCATTGCGAAGGCGGTCCAGGACTGATCGGGGGAGAATGCCTCCCGTGACAGCGCGCCTCCTGACCGTCAGCGTCGGCCAGCCCCGGGAGCGGGACTGGGCCGGCATCGGCCGTACCTCCATCGACAAGCGTCCCGTGACCGGCCCGGTCCGGGTGCACGAGCTCGGCGTCGAGGGCGACCGGGTCTCCGACACCCGCCACCACGGAGGTCGTGACCAGGCGGTCTACGCCTACGCCCGGGAGGACCTCGACTTCTGGGAGGAGCAGCTCGACCGCTCCATCCGGGACGGTCACTTCGGGGAGAACCTCACGACCGAGGGCATCGACCTCAACGCCCTCGAGGTCGGCACGCGGCTGCGGATCGGCGACGAGGTGGACGGGGTGCTGCTCGAGGCCATCTCGGTGCGGATCCCCTGCAACGACTTCAAGTGCTGGATGGGGGAGTCCGGCTACGAGACCCGGGCCTGGGTCAGGAGGTTCACCGCCGAGGCGCGGCCCGGACCGTACTTCCGCGTGCTCCAGCCCGGCACGATCGAGGCCGGCGCCCCGGTCGAGGTCGTCTACTGGCCGGGCCACGGCGTGACCATCCGCGACATGTTCGTCGCGCTGACGACGGACCGCAGCCGGCTGCCCGACCTGCAGGTGGTCGAGGGCCTGCCGGCGAAGGTTCAGGAGAAGGTTGACATTTGTGTCCGTCAGATGGCGGGGACGCTACCCTCGGACGACTGAGTGGCCTAGGTTACTCACCAGTTACGCCGGCTCACGAGCATGCAGGAGCGACATGCCCATCAACCACGACACGACTTTCATGGACACCATGCCCCAGAACTGTGCGATCCAGTTCTGGGACCGGGTCGAGACGAGCGGCAGCCGTGAAGCCTTCCGCTACCCGGAGGGCGACGCCTGGCGGTCCATCACCTGGCGGGAGACCGCCCAGCAGGTCAGCAGCTTCGCGGGAGGCCTCCTCGCCCTCGGGCTGGCGCCGGAGGACCGCGTCGCCATCGCCTCCGCCACGCGCTACGAGTGGATCTTCGCCGACCTGGCCATCCTGTGTGCCGGTGGCGCCACCACGACGGTGTACCCCACGACGGGCGGGCCGGACACGGCGTACATCATCGGCGACTCGGGCAGCCGCTTCGTGTTCGCCGAGGACGAGACCCAGGTCGAGAAGCTGCGGGCCCACCGCGACGAGCTCCCTGCGGTCGAGAAGGTCATCGTCTTCGAGGCGTCCGCGGCCGACGGCGACTGGGTGATCTCGCTGGCCGACCTCGCCGCGCTGGGTGACACCTACCTCGCCGAGCACGAGGGCGTCCTGCAGGAGCTGGCGAACGGCATCAAGCCCGACCAGCTGGCGACCCTGATCTACACCTCCGGCACCACCGGCAAGCCGAAGGGCGTGCGCACCCTTCACCGCGGCTGGGTCTTCGAGGGCGAGGCCATCAAGGCCCAGAACATCCTCGACGAGACCGACCTGCAGTTCCTCTGGCTGCCGATGGCCCACGCCTTCGGCAAGGTGCTGCTCTCCACCCAGCTCGCCTGCGGCTTCGCCACGGCGATCGACGGCCGCGTCGAGAAGATCGTCGACAACCTGGGCGTCGTGAAGCCGACCTTCATGGGTGCCGCGCCGCGCATCTTCGAGAAGGCCTACGCACGCATCGTCACGATGCAGGCGGCCGAGGGCGGCCTCAAGGAGAAGATCTTCAACCGGGCCTTCGAGGTCGGCCGGAAGGTCGACGAGCTGAAGATGGCCGGCAAGCCGGTCCCGTTCCTGCTGAACCTGCAGCACGGCCTGTTCGACAAGCTCGTCTTCTCCAAGGTGCGCGAGCGCTTCGGCGGCCGGGTCCGCTTCTTCATCTCCGGCTCCGCGGCCCTCAACGCCGAGATCGCCACGTGGTTCCACGCCGCGGGCATCCTCATCCTCGAGGGCTACGGCATGACGGAGAACTCCGCGGGCGCCACCGTCAACCACCCCGACGGCTACAAGATCGGCACCGTCGGCCAGCCCTTCCCGGGCACCGAGGTCCGCATCGCCGAGAACGGCGAGGTCCAGCTCCGCGGCCCGCACATCATGGCCGGCTACCACAACCGCCCCGAGGCCACGGCCGAGGCGATCACCGAGGACGGCTGGCTGCGCACGGGCGACAAGGGCGAGCTCGACGAGGACGGCTACCTCACGATCACCGGCCGCATCAAGGAGCTCTTCAAGACCTCGGGCGGCAAGTACATCGCCCCGCCGGCCATCGAGGCGAAGTTCAAGGCGATCTGCCCGCTGGTCAGCCAGTTCATGGTCTTCGGCGCCGAGCGCAACTTCGTCTCCGCGCTGATCACCCTGGACCCCGACGCCATCGCCGGCTGGGCCGCCGAGAACGGCAAGGAGGGCCTCTCCTACACCGAGCTCGTCAACGACCCCGCGGTGCAGGCGATGGTGGGCGAGTACGTCGACCAGCTCAACGCCCAGCTCAACCGCTGGGAGACGATCAAGAAGTGGAAGCTCCTCGACCACGACCTCAGCATCGAGTCGGGCGAGCTCACCCCGTCGCTGAAGGTGAAGCGCAACGTCGTGGAGGACAACAACAAGGAGCTCATCGAGAGCTTCTACGGCTGAGCCGGCCGCTCCGTCCCTGACGGTCCCGGTGGAGGGGGCTGTCCGTCGCCAGCACGGCGAACGGGCAGCCCCCTTCCCGTCCCCACCCCTCGAGGTCCGGGAAGGCCCGACCTCCTGAGAGGATGGCCGGGTGCCGTCCGCATTGCCCGAGGGGGACCCCGCCCCGTCCGACGGGTCGCTGCCGGAGCAGGCGCTGGCCGCGCTGGGCGACGACCCGTTCGGGTTCTACGTCCACGTGCCCTTCTGCCGCGTGCGGTGCGGCTACTGCGACTTCAACACCTACACCGCCGAGGAGCTCGGCCCCGGCGTCTCCCGGGCGTCGTACGTCGACCAGGCGGTCGCCGAGGTCCGGCTGGCCCGCCGCGTGCTCGGTGACCGGGAGCGCCCGGTCGACACCGTCTTCCTCGGCGGCGGCACCCCGACGCTGCTGCCTGCGGGCGACCTCGGCCGGCTGCTGCGCGCCATCGACGACGAGTTCGGCCTGGCGCCCGGCGCCGAGGTCACCACGGAGGCCAACCCCGACAGCGTCGACGCGGCCTACCTCGCCGAGCTCCGCGCGGCCGGCTACACCCGGGTGTCCTTCGGCATGCAGTCCGCCGTCCCGTCGGTGCTCGCCGTGCTCGACCGCACCCACGACCCGCTGCGGGTCCCGGGAGTGGTGGCCGCGGCACGTGCCGCCGGCTTCGACCAGGTCAGCCTGGACCTGATCTACGGCACCCCGGGGGAGAGCGCGGAGGACTGGGCGACCACCCTCGAGGCCGCGCTGGCCTGCGCACCCGACCACGTCTCCGCGTACTCGCTCATCGTGGAGGACGGCACTGCACTGGCGCGCCGGGTCCGCCGCGGCGAGCTGCCGATGCCCGATGACGACGACCTCGCCGACAAGTACGTCCAGGGCGACGAGCGGCTCGCCGCCGCCGGGCTGGGGTGGTACGAGGTCTCCAACTGGGCGCGCGACGACGCGGCCCGCTGCCGGCACAACCTCGGCTACTGGGCTGGCGCCGGTTGGTGGGGGATCGGGCCCGGGGCGCACTCGCACCTCGGGGGCGTGCGCTGGTGGAACGTCAAGCACCCCGCGGCGTACGCCGCCCGGCTGGCCGCCGGCGACAGCCCGGCCCACGCTCGGGAGGTCCTCGACGAGGAGACCCGGCGGGTCGAGCGGGTGCTGCTGGAGCTGCGGCTGCGCGAGGGGCTCGACCCGGCGCTGCTCGACGACGCCGGGCGCGACGAGCTGCCCGGCCTGGTCGACGAGGGCCTGGTCGAGCCGGCCGCGCTGGCCGCCGGCCGGGTGGTGCTGACCCGGCGCGGGCGGCTGCTCGCGGACGGGGTCGTGCACCGCCTGCTCGGCTGAGCGCCGCCCGGCCTAGGCTCAGGCCCATGGTCGACTTCACCAAGCGCCCGGACCCGGAGGAGGAGCCCCGCCCGGACTCCTCGGCGCAGGGCCCGCAGAACCCGTACCAGCCCACGCCTCCGCCGTACCCGCCCTACGGTGCGCCGGCCCCCGGCTACGGCTACGGGCACTCGCCCGTGGCGCCGTGGGGCGTCGACCCGCTCAGCGGCCTGCCCTACTCCGACAAGCAGAAGGTCGTCGCCGGGGTGCTGCAGATCCTGCTGCCGTTCGGCGTCGGGCGCTTCTACACCGGTCACACCGGCCTCGCGGTCGCCCAGCTGCTGGTCTGCCTCTTCACCTGTGGTGTCGGTGGCCTCTGGTCGATGATCGACGGGATCATCCTGCTGGTCGGCAACCCGCGCGACGTCGGGGGTCGACCGCTGCGCTGACGGGCTCCCGTGCCCGCCTCCACGTCATTGGAGATTAACTCTAGTGATACAGTAGGAATACGTGCCGAAGGACGGCGCGCCCGAAGGAGGCTTCGAATGGGTCCCGTGATCGGCTACGTGCCGGGTGCCTTCGACCTGTTCCACGTGGGACACCTCAATGCGCTGCGCCAGGCGCGGCAGTGGTGCGACGTCCTCGTCGCCGGCGTGGTGGCCGACGAGGTGTGCGTGGAGACGAAGGGCGTGCTGCCGACCGTCCCGCTCGCGGAGCGGCTGGAGATCGTCGAGGCCATCGGCATCGTCGACGCCGTCTACGCCGAGGCCACGCCGAGCAAGGTGGACTCGTGGCGCGACGTCGGCTTCCACCGGATCTTCAAGGGTGACGACTGGCGCGACACCGCCAAGGGGCGACGCCTCGAGGAGGACATGGCCCGTCTCGGCGTCGAGGTGACCTACTTCCCCTACACGCTGCAGACCTCCTCGACCGCCCTGCGCAAGGCGCTGGCGCACCGCGGAGCGTCATGAGCGCCGCCGTCTCCGACGACGGCATCCTCCTCCCGGCCGCCTCGCGGCCCTTCCTGGTCGAGATCGACGGCCACTACGTGTGGTCGACGACGCCGGACCGCGACGGCGAGCGCCAGGGCGGGGGAGTGCTGGTGCCGTGGCCCGGGGTGCTGCGTCCCTACCTCTCCGGCCGCGGTCGGGTGCGGGTCACCGACGCCACCGGCACCGAGGTGCTGTACGACGCGGAGGTCGGCCTCGGCACCGGCGAGGGTCGTCTCGCGGTCGTCGACCGTGCGGGGCACCGGCTCAGTGTCGACAAGGTCGGCCACCTCACCCGCTCCTTCGCGGCGACCGGCGAGGAGGTGCGCGAGGAGATCCTCGCCGGCACCCGCCGCGCGATCGACGACCTGCGCGAGCACGCCGGGGTCGCGGCCTACCTGAACTACGGGGCGCTGCTCGGGGCGGTCCGGGAGGGGCGGATGCTCGCCCACGACTCCGACACCGACCTGTGCTACCTCTCCGACCACACCTCGCCGGCCGACATCATCGCCGAGTCCTACCGGATCACCCGGGCGATGCGTGAGCGTGGCTGGAACCTGCTGCGCATGTCGGGTGGTGACATCAAGCTGCTGCTGCCGCTCTCCGACGGGCGGCAGTGCCACATCGACGTGTTCGTGGCGTTCCACGTCGGCGACACCTTCTACCAGCTCGGCAACCGCAGCGGGTCGCTCCCGCGCAGCGCCATCGAGCCGTTCTCCACCATCGAGCTGCACGGCCACGAGTTCCCGGCCCCCCGCGACCCCGAGCGGATGCTGGCCTTCCTCTACGGCCCGCGCTGGCGCACCCCCGACCCGTCGTTCCGCTACGCCGACCCGGCGGCTGGCGTACGCCGCCTGGACGGGTGGCTGCGCGGCTTCCGCACCGAGATGGGTTTGTGGACCGGCTTCCTCAGTGGCCCGGACGTCCGGGAGGTGCCGGCCGGGCCGTCGCCGTTCGCGCGCTGGGTGGGGCACCATCTCGGGCGGCCGGGACCGGACTCGCCCGGCGTCGTCGACCTCGGCAGCGGCACCGGCCGCGACGCGCTCTGGTTCGCCCGGCGCGGCCACCGCACGCTCGCCGTCGACCACTCCCGGCGCAGCCTGACCATGGTCCGCGGCCGTGCCCGCCGGCGCGGGGTCGACGTCGAGGTCGACCAGCTGATCCTCGGCGAGCTCCGCTCGACGCTCCTGCTCGGGACCCGCCTCGCCCGCGCCCCGCACCACCTCTACGCCCGGCACCTGGTGGGGTGCCTCGACGACGCTGCGCTCGACCAGCTGTGGCGGCTGTGCCGGATGGCGCTGCGGCCGGGAGGCGGCCAGCTCTTCCTCGAGCTGCAGGCCGCCTACGACGGCCCGGACGGCGCCCCCGGGACGCCGGTCCGCCCCGAGGGCCTGGTCCGCCGCGTCGACCCTGGGGCCCTCCGCGCCGCGATCGAGGACGCCGGCGGCGTCGTCGAGGAGCTGGTCGTCGAGCCCGGCGAGGACATGCTCGGCCGCCCCGACCCCGCCGTCTGCCGGATCCGGGCCCACTGGCCCGCCCCCGCCCTTACTCCTGAGGAGGACCGATGAGTAGCCCTGTGTCAACGTCAGGCCGCTTCGACACCGCTGAGCAGTGCCTGGAGGGCGCCGTGCTGGTGGGGGTCGTAGGCGGTCTGGTTCTGCCAGCATCGCCAGATCACGCCGAGCCAGGCGCGGGCCAGGATGCGGGTGGCGTGGGGGTGGTCCTTGCCGCGGGCGAGGGCGTCGTTGTAGATCTTCGCGGCCCAGGGGTTGGCTCGGCGGGAGTCGCCGGCGAAGTCGCAGACGGCGTCGCGGAGCTCTTTGTTGACCGCCCATCGGTAGGT
>NZ_JAER01000015.1 GCF_000519005.1 Nocardioides sp. J54 | reverse complement strand
GCGCAAGGTCACCAAGAACCGCGGGCACTTCCCGTCCGACGAGGCCGTGGTGAAGTTGCTGTGGCTGGCGATCTGCAACATCGAGGACAAGCGAGCCCGTGAACGGGCCAAGGAACGCGGAAGGCCATCCGCGGACCGCAAGGCGCCCGGGCGGCTCGTCGAGGGTCAGGTCGTGACGAACTGGAAGCAGGCACTCGGCCAGCTCGCGATCGCCTACCCCGACCGCATCAACCCCTACCTGTAAGAGAGAAACCAACCACGAGGGACCGATCGCTTACACAGGAATCTTGACAAGCTCTCGTCGCCGGAGCCGTCCTCCGCTTTGACCCGGAACGCGCAGAGGCCGAGCGGCAGCGGGTCTCCGACCACCGGCACTTCGACGTCGACGAGCCCAGCGACACCGGCCACGTCGTGATCCACGGCCTGATGGACGCAGCCGACGGCCACGACCTCGATGAAGCGGTCACCCGCCGAGCGATCCTCCTCGGCAAGTGTGGCGACGACTCGTCGATGGATGTCCGCCGGTCGAAGGCCGCGGCTGAGCTGGCTCGGCAGGACCTGTCGCTGGACCTGTTGTTCGCCGACCCCGACACCGGCGAGGTCGTCGCCACCTCCCCCGGACGACGGGTCACGTTGAACGTCCACGTCACCGACGCCACACTCACCGGCGACAACCCGGTCGCCCGCTGCGAAGAGACCGGTGGACCGGTCTCCTCAGCCAGGTGAAGGAGTGGCTGCAAGCACCCGGGACGACGGTCATCGTTCCTCCGGTCATCGACCTGGCCGACTGCATCCCCGTGGACTCGTACGAGATCCCCGGCCGGCACCGGCGACGGGTCCAGCTGCGTGACCACACCTGCCGCTTCCCCGGCTGCACCGTCAAGGCGACCCGCTGCGACCTCGACCACTCGGTCGAGCACGCTCGCGGTGGCCCGACCTGCCCGTGCAACCTCGTCCCCCTGTGCCGACGCCACCACCGCGCCAAGACCTTCAGCCTCCGGCGCTACGTCACCATCCAGCCCGGCCACTACCTCTGGCTCTCCCCCAACGGCCGCCACTTCCTGGTCACCCCCAAGGGCCCCCGGGTCCTCGACACCCCGCGCCCCCTCGACCCCGACGACTACTAGCCACCACGCCCCACACCCCGCCTGACCGCGGGGTCACAGGCATGTCCGCTGCCACTGGTCGAGGTGTGAGGCGCCCCAGCGCCGACCGACCGCCGCTGGTTGAGGTGCGAGGCGCCCCAGCGCCGAGCCTCGAAACCAGTGGCCCGGTCCACCGGACTGTGCCCGCCACAGCCCGCCATCAGGGCCCGGAGGTTTCGAGGCTCCTCGTTAGCGCTCGTCGCACCTCAACCACCGGGAGTTAGGCCGAAGCGAACCCGAGGCTTGCCGCCAGACGGACTGTGCCACCTACCGGAGCCAACTGCGGCGCGGCAGCGTGGCGCCCGCGCCGAAGGTGCGTCGAGGGCAAGTGCGGGCCGAGCTTGCGAGTGCCCGCGCGCAGCCCTCGACAGGCGACACGCTCGCGCCAGACAACACAGGGCGGCGCGGACGAAGTCCGTGCCGGCAACCGCGCCGACCAGCCGACCGGCAGGGCCCCTCAGTCAAGGACGCCGAAGGCGCCGCGCAGCGGGCGAGCGCAGCGAGCTCCTTGACGGCGGGGGCCGGTCGGCTACGGTGCGCGGCCGCCGACACCAACCACGAGGCAACGCTCACGCCGGTGGTTGAGGTGCGAGGCGCGCCAGCACCGAGCCTCGAAACCAGCGGCCCCGGCGCACCGGACCGCGCCGGACACAGACCCTACGGAACACAACCGGCGACGCGCCTGCGCCATGCGACAGGATGTCCCCATGCCTGCCTACTGGATCAGCAACTACCGGGAGATTCTCGACGCCGACAAGCTGGCGGCGTACGCCGCGCTGGCGGGGCCGGCGCTCGTGGAGGCGGGTGGGAAGTTTCTCGCGCGTGGGATGCCGGAGCGGGTGTACGAGGCGGGGCTGGAGCAGCGCAGCGTGCTGATCGAGTTCGAGAGCGTCGAGGCGGCGGTGGCGGCCCACGACTCGGCGGCCTACCAGGAGGCGCTCGCGGCGCTGGACGGCGGCGCGGTGCGCGACCTGCGGATCGTGCCCGGGGCCTGAGCGTGCGGCTGCGGCGGGGGCGGCCGGACCTGGCCCGGTACGCCGACCGGTTCGACGTGCCGGAGGCGACGGGTGACTTCGCCGTCACGTTCCTCGGCGTGTCGACAGTGCTGCTCGACGACGGCGAGACGGCGGTGCTGACGGACGGGTTCTTCTCGCGGCCGTCGCTGGCGCGGGTGGCGCTCGGGCGGATCGCGCCGGACGAGGCGCGCATCGACGCGGCGCTGCGGCGGGCGGGGATCGACCGGCTCGCGGTGGTGGCGCCGGTGCACACGCACTTCGACCACGCGATGGACTCCCCCGCCGTCGTACGACGGACCGGGGCCGTGCTGGCCGGCGGCTCGTCCGCGGCACAGGTCGGGAAGGGTGCCGGGCTGCCGGAGGACCGGATCCGCGTCGTGTCCCCCGGCGAGCCACAGGCGTTCGGGGACTTCCGGCTGACCTGGCTCGAGTCGGAGCACTGCCCGCCGGACCGCTACCCCGGGACCATCGAGGCGCCGGTGGTGCCACCCGCGCGGGCGGGTGCCTACCAGTGCGGTGAGGCGTGGTCGATCCTCGTGGAGCACGCGTCGGGGCGCACGGCGCTGGTGCAGGGCAGCGCCGGATTCCGCCCGGGCGCGCTGGCGGGGCGGCAGGCTGACGTGGCCTACCTCGGGGTGGGGCAGCTCGGGGTCCAGGACCGCGCCTACCTGCGTGCCTACTGGGCCGAGACGGTCGAGGCGACCGGGGCCCGCGAGGTCGTGCTGCTGCACTGGGACGACTTCTTCCAGCCGCTGCACCTGCCGCTGCGGGCGCTGCCCTACGCGGGCGACGACCTCGACGTCACGATGGAGGTGCTGGGCGACCTGGCGCGCCGCCAGCGGGTCGGCCTGCACCTGCCGACGCTGTGGCGTCGCGAGGACCCGTGGAGGTCGGCCGGCTAGGACCTCTCGGCCGCGGCGGCGGGCTCGTCCTCGACGACCCGGGAGATGAGCACCGTGCCGATCTTGTTGCGGCGACCTGCGGTGCGCTCGGCCTCGAAGCGCAGTCCGTGGGCCTCGACGACCGAGCCGGGGATCGGCACGCGGCCGAGGTGCTTGGCGAGCAGGCCGCCGACGGAGTCGACGTCCTCCTCCTCGATGTCGAAGCCGAAGATCTCGTCGAGGTCGTCGACCGGGTAGCGCGAGGAGACCCGCACCGGGCCGTCCTCCTCGCCGATCCGCTCGACCTCGACCTCGGCCTCGTCGTACTCGTCGGTGATCTCGCCGACGATCTCCTCGAGCAGGTCCTCGATGGTGATCAGGCCGGCGGTGCCGCCGTACTCGTCGACGACGATCGCGACGTGCTGGCGGCGCGCCTGCATCTCGCGGAGGAGGTCGTCGACCGGCTTCGACTCGGGCACCCAGTGCACCGGGCGCATGATCTCCTCGACCCGCTGGGTGAGCTCGACGTCGGGGTCCTCGAAGTCGCGGCGGACGACGTCCTTGAGGTAGGCGAAGCCGCGCACGTCGTCGAGGTTCTCCCCGATCACGGGCACCCGGGAGAAGCCGGAGCGCAGGAACAGCGACTTGGTCTGGCGCAGGTTCTTGTGCGCCTCGATGTAGACGACGTCGCCGCGCGGGACCATCACCTCGCGCACGGTGGTGTCGCCGAGGTCGAAGACGGAGTGGATCATCTTCCGCTCCTCGGCCTCGATCAGCTCGCTGGCCTCGGCGATGTCGACGAGCTCGCGCAGCTCGGTCTCCGTGGAGAACGGGCCCTCGCGGAAGCCGCGGCCCGGCGTGATCGCGTTGCCGACGAGGATGAGCACGCGGGTGACCGGGCCCAGGACCGCGGTCAGCGCGGACAGCGGCCACGACGACCAGATCGCGACGGTCTCGGAGTGCTGGCGGCCCATGGTGCGGGGCGCGACGCCGACGACGACGAAGGAGACCAGGAGCATCACGCCGATGGCCAGCGCGGCGCGGGCCCACCACGCGGCGTCGACGTGCTCGTCGACGTGCAGGGTGACCAGGACGATGGCCGCGGTCTCGCACAGCAGCTGCAGGAGCAGCGCGGTGTTGAGGTGGCGCGGTGCGTCGTCGAGGACGGCGACGAGGCGACGGGCGCCGCCGCGACCCTCCTGCTGCAGCTCCTGCGCGCGGGCGCGCGAGAAGCCGGCGAGCGCCGCGTCGGCGGCGGCGAAGAGTCCGGCGAGGACGACGAGGACGGCCGCTGCGACGAGCGGCCAGAGACTGCCGGCGATCATGCCTTCCCCCGACCCCTGGGCGTCAGGAGGCCGCGAGGTGGTCGCGCCACTGGGCCAGCAGCTGGTCCTGGAGCCCGAACATCACCTTGTGCTCCTCGGGCTCGGCGTGGTCGTAGCCGAGGAGGTGCAGGATGCCGTGCGTCGTGAGCAGCTCGAGCTCGGCGAGCGTGCCGTGCCCGGCCGCGGCACCCTGCTTCTCGGCCACGGACACGCACAGGACGAGGTCGCCCAGGACGCCCTCCTCGGGCTCCTCGTTGACCAGGCCGGGCCGCAGCTCGTCCATCGGGAAGGCGAGGACGTCGGTCGGCCCCTCCTTCTCCATCCACTTCTCGTTGAGCTCGGCGATCGTGGCCTCGTCGACCGCCTTGATGCACAGCTCGGCGAGCGGGTGGACGCGCATCTGGTCCATGACGAAGCGGGCGAGCCGCGCGAAGTGCTTCACGTCGAGCCCGGAACCGGACTCGTCGAGGATCTCGATGCTCACTCCGTGTCGTCCTTCGTGGTGTCGGTGTCGAACCGGCGGTTCTGGCGGAGGTCGCGCTGGACCTCCCGCTGCGCGTCGAAGTCGTCGTAGGCGGCCACGATCCGGGCGACGAGCTTGTGGCGCACGACGTCGTGGCTGGTGAGCCGCACGAAGGCGAGGTCGTCGACACCGTCGAGGATCTGCTCGACCACGCGCAGGCCGGACTTCGTGCCCGACGGCAGGTCGACCTGGGTGACGTCGCCGGTGACCACGATCTTGGACCCGAAGCCCAGGCGGGTCAGGAACATCTTCATCTGCTCGGGCGTGGTGTTCTGCGCCTCGTCGAGGATGATGAAGGAGTCGTTGAGCGAGCGACCGCGCATGTACGCCAGCGGGGCGACCTCGATCGTGCCCGCGGCGAGCAGCTTCGGGATCGACTCGGGGTCGAGCATGTCGTGCAGGGCGTCGTACAGCGGGCGCAGGTAGGGGTCGATCTTCTCGCTGAGCGTGCCGGGCAGGTAGCCGAGCCGCTCGCCGGCCTCGACGGCCGGGCGGGTGAGGATGATCCGGGTGACCTGCTTGGCCTGCAGCGCCTGGACCGCCTTGGCCATCGCCAGGTAGGTCTTGCCGGTGCCGGCCGGGCCGATGCCGAAGGTGATCGTGTGGTTGTCGATCGTCTCGACGTAGCGCTTCTGGTTGAGCGTCTTGGGCCGGATGGACCGGCCGCGGTTGCTCAGGATGTTGACCGACAGCACGTCGGCCGGGCGCTCGGACGTGGACGTCTGGGCACGCAGCATCGCTTCGACGCGCTCGACGACCTCGGGCGTGATGCCCTGGCCGGTGCGCAGGATCGCGACGAGCTCCTCGATGAGCTTCTCCGCGAGCTCGAGCTCGTGCGGGTCGCCGCTGAGGGTGACCCGGTTGCCGCGGACGTGGACCTGGACGCCGAACCGCTTCTCGATGATGCCGAGGTGCTCGTCACCGGGTCCGAAGAGCGTGACCATGTCGATGCTGTTCGGCACGACGACGGTGTGCCGGGTGGCGGTGATCGGGGTGGGTGTTGAGTCGGTCATGGATGCCCGGCGGCGGGCGGCCTTTCAAAGCGGCAGTCGGTCCCCTCCATGCTACGGGAGGGACGCCCGAGGACCCAGCCGTTTGTCAGCCCGGGGGCCAGCTGAGCGGCCGGCCGGCGATCACGTGGCAGTGCGTGTGGAAGACGGTCTGCTGCGCGCCGGCACCAGTGTTGAAGACCAGCCGGTAGTCGTCGTACCCCTCGGCGGCGGCGACCTCGCGGGCCGCGACGGCCAGGTCGGCGAACGCCTGCGCGTCCGCGTCGGCGGTGGCGGCGGCGTTCGGCTGGTGCTCGCGCGGCACGACCAGCGCGTGCAGCGGGGCCTGCGGGTTGATGTCGCGGAACGCGACGGTCCGCTCCCCCTCGTGGACGATCTCGGCCGGGACCTCGCCGGCGACGATCTTGCAGAACAGGCAGTCCGGGTCGCTCACGCTGCCACCTTGGCAGATCGCCGGGAAGCCGTGTCAACCGGCTCCGGGGGTCGGGCGTGGAACTAACGTGACCATCCATGCAGTGCTCGGCGCACCCCACGTCTCCGCCGGCGGCCTCGCCGCGGCGGCGGGGCGCGTGATGGGCGACGCCGACGCCGCGATCGAGGCGCTGTACGTCGCCCACTGGGACCGGCTCGTCCGGCTCTCCGTGCTGCTCGTGCGCGACCAGGGGCAGGCCGAGGAGGTCGTCCAGGACGCGTTCGTGGAGCTGCACCGGCGCTGGGAACGCCTCGACGACCCGGACCGCGCGCTGGCCTACCTGCGGCAGACGGTCGTGAACCGGTCGCGGTCGGCGCTGCGGCACCGCGGCGTCGTCCAGCGCCACCTGGCCCGCCAGCACCGGGTCGACGACGCACCCCCGGCCGACGAGCCGGTGCTCGCCGACAGCCGGCGGCGCAGCGTGCTCGACGCCCTGCAACGCCTCCCCCGGCGCCAGCGCGAGGTGCTGGCGCTGCGCTACTACCTCGAGCTCTCCGAGGCGGAGATCGCCGAGACCCTCGGCATCAGCCGCGGCGCGGTCAAGAGCCACGCCTCGCGCGGCGCCGCCACCCTGCGGCCCATACTGGCCGCGCACGACCTGAAGGACGGCCAGTGATGGCGCACCCCACCGGACCCGACGACCCGATCGACCTGGACCTGCAGCGGGCGCTCGGCGACGCCGTCGCGGACGTGGAGCCCCGGGACCGGCTCGGCGAGATCCGGCGTCGCACCACCCCCAGGCCGCAGCGGTCCAGCCGACTCTGGGCCCTCGTCCTCGGCGCCGGCGTCGCCACCGCCGCGGTGGTCGGCATCGGCGGCTGGCTCGGCACGGTGGGCCTGCCCGGGTCCGGCGACGGCGAGCCCGCTGGCTCCCCCGAGCGCCACGAGGTGGTCGCGACCTACTTCCTGGCCGACACCCCGCTCGGGGAGCGGCTCTTCCGCGAGTTCCGCGCCGTCGCACCGGCCGCCGACGACGAGGCGCGGGTGCTCGCCGCGCTGCGCCTGCTGGAGCAGGACGAGGGCCCGCTCGACCCCGACTACCGCAGCGGGTGGCCCGCCGGCGCGTTCACCGGCGTCGAGGTGAGCGACGGCCGGGTCCGCGTCGAGCTCTCTGCCACCGTCGGCGTCCTGCCCGCCGCACCGGTCGTGCAGCAGGCCGTGCTCACCGCGCAGGCGGCGGTCGGCGAGACCCTCCCGGTCGCGTTCTCCTCGCCCGTAGCGACCCTCGGGCCCGACGCCGGCGAGGGGGTGGCGCGCGACAACCGCCTCCTCGCGCCGGCCAACATCACCGACCCGGTCGAGGGCCACGAGGTCGACGACCTGCTGACGCTGCGCGGCACCGTGGCCAACGGCGTCGAGGGCGACGTCCGCTGGGAGGTCCGCGACGACCAGGGAGTCGCCGTCGCCTCCGGGACGGTCACCCCCGACGACCTGGCCTGGGAGCACACCACCGGCATCGCCGAGGTGCCGCCCGGCACCTACCTGCTGGTCGTCGCCGTCGACACCGACGCCGGCCCGGCCGAGGACACGCGGACGGTCACGGTCCGCTGACCAGTCCCCCCTGCACGGAAGGATCGATCCCATGAGCACCTCCCGCAGCCTGACCCGGCGCCGTCGTACCGTCGCCGCGATCGCCGCGACGCTCGCCCTCGGCGTGCTCGCCGCGTGCGGCGACGACGAGCCGGGCGACGCCGCCGGCGACCCGACGTCCCAGGCCGCCGACCCGACGACGGACACCGCGAGCCCGACCGTGCAGCCCGAGACGAGCGACCCGGCCACCGAGGTGCCCACCGACGCGCCCGGCCCCGACGTCATCCCGGTCTACTACGTCGGCGACACGCCGCAGGGAGACCGGCTGTTCCGGGAGTTCACCCAGGCGTCCGGCGTCGACAAGCTGGTGGCGGCCGCGGCCGCCGTCACCACCGGCGACCCGGTCGACCCCGACTACCGCACGCTGTGGCCCACCGGGCGGTTCGCGTCCGTCGAGCAGGCGGACGACGCCATCGTGGTGGGGCTGGCCGACGACACCTGGCTCACCCGCGGCCGCCTCGACCGCGCGCGGGCGCGGCTGGCCGTCCAGCAGCTCGTCTACACGCTGCAGGGCACGATCGGCGAGCGGCTGCCCGTCCGTGTCGAGCTGGACGGGCAGCCGGCCGGCACCCTGCTGGGCATCCCCGTGCGCGACGGGCTGAAGGCGCGACCGCAGCTCGACGTCCTCGCGCTCGTCAACATCACCGAGCCCGCCGAGGGCAGCGTGGTGGGCAAGCGGTTCACCGCCTCGGGACGGGCGAGCTCGTTCGAGGCGACGCACATCTGGCAGGTCGAGGACGCCAGCGGCAAGGTCGTGCTGGAGGGCTCGGCCATGGCCGAGGGCTGGATCGACAAGCTCTGGCCCTGGGAGGTGGAGATCGACGCGCGCAAGCTGCCGCCGGGCCGCTACACCTTCGTCGCCCGCACCGACGACCCGTCCAACGGGGAGGGCGGCGGCCCGACCGAGGACACGAAGCGGATCCGGATCGAGTGAGGCTCACCCGGCGGCGGCTCAACCGCACCCTCCTCCTGCGCCAGCACCTGCTGGAGCGGGTGGACCGCACGCCCGCGGAGATGGTCGACCACCTGGTCGGGCTGCAGGCGCAGGAGTCGCTGCCGCCGTACCTCTCCCTCGCGGCGCGGCTCACCGACCTCGACCCGTGGGAGGTCAGTCGCGCGCTGGAGTCACGGGAGCTGGTGCGCGTGCTGAGCCTGCGCGACACGGTGCACCTGCACCTGCCCGCCGACGCACTCACGCTGCCCGTGTGGGCCGCGCCGGTGCGCGAGCGCGAGCTGCGGTCGAGCCAGACGATCGGGGAGGCGCGCACCGTGGACCGGGAGCGGTTCGCGGCCGCGGTGCGCGAGGTGCTGGCCGACGGCCCGCTCCCCCAGCGCACGATGGCCGCCCGCCTCGCAGAGCACTTCCCGGACTACACCGCCGGCCAGCTCGGCCAGGTCGCGCGGGTGGCCGAGGTGCTGGTCCAGCTGCCGCCACGCGGGTGCTGGAAGCCCACCTCGTCGACCGCGGTCGCCTACGACTTCGCCGAGCGCTGGCTCGGCGCCGCGCTGGCCGAGCCCGACGTGCCCGCCCTGGTCCGCCGCTACCTGCGCGCCTTCGGGCCCGCCACCGCTGCCGACGTGACGACGTGGTCCGGGATCACCCGCCTCGCGCCGGTGCTCAAGGGGATGGACGACCTCGTCCGCCACGAGGACGAGGACGGCAAGGTGCTCTTCGACGTCGACGGCGCCCCGATCGCCGACGAGGACGTGCCCGCCCCGGTGCGCCTGCTCGGCACCTACGACAACCTCTGGCTCTCCCACGCCGGCCGCGACCGGGTCACCGAGCGCGAGCGTCGCAACGCGTGGATGGGCGTCACCGGCGCGCAGGCCAGCGCGCTCTTCGTCGACGGCTGGCTCGAGGGCCTGTGGCGGGTCGAGGACGACCGGGTCGTCGTCGACCTGCTCCGCCCGCTCACCCGCGCCGAGCAGGCCGGGCTGGACGAGGAGGTCGCGCTGGTGGAGGCGCTGCTCGCCCGCTGATCAGGCGCCCCAGCGCCCCGTCCGCGACAGCAGGGCGGCGACGGCCGCCACCCCGGCGGTGGAGGTGCGCAGCACCTCGGTGCCGAGCCTGACGGCGACCCCGCCGGCCTCGACGAGGCGGGTGACCTCCTCGTCGGTGAGCCCGCCCTCGGGGCCGACGACGACCACGACGTCACCGTCGGCGGGCAGTGCCAGGGCAGCCAGCGGCTCGGTGGCGTCCTCGTGCAGCACCACCGCCACGTCTGCCGAGCCGACCAGCTCCACCACGTCGTCGGTGGAGGCGAGCGGGACGACCTCGGGGTGCCAGGCGCGGCGGGCCTGCTTGGCGGCCTCCCGGGCGGTGGCCTGCCACTTCGCGAGCGACTTCGCGGCGCGCTCGCCCTTCCAGACCGCGACGCTGCGGCCGGCGGCCCACGGCACGACCCGGGCGACGCCCACCTCGGTCAGCACCTCCACGGCCAGCTCGCCGCGGTCGCCCTTGGGCAGTGCCTGCACGACGGTCACCCGCGGGCGCGGCTCGGGCAGGTCGGCGACCTCCCGGGCGACCACGGTGAACGACTTCTTGGTGGTCTCGCTGACCTCACCGGTCACCAGCCGGCCGACGCCGTCGGTGAGCAGCAAGGCCTCCCCCACCCGCAGCCGTCGTACGACGACCGCGTGGTGCGCCTCGTCGCCGTCGACCGTCACGGTGTCACCGGGCGCGACGCCGTCGAGCGTCGGCACGAGGTGCTGCGGGAGGGTCACAGCGGCAGGTCAGTGTGCGGTGAACGCGTCGCGGAGCCGGCCGAAGACCGACTTGTGGGGCGGGCGCACGTCGCCGGACGGCTGCTCCTCGCCACGGATGGCGGCGAGCTCGCGCAGCAGCTCCTCCTGGCGCGGGTCCAGGCGGGTCGGCGTCTCGACGGCGATGGCGACGACCAGGTCGCCGCGCCCGCCGCGCAGGCCGGGCACGCCCATGCCGCGCAGCACCACCTCGTGGCCGGACTGCGTGCCGGCCGGGATGGGCAGCTCGAAGGAGGTCTCGAGCCCGCTCTCCTCGACGTCGGGGAGGTCGGCCTCGAGCGTGGGCAGGGTGATCGTCGTCCCGAGGGCGGCGGCGGTCATCGGCACCGAGACCGTGCAGTGCAGGTCGTTGCCGTGACGCGAGAACACCGGGTGCTGCGCGACCTGGATCTCGACGTAGAGGTCACCGGCGGGGCCGCCGCCGGGGCCGACCTCGCCCTGCTCGCTGAGCTGGACGCGGGTGCCGGTGTCGACGCCGGCAGGGATCTTGACCGTGAGGGTGCGGCGCGAGCGGACGCGGCCGTCGCCGGCGCACTCGCGGCAGGGCTCGGGGATGACCGACCCGAAGCCGCGGCACGCGGCGCAGGGGCGCAGGGTGCGGATCTCGCCGAGGAAGGAGCGCTGCACGTGGGCGACCTCGCCCGCGCCGCGGCAGGTCTCGCACGGCACCGGGTGGGTGCCGGGCGCGGTGCCCTCGCCCCCACAGGTGGAGCAGTGCACGGCGGTGTCGACCTTGAGCTCGCGGGCCACGCCGAAGGCGGCCTCGGCGAGGTCGACCTCGATGCGGATCAGCGCGTCCTGGCCCCGGCGCGTGCGCGGCCGCGGGCCACGGCCGCCGCCGGCACCGCCGGGCGAGCCGCCGAAGAAGGCGTCCATGATGTCGGTGAACGAGAAGCCGGCGCCCTGGCCCCCGAAGCCGCCGCCGAACGGGTCGCCGCCGCGGTCGTAGGCAGCCCGCTTCTGCGGGTCGGAGAGGACCTCGTAGGCGGCGGTGACCTGCTTGAACCGCTCCTGGCTCTCGGCGTCGGGGTTGACGTCGGGGTGCAGCTGGCGGGCCAGCTTGCGGTAGGCCTTCTTGATGGTGTCGGCGTCCGCGTCGCGGGCGACACCGAGCAGCTCGTAGGGGTCCTGGCTCACTTCATCTCCATCACGTGGCTGAGCGGGGCTCAGCTCTCGTCGAGGATGCGCGACACGTAGCGCGCCACCGCGCGCACCGCCGCCATCGTTCCTGGGTAGTCCATGCGGGTGGGGCCGACGATGCCGAGCGACGCGAGCGCGTCGTCGGGGCCGTAGCCGGTCGCCACGACGGACGTCGTCGCCAGCTCCTGGTAGGGGCCCTCGGCGCCGATCCGGACGGTGACGGCGCCACCGCTCGTCGCCTCGCCGAGCAGCTTGAGGAGCACGACCTGCTCCTCGAGCGCCTCGAGCAGCGGCTTGATCGAGGTGTCGAAGCTGTCGCCGAAGCGGGCGAGGTTCGCCGTACCGCCCACGACGATGCGCTCGTCGGAGCGGTGGTCGCTCATCGCCTCGACCAGCGACTCCACGACCGTGCGGGTGGTGGCGTCGAACTCCGGGTCGCCACCCTCCTCCGGCGGGCGGGTGAGCGCGCCGAGCGCCGCGGCGGCGTCGCCGATGACCTGGCCGGTCGCCGCGCGGTTGATCCGCGAGCGCAGGGTGACCAGCTCGTCCTCGCTCAGCTCGGAGGCCAGCTCGACGTGGCGCTGCTCCACGCGCCCGGTGCTGAGGATCAGCACGAGCAGCAGACGGGTCGGGGTCAGCGCGACGATCTCGACGTGGCGCACCGTCGAGCGCGACAGGGTGGGGTACTGCACGACCGCCACCTGGCGGGTGAGCTGGGCCAGGAGCCGCACCGAGCGGTGGACGACGTCGTCGAGGTCGACGGCCCCGTCGAGGAAGCTGGCGATGGCGCGCCGCTCGGCGGACGTCATCGGCTTGACGGTCGAGAGCCGGTCGACGAAGAGCCGGTAGCCCTTGTCGGTCGGCACCCGGCCCGCACTGGTGTGCGGCTGGGTGAGGTAGCCCTCGTCCTCCAGCGCCGCCATGTCGTTGCGGATCGTCGCCGGCGAGACCTTCAGGTGGTGCCGCTCGACCAGCGCCTTCGAGCCGACCGGCTCCTCGGTGGCGACGTAGTCCTCGACGATGGCCCGCAGCACGGCGAGCCTGCGCTCCTCCTGCATGCCGACCTCCTGACGAAACCTCGTGGACTGCTGAGCTGATCCTGTCGCACTGGCAGTCTTGGCACTCCGCCAGCAGGAGTGCCAATCCTACCCGCGCCCCCGCGGTTCCCGGGACCGGCGACACGGCCCTTCCCCTCGAACGACACGACCAGGCAGGTTAGGCTCACCTAATGAAGCGACGACAGGAGGAAGCGGCCATGCCCCTCGGCACCGGCCTCGACGCCGCCCGCGCCGACGCCCACCGGCTCGCCGCGGCGGCCCGCAGCATCCTCGCGTGCCCCGCCGACGTGCACCTCGTCGTGGACGGCGTCGACGACGTGACTGCCGGCCTCGACGACGCGGGCCTGGCCCTGCAGGACCTCGGCGGGCGGCCGGTCCTCACCTGCCCCGCCGACGCCGCCCTGGCGCACGCCGCCACCGACGGCCGCAGCGCACTGCTCACCCTGCACAGCGGCCTCGGCTCACCCTCCTCCCCCGACCGCGACGCCGTGCTCACCCTGTCGGGCCGCCTCGTGGCCGACGGGCCCGAGGAGTGCGCGTGCTGCGGCGAGCTGCGCGCCCGCGTGGCGCTCGACCTCGACTTCGCGGTCCTCGACCGCCGGGACGGACCGGCCGCAGGCCGGCTCCGGGTCCCGCTGGCCGCGTTCACCTCCCCCGACCACGACCTCAACCGCGGCTTCCTCCAGCGGGCCGTGGAGCACGCCAACGAGTGCCACCAGGACGAGCTGCGCCGCGCGCTGGCCACCCGCGCCGGCACCCGGCTCGGCGACCTGCTCGGCGTCCAGCTGTGCGGCCTGCGCCCCGACGGCGTCGTGCTGCGGTGGGTCGACACCACCGGCGCCCACCAGCACGAGCTGCGCTTCCCCCGCGCCGCACGCAGCGCTGCCGACCTCGGCGAGCTGCTCCGGTCCGAGCTCCACGAAGGGCTGTGCTGAACCTCCTAGGCTGGCCGCTGTGGGTTTCGAGGAGATAGCCGACCGGGTCTGGGTGCTGCGCCACCCGTGGTACGACCTCAACGTCACCGCGATCGGCGGCGAGCGCGGCATGGTCGTCGTCGACACCCACGCGTCGGCGGTCGCCGCGCGCGAGGTGGTCGACGCACTGGCGCGGCTCGGACCCGCGCGGCCGGTCGCGGTGGTCAACACCCACGAGCACTTCGACCACACCTTCGGCAACGCCACCTTCCTCGAGGAGTACGGCGAGCTGCCGGTCCACGCGACCGAGGAGGCCGCCGCACGCACGGTCCCCGCGGGCGAGCGGGCCAAGGAGGCGTTCCGGGAGTCCGACGACCCGCGTGCCGGGGAGGTGCTCGCGACCGAGGTCCGGCCCGCCGACCACACCTTCTCCAGCGCTGCGGTCGTGGACCTCGGCGACCGGCAGGTCGAGCTGGTCCACCCCGGGCGCGGACACACCGCCGGCGACCTGGTGGTCCGGGTGCCGGACGCCGACGTGCTGCTCGCCGGCGACCTCGTCGAGGAGTCCGCGCCGCCGGGGATGGGTCCGGACTGCTGGCCCCTGGAGTGGGCGACCACCCTCGACCTCGTCCTCGGCCTCCTGACGCCCGCGTCGGTCGTGGTCCCGGGCCACGGGGCCGTGGTCGACCGGCGCTTCGTCGAGGAGCAGTGCGACGACCTGCGCGCCGTCGGCGAGACCATCCGCGACCTCGCGTCCCGCGGTGTGCCGCAGGTCGAGGCGCTCGCCTCCGCGCAGTGGCCCTGGCCCGTCGACCTGCTGCACGACGCGGTCGCCCGCGGCTACGCCCAGCTCCCCCGCGGCGCCCGCCGGCTCCCGATGGCCTGACCGGCGCCGATGCGGGTACCACCCCCGCATGAGCGAGAAGAACGAGGAACCGCGGCTCGGCGTGCCGGACGAGGACCTGCCCGACGACCTCGTCGCAGACGAGGACAACCCGCTCGCGGAGGGACTGCCCGACGGCGAGACCGTCGAGGGCCTGCTCACCGAGGGCAAGGAGGGCGACGAACCGGTCGAGGGCCCCGCCGGCGACGAGGCGGCACAGGACCAGAAGCCGCCGATCTGACCGTCACTGACCGTCGCCGACCGGCCCGCGGCGCCCGGTGTGACGCACCCGTCGACGGCGCGGCACCACCGGCCGCGCGGCGCCACGACCTACGGTTGTCCGTCGTGGATCGCTACGGGACCGACGTGCTGTCAGGTGACTGGAGGGCGCCGAAGCGCGGCCGCGCGGTGGAGACACCGGCCGACCCGGGCCTCGTGGTCGAGGAGGTCACCACCGACTGGTGCGGCGAGATCGTCGCGGTGGACCGGGACCTGCACACGGTCACCCTCGAGGACCGGCGCCGGAAGCGTCGTACCTTCCCGCTGGGGGCAGGCTTCCTGCTGGAGGGCAAGCCGGTGATTCTCACGGCCCCGGTGACCAGGGCCGCGCCGGCCAGGCCCACGCGCACCGCCAGCGGCTCGGTCGCCGTGCACGACGCGAAGGCGCGCGTCGCCCGCCAGAGCCGGATCTTCGTCGAGGGCCGGCACGACGCGGAGCTGGTCGAGAAGGTCTGGGGCGACGACCTGCGCATCGAGGGCGTCGTGGTGGAGTACCTCGGCGGCGTCGACGACCTCGCCGACCACCTGCGCGACTTCAAGCCCGGTCCCGGCCGGCGGGTCGGCGTCCTCGTCGACCACCTCGTGCCCGGCTCCAAGGAGAGCCGGATCGCCCAGGGGATCATGAAGTCGCCGGTCGGGCAGCACGTGCTGATCGTCGGGCACCCGTTCATCGACATCTGGCAGGCGGTCAAGCCGCAGCGCCTGGGGTTCGAGGCGTGGCCGACCGTGCCGCGCGGCATCGACTGGAAGAAGGGCACCTGCCAGCAGCTCGGTTGGCCGCACCGCGACCAGGCCGACATCGCCCGCGCGTGGAAGCACGTCCTCGGCGGCGTCCGCGGCTTCCAGGACCTCGACCCGGCCCTGCTCGGGCGGGTCGAGGAGCTCATCGACTTCGTGACCGCCCCCGGCTCCTGAGGCCCGGCGGCGGTCAGAGCCCCTCGCGGTAGCGGGCCAGGACCTCGTCGACCCGGGCCCGGTCCCGCGCCTCGAGCGGGACCAGCAGCTCGGTGACCACGTCGGTCAGCTCGGCGATGCGCCGGTTGAGCTGCCGGTTCTCCTGCACCTCGGCCTCGAGCACCCGGACCCGTTCGTGCAGCCGGGCGCGGGCCCGGACCCGCTCCACGACAGGGGCGGGCAGCCGGTCGCGTGCCTGCGCACGCAGGCGGGCCTTCAGGTCGTGGGCGCTCACTGGACTACCTTCCTCGTGTCGGCGGTCCTGGACGGGCCGCTGATGCACCCCAGGTGCCGTCGGGTCACTGCCCTGCTCGCTCGACCCCTTGAGGTCCACGATGAGTTCTGCAGGGCCCGGCGGTCACCCGGGACGCCGTGATCGTCGACAGGGCTGTGCGCCAAGGCCGACCGGATGGCTGGCTGGGAGCGCCGATCAGTGAGCTGACAGACAGATGCGTCCCGGCACCAAGACGAGGGTGCCTCCCCACTGGGTCTAGCAGCGAGGAGGCTGACATGAAGTCTGCCAGCACCACCCCGGAGAGCAAACTGCCCGACCAGCCCATCAACGGNGTCACCGGCGGTGTGGACTGGGCCAGCGAGGACCACGCCGTNNGCGTGGTCGATCACCGCGGCCGCGAAGTCGCCCGCAGGACTGTCGACCACACCGCGGCCGGACTTCGCACGTTGGTGAAGTTCCTGATCAACCACGGCGTCGGCGAGGTCGCCATCGAACGCGGCGATGGCCCCGTCGTCGNAAGGCTTGCCGCAAACGGACTCAGCCATCCACCGGAGCCAACTGCGCGCGCGGCAGCGCGGCGCCCGCGCCGAAGGCGCGTCGACGGATGCCCGCGGGCCGAGCGCAGCGAGCGCCCGTGCGGCTTCCGTCGACAGGCGACGCGCTCGCGCCAGACAGCACAGGGGGACCGGTCGGCTACGGTGGCGGCCGCCAAGACCAACCCCGAACCATCACTCGCGCCGCTGGTCGAGGCCCGAGAACCCCTACGCCTCCGAGATGTCGCCCAGCGCGGTCTCGATGGCCCGGTGGAAGGTGGGGTAGGCGAAGTGCATGCCGCGCAGGGTTGCCAGCGGGACCTCGGCGTGGACGGCGGTGACGAGCATGCCGACGACCTCGCCGCCGGAGGGGCCGACGGCGGTGGCGCCGACGAGCACGTCGCGGTCGAGGTCGGCGACGAGCTTGATGATCCCGTCGTTGCCGACCTTGTGCAGCCAGCCGCGGCTGGACTCGGCGAGCTTGGCGGTCCCGGTACCGACGCGGAGCCCGGCGTCGCGGGCCTGCTTCTCGGTCATCCCGACCGCGCCGACCTCGGGGTCGGTGAAGGTCGCCCGGGACACGGCGCGGTAGTCGGCCCACGGGCCGTCCTCGCCGGTGAGGTCACGGATGGCGACGTTGGCCTGGTACATCGACATGTGGGTGAAGGCGCCCTTGCCGGTGATGTCACCGACGGCCCACACGCCGTCGACGCCGACCACCCGCATCCGCTCGTCCGTCTCCAGGACGCGCGCCGAGGGGTCTCCCCCGACCGTGTCGAGTCCGACGTCGAGGTTGTTGCGGCGCCCGGCCGCGACGAGCAGCGCCTGCGCGGCGATGCTGGAGCCGTCGGCCAGCCCGATCGCGAAGGCGCCGTCGTGGGACACCGAGGTGACGCCGACCCCCGCCCGGACGCCGATGCCCTCGGCCTCGAGGGCTGCCGCGACGACGGCGCTGGCCTCGGGCTCCTCGGGTCCGAGGATCCTCTCGGAGGCCTCGACGACGGTGACCTCGACGCCGAAGCGGGAGAACGCCTGGGCGAGCTCGCAGCCGATCGCTCCCCCGCCGAGGACGACGAGGCTGCTCGGCAGCTCGCGGACGCGCACGGCGTCCCGGTTCGTCCAGTACGGCGTGTCGGCGAGCCCGTCGATCGGCGGGACCGCCGGCTCGGTGCCGGTGTTGAGGACGACCCCGCGTCGTACTGACAGCCCGACGTCGCCGTCGTCGGTGGTGACCACGACCCGGCCGGGGCCGGCCAGCCGCCCCTCGCCGCGGAGGAAGCGGGCGCCCGCACCCTCGAGCCGCTCGACGGCGACCCGGTCGTCCCAGTCGTCGGTCGCCTCGTCGCGGACCCGGTCGGCGACCGTGGTCCAGTCAGGGACGACTTCTCCGTGGCCGCCGAGGGCGGGCACGCGGCGGGCCTCGGCGAGGGCGTCGGCCGCGCGGATCATCATCTTCGACGGGATGCAGCCGAAGTAGGGACACTCACCGCCGACGAGGCGGCGGTCGACCCCGACCACCGACATCCCGGCCCGGGCCAGGGAGGCGGCGACGTGCTCGCCGCCGGGTCCCAGGCCGATGACGACGACGTCCACCTCGTCCGGCGCGGCAGGCTGCGACATGTCGCCACACTGGCACACGCGGTGCCGCCCCCGGAAGGGTCAGACGAGCGTCGACTTGCTCCGCTGGATCGCGCCGAGGACGCCGTTGACGAAGGCGGGCGACTCGTCGGTCGACAGCTCCTGGACCAGGGCCATCGCCTCGGTCACCGCCACCGTGTCGGGCACGTCGTCGACCCAGAGCAGCTCCCAGACGCCGATGCGCAGGACGTTGCGGTCGACGGCGGGCATCCGGGCGAGGGACCAGCCGGTGGAGAACTCGGTGAGGACCTCGTCGATCCGCTCGCGCCGCTCGGTCACGCCCTCCACGATGGTGCGGGTGTAGGGGTTGCTCGGCCCCTCACCCTCGCGGATGACGCGCTCGAGCGCCTCGACGCCCGTCTCGCCGCGCATGTCGGCGGCGTAGAGGACGTCGAGCGCCCGCTTGCGGGCCTTGGACCTGGCTCCCATCAGGGACGCACTCAGCCCTTCACGCGGGAGAGGTAGGAGCCACCGTCGCGGGTGTCGACCTTGATCTTCTCGCCCTGCTCGATGAACAGCGGGACCTGGATCTCGGCGCCGGTCTCGAGGGTGGCCGGCTTGGTGCGGCCGGTGGCGGAGTCGCCGACGACGCCGGGCTCGGTGTAGGACACGACGAGCTCGACCGAGGCGGGCATCTCGATGAACAGGACGCGGCCCTCGTTGGTCGCGAGGATCACCTCCTGGTTCTCCAGCAGGAAGCCCGCGGCGGAGCCGACGATGTCCGGGTCGACCTCGACCTGGTCGTAGTCCTGGGTGTCCATGAAGACGAAGTTGGTGCCGTCGTTGTAGAGGTACTGGAACGAGCGGCGGTCGACCGTCGCGGTCTCGACCTTGGTGCCGGCGTTGAAGGTCTTGTCGACGTTCTTGCCCGACTCGACGTGCTTGAGCTTGGTGCGGACGAACGCCGGGCCCTTGCCGGGCTTGACGTGCTGGAACTCGACCACCTGCCAGAGCTGACCCTCCAGGTTGAGCACCATGCCGTTCTTCAGGTCGTTCGTCGTTGCCATGCGCGCAGGTCTGCCTTCTCGTATGTCAGTGTCAACGGAGCGGGCGCCGTGGCGACGCCAGCGAGCCATGTTATCGGCCGAGGCCGCGCGGCTCCTAACCCAGCGGCACCACGCGCAGGCCGCTGCGGTCGACGAGCACCGCGACACCGGCGACCACCTGCAGCCCGGCCCAGCCCTCGTGGCTCCAGTCGAAGGAGGTACGACGCGCGCCGTCGTCGACCACGACATGGGTGTAGTCCCGTCCGATCCGGTCCTGCCGGACGTGCGCCACGAGCAGCCGCTCGTCGTCGCCCTCGACCCGGACGTCGTCGCCGACGTCGAGCTCCTCGTCGTCCTCGGGAGCCACGACCACCATGGCCCCGGAGCGGGGGTTCCACGCCGCGAGCCGCGGTCCGTCGCGCAGGGCCAGCACCGGTCCCTCCAGCGCCTCGTCGTACGTCCAGCCGTCCGGGTAGGGGACCCGCTCGGTGCCGCCGGTCGCGAGGTCGACGACCTCGGCCGCT
Source organism: Nocardioides sp. J54 (assembly GCF_000519005.1). Lineage (GTDB taxonomy): Bacteria > Actinomycetota > Actinomycetes > Propionibacteriales > Nocardioidaceae > Nocardioides. The sequence goes on along the minus strand of NZ_JAER01000015.1, from coordinate 82,493 downwards.
CCGTCGGCGTCCACGGCGTCCCAGCCTCGCTCGAGGCCCTCGACGAACGCCAGGCGCGCGGTCCAGGTCCAGGTCCGCCCGCTGCCGTCCAGCAGGACTCCCCGCGGCGGACCGGTGCGGTTGTCGTTGACCACCAGCGAGGAGCCGCGCACGACGAAGGGGCGGGACAGGTCGAGGTCCGCGCGCACGACCTCACCGGTCCCGGCCGCCAGCACCCGCGCCCCGGGGTCGTCGAACCGCTCGTGGCCGTGCACGACGAACGCCTCGGCCACCGGCAGGTAGCTCGGGATCCACAGGCTGCGCGCCGAGAGCCAGCCGTCCGGCACCTCCCAGACCGTCTCCCCCGTCGTCGCCCGCAGGCCCAGTCCCCCGCCGTCGTCGTCAGGGTGGTCCCGGCGGAGTACCACGACGCCGTCGGCGGCTGTCACGACGGGATCCCACCCGCCGTCCTGGACCTCCGGGAGGTCCCGCTCCCAGAGCCGGTCACCCGACGCGACGTCGACGCCGCGGACGGCGTCCCCGCCCTGCACGACCGCGACCCCGTCGACGACGGCGAGCACCGTGCCGTCGGCGACCCACCGCTCCTCCCCCGTCCCGAGGTCGCGGGCACCGCTGGTGAGGACCAGGACGTCCCCGTCCCGCCCGACGACCACCTGGGCAGCGCCCCGCACCGTCCACCCCTGCTCGCCGACCGGCGCGGGGTCGACCGCGTAGCCGCCGGTGACCACCAGGGCGGCTGCCGTCACGAACGCCGCGCCGGTGCGCAGGCCGCGGCGCCGGCCGGCAAGGGCGTGGACCACGAGCAGCGCGAGGGCTGCGGCGACGACCAGCAGGCTCGCCCACCACAGGGAGGCGACCGCGCCGAGCAAGGCGTTGAGGGCGAGGAACGCCGCCGCCGCGAGCGTGATCACGAGCGGGCGCCGCGTGGGCAGCCGCAGCCGGTCCGAGAGTGCCACGGCGCGAGCCTGCCCGCGCCGGCGCGGGCCAACCCTCGGGGTCAGCTCCCGGCGACGACCGCCAGGGCCTGCCGGTAGCCGTCGATGCCCTGCCCGGAGATGGTGCGGGTGGCGTGCGGCTCGACGTACGACGTGTGGCGGAACTCCTCCGGGCGCTGCTTCGGCTCTGAGATGTGAACCTCGACCAGCGGCGCCGTCAGCTGGGCGCAGGCGTCGTAGAGGGCGAGCGAGTAGTGGGTCCAGGCGGCGGCGTTGAGGACCACCGGCAGGTCGCGGTCGGCGGCCTCGTTGAGCCAGTCGAGCAGCTCGCCCTCGTGGTTGGTCTGCCGCACGACGACGTCGAGGCCGAGCTCGGCACCCCAGGCGACACACTGCTCGGCGAGCTCGGCGTGGGTGGTGTGGCCGTAGATCTCCGGCTGGCGCCGGCCGAGACGGCCGAGGTTCGGGCCGTTGAGGACCCACACCTCGCGGCGGCTCATGCCGTCGCCCCCAGCGCGTCCCAGGCCGCGCGCAGGTCGTCCTCGGACGGGCCGGCCAGCACGACCGGGCGGCCGACGTCCTCGAGCACGACGAAGCGCAGCTGGTTGCCGCGCGACTTCTTGTCGACCCGCATCGTGGCGAGCAGGTCGTCGAACGGGGCACCGTCCCACGACGTCGGCAGGCCGACCCTGCCGAACACCGCGCGGTGGCGGTCGACCAGCCCGTCGGGCAGGCCCGTCGCACGGGCGGCGAGCTCGGCGACGTAGATGCAGCCGAGGGCGACGGCCTCGCCGTGCCGGATGGAGTAGCCGGTGGCCTTCTCGATCGCGTGGGCGAGGGTGTGGCCGTAGTTGAGCGCCTCGCGGCCGGGGTGGCCGTCGACGCCGCCCTTCTCCTTGAGGTCGCCCGCGACGACGTCGGCCTTGACCGCGATCGCCCGCTCGACCAGCTCGCGCAGCACCGGCGAGTCAGCGGTCAGGGTGGCCGGGTCGGTGGTCTCGACCAGCTCGAGGATCCGCGGGTCCGCGATGAAGCCGCACTTGACGACCTCACCGAGGCCGGCGACGAGCTCGGCGCGCGGGAGCGTCTCGAGCAGGGCGAGGTCGCAGAGCACGCCGGCCGGCTCGTGGAAGGAGCCGACGAGGTTCTTCCCCGCGGGGGTGTTGATGCCGGTCTTGCCGCCGACGGCCGCGTCGACCATCGCCAGCAGCGAGGTCGGGACGTGCACGACGGCGACGCCGCGCAGCCAGGTGGCGGCGACGAAGCCGCCGACGTCCGTGGTCGCGCCGCCGCCGAGGGTGACGACGGCGTCGGAGCGGGTGAAGCCCTCCTCGCCCAGGGCCTCCCAGCACGCCGCGGCGACCTCCCAGTCCTTGGCCTCCTCGCCGTCGGGGACCTGGAGGACGACGACGTCGAGGCTGTCGAGCAGGTCGGCGAACGGGTCGAGGAGGTGCTCGAGCGACTCCGGGCAGACGATCGCGACCCGCTGGACCCCGGCGGGCAGCAGCCCGCGGAGGCGGTCGAGTACGCCGTGGCCGACGACGACGTCGTACGGCGCGGCGGTGGCCACGTGGATGACGGACGGCTCGCTCACGGGGACTCCTCCAGGGCGGCGATGGCGGCGACGACGTCGGCGGCGACGTCGGCGGCAGGACGCTCGTCGGTCTCGACGGTGGTGCGCGCGACGCCCTCGTAGATCGGCGTGCGCTCGTCGAGCAGCTGCTTGACGCGGGAGCGGACGTTGCCGAGCAGCAGCGGCCGGCCGACGCCGAGGCCGACCCGCTTCACCGCCTCGGCGAGCCCGACGCGCAGGAACACGACATGGTGGTCGGCGAGCAGCTCGCGGGTGGCGGGGTCGAGCACCGCTCCCCCGCCCAGCGAGAGCACGCCGTCGTGCGCACCGAGGAGCTCCGCGACGACCTCGCGCTCGAGGGTGCGGAACGTCTGCTCGCCGTCGTCGACGAAGATCTCCTGCACGCTCTTGCCTGCGCGCTCCTCGACCACCTGGTCGGAGTCGGCGAAGCCGACGCCGAGGGCGCCGGCGACCATCCGGCCGACGGTGGTCTTGCCGGCACCCATCGTGCCGACGAGGACGGCGCGGGGTGCGGTCACCGGTAGCGGAGGTTGTCGAGGTAGGCCTGCACGTTGCGGCGGGTCTCGCCGACGGAGTCGCCGCCGAACTTCTCGGTGACGGCGTCGGCGATCACCAGCGCCACCATGGCCTCCGCGACGATGCCGGCGGCGGGGACGGCGCAGACGTCGGAGCGCTGGTGGTGGGCCACCGCCTCCTCGCCGGTCGCGACGTCGACCGTGCGCAGGGCGCGCGGGACGGTGGCGATCGGCTTCATGGCGGCGCGCACGCGCAGCACCTCGCCAGTGGTCATCCCGCCCTCGGTGCCACCGGAGCGGCCCGAGACCCGGCGCAGGCCCTCCTCGGTCGGCACGATCTCGTCGTGCGCGAGCGAGCCGGGCGTCGCCGCGAGCTCGAAGCCGTCGCCGACCTCGACGCCCTTGATGGCCTGGATGCCCATGAGCGCACCCGCGAGCCGGGCGTCGAGGCGCCGGTCCCAGTGCACGTGCGAGCCCAGGCCCGGCGGCAGGCCGTGCACGACGACCTCGACGACGCCACCGAGGGTGTCGCCGTCCTTGTGGGCCTGGTCGATCCGCTCGACCATCTGCTTGGAGCCGTCGGGGTCGAGGCAGCGCACCGGGTCGGCGTCGAGGCGGGCGACGTCGTCGGGCGCCGGCAGGTCGCGCGAGGGGGTGCGGACGCCGCCGATCTCCAGCACGTGGCTGACGATGCGGGCGCCGGTGGCCTGCTCGAGGAAGTTGCTGGCGACACGGCCGAGCGCGACGCGGGCCGCGGTCTCGCGCGCGGAGGCGCGCTCGAGGATCGGCCGGGCGTCCTCGAAGTCGTACTTCTGCATGCCCGCGAGGTCGGCGTGGCCGGGGCGCGGACGGGTGAGCGGGGCGTTGCGGGCCTGCTTCTCGAGCACGGCGGCGTCCACCGGGTCGGCCGCCATGACGGTCTCCCACTTGGGCCACTCGGTGTTGCCGACCTGGATGGCGACGGGGCCGCCCTGGGTGCGGCCGTGGCGCACGCCGCCGGTGATCGTCACCTCGTCGGCCTCGAACTTCATCCGCGCGCCGCGGCCGTAGCCGAGACGCCGACGGGCGAGGGAGTCGGAGATGTCGTCGGTCGTCACCTCGACGTGGGCGGGCAGCCCCTCGAGGATCGCGACCAGGGAGGGGCCGTGGGACTCCCCCGCAGTCAGCCAGCGCAACATGGGAGCAAGTCTCCCACGGGGTCAGGAGACGGCCAGGACCCGTCCCACGACGACGGCCACGAGCGCCCCGAGGAGCAGGAACGGGCCGTACGGCAGGTTGTCCTTGAGCGGGCCGCGCACGCCCTCGCGCCGGATCGCGTTGCCCCGCAGCTTCATCGGCACGTAGGCGAGCACCGACAGCACGGCGGCGGCGAGCACCGACACGAGCAGCGTCATCACGCCCAGCGGGCCGAGCGCGAGTCCGATGAGGCCGGCGAGGCGGACGTCGCCGAAGGCCATCATCCGGGGGCTGATGAACCACAGCAGCCCGTAGTAGAGGACGAGCGCGACCATGCCGCCGAGCGCGAGGACGAGCAGCAGGGGCTCGTCGAGCGCCACGGCCGCGACCACCTCGAGGACCGCGACGACGCCGTACGACGTCCACACGAGCCGCTTCGGCAGGTACCACGTCACGTAGTCGATGACCGCGAGCGCCAGGCAGGGCCCGACCACGGCCAGCAGCCACAGCAGCGCCCAGCCGTCGCCGATCGCGAGTCCCAGGATCCCGCCGACCAGGGCGCCGGCGGTGCCTGACCGCAGCGCCAACCGCGGCCGCCGGGCCAGCTCGGCGAACGGGACGTGGTCGGGGAACTCGTCGGGGTTCTCCGAGGGGTCGTGCCGGGGCTCGGGGCACCACGCGACGATGCGCGGCACGGCGAGACCGCCGAGCAGGCCGACGACCAGACCCGCCAGGGCAGGGAGCAGCTCCATGGGTGTCGAACCTAGCGAGCCGCGAGCGCCGCTTCGCCCGCCTTCCGCATGGTCTCCAGTGGCCCGTTGTGACCAGTGAACATCGCGAACTGCAGGACCGCCTGGTGGACCAGCAGGTCGAGCCCCGAGACGACGGCCTGACCGCGGGCTGCTGCCGCAGCGGCGATCGGCGAGAGCCAGGGGTCGTAGACGACCTCGAAGACGACGGCTGCCGAGGCGGTGGCCGCCACGAGGGCGTCGGACTGTGCGGCGACCGGCACCGTCGAGACCACGACCTCACCGACCACGGCGGCGCCGTCGATCGGGAGGACGTCGACCTCGAGGCGCGCCTCCGCCTCGAGCACGCCGACTGTCGGTTGCGCCCGATCGGGGTCGCGAGCCAGCAGCCGCACGGTGCGGACACCGAGCTCGGCGAGCGCGAGCCCGGTCGACGCGGCGGTCGCGCCGGCGCCGATGATCGTCGCGACGGTCGCCGGACCGTCGTAGCGCTCCCGGATCGCGGCGACCGCGCCGGGCAGGTCGGTGTTGTCGGCGGCCCAGCCCTCGGGCGTGCGGAGCAGCGTGTTGGCGCCACCGGCGAGGCGCGCCCGGTCGCTGGCGGTGCTCGCCAGCGCGAGCGCCTCCCGCTTCAGTGGCGCGGTGACCGACAGCCCGCGCCACTGCGGGCCGAGGCCGGCCACGTGGTCGGCCAGGCCGCCCGCCGGCACCCGGGTGGCGTCGTACGACGCGTCGAGGCCGAGCGCGGCGTAGCCGGCGCGGTGCAGCACGGGCGAGAGCGAGTGGGCGATCGGGTCGCCCACCACGCCGCAGCGGAGCCGCTCCTCCACGACGTCCCTCAGCACTCCGCGCCGTTGACGGCGTCGTACTGGTTGTGCTCCTCGAGCGTCGCCGAGAACTTCGTCGTGCCGGCGCAGTCGATGGTGATCCAGTAGACCCAGTCACCCTCGGCGGGGTTCAGCGCGGCCTGGATCGCGGCCTCGCCGGGCGCGCCGATCGGACCCGGCGGCAGGCCCGGGTAGCGGTAGGTGTTGTAGGGCGAGTCGGTGAGCTCGGACAGCGGGGCCACGAGCTTCGAGGTGTCGCGCGTGCCGAGGGCGTAGAGCACCGCCGCGTCGATCTGCAGCAGCCCATTGGTGCCGCCGCCGTTCGGCAACTCGAGGCGGTTGTAGATGGCGCGGGCGATCTTCGGCATGTCGTCGCCGCGGCCCTCGGCCTCGACGAGGCTGGCGACGGTCATCACCTGCTCGGGCGTGTAGCCGTTGCCGAGCGCGGCGCCGACCGCCTCGATGTCGTTGTCGCCGAGCGCCTGCTCGTAGCGGGACACCATCTTGGCGAGCATGTCGACCGGCTTGTCGGCCGGGCTGAACGCGTAGGTCGCCGGGAACAGGTAGCCCTCCGGGTTGCCCTTGGCGTAGTCCGGCAGGCCGAAGCGCTCGGGCCGGGCCAGCACCCGCTCGAACTGCTTCTTCGAGAAGTCCGTCTGTGCCGCGAGCCGGTCGACGATCTGGGCGACGGTGAAGCCCTCGGGGATCGTGACGGTCGTGGTGACGATGTTGCCGGGGTCGACCAGGACGTCGACGACGTCGGCGGCCTTCATCTCCTCGCGCAGCAGGTAGGTGCCGGGCTGGATCGCGGTCGAGCGCGAGTTCGCAGCGGCGGCATCGACGAACGCGTCCGCGGAGGCGACCACGTTGAGCTCCTCGAGCTCGTCGCCCATCGAGCGGACCGACTGGCCCGGGTCGACGACCATCATCACCTCGCCGGTGCCGGGACCGTCGTAGTCCTCGGGCCCGGAGAACATGTCGCGCACGTCGGAGATCGCGCCGCGCGCGAACCACGCGAGAACGGCACCGAAGAGGACCACCGCCACCAGCATGGGCAGGCAGCCGGAGCGCCGCTTGCTGCGGGCGGCGCGGCGACGGCCACCGTTCTCGACGGGCCTGGTTGCCGGGTCCTCGCCCGGCAGCACCGACTCGGTCATCCGTCTTCTCCTTCGGTGTCCCCGGTGGTCTCCGTGCTGGTGGCCCCGGTCTGCCCGGTCTGCCCGGTCTGCCCGGTCTGCCCGGGCTGCCCGGGCTGCCCGGGCTGCCCGGGCTGCCCGGCCGGATCGACCAGCTCGCCCGGGGGCTGGCCGGTCATGCGTTCGGCGTCCAGCGCCTGCTGGAGGATGACGACGGCTGCGACCTGGTCGACCACGGCGCGACGCTTCGCCCCCTTGCGCTGGTCGCGCAGCATAGCCTCCGCGGTCACGGTCGTGAGCCGCTCGTCGACGAGGCGCACCGGCACCGGTGCGACGCGCCGGGCGAGGCGGGCGGCGAAATCGCGCGTCTTCACCGCGGCCGGTCCCTCGGCCCCGGACAGCGAGCGCGGCAGGCCGAGCACGACCTCGACCGCACCCTCGGCGGTCGCGATCTGGTGGATGCGCCGGAGGTCGCCCTTGCCGCGGCGCACGGTCTCGACCGGCGTCGCGATCAGTCCGGACGGGTCGCTGCGCGCGACGCCGATCCGGGCGTCGCCCGGGTCGACACCCAGGCGGACGCCGCTCCTCACCGCGGCCTCACGCGGAGGCGACCGCCGCGGTCACGGCGGCCAGCGCCTCGTCGATGCGCGAGACGTCGGCGCCGCCACCCTGCGCGAGGTCGGCCTTGCCGCCGCCCTTGCCGTCGAGGAACGGGGCCGCCGCACGGACCAGGTCGCCGGCCTTGAGGCCGCGGGCCTGGGCCGCGTCGTTGAGGGCCGCGACGATGGACGCCTTGCCGTTCGCCGCACCGATGAGCACGACGACCGCGGGCGTGTCGCCGGCGAGCCGGCCGCGCACGTCGGTGGCGAGGGTACGGACGTCACCGCCGCTCGCACCGTCGAGGCGCTGCGCGACGACCCGGACGCCGTTGACGACCTCGGCGCCCTCCGCGAGCGCGGCACCGCCGGACAGCAGCTGGGCGAGACGGATCTTCTCCATCTCCTTCTCGGTCTGCTTCAGCCGGTCGACGAGGTCGGAGACCCGGCCGACGAGGTCGTCGGGCTGGGTCTTGAGCAGCGTCGAGAGCTGGCTGACGACGTCCCGCTCGCGGGCGAGGTAGGAGAAGCCCTCGACACCGGTGAGCGCCTCGATGCGGCGGTTGCCGGAGCCGACGCTGGCCTCGCCGGTGACCACGATGGTGCCAACCTGGCTGGAGTGGTCGACGTGGGTGCCACCGCACAGCTCACGCGACCAGGGGCCACCGATCTCGACGACGCGGACCTTCTGGTCGTCGTACGTCTCGCCGAAGAGCGCGAGGGCGCCCCAGTCCCTGGCCTCGGAGAGCGTCATGTACTGCCAGCCGACGGGCAGGTCGGCGCGCAGCGCGTTGTTGGCGACGTGCTCGATCTCGTGGACCTGGTCGGGGTTCAGCGCGCTCAGCCAGCCGAAGTCGAGGCGCAGGTAGCCCGGCCGGTTGTAGGAGCCGGACTGCAGGGCCGTGGGACCGAGCACCTCGCGCAGCGCGGCGTGCACGATGTGCGTGCCGGAGTGCGCCTGGCGGGCGCCGGTGCGCCAGTCGGGGTCGACCCGGGCGTGCAGCAGCGAGGCGCTCGCCGGCAGCTCGCCGTCGACGACGCGGACCTGGTGCACGACCAGCCCCCGCACCGGGCGCTGGACGTCGAGCACCTCGAGGGTGCCGCCCTCGAAGTCGATCGTCCCGGCGTCGGCGACCTGGCCGCCGGACTCGGCGTAGAACGGGGTGCGGTCCAGGACCAGCTCACCGATCTCGCCGGCAGCGAGGACGTCGACAGCCGCACCCTCGCGCAGCAGCGCGAGCGGGCGGGACTCGGTCTCGAGGGTCTCGTAGGCGAGCCACTCGGTCGGGCCGTTGGCGTCGAGGATGCCGCGGTAGACGCCGGTGTCGGCGTGCTGCCCCTTCTTCGCCCGGGCGTCGGCCTTGGCACGCTCGCGCTGCTCGGTCATCAGCTGGCGGAAGCCCTGCTCGTCGACGCTGAGCCCGGCCTCGGAGGCCATCTCGAGGGTCAGGTCGATCGGGAAGCCGTAGGTGTCGTGCAGTGCGAACGCCTTGTCGCCCGGGATGGTGCTCGCCCCGGACTGCTTCACCTCGCCGGCAGCGAGGTCGAAGATCTGGGTGCCGGCCTGGAGGGTCTTGCGGAACGCCTCCTCCTCGGCGAAGGCGACCTGCGCGATGCGGTCCCAGTCGGTGACCAGCTCGGGGTAGCTCTCCCCCATCCGGTCGCGCGAGACGGGCAGCAGCTCCGGCAGGGCCGGGTCCTGGTAGCCGAGCAGCCGCATGTTGCGCACCGCGCGGCGCAGCAGGCGGCGCAGCACGTAGCCACGGCCCTCGTTGCCGGGGGTGACGCCGTCGCCGATGAGCATGAGCGAGCTGCGGACGTGGTCGGCGACGACCCGGAAGCGCACGTCGTCGACCTGCGCGTCGGAGCCCGGGGCGCCGTACTTCTTGCCGCTGAGCTCCTGGGCGCGCTCGATCACGGGGAAGACCGTGTCGATCTCGTACAGGTTGTTCTTGCCCTGGAGCAGGTAGGCGACGCGCTCGAGGCCCATGCCGGTGTCGATGTTCTTGCTCGGCAGCGGCCCGGCGATGTCGAAGTCGTCCTTGGCGCGGACGGCCGACAGCTCCTCCTGCATGAAGACGAGGTTCCAGATCTCCAGGAACCGGTCCTCGTCGGCCTCGGGGCCGCCGTCGGGGCCGAACTCGGGACCGCGGTCGATGTAGATCTCGCTGCAGGGGCCACCGGGACCGGGGACGCCCATGTTCCAGTAGTTGTCCTTGAGACCGCGGGGCTGGATCCGCTCGTCGGGCAGGCCCGCGATCCGCTTCCACGCGTCCCGCGCCTCGGCGTCCTCGGGCAGCACGGTGACCCAGATCCGGTCGGGGTTGAAGCCGAGTCCACCGGAGGCCTGGTCGCCGGTGATCAGCTCCCAGGCGTACTGGACGGCGCCCTCCTTGAAGTAGTCACCGAAGGAGAAGTTGCCGTTCATCTGGAAGAACGTGCCGTGGCGGGTGGTCTTGCCGACCTCCTCGATGTCGAGGGTGCGCACGCACTTCTGCACGCTGGTCGCCCGCGAGAACGGCGGCGTCTCCTGGCCGAGGAAGTACGGCTTGAAGGGCACCATGCCGGCGTTGACGAAGAGCAGGTTCGGGTCGTCCAGCAGCAGGGAGGCGGAGGGCACGACCGTGTGTCCCCGCTCCTCGAAGTGGGCGAGGAACCGGTTGCGGATCTCCGCGCTGCTCAGGTAGCGGTCCGTCATCGCTTGGCTTCCTCTTCCTTGTTGCTCAGGGCGGCCACCGGGGCCGTCGTGGTCGGGCGGGCGTCGAGCTCGGGGCGGCCGGCAGCAGCACCCCCGATGCCCAGCCCGCGGTAGTGCTCGCGCAGTCGGGTCTCCGCGTCCGCCTGTCCCTGCGCGACCTCGTCGCGGAGCAGCCGGGCGCCGAGCACCGCGGCGCCGATCCGGTCCCGCATCCCGTCGGGGGTGAACGCCTCGGCGAGGCGGCGCACCTTCACCATCCCGTAGACACCGGCCGCGACGCCGGCGCCGAACACCACGCCGGAGCGGATCACGACGCCACCTCCGTCGCGGCGCGCTGGCGGGTCTCCCAGTCGCGGCGCGCGGCGCGCAGCATCAGCTTGCGCTGCTTGCGGGCGCGCTTGACCTCGCGCTTCATCTCGAACCGGATCCGGTTGCGGACCTCGGGCGAGAGCGCACGGCGCAGGCCGGCGGCCAGCGAGGCGGTCTTGATGACGCTCTCGCGCAGCAGGATGTCGGCGAACTGCGGAGCCGGGACGACGGGCGCCGGCACCTTCGGCCCCCGCGCCTTGCCGAGGTCGGTGATGAGGTACTCGCGGTCGTCGACCACCGCGACCGGCACGCGCTCGCGGGTCTCGACCGCGGTCGTGCGGGTGCGCACCTGCTGCTCGAGGCCAGCCAGCTGCTCGCGCAGCGCCTCGGCGTCGGTCGCGGCGGCGGCCAGCAGCTCCTCGGTGTGCCGGCGCGAGCGGCGCAGGGAGAGGCCGAGGCCGAGCACGGCCACGACCAGCGCCAGCAGGCCGAGGAGGGTCACCACAGCCAGCCAGTCGGGTACGGCGAGGTGGGTGGTCACGACGGACAAGACTACTTGCCCCGGATGATGCGTCGGACCCGCTCCCACCGCTGCTTCACCCCGGCCTCGGCCCCGAGCTCCGTCGGGCGGTAGTAGGCGCGGTCGAGGACCACGTCGGGGGCGTACTGCTGCTCGGCGACGCCGAACGGCGCGTCGTGGCTGTAGACGTAGCCGACGCCGTGGCCCAGCGACTTCGCACCGGAGTAGTGGGCGTCGCGCAGGTGCGGCGGGACGTTGCCGATCTTGCCGGCCCGCACGTCGGCGATCGCCTCGAAGATCGCGGTGGTGACGGCGTTGGACTTGGGTGCCACCGCGAGCGCGATGGTGGCGTGAGCCAGGGTGAGCTGGGCCTCCGGCATCCCGATCAGCTGCACGGCCTGTGCCGCGGCGACCGCGGTGGACAGTGCGGTCGGGTCGGCCAGGCCGATGTCCTCGCTGGCCAGGATCATCAGCCGCCGGGCGATGAAACGAGGGTCCTCCCCGGCCTCGATCATCCGGGCGAGGTAGTGCAGCGCCGCGTCGGCGTCGGAGCCGCGCACCGACTTGATGAACGCGCTGACCACGTCGTAGTGCTGGTCGCCGTCGCGGTCGTAGCGGACCGCGGCCTGGTCGGCGGCCGTCTCGGCCGTCTCGACGTCGATCGTGGTGCTGCCCTTCGAGCGCGCCGCACCGGCGGCCGCCTCGAGGTAGGTCAGCGACCGGCGTGCGTCGCCACCGGCCAGCCGGACGATGTGCTCGCGGGCCGCCTCGTCGAGGGTGAGCTCGCCGCCGAGGCCGCGCTCGTCGGCGACCGCGGCGTCGAGCACCTCCCCGATGTCGTCGTCGGTGAGCGGCTGCAGCCGCAGCAACAGGCTGCGCGAGAGCAGCGGCGAGATCACACTGAACGAGGGGTTCTCCGTGGTCGCCGCGACCAGGGTGACCCAGCGGTTCTCGACGCCGGGCAGCAGCGCGTCCTGCTGCGCCTTGCTGAACCGGTGCACCTCGTCGACGAAGAGGACGGTCTCCTCCCCCGTGGCCACGAGCTGCCGGCGGGCGGTGTCGATCGCCGCTCGCACCTCCTTCACCCCCGCGGACACGGCGGAGACCTCCACGAAGCGGCGGCCGGTCTGCTGGCTGATGATCGAGGCGATCGTCGTCTTGCCGGTGCCCGGCGGCCCCCACAGGAGCAGCGAGAGCGACTGGTCGCCCTCGACCAGCTGCCTCAGCGGCGACCCCGGGGCGCGCAGGTGGGACTGGCCCACCAGCTCGTCGAGGTCGCGCGGACGCATCCGCACCGCCAGCGGCGCCGCGGCGTGGGTCGCGTCGGCCAGCGACCCGCCGGTCGTCGTACTCCTGCCCGGGGTGTCGAACAGCTGCGGCTCGTCATCCACGGCGAGCCACCCTACTCAGGCCCGACCGATCCGCTTCGCGTCGAGGTCGAACCACGTGTCCGCGTAGCCGGGCTGGTCGACCAGGTCGTTGCTCGGGCTGGCGCCCGGGTCCGGGCGGCCCTCGCCGTCGACGCCGAGCAGGCCCGTCGTCAGCGGCTCCCGCGGCGCCTCGCCGAGGCGGCCCGGGAAGTGGCAGGCGACCTTGTGCCGGCGCCCGATCTGCATGAGCGGCGGCTCGTGCTTGGCGCAGATCTCCTGCGCGATCGGGCACCGCGTCCGGAACCGGCAGCCGGACGGCGGGTCGATCGGGCTCGGGACATCACCCTGCAGCCGGATCCGCTCGCGGCGTCCGCCGACCGACGCCTGGCGCACGTCCGGAACGGCCGAGAGCAGTGCCTGCGTGTACGGGTGGTGCGCGTTGCCGTAGATCGAGTCCCGGTCTCCGATCTCGACGATCTTGCCGAGGTACATCACCGCGACCTCGGGGCAGAAGTGCCGGACCACGGCCAGGTCGTGGGCGATGAACAGGAACGCGATGTTGAACTCGCGCTGCAGGTCCTGGAGCAGGTTGATGACCTGCGCCTGGATCGACACGTCGAGCGCGGAGACCGGCTCGTCGGCGACGATCACCTTGGGCCGCAGGGCGAGCGCGCGGGCGATGCCGATGCGCTGGCGCTGGCCGCCGGAGAACTCGTTCGGGTACCGGTTGTAGTGCTCCGGGTTGAGGCCGACGACCTCGAGCAGCTCCTGGACCCGCTTGAGGGTCTGGTCCTTCGGGACCATGTTGTGGATCCGCAGGGGCGCGCCGATGATCGAGCCGACCGTGTGCCGCGGGTTCAGCGAGCTGTACGGGTCCTGGAAGATCATCTGGATCTCGCTGCGCATCCCCTTCAGCTCGCGCGAGGAGATCGTGGCCAGGTCCTTGCCGCCGAACTTGATCGAGCCCGACGTCGGCTTGTAGAGCCGGGTGATCGCACGGCCGGTGGTCGACTTGCCGCAGCCGGACTCGCCGACGAGGCCGAGCGAGCCGCCCTCGGGCACGACGAAGGACACCCCGTCGACCGCCTGGACGTCACCGACCTTGCGGCGGATCAGGCCCGTGGCGTGCACCGGGAAGTACATCCGGAGGTTCTCGACCGTCAGGACGGGCGGGGCCTCCGGGTCCAGCTCGCTGGCGGCGTGGCCGGTGACGTCGTCGAGGTCCACCGGTGCGTCGGCGGCCACGACCGGGTCGGCGTGGTCGGCGTGGCCGGCGTGGTCGGCGTGGCTGGTGTTCTCGGTGTGGTCAGCCTGGTCGATGTCGTCGGACAACTCAGGCCTCCTTGGCCAGGTCAGGGGCGATCTCGGGCAGGACCTGCTTGGCGTAGATCCGGTCCGGGTCGGCGAGGTGGCAGCGCTTGAGGTGGCCCGGCCGCGAGGCGGGCTCGAGCTCGGGGAGCACGGTGGTGCACAGGTCGCCCGGCACCTCGTCGCGGAAGGTGCAACGCGGGTGGAAGGCGCAGCCGCTCGGCGGGTTGAGCAGGCTGGGCGGGTTGCCGGGGATCGGCACCATCCGCGCGTTCGTGTCCGCGGAGACGTCGGGGACGCTCGAGAGCAGCCCCCAGGTGTAGGGCATCTCGGGATGCGTCAGCACCTCGCGACAGGGGCCGTACTCGACCGCGCGGCCGCCGTACATCACCAGCACGTCGTCCGACATCTCGGCGACCACGCCGAGGTCGTGGGTGATGATGATGACCGCGGTGTTGAACTCCTTCTGGAGGTTCGTCAGCAGGTCGAGGATCTGGGCCTGCACCGTGACGTCGAGCGCCGTGGTCGGCTCGTCGGCGATGACCAGCGTCGGGTCGTTGATCAGCGCCATCGCGATCATCGCGCGCTGGCGCATGCCGCCGGAGAACTGGTGCGGGTAGGCGTCGTAGCGCCGGTCCGGCTGCGGGATGCCGACCAGCTCGAGCATCTCCACCACCCGGGTGCGGGCGGCCTTGCGGTTGACGTTGTTGTGGACCCGGTAGGCCTCGGCGAGCTGGACCCCGACCGAGTAGTAGGGGTGCATCGCGGACAGCGGGTCCTGGAAGATCATCGCGATGTCCTTGCCGCGGCGCAGGCGCATCTCCTCGTTGGAGAGCGACAGCAGGTCCACGCCGTCGAGGCGGATCTCACCGCTGACCTGCGCGTTGGTGCCGCGGTGCAGGCCCAGGATGGCCGAGCTCGACACGGACTTGCCCGACCCGGACTCACCCACGATGCCGAGCGTCTTGCCGCGCTCGAGGTTGAACGACAACCCGTCGGTCGCCTTCACGACGCCGTCGGCGGTCGGGAAGTGCACCTTGAGGTTGTCCACCTCGAGGAACGGGGTCCCGTCCGTGGCCGTGGGAGTCGGCGAGCTCTTCGTCATGTTCGTCATTCCTGCGCTCCTCTCCTCAGCCCAGCCGGACACGCGGATCGATGAACGCGTAGGCGATGTCGACGATGATGTTGGCCACGATCACGAAGGCACCGGCCAGGACGACCACGCCGATGATCGTCGGCAGGTCCCAGGCGTTGGACGCCTGGACCGTCAGCAGGCCCAGGCCCGGGTAGGCGAACACCGACTCGGTGATGATCGCGCCGCCGAGCAGGCCCGCCAGGTCGAGGCCGGTCATGGTGACCAGCGGCGTGAGTGCGGCACGCAGGCCGTGCTTGAACAGCACCACCCGCCCCTTGAGGCCCTTCGCCCGGGCGGTGCGGATGTAGTCCTCGGAGAGGGACTCCAGCACGAACGCGCGGGTCATGCGGACGTAGCCCGCGAGGAAGAGCAGGGCCAGCACGAAGCCCGGAAGCAGGAGGTTCTCCAGCCAGGTGAACACGCCGCCGTCCTCGATGGACACGTACCTGGGTAGTGGGACCAGCTCCCACCGGATGGCGACGTACTTCAGCATGAAGACGCCGATGAAGAACGAGGGGAACGCATAGGCGACCAGGGTCAGCCCGACGATGCCGCGGTCGACGATCGAGCCCTTGGTGACCGCGGCCAGGATGCCCAGTGAGACCCCACCTATCAGCCACATCACCACGGCCACGAGGGCGAGGGCGATGGAGATGGGGGCGGCGTCACCGATCAGCTCGTTGACGGTCTTCGCGTTCAGTTTGGAGTAGCCCAGGCAGGGAGCGGCGCAGTCAGAGACCGTCTCGGGCGCAGCAGCACGCACCTCGGGGTCCGCCGGGAACTGGCGTCCCGCGACGATGCCCTTCACGAAGGCGCCCCACTGCTCGTAGACGGGCTTGTCGTACCCGAGCGCCCGCTCGGTGACGGCGATCTGCTCCTCGGTGCACTGCTTGCCACAGGCGTAGCGCGCCTGGTCGACCGGCGCTGCGAAGAACAGCACGAAGGTCACGAAACTGAGCACCAGCAGCAGGACGAGTCCGATGGCGGTGCGACGCGCGGCGTAGGCCCACATGGGACTGCTTCACGCTCCTGTCCGGGCTTGGATCGCGCCGGGGGTGCCGACGCATGAGTGGAGGGTGGAGCCGCAGGGCTCCACCCGGTGGTGCTGGGCGGGGTTCCCCCGCCCAGCACCACACTGAGGGTGTTACGAGTTGCCTACCGGTTCAGCGTCAGTTCTGCACGCCGATGAGGCCGATCTCCGGGTAGGCGGACGACGCGGGGGTCGTCGCGAAGCCGGTGACCTTGGAGCCGCGGAGCCAGTTGAACTTCGACACCTCGAGCGGGATGTAGGCGTACTGCTCGCCGAGGACCTTGTCGGCCTCCTGCAGGAAGCCGACCTGCTCCTCGATGTCGGACGAGTTCGCGGCCTTGTCGATGAGCGCCTCGAACTCGTCGTTCTGGTAGCAGCCGTAGTCGTTGCCACAGGTGGTGGACGAGACGTTCGGGCGGCTGTCGAACAGCGGCGGGAGGACCGTCATCATCGACGGCCAGTCAGCACCCCAGCCGGCCCACATGACGTCGACGTCCTTGTCGGGCTGCGCGATCACGTCGTAGTACGTGTCGCTGAGGCCCTCGAGGGTCACCTTGAAGCCAGCGGCGTCCCAGCTCTCCTTGACGATCGCCATGGCCTTGTCGGTGGTCGGCGACTTCTGGTAGGCGAGCTTGATCGGGTACGGCGTCTTGACGCCGGCCTCGGCCAGGAGGGCCTTGGCGGCCTCCGGGTCACCGTTGTTGTCGTTGTCCTCGGAGAACGCCGGGTTGTCCTGCGCACCCGAGACGCCCGGGTTGACGATGGTCTCGCCGGGCTCGCCGACGCGCTCGCCACCGAGGGCCTTGACGTAACCGTTGAGGTTCAGCGACACGGCCAGCGCCTTGCGGACGTTGACGTCGGTGATCTTCTTGTGGTTCGGCACCAGGTAGGAGTTGTACGGCGAGAGCACGCTCTCGTAGCGGTCCTCGACGGCACCGGTGATCTGCGGGAACTGCGGCGGGGCCACGCGCGCCGTGGTGATGGCGTACTGGTCGTTGCCGGCGTCCTTGATCAGGCGGTCGTTGAAGAGCTCGCCAGCGGTGTCGGACGGGTCGATCTGCCACTCGATCTTGTCGGGCAGGGCGAGGCGCAGCTGCTCCGGGTCGTCAGTGGCCGGGTCGTACTGGTCGTTGCGGACCAGGGTCGCGCCCTTGTTCTTGTCCCACTTGCCGCCCTCGATCTTGTAAGGACCGTTGGACAGGACCTTCCACTGGGACTTCTCGCCCTCGTCGAAGGACTTCTTGTACGGGTCGGTCATCATCATGCCGGCGATGGCCTGCGGGAAGTCGGCCCACGGCTTGTTGAACCGGAACGTGATGGTCTTGCCGTCGCAGCTGACCGCGTCCTCGAAGGCCGCCTGCTGCTCGGGGGTCGCCTTGTAGGGGCCCGGGTAGTCCTTCACGTCGATGTAGCTGAGCGTGTAGTTCGGGCCACCGATGATGACGTCGTTGGCGAAGACACGGCTGGTGCCGTACTGGACGTCCTCACACGTGATGTCGGAGCCGTCCTCCCACTTCACGCCGTCCTTGAGGGTGAACTTCCAGACCTTGCCGCCCTCGCTCGAGGTGCCGGTGTCGGTCGCGAGGTCCGGGACGGGGGTGGTGCCGACCTCGGCGTCCTCCGACATCGGGAACGCGAGCAGGCCGCGGTAGAACACCCGACGCCAGTTGGCCAGCTGCACACCGTAGTAGATGCGCTGCGGGTCCGACGCCTCGAACGGGAAGTGCTGCAGGTAGTACAGCGTCCCGCCCTTGGTGCCCTCGACGTCGCCGGAGCCACCACCGGAGCCGTCACTGTCGCCGCCTCCACATGCGGCCAGCGAGAGCCCCAGGACCGAGGCGGACGCGACCGCCAAGGCCTTCCTCAGTTTCATACCCATTTGCATCCTCCTTGGGGGTGCAGCTCGCGGTGCGGCCGCACGTTCGACGACGCGGTGTCGACGAAGTTGTGGATACCGCCGGTCCCCGTCACCGGTCGGCCTTGGGATCGAGAGCGTCGCGCAGGCCGTCGCCGAGCAGGTTGAAGCAGACGACGAGCGTCGCGATCATGAACGCGGGGATGAAGAAGTAGAGGAACGCCGAGTCGGCGTACCGCAGGGCGTCGGTGAGCACGTTGCCGAGGGTCGGCGTCGGCGCCGAGATGCCGACACCGAGGAAGCTCAGCGCCGCCTCGGCGGAGACGAACGCCGGCATCATCAGGGTGAAGGTCACCAGGATCGGGGCCCACAGGTTCGGCAGGATCTCCTTGAAGTAGATCCGGCGCCGCGAGGCGCCGATCATCTGCGCCGCCTGCACGAACTCCCGCTCACGCAGCGAGAGGACCTGGCCGCGGACGATACGCGCGATGCCGGTCCAGCCGAACAGGCCGAGGACGACGATCACGTAGACCGCGGCAGTCGGGTTGCCGTTCGGCACGCCGAGCGTCTGGTGGATGAACGCCAGGCCGACCGAGGAGAGGGCCAGCAGCATCAGGGTCTGCGGGAAGGCCAGGGTGAGGTCGATGATCCGGCCGATGATGACGTCGACCCAGCCGCCCGCGGCACCGGACACGATGCCGGCGACGACCCCGATGACCATCGCGACGATGGTCGCCGAGATCGCGATCGCCAGCGAGAAGGTCGTGCCGTACCAGAGCCGGGCCAGGGCGTCGCGGCCGATGCCGGGCTCGATGCCGAGCCAGTGGTCGCCGGAGATGCCGCCCCAGTCGCCGATCGGCAGGCCGAACTCGTCCAGGAGGTCCTGGTTGGAGCTGAGCGGGTCGATCCAGCCGAACTTCACCGCGAACGGCGCGACGACCGCGGCGATGAAGAACAGCAGCACCACGATCAGCGACGCCATGGACAGCTTGTCCTTCAGGAACCGTCGCGCCGCCAGCTGCAGCGGCGACCGGCTGACGACGGCGCCGGGAGCCTCGGACGGTTCGCCCGTCTCAGCGGGGACACCCAAGTGGCTGTCCAGGTCGCTGCTCGGCGCAGTCATTCCCACCTCGTCACGTCGTCGGGTTCGGGTCCGTGCGCGAGACGTCACGTCCCGACACGACTCGTGACCTTAGGCGCACCCCTTGCGCCAATGCGATAGCGACGCGGTAACGGTTTGGTCTCGACGCCCCGGAGATCCTTCCGGCGAGGGACCGTCAGGCGGGGTTTTCGTCCTCCGGGCGCGCGTCCACACCGGCTTCCTTCCGCTGCTCCGCCGTGATCGGCGCAGGAGCGGCCGTCAGCGGGTCGTAGCCGCCGCCGGTCTTGGGGAAGGCGATGACGTCCCGGATCGAGTCCGTGCCGGCCAGCAGGGCCACCACGCGGTCCCAGCCGAACGCGATGCCGCCGTGCGGGGGCGCGCCGTACTTGAACGCCTCCAGCAGGAAGCCGAACTTCTCCTCGGCCTCCTCCTGGCTGATGCCCATGACCTCGAAGACCCGCTTCTGGATGTCCTCGCGGTGGATACGGATCGAGCCGCCGCCGATCTCGTTGCCGTTGCAGACGATGTCGTAGGCCCACGCCAGCGCGTTGCCGGGGTCGGTGTCGAAGTTCTCGAGGTCCTGCGGGCTGGTGAAGGCGTGGTGGACCGCGGTCCACGCTCCCCCGCCGACGGCCACGTCGCCGGCCGCGGTGGCCTCGTCGGCGGGCTCGAAGAGGGGCGCGTCGACGACCCAGAGGAAGCTCCACGCGCTCTCGTCGAGCAGGCCGGTACGACGGCCGATCTCCAGGCGGGCGGCACCGAGGAGGGCGCGGCTGGACTTCACGGCGCCGGCCGCGAAGAAGACGCAGTCGCCCGGCTTCGCGCCGACGTGGGCGGCCAGGCCCGCCTTCTCCTCGTCGGAGAGGTTCTTGGCCACCGGGCCGCCGAGCTCGCCGTCCTCCTGGACCAGCACGTAGGCCAGTCCGCGGGCGCCGCGCTGCTTGGCCCACTCCTGCCAGGCGTCGAGCTGCTTGCGCGGCTGGCTGGCGCCGCCGGGCATCACGACGGCGCCGACGTAGGGCGCCTGGAAGACCCGGAACGGGGTGTCCTTGAAGTACTCGGTGCACTCCACGAGCTCCAGACCCATGCGCAGGTCCGGCTTGTCGGAGCCGTAGCGGGCCATCGCCTCGGCGTAGGTCATCCGCGGCAGGGGCAGCGGGACGTCGTACCCGATGAGCTTCCACAGCGCGGCGACGATCTCCTCGCCCAGGGCGATCACGTCGTCCTGGGTCACGAAGCTCATCTCGATGTCGAGCTGGGTGAACTCGGGCTGCCGGTCGGCGCGGAAGTCCTCGTCGCGGTAGCAGCGCGCGATCTGGTAGTAGCGCTCCATGCCGGCGACCATCAGGAGCTGCTTGAACAGCTGGGGGCTCTGCGGAAGGGCGTACCAGCTGCCAGGCTGGAGGCGCGCCGGGACGAGGAAGTCGCGGGCGCCCTCGGGCGTGCTGCGGGTCAGGGTCGGCGTCTCGATCTCGACGAAGTCGTGGGCGTCGAGCACGTCGCGCGCGGCCTTGTTGACCTTGCTGCGCAGGCGGATCGCGTTGCCGGGAGCGCTGCGGCGTAGGTCGAGGTAGCGGTGCTTGAGGCGCACCTCCTCGCCGACATCGACGTGGTCGCTGATCGGGAACGGCAGCGGGGCGGAGGCGCTGAGCACCTCGACACCCTCGGCGCCGGCCGCCGCCACGACCTCGATCTCGCCGGTCGGCAGGTTCGGGTTCTCGCGGCCCTCGCCGCGGGCCACGACCTCGCCCGTGACCTTGAGGCAGTACTCGGAGCGCAGGCTGTGCGCGACGTCCTCGTCGCGGATGACGACCTGGACCACGCCGCTGGCGTCGCGGAGGTCGATGAAGGCCACGCCACCGTGATCGCGCCGGTTGGCCACCCACCCGGCGAGGGTGACGGTCTGGCCGACGTTCTCGGCGCGCAGTGCGCCGGCGTCCTGGTTGCGGATCACGGAGCTTCCCCTTCGGTGGTGCTGACGGTGGTGACGACCTGCGGGCGCAGGTCCTGGGCGGGAGGCTGCCACGTCGCCGGGTCGGCGGCGACCTGCTCCCCGCTGCGGATGTCCTTCACCTCGTGGACGGTGCTGCCGTCCTCCGCGGTCAAGGTGAACCAGACGTACGGAATGCCACGCCGGTCGGCGTGGCGGATCTGCTTGCCGAACTTCGCCGCGCTGGGCGCGACCTCGCACGGGATCCCACGCGAGCGCAGGGCGGTGGCGACGGCGTCGGCGTCCGCGCGCGACTCCTCGTCGGTGAGCGCGACCAGCACCACGCTGGGCACCGAGCGGTCCGCGGTGAGCAGCCCGCGCTGCACGAGCGGGACCAGGACGCGGCTGACGCCCAGGGAGATGCCGACGCCGGGGTAGGTCGTGCGGCCGTCGGAGGCGAGCGCGTCGTACCGACCGCCGGAGCAGATCGAGCCGAGCGACTCGTAGCCGTCGAGGCGGGTCTCGAAGACGGTGCCGGTGTAGTAGTCCAGGCCGCGCGCGATGGAGAGGTCGGCCTCGATCCGGACCGTGTCGGTGGCGAGCGGCGCACATGCGCGGACCAGGGCAGCGAGCTCGTCGAGTCCCTCGTCGAGCAGCTCGTGACTCACCCCGAGGTCGCGGACCCGGGCGACGAACGAGTCGTCGGTGGCCCGGATGGTCGCCAGGGCGAGCGCCTTGTCGGCCCGCTCCTCGGAGACACCGGCCTCGTCGAGCAGCAGCTGGCGCACCTTCGCCGGCTCGAGCTTGTCGAGCTTGTCGACCAGGCGCATGACCTCGTCGATGCCGTCGCCGGTCACGCCGAGGCCGGCGTAGAAGCCCTGGATCAGCTTGCGGTTGTTGACCTGCAGCCGGAAGCCGGGCAGGAAGGTCAGCCGGCCGAGCGCCTCGAGCATCACCCGGGCGACCTCGACGTCGTGGTGGAACGGCAGGGTGTCGCGCCCGACGATGTCGATGTCGGCCTGGGTGAACTCGCGGAAGCGGCCCTCCTGGGGACGCTCGCCGCGCCAGACCTTCTGGACCTGGTAGCGCCGGAACGGGAACTCGAGCTTGCCGGCGTTCTCCAGCACGTAGCGGGCGAAGGGCACGGTCAGGTCGAAGTGCAGGCCGATCCCGGCGTCCTTGCCGTCCTCCTCGTGGAGGCGGCGCAGGACGTAGACCTCCTTGGAGGTGTCGCCCTTGCGGAGCAGCTGGTCCATCGGCTCGACGGCGCGGGTCTCGACGTTGGCGAAGCCGTGGAGCTCGAAGGTGCGTGCCAGGGTGGCGACGACCTCCTGCTCGACGTACCTCTGGGCAGGCAGGAACTCGGGGAAGCCGCTGAGCGGCGTGGGCTTGGCCATCACAGTCCTCGGGTGACCCGGCCGGCGGCGCCGGAGTCCTGGAGCTCGAGCAGGAACGGGTTGGTGGCGCGCTCGCGGCCGATCGAGGTCTGGTCCCCGTGGCCGGGCAGCACGACGATGTCGTCGGCCAGCGGGAGGACCTTGGTCTCCAGCGAGCGCAGCATGGCCGCGTGGTCGCCGCCGGGCAGGTCGGTGCGACCGATCGAGCCCTGGAAGAGCAGGTCGCCGGAGAACATCACCTCGGAGATGTCGGGACCGTCGGGCTGGTCCCAGGGCGTGCGGAAGGTGACCGACCCCTCCGTGTGGCCGGGCGTGTGGTCGACGACGAACCGCAGGCCGGCGAGCTCGAGCTCCGCGCCGTCGCCCAGCTCGGCGACGTCGTCGGGCTCGGTGAACTGGTAGTCGCCGCCGAGCAGCATCGCGGCGCTCTCCCGCGAGATGCCTGCCATGGGGTCTGACAGCAGGTGACGGTCGCCCGGGTGGATCCACGCGGTGGCGTCGTACGCCCCGGCGACGGGGGTCACGGACCACATGTGGTCGATGTGGCCGTGGGTCAGCAGCACGGCAACCGGCTTGAGCCGGTGCTCCCGCACGACCTCCGCGACGCCGGCGGCGGCGTCCTTGCCGGGGTCGATCACGACGCACTCGGTGCCCGGGCCGGTTGCCGCGACGTAGCAGTTGGTGCCCCACGGTCCAGCGGGGAAGGCGGCGATCAGCACCAACCCAGCCTAGTGGCTGCCCGACCTTTGATTAGCATGGGCCACTGTGACTACCTCTGACTGGGGCCGCGTCGGCGACGACGGCACCGTCTACGTGAAGACAGCCGACGGCGAGCGGGCGGTCGGGCAGATGCCCGATGCGTCCCCCGAGGAGGCTCTGGCGTTCTACACGAAGCGCTACGAGAACCTCGCCCTGGAGGTGGACCTGCTGCACAAGCGGGTCCTCACAGGGGTGCTCTCACCCGAGGAGGCGGTCGCCTCCGTCAAGCTGGTGCGCGACCAGCTCGACGACGTCCACGCCGTGGGCGACCTCGCCGCGCTGGTCCGCAAGCTCGACGAGCTCGGCCCGGTCATCGCCACCCAGCGCGACGCCCGCCGGGCCGCGAAGACGCAGCGGATCGCCGAGGCGAAGGAGCAGAAGGAGAAGCTTGCCGCCGAGGCCGAGAAGATCGCCTCCGGACGTGACTGGCGCAACGGCGCCAACCGCCTGCGCGAGCTCCTCGAGCAGTGGAAGCAGCTCTCCCGCATCGACAAGGCCGCCGACGACGAGCTGTGGCGCCGCTTCTCGTCCGCCCGCTCGGCGTACACGAAGGCCCGCAAGGCGCACTTCGCCGAGCAGGACGAGCGGCGCGAGGCCGCCCGGGTCGTCAAGGAGCGCCTGGTCGTCGAGGCCGAGGCGCTCGCCGACTCCACCGACTGGGGTCCGACCTCGGGCCGCTACCGGGACCTGATGCGCGACTGGAAGGCCGCCGGCCCCGCCCCCAAGGCGGTCGACGACGCCCTCTGGCAGCGCTTCCGTGGCGCCCAGGACAAGTTCTTCGGCGCCCGCGACGCCGCCAACGCCGCCCTCGACTCCGAGTTCGCCGCGAACGCGGAGGTCAAGGAGGGCATCCTCGTCGAGGCCGAGGCCCTGCTCGGCCCCCTCGCCGAGTCCGGCGACGTCGCCGCCGCCAAGGCCGCCTTCCGCGAGCTCGCCGACCGGTGGGACGAGGCCGGCAAGGTCCCGCGCGACCGGATCAAGGAGCTCGAGGGCCGCATGCGCGCCGTCGAGCAGGCGATCCGCAAGGCCGAGGACGAGCAGTGGCGCAAGTCCGACCCCGAGAAGTCCGCCCGCGCCGACGACATGGTCTCCAAGCTCGAGGCCGCGATCGCCGAGGCCGAGGCCAAGCTCGAGGCCGCCCGCTCCCGAGGTGACGAGAAGAAGGTCAAGGAGCTCGAGGAGAACCTCGAGGGCCGCCGCGCCTTCCTCGAGATGGCCCGGAAGGCGTCCGCGGAGTACCGCTGAACGGGATGGCGGCCCGGGGTGTGCGGCGCTGCAGGAATCCCCGCCTGAGCGGGGATTCCTGCGCCTGTTGACGTTTGCAACGGCCGACAAGCGCGAGAAAACGTCAACCAGTCGACGCTCAGGACGCCAGGCGGCGTCGCCTCTCCGCACGCACGGCCTCGATGAAGGCGCGAAGGCGGCGGGCCAGGCGCTCGGGATCCGCGAGGTCCTCCCAGGCGATCCGGAAGCACCGCCATCCGGTGAGCTGGGCGATGCGCTGCTCACGATACTTCTCGCGGACCACTGCGTCCGCTGCCGACTCTCCCGGACGCAGGTAGCGCTCGTACTTGGCTCGCCCGTCGAACTCGATCCAGATACCGAGGTCGGGTAGGGCGAAGTCGAGAAAGGCCACGAACCCGTCGTCCGCGACCTCGTACTGCGGCACAGGCTTGGGGAAGCCGTGCCGGTAGAGGAAGTACAGCGTCCGCGACTCCCCCACCGACTCGATCCGCGGGTCGGCGAGCCGGATCACGACGTCCGTCGAGACCGAGTCGGGCCAGTGGACCATCGACTGCTCGTACCGCTCGCGCAGCTCCGCAGCAGTGAAGTCGCCCCGGTGCAGGAAGTGGTTGGCGACGGCCAGCGCAGGCTCGGTCGTGCCCCACATCGACACCTCCAGCGTGGCGCGGATGGCCGACATGATCCGCACACCGTGTACCTCCGCCACGTCACCGTCGTCCACCTCACCACGGTGCCGTTGCACCCCAGCCTCCCGTCGGCCCGAGAGGCCGTCCACGCGGGTGAGGTGGACCTCGGAGAGGTCGAGGCCCCACAACGGCGCGTCGTGGAAGGGCAGCGCCGACGCGTGACTCAGGATCACACCGGCGCGGGCCTGCTGGTACGCCGCGCGGCACCGGACGGCGTACCGCTGATCTCCCGACATCGCCCGCCAGGCTGGCCCTTCGACGTACGCTCCGCGCCGCGGCCTGGCGCGCACGCCCGAACGGAGCGAGGCCGCCAGCGAACGGTCCGTCTCGCCGAGTGCGATCAGCTCGCGGCGCAGCGAGATCGGGGCGAGGCGCGGGTCGTCGGCCGGGATCGTCATGGAGCGACGCTGCCCTGTCCGTTCCCTGCCCGAACCACGACTTCAGTTCCTGTGGACAAACCTCAGCGGGCTGGACTTGATGACGTTCTCCTGCGGTTGTTGGCCGTTGCAACGGCCAACAACCGCAGGAATACCCGGCTGAGCGGGGATTCCTGCAGCGGCGTCAGCTGGTGACGCGGTAGGCGTCGAACACGCCCGGGACGGTCCGGACGGCCTTGAGCACGGTGTCGAGGTGCTTGGCCTCGGCCATCTCGAAGGTGAACCGCGACTTCGCGACGCGGTCGCGGGAGGTGGTGAGGTTCGCCGACAGGATGTTCACGTGGGCGTCGGAGAGCGCCATGGTGATGTCGGAGAGCAGGCGGGAGCGGTCGAGGGCCTCGACCTGGATGTTGACCAGGAAGGTCGACTGGCCGGTGGGGGCCCACTCGACGTCGACGAGCTTCTCCGGCTGGCCGAGCAGGTCCGCGGCGTTGGTGCAGTCCTTGCGGTGGACCGACACTCCCCCGCCCTTGGTGACGAACCCGAGGATCGAGTCCGGCGGGACCGGGGTGCAGCACTTGGCGAGCTTGACCCACACGTCGGGCGAGCCGGTGACGATGACGCCGGAGTCGCCTCCGGAAGGGCGACGCGGGCGGCGACTGCGGCCGGTGATGGTGACGGCCTCGGCGAGGTCCTCCTGGGCCCCCTCGTCGCCGCCGTGCAGCTCGATGACCTTGCGTACGACGGCCTGGGCGCCGATGTTGCCCTCGCCGACCGCGGCGTAGAGGGCGGACACGTCGGCGAGCCGGAAGGCGCTGGCGGCGAGGGTGAGCGAGTCGTGCGACAGCAGGCGCTTGAGGGGCAGGCCCTCCTTGCGCATCAGCCGCGCGATCTCGTCCTTGCCGCGCTCGATGGCCTCCTCACGGCGCTCCTTGGTGAACCACTGGCGGATCTTGGAGCGGGCGCGCTGGGACTTCACGAAGTTCAGCCAGTCGCGCGACGGGCCGGCACCCTCGGCCTTGGAGGTGAAGACCTCGACGACGTCGCCGTTCTCGAGGGTCGACTCGAGCGGGACGAGGCGGCCATTGACGCGGGCACCGATGGTGCGGTTGCCGACCTCGGTGTGGACGGCGTAGGCGAAGTCGACCGGCGTGGAGCCGGCCGGCAGCGCGATCACGTCGCCGCGCGGCGTGAAGACGTAGGTCTCGGTCTGGTTGATCTCGAAGCGCAGGGACTCCAGGAACTCGCCCGGGTCCTCGACCTCGCTCTGCCAGTCGAGGAGCTGGCGCACCCAGCTCATGTCGTCGAGGTCGCCGCGCTTGTCGGTGTCGTTGCCGGCGCGGCCGTCCTCCTTGTACTTCCAGTGCGCCGCGACGCCGTACTCCGCGCGCCGGTGCATCGCGAAGGTGCGGATCTGCATCTCGACGGGCTTGCCCTGCGGGCCGATGACCGTCGTGTGCAGCGACTGGTACATGTTGAACTTCGGCATCGCGACGTAGTCCTTGAACCGGCCCAGGACCGGGTTCCACCGCGAGTGCAGCACGCCGAGGACGCCGTAGCAGTCGCGGTCCTCCTCGACGAGGATGCGGATGCCGACCAGGTCGTAGATGTCGGAGAAGTCGCGGCCCCCGACGATCATCTTCTGGTAGATCGAGTAGTAGTGCTTCGGGCGGCCGGTGACCGTCGCCTTGATCTTGGCCTCGCGCAGGTCCTTCTCGACCTGGGAGATCACCTCGGCGAGGAACTGGTCGCGCGAGGGCGCCCGCTCGGCGACCATCCGCACGATCTCGTCGTAGATCTTCGGGTGCAGGGTCGCGAACGCGAGGTCCTCGAGCTCCCACTTGATGGTGTTCATGCCGAGCCGGTGGGCCAGCGGGGCGTAGATGTCGAGCGTCTCGCGGGCCTTGCGCTCCTGCGTCGACTGCTTCACGAAGCGCAGCGTGCGCATGTTGTGCAGGCGGTCGGCGAGCTTGATGACCAGCACCCGGATGTCGCGCGACATCGCGACGATCATCTTGCGGATGGTCTCGGCGTTGGCGGAGTCGCCGTAGACGACCTTGTCGAGCTTGGTGACGCCGTCGACGAGCCGGGCGACCTCGTCACCGAAGTCGCGGCGACACTCCTCGAGCGTGTACGGCGTGTCCTCGACCGTGTCGTGCAGGAGGGCCGCGACCAGGGTCGGCTCGGTCATGCCGATCCCGGCGAGGATCGTGGTGACCGCCAGGGGGTGGGTGATGTAGGGGTCGCCGCTCTTGCGCTTCTGGTCGGCGTGCAACCGCTCGGCGGTGAGGTAGGCGCGCTCGAGCAGCTGCAGGTCGGCCTTCGGGTGGTTCGCGCGGACGGCGCGGAACAGCGGCTCGAGGACCGGGTTGGAGGGCTGCCCGCGGCTGCCCATCCGGGCGAGCCGGGCCCGCATGCTGCGTCCGGTGGGCACCTCCGGGGAGACCGGGGTGGGCGCAGGCGCGACCCGCGGGGTGGCCGCGGTGGGGGTGCGCTCCTCGGTCATTCTCCCAGTCTAGTGGCGCGCCCCCGTGCGCCGGCGGCGGAGTCGCGAGGCACCGCTCGACGGGTTTCCGCTCAGACGGTGAGCAGCGAGGTCGCCGGTACGTCGCCGAGCGCCGCGCGCCCGTCGAGGAAGCCGAGCTCCATGAGGAACGCGAAGCTCGCCGTCGTCGCGCCGCAGGCGGTGACCAGGTCGTTCGTGGCCCTGGCGGTGCCGCCGGTGGCGAGCACGTCGTCGACCACCAGGACCCGCTCCCCCGGCGCGACGGCGTCGCGGTGCAGCTCGAGCACCGCCTCGCCGTACTCGAGGGCGTAGGAAACGCTGTGGGTGTGGTGCGGGAGCTTGCCGGACTTGCGGACCGGCACGAACCCGACGCCGAGCGCCAGCGCCACGGGGGCGGCGAGGATGAAGCCCCGCGCCTCCATGCCGAGCACCTTGTCCACCGCCGGCGTCCCGTCCGCGTCACGACCGGCCGCTGCCAGACCGTCGACGACGGCCGCGAAGCCGTCGGCGTCGGCGAGCAGCGGGGTGATGTCCTTGAACATGATCCCCGGCTCGGGGAAGTCGGGCACGTCCCGCACCAGGCGGGTGAGCGCCTCGACCGCCCGGGAGGTCACGGACGACTCCCCCACGCCTACTTCTTCCCGCGCTTGGAGCGGGTCTGGCGCTGGGGCTGCTTGCGACCGGAGCTGCCGCTGTCCGCCACCGGACGGCTCGCGGTCGGGACGTTGCGGCCCTTCCCGACGGCGCCCTGGGCGGGACGGCGGTCGGCCGGCACGTCGGGCTCGAGGTCGTCCTCGTCCTCGTCGAGCTCGTCGACGATCTCGATGTCGTCGATCGCGGCGGCGCCGCGCGGGACGACCGGCTCCTCCTCCTTGAACACCGGGACGGCGGCGTAGCGGTCGGCGAGCGCGCGCTGCTTGGCTCGGGCCCGGCGGGCCTGGATCTGGACCTCGGTCTCCTGCATCTTCAGGTGCACGAGGATGCGCGGGGCGAGCATCACCGACGAGTAGACGCCGACGGCCATGCCGACGAACTGCGCGAGCGCGAGGTCCTGCAGCGAGCTGGCGCCGAGCTGGACGGCGCTGACGTAGAGGATCGCGCCGATCGGGATGAGCGCCACGATCGAGGTGTTGATCGAGCGGACCAGGGTCTGGTTGACGGCCAGGTTGGCGGCGTCGGCGTACGACTGCGTGTTCTTGCGCAGCTGGTTGGTGTTTTCCTTGACCTTGTCGAACACGACGACGGTGTCGTAAAGCGAGAAGCCGAGGATGGCGAGCAGGCCGGTCACCGCCGCAGGGGTGACCTGGAACCCGGACAGCGCGTACACACCGATGGTCAGCACGACGTCGTGGGCCAGCGCGAGGATCGCGGCCACCGACATGCGCCACTCGCGGAAGTAGCCCCAGATGAACAGGACCACGAGGACGAGGAAGATGCCGACGCCGGTGAGGGCGCGCTTGGCGACCTCGGCACCCCAGCTGGGGCCGATGTCCTGGATCGAGATCTCACCCTCGGCCACGTCCGGGAAGACCTCGTGGATGAGTGCGGTCATCTCGGCGCGCTGCTCGGGGTTGAGGTTCTCGACCTGGACGGTCAGGGACGAGCTGCCCTCGGTGGTGACGGTGGGGTTCTCCGCGTTCTCGATGCCGGCGTCGCCGACGGTCTCCCGCAGCTCGTCGGCGTTGTCCTGGGTCGCCTTGCCCTCACCGACGGGCACCGACAGCGTCGTACCACCGGTGAACTCGACGCCCATGTTGAGCGGCTTGACGAACAGGATGCCGATCGCCAGGCCGACGACGACGGCCGAGATGGCGTACCAGAGCCACGGCTTACCGACGAAGTCGACCGACTTCCGGCCCTGGTAGAGGTCGTTGCCGAGTCGGGACATCTTCCCCATCAGCGACCACCTCCCGTGCTCGCGGTGCGCGGCTGGGCCACGTCCATGCCGAGGGTCTCCTTGCTGAGGCCGGACATCTTGTGCCCGGAGTTGAAGAGGCGGAAGTGCGCCAGCCACGACACCATCGGCTTCGTGAACCAGAACAGGACCGCGAGGTCGATGAGCGTGGTGAGGCCCAGCGCGAAGCCGAAGCCCTTCACCGCGCCCGTGGCGAAGATGTAGAGGACCAGCGCGGAGAGGATCTGGACCGTGTTGGCCGCGACGCGGGTGACCCGGGCCCGGGCCCAGCCGGTCTCCACGGCGACCCGCATCGACTTGCCCTCACGCATCTCGTCACGGATGCGCTCGAAGAAGATGACGAACGAGTCCGCGGTGATGCCGACCGCGATGATCAGCCCTGCGATGCCCGGCAGGGTCAGCGTGAAGCCGGCGGTCTCGCTGAGCAGCAGCACCATCGCGTAGGTGATGGCGGCGGCCACGAACAGCGAGCTGACCACCACCAGGCCGAGGCCGCGGTAGTAGAAGAGGCAGTAGAGCATCACCAGGGCGAGGCCGATGCCGCCCGCGGTGAGGCCGGCGCTCAGCTGGTTGCCCGCGAGCGAGGGACCGATCTCCTCGACGGAGGTCTGGTCGTCGTCGAAGGCGATCGGAAGCGCACCGAACTTCAGGCTGTTGGCCAGGTCGAGCGCCTCCTGCTCGTTGAAGTCACCGGTGATGCTGGAGCGGCCGTCGGTGATGACCGCGGTCATCCGCGGCGCGGAGATCACGACGCCGTCGAGGACGATCGCGAACTGCTCCTCGGTCTGGGCGAACGCACGCGAGACGGTCTCGAAGTCATCGGCCGCACCCGGCGTACCGGCGGGGCGGGACTTCTTCTTGCTGTTGCCCATCTCGATGCGGACCTCCCAGCCGACACCGTTCTGCGGCGTTCCGGCGGAGGCGTCATCGAGCTCCGTGCCCTCGATGACCGATCGGCTCAGCAGGTACTTCTGCGAGGGCTGGTCGTCCTCCGGCGCCGAGCACGCGACGAGCGGCTTGTCCGGATCGTCCGGGACGTCGGCCGGCTCACCCGTCTGGGCGTCCAGGATCTGGCCGTTGGGGTCGCAGGCGTACTTGGCGAACTCCGCGATGGCGGCCGGGTCGGGGCTGCGCGACCACGAGATGGCGTCCTCCGCGGAGAACTCCTCGTCGGCGGCCGGCTCCTCGTCGGGAGCACCGGACTCACCCTCGGCGGGCGTGCTGCTCGGGTCGGTCGGGCTGGCGGTCTCGGACGCGCCGTCAGCAGCCTTCTTCCCCGACTTCTTCTTGTCAGCCTTCTTGTCGGCCTTGCCGCTGGGGCCGTCGGTCGGCTCCTCGTCGGCCGCGGCCAGGTCCAGGCCGGGACGGCCGAGGCCGCCGCCCATCGGGTCGTCGGCACCCGGCAGGCCGGCGGAGGCGCACGGTCCCGGGCTGTAGTCGGAGCACGCGACCAGGCGGAAGCGGAGCTGCGCCTGGCGCTTGACCGTCTCCTCGAGCTGGTCGCGGTCGGCGCCCTTCTTCTTGCCCGGCACCTCGACGACGATGTTGCGGCCGCCCTGCCTGGTCACGAACGCCTCGGCGACACCGGAGCCGTTGACGCGCTGGTCGATGATCCGGCGAGCCTCCTCGAGGTTCTCCCGCGAGGGCGAGCCGTCGGTGGTCAGCGTGATCCGGGTGCCGCCCTGCAGGTCGAGGCCGAGCGACGGGCGCCACGGCTCCTCCGCGCTGGCCTGTGAGAGGGCCGTGAGCCCGTAGACCACGGCGAGGCCGAGGAAGAAGATGATGAGCTTGCGCCCGGGGCGCGGGCCGTGCGAGGCCATCTCAGCGCTCCTCGTCTGGGTCGGTGGTGGTCTCGGGGCGCTCGGCGGCGGGCTCGACCGCGTCGGTGGCCTCGTCGGCCGGCGTCGCGGCGGCGTCGCGGCTCACCGAGGCGACCGCTCCGCGCACCACGCGGATCACGACGCCGGGCGCGAGCTCGACCTGGAGGTGGTCGTCAGCGGCGCCGACGATCGTGCCGAAGATGCCGGACGTCAGCATGATGTCGTCGCCGACGCCCAGCGCCGCCTGGAGCTCGGCGGCCTGCTTGCGCTGGCGGGAGGCCGGCCTGATGATCAGCAGCCAGAAGATGACTGCGATCGCGACGATCGGCAGCAGGGACAGAGCGTCTTCCACAGACAAACCTCTCCAGCGGGGCAGGGATGAGCGCCGCTCGCAGCAGGGTGCGGGCGGACCGACGGGCAAGTGTAGCCACGGAACCCAGCCACCGCGGGATCGGCGTGGAAGAGTCCGGGTCAGTCCTCGAACAGGGTGGGACTCGCCTCGTCGGGGTACGACGGCGCGGGCATCCCCAGGTGGGCCCACGCCGCGGGCGTGGCGATCCGCCCTCGCGGGGTGCGGGCGAGGAAGCCGTTGCGCACGAGGAAGGGCTCCGCGACCTCCTCGACGGTCTCCCGCTCCTCGCCGACGGCCACGGCGAGCGTGGAGACGCCGACCGGTCCGCCGCCGAAGCGGCGGCAGAGCACGTCGAGCACGGCGCGGTCGAGCCGGTCGAGGCCGAGCTCGTCGACCTCGTACAGGTCGAGTGCCGACTGGGCGACCTCGCGGGTGACGATGCCGTCGGCGCGGACCTGGGCGTAGTCGCGGACCCGGCGCAGCAGCCGGTTGGCGATGCGAGGGGTGCCGCGGGAGCGGCCGGCGATCTCGGCAGAACCCTCGGGCGTCAGCTCGACGCCGAGCAGCCCGGCGGAGCGGCGCACGATGAGGTCGAGCTCGTCGGGCTCGTAGAACTCGAGGTGGGCAGTGAACCCGAAGCGGTCGCGCAGCGGGCCGGGCAGCAGGCCGGCCCGGGTGGTGGCCCCGACGAGGGTGAAGGGCGGGATCTCCAGGGGGATCGCGGTCGCCCCCGGGCCCTTGCCGATGACGACGTCGACGCGGAAGTCCTCCATCGCGAGGTAGAGCATCTCCTCGGCCGGGCGCGACATCCGGTGGATCTCGTCGACGAAGAGGACCTCGCCCTCGTTGAGCCCGGACAGGATCGCGGCGAGGTCGCCGGCGTGGGTGATCGCCGGCCCGCTGGTGAGCCGCAGCGGGGCGTTCATCTCGTGGGAGATGATCATCGCGAGCGTGGTCTTGCCGAGGCCCGGCGGGCCGGAGAGCAGCACGTGGTCGGGGGCCCTCCCCCGCTGCCGGGCGGCCTCGAGGACCAGGCCGAGCTGGTCGCGGACCCGTGACTGCCCCACCACCTCGTCGAGGCTGCGCGGGCGCAGCGCGGCCTCGACCGCCCGCTCGTCGCCCTCCGCCTCGGCAGCGGTCAGCGAGCGGAGGTGGACCTCCTCGGCGGCGGCGAGCTCGTCCTCGTGGAAGGGCACGGCGCTCAGGCCTTGGAGAGGGTGCGGAGGGCGGCACGGAGCAGCGCGCCGACGTCGGGCGCGTTGCCGTCGGCCTGGTCGGCCACGGCGTCCACGGCCTTCTCGGCGTCCTTGGCGTTGTAGCCGAGGCCGACGAGGCCCTGGTGGACCTGGTCGCGCCACGCAGCAGCCGGGGCGGCGGTGCTGGCAGCGACCGATCCGGCCGGGGCGCCGATGCGGTCCTTGAGCTCGAGGATGATCCGCTGGGCGCCCTTCTGCCCGATGCCGGGCACCTTGGTGAGCGTCTTGACGTCGTCGGAGGCGATCGCGGTGCGCACGCCGTCGGGGCTGAGCACGGCGAGGATGGCCTGGGCGAGCTTCGGCCCGACGCCGGAGGCGGTCTGGACCAGCTCGAAGACGGTCTTCTCCTCCTCGTCGGCGAAGCCGTAGAGGGTCAGCGAGTCCTCGCGCACCACCATGCTGGTCGGCAGGGTCGCCTCGTGGCCGGTGCGGAGCTGGGCCAGCGTGCCCGGGGTGCACATCAGCTCGAGGCCGACGCCACCGACCTCGACGACGGCGCTGGAGAGCGACACGGCGGCGACCTGGCCGCGGACGAAGGCGATCATCGGGCTCCTCCAGGGGTGCGGGTGGGGATGCGCGAGCGGGGCGCGCGGGCCGCGGCGAGCGCCGCGTCGATGCGCGCCTGCGTGCCGCCGCGCCAGATGTGGGTGATGGCCAGCGCGAGCGCGTCGGCGGAGTCGGCCGGCTTCGGCACGGCGTCGAGGCGCAGGATGCGGGCGATCATCGCCCCGACCTGCGCCTTGTCGGCGCGCCCGTTGCCGGACACGGCCGCCTTCACCTCGCTGGGGGTGTGCAGCGCGACCGGCAGCCCGCGCCGGGCTGCGCACACCATCGCGATGCCGGCCGCCTGCGCGGTGCCCATGATCGTGCTGACGTCGGAGCGCGCGAAGATCCGCTCGATCGCGACGGCGTCGGGGGCGTGCTCGTCGAGGCGCGCCTCGATGCCCTTCTCGATGTAGACCAGGCGCTCCGGCACCGACCAGTCCGACGGTGTGCGCACGACGCCGACGTCGACGAGGCCGAGGGGTCGGCCGATCGAGCCCTCGACCACACCCAGGCCGCAGCGGGTCAGCCCCGGGTCGATCCCGAGCACGCGCACGTCGTCACCTTCCGTCCGAACATGTGTTCGGAACCCACCGTAGACGATGGGCGACGACGACCGGCGCGGGACACGCCCGGCGGCGTACCCGCTCAGGCGTCGATCTGGTCGAGGACCTCGTCGGGGATGTCGGCGTTGACGAAGACGTTCTGCACGTCGTCGAGGTCGTCGACGGCGTCGACGAGGCGGAACACCTTGCCGGCCGCCTCCGGGTCGGCGACCGGGATGTCCAGCGAGGCCACGAACTGCACCTCGGCGGAGTCGTAGTCGATGCCGGCCTCCTGCAGCGCGGTGCGCACGGCGACCACGTCGGACGCCTCGGACTGCACCTCGAAGCTCTCGCCGAGGTCCTTGACCTCCTCGGCACCGGCGTCGAGCGTCGCCTCGAGGACGTCGTCCTCGGTGACCGTCTTCTCCTCCTGCGCCTTGGGCA
Organism: Nocardioides sp. J54; assembly: GCF_000519005.1. GTDB lineage: Bacteria > Actinomycetota > Actinomycetes > Propionibacteriales > Nocardioidaceae > Nocardioides. The sequence continues at coordinate 47,863 of NZ_JAER01000015.1, read as the reverse complement.
CCACGACGACGCCCTTGCGGTTGAAGAGCCGGGACACCGAGCCCGGGTCGGCCATGGTGCCGCCGTTGCGGGTGACCGCAGTGCGGACCTCCATCGCGGCGCGGTTGCGGTTGTCGGTGAGGCACTCCACCAGCAGGGCGACGCCCTGGGGGCCGTAGACCTCGTACATGATCGTCTCGTAGTCGACGCCGCCACCCTCGAGGCCACCGCCGCGCTTGACCGCGGAGTCGATGTTCTTGTTCGGGACGGACTGCTTCTTGGCCTTCTGGATGGCGTCGAAGAGCGTCGGGTTGCCAGCAGGGTCGGGACCACCCAGCTTCGCCGCGATCTCGATGTTCTTGATGAGCTTCGCGAAGAGCTTGCCGCGCTTCGCGTCGATCACGGCCTTCTTGTGCTTGGTGGTTGCCCACTTGGAGTGGCCAGACATCAGTCCCTCTTCTATCTGCCGTCGTCGTCGTGCTGCCGGAACAGCCGGTCGAGTCTATCCCTGCACCATGTCGAGGAAGACCCGGTGCACCCGGCCGTCCCCGTCGACCTCCGGGTGGAAGGAGGTCGCGAGCAGGTGTCCCTGCCGTACGGCGACCGGGTGGCCGTGCGCCTCGGCGAGCACCTCCACGTCCGGCCCGGCCTGCTCCACCCACGGCGCGCGGATGAACACCGCGTGCACCGGCTCCGCCAGCCCGGCGAAGTCGAGGTCGGCCTCGAAGGAGTCGACCTGCCGCCCGAACGCGTTGCGGCGCACGGTCACGTCGAGCCCGCCGATCGTCTCCTGGCCCTCGGCGCCGCCCTCGATCCGGTCGGCGAGCAGGATCATGCCCGCGCAGGTGCCGAACGCCGGCATCCCGCCCGCGACCCGCTCGCGCAGCGGGTCGAGCAGCTCGAAGGTCCGCGCCAGCTTGGCCATCGTCGTCGACTCCCCGCCCGGGAGCACCAGCCCGTCGCAGCGCTCCAGCTCCGCCGGGCGGCGGACCGCGAACGCCTCCGCCCCGAGGGCGGTCAGGGCCTGCAGGTGTTCACGGACGTCGCCCTGCAGGGCGAAGACTCCGATGGATGGCACGCCGAGAGGCTAGCGGCCCGTCTCGGGGTCGCCGTCAGGGCCTGCAGAAGACCGCCCAGTTGGGCCCGCCGGGCAGTGGCGCAGCGACGAGGAATGTCGTGGTCGGCGAACCGACGTCGACGTGGCCGTCGACGAGGCGAGTCTGGACGGTCAGGTGGTAGTTGGCGTTGCCGCCGCCGCCCGGCGGGATCTGCAGCTCGTCGCGGATGGTGACCGTGGCGGGCGGCGCGAGCCCGGCCCCGACGGTCCCGGTCAGGAGCGGCGCCACGACGCCCTCGCGGTAGAACGCCCAGAAGTACTCGTACTGGGCACCGACCGCCGTCCACGTGATGGTGGCCCGCTGGGCTCCCGGGTTCGACGTCTTCGAGGTGCAGCCCGGCTGCTGGTGGGTCGTCGGCGCGGGCGTGGAGGCGTGGACCGTCGCAGTCGCCGTGTCTGTCCAGTACGCAGCGGTGGAGGCCCAGGGGGCCTGCCCGGACGCGCCGACCATCCCCCCGACGAGGACCGCTGCGGCAGCACCGACCGGCACCACGAGGCGCCGGCGGGGACTCCCGTCGGGAGGGGTTGGGGCGAAGGCCAGTGCCAGCGCGCCGAGAGCCAGCAGCACGGCGGTCGCAATGCCGAGCGGGCTGGCCGCGGCGTTGAGGGCGTACCCCACGTGCGGGACCCCGGCGACGACCCGGTCCACGGTCTCCACGACGTAGGCCTGCGGGTCCGGCACGTCGTTGGCGTCGCCCTGCAGGTGGAGCACGGCTCGACCGTCAGGCACGGTGGCGAACTCGACGACCCGGTGGGTGACCCGCCTGCCGTCGGCGTCCCGGACGCTGACGACGTCCCCGAGCGCGACCTCCGCAGCCGGGACCGTGCGAGCGACCCCGAGCGCGCCGGCGTCGTACGCCGGACTCATCGAGCCGGACGCGAACACCAGTGGCGTGATGTTGAACAGCCACCCCGCGGCGAGCGACGCGAGGCACAGCACACCGAGCACTCCCCCACCCCAGAGCACGGTCTCGCGGGCGGCCCGCCTCCAGCCGGTCATGACATCTCCTGCTTCGCGGGGACGGTGAAGGTGACGATCGAGGTCGAGCTCGGCGCGACGCTCGCGCCTGCCGGCAGCGACACCTGGATGCACAGCTCGGTCGACTGCCCGGTCGCGAGGACGGTCCCTCCGGGCGCGTCGAAGCCGTTCAGCCCGGCGTCGGGGGAGCCCCCGAGGACGGTGCCGCTGGAACAGCCACTTCCGGACAGGGTGCCCCCGCGACGCACCGTGACCTCGAGCGCGGATCCCAGCGCTCCCGTCGCGCTGGCCTGCAGCCTGAACGAGACCGGGAGCTGTCCGCGGCTGTTGTTGGTGACCGTCATCAACGCCGCCTTCGTCGTCCCCGGCGTGAGGCCCGCGAGGTCCAGCTCACTCCAACCGACGATCGACTCCGGGCGCTGCCGGTAATTGGACTCGAGGTCCACGTGCAGCGTCCCGGCACTGATGGTCGCCCCAGCCACCTCGGCCCGGTCGGCCCAGAACGCGGAGGTCGCGACGGCACCGGTCCCGACGAGGAGCCCGGCAGAGAGCAGGGCGCGGGTGCGACCGTGGCCGAACCAGAGCCCGGTGCGCCTGCGGTGGGGGTCACGCCTGTTCACGGGGCACCTCCCGTCGGCCACGTCCGGGGTGCACAAGCGCGATTCCGGAGCCGACGAGGCCGGCCGCCAACCACAGCCACGTGGCGTCGAGCGAGGAACCGGTGGCCGGCAGGCCGTCCTGGCCCCCGACGGAGCCGTCGCCGTCCCCGTCGTCCCCGTCGTCCCCGTCGTCGACGCCGCCGACGTCACCCGACTCCGAGAGCGTCACCCGGACGCGGAGGGAGGCGAGCTCATCCTGGTGCTCTGTGGTGTCCGGGAGGAAGGTGCCCCGGACCGTGACCCGGGTGCGTGCCCCCTCCGGGACGTCGAGCACCGCCGGCGCGAGGGTCGTGGTCCCGCCCACGACCTCCACCCATTCCCCCGAGCCGAGCCGGGCCTCGAGGAGGAAGGCGTCCGAGGCGAGCAGCCCGTCCGGGTCGTCGGCGAGGACGTCGACCGACAGCTCGCCGTCCGACGGACCGTCGTTGCGGACCAGGAAGGACGCCTCCTCGACGTCGCCGGGCACCCAGATGAAGCCGCTGTCGAACAGGGGCGCGTCGAGCTGCCGGGTCCAGGCCGCCCCGTCCCGGCTGAGCCCGACCTCGTCGTCGGCGGACGCCGGTGCCGCGGCACCGACGACCCCGAGGGTCGCGAGTACCGCCGTCGCGGCGATGCTGCGGATCACGTAGGTCTCCTCCGGCGAGGTCGAGTGGGTGTCAGTGGTGTGCTGTGCGGGCGAGCGTGGACCGGACGAGCCGGACCACCCCGAAGGCGGCGAGCGTCGCGAGGGCGGCACCGGCCACCAGGCCGATCGGCGGCTGGTCGGGCCTCGGGGTCGTCGCCGGCGGCGACGCGGCGCGGTCGACCTCGACGGGCTGCCGCCCGGTCGCCGCTGCGGCACCGCGCCGACGCCGTACGCCGTCGCGGACCGCGGTCACGAACATGAAGCCCGCGTAGCCCGACAGCAGTGCCGCGACCAGGAGGAGCGCGGTCTGCCGCTGCTTGCCCGTCAGCACGCTGTTGAGGTGTCCCAGGTACGGCACGGAGTACCAGAGCCGCCCCTGGACCTGCACCGCCCGGACCGGGTTGCGGTCCGGCGTCCCGTTGGCGTCGCCCTGGGTGGTGAACACCTGCTCCCCGTCGAGCCGGGTCCCGACCGCCACCACCCGGTGGGTGGCGACGGTCGGCTCACCGGACTCGAGCTGGAAGGTGATCACGTCGCCGAGCGCGACTTCCTCCGGGTCGACCGATCGGACGACGACCAGCGTTCCCGGCGGCAGGTCGGGCTCCATGGATCCTGTGAGCACCGTGTAGGGCGTGCCACCGGCGATCCGGGGTATCGCGACGGCCAGCGCGACCGAGGCCACAGCGGTCAGGATCACCAGCCACAGCAGGACGTGGCTGGCGAACCGGACGAGCTTCATGGGACGAACGGGGTCGGGTCAGGCCGGAGGCTCAGGAGCTGTGGTTCTGCGTGACGCTGACGGTGAGGGCGTCGAGCGCAGCCGACAGACCGCCGACGACGTTCGAGTCGTTGTCCTCGACGCCGTAGGGCCAGGTCACGGTGATGTCCACCGAGACCACGTCGTTGTCGCTCACCGCCACGCCGGTGCCGTCGCCCTGGAGGTTGCCGTTCAGGCGGACCACGGGCGTGACGTCGATCTCGTCGATCAGCGCCTGGGCGCCGGTGACATCGCTCGGAACGGTCACGTCGAAGTCCACCGACTTCAGGTGCTCGCCCGCGATGTCCAGCACGTAGGTGCAGCTCTGGGAGAGGCTGTCCCCCGGGACCAGCAGCTGGTCGTCGTACGCAGCCCCGCCGTCGATAGTCCAGCCGTCGCACTCCTGGAGGTCGAGGCTCAGGTGGCCGCTCTCGATCTCCGTCCCGTCCGTGGTCACCGAGTCCGACCAGTAGGCGAGCGTGCCCGCACCACCCATGAGCAGCACCGCGGCCGAGCCGGCGGCGAGTGCGCCCTTCGTCGTCTTCTTCATGATGTCTCCAGTCCCCATGCCCTGTGTTGTCCCCAGGTCTGGCTGTGTTGGTTGTGAGGGATTGACTTCCGGGGGCGGGAGCGCCCGGTGGAAGCCAGAACGGAAGGGGACCACGCGCAGTGACGGGCGCGTGGGCGAATCGGGACATTGGCCCGTAAAAAGACCGGAACCATGGTCCCGACTCGTCAAGACCATGGTTCCGATGGATCACGCGGGCGGCCGCCCGCGTAGTCAGGTGTTGGGGGTCACCAGCCGCGGGTCTCCAGCCGGTGGTGCTGCGGGAGCTCGTCGACGTTGATGCCGACCATCGCCTCGCCCAGGCCGCGGGAGACCTTGGCGACGACGTCGGGGTCGTCGTGGAAGGTCGTGGCCTTGACGATCGCCTCCGCCCGCTGGGCGGGGTTGCCGGACTTGAAGATGCCCGAGCCGACGAAGACACCCTCGGCTCCCAGCTGCATCATCATCGCGGCGTCCGCGGGAGTCGCGATGCCGCCGGCGGTGAACAGCACGACCGGCAGCTTGCCGGTCCGCGCGACCTCCGCGACCAGCTCGTACGGCGCCTGCAGCTCCTTGGCCGCGACGTACAGCTCGTCGTCGGAGAGCACCGTCAGCCTCCGGATCTCGGCACGGATGGTGCGCATGTGGGTCACGGCGTTGGACACGTCACCGGTGCCGGCCTCGCCCTTGGAGCGGATCATCGCCGCGCCCTCGGTGATCCGACGCAGCGCCTCACCGAGGTTGGTCGCACCGCACACGAACGGGACCGTGAAGGCCCACTTGTCGATGTGGTTGGCGTAGTCGGCCGGGGTCAGCACCTCCGACTCGTCGATGTAGTCGACGCCCAGGGACTGCAGCACCTGCGCCTCGGCGAAGTGCCCGATCCGTGCCTTGGCCATCACCGGGATCGAGACCGCGGAGATGATCCCGTCGATCATGTCGGGGTCGCTCATCCGCGACACCCCGCCCTGGGCACGGATGTCGGCAGGCACCCGCTCCAGGGCCATCACCGCCACCGCCCCGGCGTCCTCGGCGATCTTCGCCTGCTCGGGCGTGACCACGTCCATGATGACGCCACCCTTGAGCATCTCGGCCATGCCGCGCTTGACCCGGGTGGTGCCCTGCCCAGAAGTGGGCTCTACCTGCTCGCTCATGCCGTCGATCCTACGGCGAGCAGGACGCGACCTACGCCTCAGGCTGACCCGTGGACCCGGCGGTGCCCGCGTCGGCGGCCAGCGCCTGCCGGCGGACCTTCAGGACCCGGAAGACGACCGTGTAGGTGCTGGCGACCGCGAGGGCCCAGAGGGTGACGTACATGAGGATCGGCAGGTCGAAGATCGCCGAGAGGCCGGTCATCACGAGGATCGACACGAGCCGGTCGGCGCGCTCGGCGATGCCGCCCTTGGCGTCCATGCCGAGGGACTCGGCCCGGGCACGCGCGTACGACGTGACGGATCCCATCACCAGGCACCACAGGGTGACGCACAGGTAGAGGTAGCTGTCGCCCTGGTCCTCGCCGGTGCCGGCGAAGTAGAGCGCCAGGCCGCCGAAGATGGCACCGTCGCCGATCCGGTCCAGCGTGGAGTCCCAGAAGGCGCCGAACTTCGACACCCGCCCGGTCTCGCGGGCCATCCGCCCGTCGATGAGGTCGCTGAAGACGAACGCCGTGATGAACAGCACGCCGATCAGCAGCTCGCCCTGCGGGAAGAAGACGAGGGCACCCGCGGCCACGCCGAGGGTCCCGACGAGGGTCACCGCGTCCGGGCTGATGCCCAGCCGGATGAACAGCCGCACGACGGGGTGCAGCACCGTGCCCGCCCAGAACTCCTTGAACCGATCCAACACGGGGCGAGAACCTACTACTGCCAGTGGGCCGCGAGCAGGTCGCGGGTGTCCCCGAGCAGCTGCGGGAGGGTCTTGGTGCCCGCGATGACGGTCATGAAGTTCGCGTCGCCGGACCACCGGGGCACGACGTGCTGGTGCAGGTGACCGGACAGCGAGCCGCCCGCCGCTCCCCCGAGGTTCAGCCCGACGTTGAAGGCGTGTGGCTGCGAGACGGCGCGGATCGTGCGCAGCGCGGACTTGGTCATCGCCGTGAGCTCGTCGGTCTCGGCGTCGTCGAGGTCGGTGTAGTCCGCGACGTGGCGGTAGGGCAGCACCATCAGGTGGCCGGGGTTGTAGGGGTAGAGGTTGAGCACGACGTACGTCGTCTCGCCCCGCACCACCACCAGGTCGTCGTCGGTCGAGGTCGCCGGGTCACGGCTGATCCGGCAGAAGGGGCAGGCCGGGCGCGGCTCTGCGTGGGCCGGCTGCTCGGTCTCCCCCTCCCCGCGCACGTACGACATGCGGTGCGGCGTCCAGAGCCGCTCGAGCCCGTCCGGGTCGGCCACGTGGTCCCTCACTGGTCGTCGGTCGCCGCAGGCTGGAGCATCTGCAGCAGGTCGGAGATGGGCAGGTCGGGCAGGTTGAGGCCGCGCGCGGTCGCCATGCCGTTGACCTGCATCCAGATCGAGTCCGCGAGGATGTCGATGCAGGCCTCCGTGCCGGGCTGGCGCGGCTCGCGCTCGAGCCAGCGGCGCACGGCGGAGAAGACGGCGCCGATCATCCCGAAGACCCACGGGTCGAGCGCCGCACGGTCGTCGTCCGAGAGCTCGACCCCGAGCGCCGCGACGACGGTCGTCATGATCTCCTCGATGGTCCCGGCGACCTGCTGCACCGCCAGGCCGAGCGGGCTGGGGCCCCAGCCGGCGAGGTCGCGCTCGGCGAACCAGTACAGCGACGGGTGCGCCTCGGCCCAGCGCACGAAGCTGGCGACGATGCCGCGGACGATCTGGTCCGGGGTGCCGTCGTACGACAGCGCGGGCAGGAGCTGGTTGCCGACGTCCTCGCAGACCTGGGCCTGCACGGCCCGGTCGAGGTCGGAGCGGTCGGCGAAGTGCCGGTAGATGACGGTGCGGCTCATCTTGGCCTCGTCGGCGACGGCCTGCACCTGGTACTCCTCGCCGGGCGCCTGGCGCTCCAGGACGGCGATGGCGGCGTCGATGATGACCTGGCGGCGGACCTGGTTGTGCTCCTGCCAGCGTCGACGGCGACCGTCGAGCAGCTCACCACTCTCCGAGCTCATTGCCAAACCTTCTCACGTGAACCGGTGGAACCACTGGCCGAGGTCGGCGGAGATGCCGGGGCAGGTGACGTTCTTGTCGCGCTGGTCCTCGACCCACTGGCCCATGACCGCGGGGCCGCCCTGGATCGACCAGTCGGGACCGCAGCGGTTGAGCGCCTCGGCACGCGAGGTCTGGCCCGCGGCCCGCCACTCGGGGATGCCGCCGAGCGAGAGGTCGCCGACCACCTGGCGGTAGAGCAGCGGGGTCGAGTAGACGCCGATGCGGTAGCCGGCGTCGGTGTAGCCGCGGGCGACGCCCTCGATGACGGCGGCGTTGGCGCGCAGGTCCGAGCTCCACTCGAAGGTCGGCACCGGCTCGACGTCGATCCACACGATCGGGCTCAGCAGGCCGGTCGTGCCCATGGTGCCGATGTTGAAGCGGGCCTGCTGGTAGCCGACGTTGCGCAGCCGGCCGAGGCGGTTGGAGGCGTCGTACGGGCCGTCGGAGCCGTAGTCGTCGAGCGTGGCCTTGTCGGGGAAGCTCGAGACGGCGTAGACGGACACGAGCACGTCGTTGTCCTTGGCCCACTGCACCTGGTCGGCGAGGCAGGGGTTGCGGGTGAAGCCGGGGCCGTTGGTCAGGCCGAGCACGACGAACTCCGCCTCGGGCAGCGGCATCGGCAGGCCCTTGCCCTGCTTCTCCGGGATGCCCATGCCCTTGGGGCACTGCGGCCAGCTCACGTCGCCGCCGAGCACCTCGCCGTCGCGCGGGGCGATGTCGCCGGTCGGCTGGTCCCCTTGCCGGGCCAGCTCCTCGGCGGCCTTGGCGAGGTCGTTGGCGTCGGCACCGGGGTCGCCGGCGTCCCCGCCCGGCTTGCCCTCCTGGGTCGGCGTCGCGCTGGCCGTGGTCGGGACCGGCGGGCGCGGCGGTGCCCCGCTCGGGCTGTCGGACCCGCTGCACGCCACGAGGGCAGGCAGCAGCAGGCCGAGCACGACGACCGCTGCCCCCCGCCTCATGGCGCGCCTCAGACCTGCTCGCGCGACTCGACCGCCGCGACGATGCGCTCGATCGCCTCGGCCACCGGCACGCCGTTCTCCTGGCGGCCGTCGCGGTAGCGGAAGCTGACTGCGCCCTTCTCCACGTCCTCGCCACCGGCGATGAGCATGAACGGGATCTTCTGCAGCTGGGCGTTGCGGATCTTCTTCTGGAAGCGGTCGTCGGACTCGTCGACCTCGACCCGGATTCCGCGCGCCCTGAGCTGGCCGGCCACCTCGTAGAGGTAGTCGGTGAAGGCGTCGGCCACGGGGATGCCCTGCACCTGGACCGGGGCCAGCCACGGAGGGAAGGCACCGGCGTAGTGCTCGACGAGCACGCCGAGGAAGCGCTCGATGGAGCCGAACTTCGCGGAGTGGATCATCACCGGCTGCTGCTTGGAGCCGTCGGGCGCGGTGTACTCCAGGCCGAAGCGTGCCGGCTGGTTGAAGTCGTACTGGACGGTGCCCATCTGCCAGGTGCGGCCGATCGCGTCCTTGGCCTGCACGGAGATCTTGGGGCCGTAGAACGCGGCGCCGCCGGGGTCGGGCACGAGGTCGAGGCCGGTCTCCGCCGCGACGTCCTCGAGCACCTTGGTGGCGGTCGCCCAGTCCTCGTCGGAGCCGACGAACTTGTCCGGCTTGGCGTCGTCGCGGGTCGACAGCTCGAGGTAGAAGTCGTCGAGGCCGAAGTCCTTGAGCACGCCGAGCATGAAGCCGAGCAGGTGCTTGACCTCGGCCGGGGCCTGCTCGGGGGTGCAGTAGGAGTGCGAGTCGTCCTGGGCGAAGCCGCGGACCCGGGTGAGGCCGTGGATGACGCCGGACTTCTCGTAGCGGTAGACGCTCCCGAACTCGAACAGCCGCAGCGGGAGCTCGCGGTACGAGCGGCCGCGGCTGCTGAAGATCAGGTTGTGCATCGGGCAGTTCATCGCCTTGAGCTGGTAGTTCGTGCCCTCGAACTCCATCGGCGGGAACATCGTGTCGGCGTAGTACGGCAGGTGGCCCGAGGTGTGGAACAGGCCGTCCTTGGTGATGTGCGGGGTGCCGACGTAGGAGAAGCCCTCCTCGATGTGGCGGCGGCGGACGTAGTCCTCCATCTCCCGCTTGATCACGCCACCCTTGGGGTGGAAGACCGGCAGGCCGGAGCCGATCTCGTCCGGGAACGAGAACAGGTCGAGCTCACGGCCGAGCTTGCGGTGGTCGCGCCGCTCGGCCTCCTCGATGCGGTGCAGGTGCGCGTCCAGCTCCTCCTTGCTCGGCCACGCGGTGCCGTAGATGCGCTGGAGCTGCTTGTTCTTCTCGTCGCCGCGCCAGTACGCCGCGGCACTGCGCATCAGCTTGAAGGCGGGGATCCGCTTGGTGGTCGGCAGGTGGGGACCGCGGCAGAGGTCCTTCCAGGCGACCTCGCCCTTGCGGTTGATGTTGTCGTAGATCGTGAGCTCGCCGGCGCCGACCTCGGCCGAGGCACCCTCGGCGGCCTCACCCGCGTTGCCCTTGAGGCCGATCAGCTCGACCTTGTACGGCTCGTCGGCGAGCTCGACCAGCGCGTCCTCGTCGGTGGTGACCCGACGCTCGAAGCGCTGGTTCTCCTTGATGATCTTGCGCATCGCGGACTCGAGCCTGGCGAGGTCCTCGGGCACGAAGGGCACCGGGACGTCGAAGTCGTAGTAGAAGCCGTCCTGGATCGGCGGGCCGATGCCGAGCCTGGCCTCGGGGAAGAGCTGCTGCACGGCCTGGGCCAGCACGTGCGCGGTCGAGTGGCGCAGGATGTCGAGGCCGTCCGGGCTGCCGATGGCCACGCCCTCGACCTCGTCGCCGTCGGCCAGCGCGTAGGACAGGTCCTTGAGCTGGCCGCCGACGCGCGCGGCGATGACGTCGGCGTCGTCCCTGAACAGCTCCCAGGCCTTCGTGCCCTCCGTCACCGTCGACTCCTGACGTGCATCAGGGGTGATGACGACGACCTTGATGTCGGACACGGAGGAACTCCTTCGGCAGGGGTGGCACGCCCGGTCCGGGCGCAACGTCGATCGTATCGGCCGCCGGCGCGCCGCACGCAGCCGATTCCCGCCGCGGGACCTCCGGTCAGCCGCGAGCGGCGTCGCCGCAGCGGCGCAGGCGCCGTCGTACGTCGGGCAGCGCGGCCACGCCGCGCGCACGGATCGCAGCCGCGGCGTAGTTCGAGCAGGTCGGCGTGAGGTTGCAGACCGCCGGGCGGAGGGCGGAGACGTTGAGCTGGTAGGAGCGGACCAGCCGGAGCAGGGACCGCGACAGCCGGGACCCGTCCGCGACGGGCGGGGTGGACCGGTAGCCCGCGACCGAGGCGACGACGAGGCTGACCAGGAAGGGGCTGCAGTCGCCGCACTCGGCGGCGTCGCAGGCGCTGTCGCAGTGGTCGCGCTTCTTCCTGCCCTGCTTCGTGCGGCGTCCTCGCCACCGCGCCATGGTCACCTCCGGTGCTCGTCGGGTTGCCTGCGGAGCCTAGCGGCGGAGCGTGCGGCGACGGCGACGGCGGAGGAAACGACGAGAGCCGCGCCCTGTGGCGCGGCTCTCGCATGTCTCGGTGGGCGATACTGGGTTCGAACCAGTGACCTCTTCGGTGTGAACGAAGCGCGCTACCACTGCGCCAATCGCCCGGACCCGGCCCCTTGGGGGACCGCGATCGGAGACTCTAACGCATGTCGCGGCGGCGTTCACATCGGGAGGGGTCACCCGAGGTGGTGCACCTCCTGCAGGCGGTAGACCGGGGTGTCGATGCCGACGTGGCGGGCCTTCAGCTGCAGCGCCAGGTAGAGCGAGTAGTGGCGTGACTGGTGAAGGTTGCCGCCGTGGAACCAGAGGTTCTCCTGCTGGGTGGGCTTCCACATGTTGCGCTGCTCGCCCTCCCACGGACCGGGGTCCTTGGTGGTGTCGGAGCCCAGCCCCCAGACCTTGCCGACCCGGTCGGCGACCTCCTGGCTGATCAAATCCGCCGCCCAGCCGTTCATCGACCCGTAGCCGGTCGCGTAGACGACGAGGTCGGCCTCGAGCTCGGTGCCGTCGGCGAGCACGACGGAGGTCTCGGTCAGGTGGTCGACCTGGCCCTTGGCGAGCTTCACCTCGCCGTCGGCCACCAGCTCGGCGGCACCGACGTCGATGTAGTAGCCCGACCCGCGCCGGAGGTACTTCATGAACAGCCCGGACCCGTCGTCGCCCCAGTCGAGGTCGAAGCCGGCGGCCTCCATCCGGTCGTAGAAGTCCCGGTCGCGCTCGCGCATCTGGTCGTAGAGCGGCTTCTGGAACTCGTGCATGATCCGGTACGGCAGCGAGGCGAAGATGAGGTCCGCCTTCTCGGTGGTCACCCCGGCCGCGAGGGCACGCTCGGAGTAGAGGTCGCCGAGCCCGATGTCCATCAGGGTGTCGCTCTTGACGATGTGCGTCGAGGACCGCTGGACCATGGTGACGTCGGCGTCGTGCTCCCACAGCGCCCCGCAGATGTCGAAGGCGGAGTTGTTGCTGCCGATGACGACGACCTTCTTGCCGGCGTAGGCGTCCGGGCCGGGGTGTTGCGAGGAGTGGTGCTGCTCGCCACGGAAGACGTCCATCCCGGGGATGTCGGGGATGTTGGGCTTGCCGGACATCCCGGTGGCCAGGACCAGGTGGGTCGGGCGCAGGACCAGCGGCATCCCCTCGCGCTCGACCTCGACGGTCCACTCCCCCGTCGCCTCGTCGTAGGACGCCTTCGTGGCGACCGTGCTCGACCAGTACGGCACCTCCATGACCCGGGTGTAGAACTCGAGCCAGTCGCCGACCTTGTCCTTGGGCGCGAACACCGGCCAGTTGTCGGGGAACTTCAGGTAGGGCAGGTGGTCGTACCAGACCGGGTCGTGCAGGCACAGCGACTTGTAGCGCTTGCGCCACTGGTCGCCGGGCCGGGGGTGCTTGTCGATGACGAGGGACGGGACGCCGAGCTGGCGCAGCCGGGCACCGAGTGCGATGCCGCCCTGTCCGCCGCCGACCACCAGCACGTAGGGCTGCGCCTCCGCCCCGAGCGTGGCGTCCTCGGCCTGCCGCTTCTCGAGCCAGGTCACCCGGCTCTTGTTCGCGCCGTGCTCGGCACCCATGGGGCGTCGTACGCCGCGGGGCTCCTCGTGGCCCTTGAGCTCGTGCATGGTGGTGAGGAAGGTCCACGCCTTCGGCCCGTCCTCGTCGATGATGCGGGCCAGGCCGCGGCCGCGGCCCACGGCGGTCTCGAACTCGAACCATGCGGTCGTGACCCCGTCCTCGGTGGTGGCCGGCTCGCTGAGCCGGAAGCCGGACGGGTCCACGCGGTCGAGGTTGGCGCCGAGGAGGTCCGCGACGCCGTCGGGGTTCTCGACGGTCGTGATGTTCCAGGTGAAGGAGACCAGGTCGCGCCAGAAGCTGGTCGCGGCGAAGAGGCCGGCTGCCCGGGACACGTCGCGGGCGGTGAGGGCGTCCTCGAAGGTCGCGAGCCAGGCGCTGGCCGGGTCGGCGGTGTCGGTCGTGGCGGCCGCCGCGGCGGGCCGTTCGTCGAGCTGGGTCATGCCCAGAATGAGACGCCGCGCTGCCGCCCGGTCGGAACCGTTGCACGATGTTGCGTGTGGTCCTCGTCACATCCCGGACCTAGGGTGAGGGGCATGGCCACGCACGACCTCGCGATGCGGGCCCGCGCGCTGGTCCGGATCCACGACGCGGTGCTCTCCGGCTCCGCGCCGCCGGAGCGTCCACGCGCGGTCGTGGCGAGGTCGTGGACCCGGGTGCTGGACCTCGGGATCGACCCCGACGGCCGCAACGGGCGCGACCCGCTGCCTCCCGCGGACGTCGACGAGCGTCGGCGCCAGTCGCGGCTGGGGCTGGTGATCGACGAGATCCGCGAGCTGCTGCTGAGCGCGGCCGACGCGTCGAACTACCTCGTGGTGGTCGCCGACGCCGACGGCATCGTGCTGTGGCGCAGCGGGTCGCCGCGGGTGAAGCGGCAGGCCGACGGGCTGGGCTTCGCCGAGGGCGCCCACTGGGCCGAGGAGGCCGTCGGCACGAACGCGATCGGCACCGCGCTCGCGGAGGGCGCGCCGGTCCAGCTGTTCTCGGCCGAGCACTTCGAGAACGCCCAGGTGCCCTGGTACTGCACCGCCTCCCCCATCCACGACCCGATCGACGGCTCACTGCTCGGCATCGTCGATGTCAGCGGACCCGCCCTCACGCTGCACCCCGCTATCGAGGCCCTGGTGACCGCGTCCGTCCGCCTCGCCGAGGCGCGCCTGTGGCGACACCACGAGGAGCGCCTCGAGCAGCTGCGGCGGACGGCGGAGCCGTTGCTGTCGGGCGCCAACGGCCCGCTGCTGGTCGTCGACGACCACGGCTGGGTCGCCGCCCATCAGGGCGTGGCCGTGCGGGACCGGGTCGAGGCGCCGCGCCCGGACCGCGCGCTCGCCGTCCCCGGGCTCGGGCTGTGCCTGCCCGAGCGGCTCCGCGGCGGCTGGTTGATCCGGCCGTCGACCGCCGAGACGGTGCTGCTGGCGACCCTCGACCTCACCGCGACTCCCGCGACCCTCGAGGTCCACGGCGCGGAGGCGCCGTGGCGGGTCGCGCTGTCACCGCGGCACGCGGAGGTGCTCGCCGCCCTGGCCGAGGCCGGCCGCGGCGGCCTGACTGCCGGCGCGCTCAGCCACCGCCTGTACGGCGACGGGGAGCACCAGGTGACGGTGCGCGCCGAGGTCTCCCGGATGCGCAAGGCGCTCGGCGCCCTGCTCGCGACCAACCCCTACCGGATCGGTGACGGGGTCGACCTGGTCGTCGTCAGCGATCGAACCCGATGAGGGACGCCTCGTTGTCCCGCCACGCCTGCGCGGCGGCGCGGGTGACTGGGCCCGGCGCCGCGAGCTCGCGGTCGTCCCACCGGTGCACGCCCTGCACGTCGCGGGTGGTCGAGACCAGGAAGACCTCGTCCGCGCCGGCCGCGACCTCGATCGGCTCGTCGACCTCGGTCGCACCGAACCACTCGATCAGCAGCGCCCGGGTCACCCCGGCCAGGCAGCCGCTCGCCAGCGTCGGGGTACGCACCTGGCCGTCGACCACGTAGAAGACGTTGGTGCCGGTGCCCTCGCACAGGTGGCCGGCGAGGTTCGCGAACACCGCCTCGCTCGCACCCGCCGCCTGCGCCCGGGCCAGCGCCACCACGTTCTCCCCGTAGGACGTCGTCTTCAACCCGGCCAGCGCGCCGCGCTCGTTGCGCGGCCACGGCACGGTGATCACCGCGGTGGTCTCCGGCGCCGGCTCCATGGGGCTGGCGACGACGATCACCGTCAGCGGGTCGTTGCCCCGCCCGCTGCCCAGCGGCGCGTTGCCGCCTGTGACGGTGATGCGGAGCCGACCCAGGGGCAGCGGGTCACCCTCCAGGACGGCAGCGACCCCTCGTCGTACGTCGGCGAGGTCGAAACCGACGAGGCCCAGGCCCTCCGCCGACCGCTCGAGCCGGTCGAGGTGGCGCTGCAGCGCGAACGGCTCTCCCCCGACGACCTTCACGGCCTCGAACACCGCATCCCCGACGGTCAGCCCGTGGTCGGTCACCGGCACCGCCGGGGCCTTCGGGTCGGTCAGCAGCTGGCCGTTGATCCACGCGCGCATGCCCCCACCCTAGGGGTGGAACCACGCCCGCCGGAGGCCCTCTGGGACCCCACGACATGCCCAAGGGGACCCCCCGTTTTGGCGCCGTTCCCCGGATCCGCTAATGTTCTCAACCGCACCGCCAAGCGGGCCGAAAGGCCGGCGAGGAAGTGTGATGCGGACGTAGCTCAGTTGGTAGAGCGCAACCTTGCCAAGGTTGAGGTCGCGAGTTCGAGCCTCGTCGTCCGCTCGGAGAGGTCAGACCCACTGGCTGACCAGGTCAGTAGGTCGGGCCTTCGCGGTGGGTTGGCCGAGAGGCGAGGCAACGGACTGCAAATCCGTGTACACGGGTTCAAATCCCGTACCCACCTCCACGTAACAACTCCACAGGGGCGATTGGCGCAGCGGTAGCGCGCTTCCTTGACACGGAAGAGGTCACTGGTTCAAACCCAGTATCGCCCACCACGTTTCCGCAGGTCAGAGCAGGGTTTTCGGATCCAGATCTGAAATCGGGAACATACGGGGAACAGGGAGCGGCCAAGTTTGGCCGCTCCCTGTCCTTGTTTTCGGGGCTGCATGAATCACCTGGCGTGCTCGCATCTGGCAGGCTGCTCGCGTGATCAGCGCCGACGAGGTCCTCGCTCAGTTGGACTCCGCGAACGCCGACTTCAAGTTCCCTGACCTGAACCACGGCTACTACTACGCGATGGACTGTCGGCTCCACGCCTTCGGCGACGGCGCTCGCTGGGCCCTCGTCGTCGAGGCGTTGGGCTACACCCCGCGTGGCATGAACGTGTACGACGTCCTCCACTACTTCGGTAACTGCCTCACATCCGGAGGACCAGGGTTCGAGAACGAGGACTTCCTCGGCCGGATCGAGAACATGGACGACGTCGAAGACCGCGACGAGCCAGAGGTCTTCGCTGGGATACCGACGATCCGAGTGCGCGACCAGGATCTGCCCGTCGACGCTGCTCCCGGAACCGACCTCATCGACGTCTTCCGGACGCTCGTTCCCGAGCATCGCGACGTGCTCCTCGCAACGGAGACGGAGGTACGTCGAAGGATCCCCGCGGATCTGCCGAAGCTGCTGCAACTCGACGAGTGGCATCAGCCCGAACTGTTCGAGACTCCGCCCAGTGCATCGGAGGTCTACCGGCAGCTCGCTCAAGTCCTGGTCACAGCAGACTCCGGCCGTTACCAGCCGACAGAACCGCCGAACACGCATTGGAGCAAATGGCCGGAGTCCGGCTCGCTCTGACGTCAGCGCCAGTTGCCGACGGGCTTCGCGTCGATGAACCGCTCGACGGACTCGGCCTTGATCCGCAGCGTCTTGCGGCCGAGGCGTACGGCTTCGAGCTGGCCGTCGGCGATGTAGCGCCGGACGGTCCGCGTCGACACGGCAAGCGCGTCGGCGGCGTCGGCGAGCGTGACGAGGCGTCGGGTGGGGGTGGCAGGCATGGCGGGCTCCGAGGTCGTGGCGGACGCCGTTCGTCCGCTCCTGTCCCTCAAGGCCGCGCGGTTCTGCCGAGTGGCCACGCGATCACCGGCGCGAGAGCCCGTGGCCTCGATACGGTCGGTCCGTGACACTCGACCACAATCTGAGCGACGCGTTGGCCGCGTTGGCCGAGGTGCGATCGCTCTACTGGCAGCACCAACATGCCAGTCCGTGGAGCCGTGACGAGAACCTCGAGAGGCAGCTGGCCGATGCTTGGGCAGCAGTCGCAGCTCAGGTTGCTCCGCAGGAGCTCGTCGTACCGGTGGCCGGTCCGCCCCAGTGCGACGTAGGCGCGCCAAGCCCAGTGCTGGTCGCGGGGGCTGAAGGAACATCGGTCGCCTACGACCGGCAAGACGGTGAGCGTTGCCTCCTGACCTTCCGCAACGTCGACTCGGTGCTCTTCGGCGGCAGCAACGACGAGGCGCTCAGCGGGCACCGCCTGTGGGGTCGCGGCCTCCAGTTCTACGCCTTCCAGGAAGTCATCAACTCAGCGTGGATCGCGCAGCGCGAGACCGAGAACTCCGTCCACGAGTACCACCACGGCGGATGGCATGCGCGCTTGCGGCACTTCATCTATACGTTCCACGACGAGACCCTCGAGTGCATCGCGGCTGATTTCGTCGTCGATGACCCTGACAGTGCGTCGCCGGCCGCACTCGCGGCCCTCTCGATGTAGCAGTCGTGCGAGGTGGCCCTCAGCTCAGCGGTACTCGGCGACAACTTCGATCAAGCCGACGATGTGTCGGTTGAACTCGTCGAGATCCTCGGCGGGGATCCAGTACTCAAGGATCGTCTGGCCGCCCGCCTGCTGGACGTCGTACCGATCGAGGAAGGCCTTGTCGACGTCAAACCGCGTCACGTAGCCAACGCCGCTTGCCTTGACGTTCCAGTCGCGCGCGATCTTCGTCGCGTAGTCCTCGTTGAGCACGGGGTAGAAGATCGGCTGGTCTGGGAGTCGCGGGGGCCACTCACGCCAGCCCGACGCCTCGACGAGCGCGAGCTCTTCGGGCCCCGTCGGCCGCCACAGGGTCACCGTCTCCATGACTGCATTCTGTCGGAGCGAGGAGCGCCCATACGCTTGCACGGTGGTCCACATCGGTACTGAGAGCGAATACCTTCGCCTGACGCGTCAGGACGCTGAGACCGTGCTCGCCGAGCTCGAGGTTTCAGGACTGTCGGCAACGCGACCCGTTGTTCAAGCGTTCGCAGCCGGAGTGACCGAGGTGTCAACGTTCCTCGATTCCCTTGAGCGGGATTGGCGTGGTTGGGAGGGAGAGCGCGCGTGGACCTCGCTCGAGGACGACCTCACAATGCAGGCACGCCACACCCACGGCCACGTCCAACTGCGAGTGACATTGCGATGCCACCGTGCAGACTGGGGCAACGACGGTTGGCGCGCGACAGCCGACCTCACCATCGACCCTGGCGAGCAACTCAGTCGCATTGCTGCTGACGCGCGCTCAGAGTTCTCGGCATGAGATTCTCTTGGCCGTGTCGTACGACGTCTTCTTCCAGGGCTTCACGGGCGGCGATGCCGCATCCGGTGGAGGCGACGCCGTCCGGGCGATGCTCGCGGCCCACGTGACGGAGTCCGAGCCGTCGCATTCCTTCCTGCGGATCGAGGTCGAGGACGGCGGTGCCGACGTCTACCTCAGCGACGACCACATGATGGTCAATCACGCCGGCGGGACCGCGACGTGGGATCTCCTCGTCCGCGCAGCTGCGGCGGCGAACTGGACCATCCTGCTGCCTGACGGGCCAACCGCCCTGACCGATGAACGGCAACGAGCAGAGTTGCCATCCGAGCTCACGGACGAAGCAGTCGTAGTTACGGACGGGTCCGAGTTGCTCCAACTAATCGAAAGCATCTGAGGGCCGTCGGATGAGTCGGTTCGTGATCACGATGCCGCAGGTGTCGATCGCCCGCGAGCTCTGGCGCTTCGGCGAGCAGGAACTCGCGCGCCGGGCAATGGCATTGACCGCCGACGAGGCCGCGGACATCGGCGAACGAGCTGGCGCGCTGCACCATTCGGGCACCGCAGCCCGTGTGTGGCCGAACGGTCCGAGCGGCGTCACGCCCGCAGTCCTGCTGGCCGCCATAGAGTTCCTCGAGGGTGAGATGCGTCCGGCTTCGCGGGTCCGACGCCTTCCCGAGAAGGGCCTTCCGGCCGAGATGCGACTCACTGAAGAAGAGCGCTGGGATGCAATGAAGCCGGTTGCGGATGTGGAGATGGCCAGGCGCCACGGCGATCGCCGTCGAGACGATCCTCACAGGTAATCGGCGTACGCCAAGTGCTGCCCGCAAGAACGGCAGCGGAAGAGGTACCCGGTGGCGTCTCCGTCGACCGCAAGGGCCTCGATCAACTCCGGTGGGTTGCCGTCGGACGCCAGCATCTGGAGAGCGTCGGGGTGGTGGCGAAGTTCTGCGAAGCCAACGCGACCCACGAACTCGGCACCGTCACCGCAGTGGAAAAGCCACTGCTCCTGCTGCCACCCAGCGAAACCCGGAGTGCGATGGAGGATCTCGTCAATCACCGCCGACGGCACGCCGGTCGGCACGGGCTCCACGTCCGTGAAGCTAGCTTCGAACTGAGTGGCGGCGCGGCCGTCGGCGATGCACCACGGACAGATTCCCTCAAGCTCTTCGACGCTGTAGACGGGCCCGGTGTAGAGCAGGCCTCTCCGGTCGCCGCACGCGTCGCACTCGTCCCCGCTGGGGACGATGCTCCCTGTGCCGACCGGGTCCGGGTGATACCGGAAGGACGGGATCTCTGGTGAGGACACGCCTGCACCCTATTCGCCGCTCCCGCTTCCTAGCTCACCGTCGTCCCTACTGCCTCCTCGCCCCGCACCCCCGACCACTCATCACTCTCCCCCTACATCTGATCTCCCCACCTTCCTTTCCCCTCCTTCAGGACACACCTCTTCCATCCAGGTATCCCTCTGGCCACTCGGGCGCTGCCCGCGGCCTTGAGGGGTGTGACGATGACGCTGCAGAAACTGTCGGCCGGGTCGGGGTATGAGTACCTGACGCGGCAGGTCGCGGCGCTCGACTCGACGGAGAAGGGCAGCATTCCGCTCGCCGACTACTACTCGGCGAAGGGCGAGTCGCCGGGACGGTGGGTCGGCTCCGGGCTGACCGGAATCGATGGCTTGGAGCCCGGCGACATCGTGACGGCCGAGCAGATGAAGCACCTGTTCGGCAGCGGCTGCGATCCCGTCGCCGGCCGGCCGCTCGGTGCGGCGTACAAGGTCTACGCCAACGAGACGGTCGACGCGTTCAGCGCCAGAGTCGACGAGCTTCTCGCGGACTCGCGCAAGCCGACTTCGGCCGAGCGAGCCGCGGCACGCACGAACGCCGCTCGCGAGTTCTTCGTCGCCGAGCAGGGTCGTGAGCCAGCTTCGGCGCAGGAGTTGTCGGCGGCGTTGAAGCGGTACTCGCGGCCGCGGCAGACCGCGGTGGCTGGGTTCGACCTGACGTTCAGCCCGGTGAAGTCGGTCTCGGCGTTGTGGGCGGTCGCGCCCCGCGAAGTCGCGGCGAAGGTCGAGCTGGCGCATCACGCCGCGGTCGCGGACGCCGTGGCCTTCATCGAGCGGCAGGCGCTGTTCACCCGGGAGGGCAAAGACGGCGCCCGGCAGGTCGAGACACGCGGACTCATCGCCGCCGGCTTCACTCACCGCGACTCCCGCGCCGGCGACCCTGACCTCCACACGCACGTGGCGGTCGCGAACAAGGTGCAGACCAGGCAGGGCAAGTGGTTGTCGATCTACGGGCGGGTACTGCATCAGCACGTGGTCGCCGCGTCGGAGACCTACAACACCGCCCTTGAGCGGCACCTCGTCGAAGTCCTCGGGGTGCAGTTCGGCGAGCGGCCCGGCCTCGATCGGGAGAAGCGACCCATCCGCGAGATCGTCGGCTTCGACCAAGCGCTCTGCGAAGCGTGGTCGAGCCGTCGAGCCGACATCGTCGCGCGGCAGCGGGCGCTTGCACGTGAGTTCCGCGCGGCCCATGGTCGGCCACCGACACCGGTCGAGTCGGTTGCGCTCGCCCAGCAGGCGAACCTGGAGACGCGCGAGGCCAAGCACGAGCCGCGGTCCCTCGCCGAGCAGCGCGCGACCTGGCGGACTCAGGCCGACGAGATGCTCGGGTCCGCCGAGACTGTCGACCGGATGCTGCAGTCAGCGCTTCATCGGACCGCGTCGCCGACCACGTCGAACGTCTCAACGTCGTGGGTGCGGGAGATGGCCGAGCGGGTACTCGGCGAGCTCGAAGCGCATCGGGCGACCTGGCAGTCCTGGCACGTGCACGCCGAGGTTCATCGCCAGATCCGTGACGCCGGGATCCCCGCCGATCGCATCGCAGCGGCCGTCGGTTGGGTCGTCGACGAGGTCACGGAGCTGTCCGTCAACCTCACGCCTGACCGCGACCCGATCGGCGAACCTGTCGGCCTGTGCCGGTCGGACGGGACGAGCGTGTACCGGCACACCGGTCGCGACCACTTCACCACCATTACCGTCCTCGACGCCGAGGCGCGCATCATCACGGCGGCGGCGAGCACGGATGCGGCGGCATGGTCGACCGATGATGTCGAGCTGAGCGTCCTGGCATCGCGGCTGGACGGCATCGAACTCAACGCCGGCCAGGAAGAGCTCGTGCGTGACATGGCGACCAGCGGACGGCGGGTGCGGCTTGCCCTCGCGCCAGCGGGAGCCGGAAAGACGACGGCGATGCGGGTACTCGCCGGCGTGTGGACCGAAGCAGGCGCAGACGTACTCGGGTTCGCCCCGTCGGCCGCCGCCGCGGCCGCGCTCGGCGACGCCACCAGCATGCGTTGCGAGACCCTCGCCAAGCTGATCCACGACCTCGACACGCAGCCCAACTCGCCACTCGTGGCAGCGGTTGGTCAGGGCACGTTGCTCGTCATCGACGAGGCCGGCATCGCCGACACCCTCACACTCGACCGGGTCATCAGGTTCGCGACCGAGCGCGGCGCTGTTGTTCGGCTGATTGGCGACGACCACCAGCTCGCCGCGATCGGCGCTGGAGGAGTGCTCCGCGACATCGCCGGCACCCACGGCGCCGTACGCCTCGACGAAGTCGTCCGGTTCGACGACCCGATCGAGGCGGAGGCATCGCTCGCGCTGCGGGACGGCGACCGCAAGTCGCTCGCCTACTACCTCGACCACGAGCGCATTCACGTCGGCGACCAGGAGACCGTCCTCGATGAGGTCTTCGACGCCTGGCAACGTGAGCAGAACGCGGGCCGCGACTGCCTGATGCTCGCGCCAACCCACGAGCTCGTTCGGGAACTCAACGAACGCGCACGATCAGCACGACTCGGCGATGCCGCTCCCGCATTGGAAGTGCGACTACGGGACGGCACGAACGCGTCGGTCGGAGACGTTGTACTCAGCCGCCGCAACGACCGCAGACTCGGCGTGAGCAGCACCGACTGGGTCAAGAACGGCGACCGCTGGACCGTCACCGACATCAGGAATGGCCACCTCACCGTGCGCCACCGAGGCTGCGGCCTGACGACGGTGCTGCCTGCTGAGTACGTCGCCGCCCACGTCGAGCTCGGCTACGCATCCACCGTCCACACCGCCCAGGGCCTGACGGCCGACGTCATGCACGGCGTCGTGACCGGCGAGGAGACTCGGCAACTGCTCTACACGATGCTGACCCGCGGTTGCGCCGAGAACCACGTCCACGTCATCGCCGACGACCTGAGCGACGACCGCGAGTTCGAGCTGCCCGGCGTCACCGACCAGTTGACAGCCACCGTGGTCCTCAAGCGGGTTCTCGCCCGTGACGGTGCAGCTGTGTCGGCGACGTCGACTCGGCAGCAGGCCGCGACGCCGGAAGCGCGCCTCCAAGACGCAGCAACGCGGTATGCCGACGTCCTGGCGTACGCCACTCACGTGGTCCTTGGGGCAGACGACGACCAGGCTGTCCAATCCGGCCCGCTCCCGTGGCTCTCGAGCATTCCGACTGAGGTGGCCGAGCATCCGCGATGGGGTCCGTATCTGTCCGCCCGAGCGCGACTCGTCGAGGACCTGGCCGGCGAGGTCCGAGGCCGAGCAGATCAGACGCTGCCGGCCTGGCTCGGCCAGTACGACGACGTCCTCACCACGGAACTCCGCTCGGATCTCGCCGTGTGGAGGGCGGCGCAGGGCATTGCGCCCGACGAACGCACCATGGCCGGTCCGGCGCCCACTGACGATCGAGCAGCGTGGCATCACCGCAGCCTGATCCGCACCATTAACGGCAGGTACGACGAAGCCGTCCACGTGTGGGAGAAGCGGATAGTCGCGTACATCGGCCGGGCCGACGAGCAGACGCTCGACCTCGCCCGCGAGCTGGATCGGCTCAAGCGCCAGGGCCGCGATCCCGAGCAGCTGTTGGCGAGAGCGGCTCGCCGGCCGTTCCCGTCCGAGCTCTCGACGGCGGCGCTGCGCTACCGGATCCGCAAGATGGTGGCGCCGCCGCGCAGTCGCCCCGACCCTGTCGGCCTGGAGCAAAGTCGACCGGCACCCTCGAGCACAGCGCCCGGCATCGGTATGTGAGCGACGGGAGCACCGCGAACGTGCTCAGAGTGCCGGTCCGCCTCATCGCACGTGGTGGGCCAGCGACTTGGCTAATCCGGGCCGGGGAACTTGGCGACGCCGCCGCCCGGCAACGAGATAAGCATCGAGCCGTCGACACCTGAGAGCTGCCACGGCTCGTAGTGATCGTCTGCGGGAACGCGTAGGCAAGTGCCGGAACTCACGACGACGCGGAGGGCCCCGGTCTTGAACACCACTGCGGACAGCACCCTCTGGCCCACGAGATGCGCGAGGGCATCTTCCTCACCTTCTTGGGCGTCCCAGACGTCCGTCCGCTGTTTAGGTGTTTCGAGTGTTCCGAGAGTCGCAGCTCCCTCGATTGTCAGCGTCCTGCCGTCGGCGAGGACGATCAGGATTCGGAACTCTTCCCGCTCGACGGACTCGACAATGACGTCGCGCATACCGAGAATCCATCGATCGTCGAGCTCGGTGTCGGCCGCCATGGGCGCAGTCTCGCATTGGACTGCCGATCGTGGCGGGATCGTTGGATGGCGGTCGACCTACGGCAGGGATCGGGGCCCCGAGGCACGAAGGGATCCGCCGCGGACGTCGTCGACAAACTCTTTGACCTCGGCTGCCCTCCGCTGCGTTATCTGCGACAGGCGCTCGCTGAACTTTCCAGCATCGAGCCGTGAAGCGAGTCCGTCCCGATAGGCAGCTTCGAGCAGTTCAATGGCTAGCTCTGCGTCGTGGATCCCCGGATTCGAAGAGACCGGATATGTCCGGCCATCGGGACCGATCAACCAGCTCCCGCCAGGCAGAGGCATCTCGTCGGAATCCACGACCGATCCCGACCACAGCACGCCGCTTCCGACCGATCTGACCCTGAGGGCCTCAACGTCGAAGTCTTCGCCAATCGCGTTCGCCAGTGCCGCGGCAGCGCGTTCGGCGTTCAGTTCCATGGCCGAAGTATCCCTTGTGCGCTCCCGTCCGGACGCTCCCATTGCGCGTCGTCGCTGACTGAGCTGGCCTAGGCTGCCTGGCATGCCAGACGCGACGGAGTCTCCGACCTGCCCGAAGTGTGGCGGGGCGCCGGCCTCCAACGCTCTGCTGCTTACGGAACGTGCCGAAGACGGGAAGCGCACCTGTCAGGCCCTGTTCGAGTGCCCAGCGTGCGGTACTCGGCTCTGGCGATGGGCCGACCGTGCTGATCCGCTCATCGAGTGGACCGATGACTTCTGGCCCGGAGGACCAACAAGGTCTAAGCCGCGGCGGCCACGGTGGCTGCCGTAGGAACTGCGGACCCGCGCGATCCTCGGTAGTTCGGGGCAGACCGGTTTGATCATGCGGACTCGTCGAGCTCGCGGTGGCTCTCTGCGACGTACTCCTCGATGTGCTGCCACAGGTACTCCTCGAGGACCTCGTCGAGGCTCATCGGCGGCACCGCGTGGGCGGCGACGAACGCGCGAAGTTCCTCGACGAGGCGTTCGTCCGCGGCGTACCGGCGGAGCCGGTCCATGAGCATTGACGCGCGACGCCGGATCGATCGCACGGACTCGGGCCGGTAGCGCGCGACGCATTCGACTACAGACGGCGACGTCAGCCCGGCACGACCGCGCCGCCCAGGAGCGGACCGCTCATCGGCAGCCTCAGCAAGTCGCTGCAGGAGCGACGCATCGCCCAGCGTCACCAGACCGCCCAGGATTGCAGACACCACGAGCAGGCTCGCCTCGAAGACCGCGTCAGCATGCAGCTCGGGGACACCCGCGAGGAGGTCGAGATCCTCCGCGTTGTCGCACAACGTGGTGTTCGCCCAGGTGCGATCGATCCGCTGCGCTGCATCGGAGTGGCCCAGCTCGGCCAGCAGAGCGCGTCGTACGTTCCGCAGGACGGTCGCTGCTACGCATCGCTCCGCTGGCCGGGTTCGGATCAGTAGCCACAGCTCGCCAGCGGCCAGCGCGTCGATGTCCGGCGAGAGGTCCCGAAGTTGGTCGGCCAGCCGCGTCGCGCCAGGCAGCAGGAGCCACGCCAGGACGGTCGCCGCTTCGGCGTCGTCTACGGCCTGCCGGTGCAGGTGCGCCAGCAGTGCGTCCTTGGCTGCAGTGGTGGCCCGGCGCGTCCAGCCCGGAAGGTCGAGCAGGTCGTCCACGACCGCCAGTTCTGGATCCTGATGGCACCAGCGCTGCCACGCCACTGCCGCAGCCGCCATCGCCGGGCCGTCGACCTCGTCGAGGCCGAGGCATTTCGCGACGCTCATCGTCGCTCCTCCTGTCTCAGGGCAGACCCCTGTCAAGAGGTAGGTGTGCAGGCCTGTCCAGATTTGACCGGGACACGCCGCACCCGAACGACCGCTGACGTCGGCCGCTGTCCGCGTTCGGGCTGGTCAGACCCCGAAATTGCGATCGTTCCAGGTTCAGATCCGGTCAGATATGCTCGAAGAGTGTCGGGGCACTCTCTGCTCGTGTACGCCCGCCGAGCGGCCGGGCTGACCCAGGACGCCCTCGCCAAGCTCGCTGGTACGTCGCAGCCGACGCTGTCGGCGTACGAGCGCGGGATCAAGTCGCCCTCGTTGGCCGTGGCCGAGCGGATCATCGAGGCAGCGCACCACCGGCTCGAGGTCCGGCCCAGTGTGGAGTTCGTGGAGGTGCCGGGCCAGTACGGGCTGCACCCGTTCTGGCTCGCCCATCAGCTGTGGCGGCTGGCTCCGGAGCGAGCGTTCGCCACGGTCCTGCTACCTGGAGCACACCACGACTGGCCGGCGCGGCATCAGATGTACCACCTCGATGACCGCACAGATCGCGCCCGCGCCTATGAGCTCGTACTGCGTGAGGGCGGGCCAACGGACATGCTCGACTACATTGATGGCGCGCTCCTCGTCGACATCTGGGCCGACCTCGATCTGCCCGGCCCGATACGCCGGGCATGGCATCCGATCATCCGGAGCGCGCTACCTGAGCAGACGAAACCTCCGCCTCGGGCTCCGAACCACATCCGGCCGCCCGGGATGCTCATACGCCTGCGGCCGAGCGAGAGAGCGAAGCACCTGATGGAGGTCGAGGCCACCTCCGATGATGCCGACGACTGATCCGCAGCCAACAACGCGGGTCAGATGTGCTGGAGCACTTGCCGAACGGAATGGCCAAGCAGCGATCCGACGTGGTCGAGTTCGGTCACGTCGAGTTCGTAGCCGTCACGGGTTCCGTTCATGACTTCGATCTCAAATCGCGCGAAGGCCATGGGCCAGTCGTAGTTGAGGTCGTTGAGGTTGGCGCTTGCGCCGCAGCACGGCATCGCTGCGTCGAGTTGGCTTAGGTCTTCTGCGCGCTCGTCGATGATGTCGAAAACCCAGGCCACGTCCGTGACCTTTCCGCAGGCAGAGCACGTAACAGAAGACGTGTTGACTCCCGAGTCGATGAATGCGACCCCGGCATGAATCGAGTGAGTCACGTCGTCGGCGGAGGCGGTGGGTCCGGTGAATAGGCTTCGGACATACGCCGTAGCAGTCTCCGCGTTCGGGATCTGGGGCGCCCACGTCGGCGTGGTCGGGATGATCCGGATCCAGTTGTCACTCATCTCCGCGCGTCCGATCGAGCGGTGTCAAGAACTGAGTGGGAACGCGTTCGGTCAGCCACACGCCGTTGTCGGTTCGCCAGAAAAGCAGCCCTGCGGTAGCCATGCCGGAGGCGTCCACGGCTAGGACGATCTCGTCGCCGCGACGGGCGCCGACGCGCCGTGCGGTCTCGATGTCGCCCGATAGGTGAACGTGGTGTCGCTTCCGTCGGTCGAGTCCGGTCGCCAGGATCGAGTCGAGGTTGCGCCGCGGAGTGCCGTGATACAGGACGGCCGGCGGGGGGACGGGCTCCAGGCCGAGCTCGACATCTACCGAATGTCCCTGCCGGGCGCGGATTCGCTGAGACGGAGCGTCGAGTTCGAAGCGTTGCTTGTCGTTGGTCGCGACGACTCGGAGGAGGTCGTCGTGACTCATGTGCGTCCCATGCTCGGAGAGAGCCGAGAGCAGGCGGTCAATGTCGACCCAGCCACTGTCGTCAAGCGTCAGGCCGATCGAATCGGGTCGATGACGGAGGACGAGCGACAGACGCTTGGAGCGCTTGATGTCTGCCTGAATCATGGGCCGAGAGTGCCACAGGAACCGCGGGGAGCGCGCTTGGATTGCCTGGACTATGCGCCGACGCTGAGAGCGAAGATCTCGCTGTGCTCCACTGCGTCGACGGAACTGCCCTCGCCCGGGGGCAGCACGAACTGGATCTGCGCGCCCAGTGCGTCAGCGAGCTTGATGAGCGTCGGGACCGTCGGCGCGATCATGCCGCGCTCGATCCGGCTGATGTCGGCCTGGGCGACGCCACTGAGCTCGGCGAGATCTGACTGGCGTAGGTTGCGAGCCTTGCGAGCGGAGTAGATCACGCGGCCGAAGGCGTAGGCAGCACGGAAGACGCGCTCGGCCTCGCGCCCTTCGGCACTCTGGTCGGCACGGCGCTCCCGCGCGTACTCGGAGAACTTCTTGGCCATGGTCACTCCTCTCGTCCAACATTGTATGGGTGATAACCCATACGAACAATGCTTGAGTCAGCGTCTCCTCCGTGACTTGTTCCGCGGCTGCTTCTTCGACTTACTCGTCTGCGCGAGCCGCCAGGCGCGGAGTCGTTTGCGCGCCTCCTCGATCTCCTTGTTCTGGCGGCGTGGGCTGTCGTCGCTGCCCTTGTCGTAGCCGTGGAGCAGGAGGATGACCTTCTGGCCGTGGAAGTGCACGAACAGCCGGAGCAGGATCTTTGCGGGCTTCGCCGGCTTGCTGGCGCCCGAGTCGGCGTAAAGCGCCTTGATGGTCGCTGCGTCATGCCTGACGCGGAACTCGTGGAGACCTTCGCCGAGGGCCTTCAACCAGGGCGTGCTGGCAAGTGCGATGCCGTCCTTCTCGAGGATCTCCTCGATCGCAGTCGCTAACGCTTCGAACTCGACCTCGCCGAGATCACCCATCCAGACCTCAACGGGACGCCGGCCATCGGCGTCCTCGTAGAACTCGGCGGTCCACGTGCTCACTCGGTCACCGTGCCACTCGGCTCCGACACCAAGGCCGAGAGTCGCCGCGCGATCTCGGCGTCGCGGTCGGCAGCTGCGTGCTGATAGCGCATTGCGGCGCCCGGAGTCGAGTGGCCGAGGCGACCCATCAGCTCGGCGAGAGTCGCGCCCGTCTGGGCAGCGAGGACAGCGCCGGTGTGACGGAGGTCGTGCCAGCGGAGGTCGGGGCGGCCGGCCTTCTTCCGGGCCGGGTAGTAGACCTTGTAGAGCGTCGACGGCGCCATGTGGGCGTTGCCGTCGGCGGCGGCCGGGAAGAGGAGCGCGTCCTTCCCCGAGGCGACATGATCCTTGAGGTGCGCCTTCACGACGGGGATCAGGTGCGGCGGGATGGCGACGTCGCGGACGCCCGCATCGGACTTCGGTGAGCCGACGATGAACTTGCCGCCGGCCCGGACGACCGCGCGTCGGATATTGACCCGGTTGTTGCGCAGGTCGATGTCGCCTCGGCGCAGCTCGGCGAGCTCGCCGAACCGCATGGCGCACCAGGCCACGAGCAGCGCCATCAGCTGGTAGCGGTCGGGCAGCTCCTGGACGATGGTCGCCAGCTCGTCGAGCGTTGCCGGCCGGACCTGATGGGCGCGCTTGACGTTGCCGGCGCCGCGGATGTGCGCCGGGTTGTACGGGATCAACGGCTTGGGCCGCTCCGAGGCAGCCGAGCCGAGCACCGTCCGCAGCAGGCTGTAGGCCTGCGCACGGACCGTCTCCTTGCCGGGCGCGAGGGCGTCGTACCACTTGGTGACGTCCTCGGCGGTGATCCGGTCGAGCCGCTCGTCGCCGAAGGTCGGGTAGATGTAGGTGTCGAGAAGCATCCGGTATTGCTGGCGCGTGGTTGGTCGTAGTTCGCGGCCGCGGGTCTTGCGGCCTTCGAGCCACAGGTCGCCGTAGTCGCGCAGGAGCGGGACCGAAGCGCGGGAGGCACCGCGAGCTGCCGCGTCGGGAGCCCAGACCTCCATCTGGATCTCGGCGCGCCGAGCGGCCAGCCACGCGACGGCGTCGTCCTTGGCGTCGAAGGTGACCGGAGCGCGGTAGAGGTTCCCGTCGGGGCCGGTGTACGCCGCGCGGTAGCGGCCGGACTCGCGCCGCTCGATCCGGCCGAAGCCGCGACGGGCGCTACTGGTTGCCCGACCCATCTTGTGTCCTCCCAGTGTCGCCTTTCGGGGAACATACGGGGAACAAAGGCGTCTGAACCTGTCCGAGAATGGCCTCGTCTGTCAGGCGTCAGAAGATCCCGAAAGTGCCCTCTGGCCTGCGAGTTTACGCTCGAACCAGTGTCGCCGCGAGGACCAGCGGAGGACCGCTTCTCAAAGGTTCAAACCCAGTATCGCCCACCACTGTCTTCACAGGTAACAAGCCTGATCCGAAGATGGACAGAGGGACGGAACGCCACAGGCGGTCCGTCCCTTGTTGTTTCCCCACCGCTTCTTCGTCTCGCGAACCGGCCCGGTCGCCGGCCGGCGGTCGTCATTGCTTCGGCCGCACGGCTCCGGAGGGTGTCCCCGACGTGAAGCACCCCACAAGCGGCGCACTGGCAGGTGGCGCGCCTGGTGGCAGGGTTCCGCATCGCCCCGGCTGGCCGCCGCCAACCGGCGATCCGCCGCAATGGACTCAGTTGGCCCAGGCGGTGTCGGCAAAGCCGCTGACCAGCGAGATGTCCGCCCCGTCCGCGACGACGAGCGGGCCCCGGACGATGTTCCCGGCGAGGTCGATCACGTAGAGGCCCGGCGGCTGCTCCGGGTCGTTCGCCTCGTCCCCGCCGTCGTCCCAGGTCAGGAGCACGGCGAGCCGGGTGCCGTCTGCGGAGAAGGACGGCGCGCCCCACTGCAGGTAGGCGTACTCGTGGGTGGTCAGGACCGGCGGGTAGACCCGGGTCACCGCGCCGGTGCTGATGGTGCGGATCGCGATGCCTTTGTAGCCGCCGGGTCCGTAGCTCTCGTCCGCCCAGGCCACCTTGTTGCCGTTGGCGGTGATGGTGGGGTTGGTCGGCGTACCACCCGCTGGGTCCTTGTAGACCAGCCTGGTCTTCCCGGTCTTCAGGTCGATGCGCTTGACCTTGTTGGCGGCGGCGTAAGCGACGTACCGCCGGTTGGCGCTCCACGCGAGGTCCGGCGGCATGCCGAAGTCCTTGCAGCCGCAGTTGGCCTTCACGACCTTGAGCGCCTTCTTCTTGAAGTTGTAGATGCACAGGCCGATCGGCTGGGAGCGGAAGTGCGGACCGTGCAGCGATCGCTGGCACGTGACCAGCATCGTCCTGCCGTCCCGGCTCAGCTGCGGGGAGCCGAAGGAGTGCCACCGGCGACGGGCAGGGATCGAGGCGCGGGTGAACCGCTGCAACGGCGCCGAGGCCTTCGCCCCACGGGCGACGATCACCTGGTAGCGGTATGCCCCCACCCGGACCTGCCAGGCCATCGCGTTGCCGCTGGAGGTCAGGTGGTGCTCGTAGGCCTCCCTCGACCCGCGGGTCGCGGTGAGCCGCGTCAGCCCCGTGCCATCGACCTTCACCCGGTAGACGTCTCGACCGACGATGAACCCGATCTTCGCCGGCGAGATGGCAGCCCGTGCTGCGGCGACCGGTGTGCCGGAGACCGGTGTGCTGGAGACCGGTGTGCTGGAGTTCGGCTCCCCCTGGACCGAAGCTGGCGCCGGGGTCGGAGCGGAGGTCGGGGCACCCGAAGCAGGTGTCCAGGTCGAGGCGAGCGTCAGGGCGAGGAGCGCGGTCAGGGCGCGGGTCGAGCGGCGCATGCCGCACATGCTGGCAGGAGGTTCCCTGAGCCCGCCGGTTTTTCCGAGACTTTGCCTGACTGGCCGCAGGAGCGACGCCGCCTGGGTGTCACGACTCCCGGTGGTCGCCGCGGCGGCGATGGTTGCGGCTTCCGCACGGTGCCGACTGGCGCTGCTCAGGTGCGGTGCCGCCAGCACCGCTCCCCCCGCTCCGTGACCCGGTTCCGGCAGGTTCCGTGGGCAGTCGGGCCACCGCAACGCTGCACGAGCGGCTCCGAGGCCTGCATCGCGAGGGCAGGGTGCGTCGTCCTCGGCGTGGCCTCGGCGCCGAGGACGAGCAGGTCGAGGATCGCGTCGGACTGGTAGACCGCGGCCCGGCGGTACTTGCCGGTGCCGGGCCTGACGATGCCGGCCCGGACGAGCTGCTTGACGAGGTCCTCGCCCCGGCGCGGGGTCACGTCGAGCTGCTCCGCGAGGAGTCGGGTCGTCAGCACCGGATAGTCGACCACCACGTCGAGCGCCTTGTGGAGCACGCCGTCGGCCCGGGTCCCCGCGACCACGGTCCGCCAGCGCCCGTGCAGCGCGAGGGCAGCGTCGACGAACCGGTCGGCTGCTGCGACCGCCGTGTCGAGGTAGTCCAGGAACCGGTCCACGAAGTGGTCCAGGGCCTGCTGGCGGACCTTCCGGCTACGGCCGTCGTAGCGGTAGCGCGTCAACGCCTCCACGTACCCGTCGCGGTCGTCACGGAGGGCGGTCGACAGGGGCACGACTCCCCCGTCGACCAGGCCGGCGCGCTTGAAGACGCCGTGCACCAGGGCGCGGCCGACACGACCGTTGCCGTCCTCGAACGGGTGGATCGTCTCGAACTGCGCGTGCACCAGCGCCGCCGCGACGACTGGCAGGTCGCCCGAGGTGTTGACGTAGCCGAGCAGGTCGTCGACATAGGCGTGGACCTTCTGATGGGGCGGAGCGGCGTAGTCGGCGGTGAGCGCCGTCGTCCCGCCGACCCACACCTGCGTCTGCCGGTAGCCCCGCCGGTGCCACGGCAGCAGAGCCTGGTGGATGTCCCAGATGTGCTCGTGCCTCCACGCGCCTGCTCCGAGGAGCTGGACGGCTCGCTCCATCGCCCGGGCGTTCTTCGTGACCTGCTGCGCCACGTGGGCCGAGGTGCCATCGGCGCGCAGGGACTCGTCACGGGCGCGGAGGTGGGCGAAGGCCACGTCCCGCGCGGTGGCGTGGATGCCTTCGATGAACGACGACGAGATGGACTCCGAGCGCAGCGCCGTCGTGTACAGCACCGGGAACGGGTTCGCCCGCAGCCGGTCCCCGAGTCGTTGCAGCGCCGCGGTGGTGTCCGCGGCATGCTCGACGACGTGGCTGCTGAGCTCGTTGCGGGCAGCGGCGCCGCCCGGGGCGAGCTCGTCCGGGTGGTAGCGCAGGTAGCTGCCGCCGCGACGTTCCGCCCTCGACGTCGCGGCGTAGTCGGGTTCGACCTGCACGCGTTCCCACCGAGCCACCACCGACACCTCCGACCACGAAGGATATCACTATGATCCTTCGGTCACGCCGGGATGGAGCCCTTCGAAAGACGGTGAACGGGTCAAGCCCCGGCCGGCCGACCCGATGGGAGACACGTGACTGCTCCCGCTCGCATTCCCCGTGTCCGCGTCAGCACGCCCCGACCGCTGGGGCTCGTGGCGGTCCTCGCCGCCGTGGCGGCGATCGCGTCGCTGGCGCCGACCGCCTCTGCCGCGGCGCCCGCTCTCCCGACCGCCCAGGCCGGCCCGCACCCGGCGGTCACCGTTGGTACGGCGTCGGGCGCCGACGACCCTGCGGACCCGGACGTGCCCGAGCTGGTTCCCGTGACCATCGAGTCCTCCGGCCCGGTGCGGGCTTACACGGACCGGGTGGCCTCCATCGACTTCGCCGTCGCGGCTGACGGCGCTCCCCTGGCCGGCGTGGCGGTGGTCGTCGAGCGGCGGGATGCGGACGGGGCGTGGCGGCCGGTGGCGACGCTCGCCTCCGACGTGGCCGGTCAGGTGCGGTTCTCCCGCAAGGCGGCCGCCGGCACGACGAGGTTCCGCGCGAGCACCGCCGCGAGCGCGACCCACACCGCGGCACAGTCCGAGGTGGTCACGGTGACGGGCGTCGCCGCACCGACCACGATCAGGCTGACCGGGCCGACGAAGGTGGTCGACGAGAAGGCCGTCGTCCTGAAGGTCGCGTGGGTCGCGAAGGACGGCAGGGCAGTGACCGGCTCGGCCCGCCTCGAGTCGTCGGCCGCCGGAGCAGCGTGGCGGCTCGTGAAGACCGTGGCAGTGCGGTCGGGTGCCGCGAAGGTGACCGTCAGGCCGCGCGTCACCACGCGCTACCGCCTGGTCGGCGTCGGGACCCGCACCCACGCAGCCGACACGTCGACGGCGCACAAGGTGGTGAACCTGCCTCCGGGCGCGGTGGTGTCGCTGCCGAAGGGTGCGCCCCGGCCCCGCGTGAGCCTGCCCGCCCAGCCACGGGCCGTCGGGTCGGGCCTGAACGCGACGGTGTCCCGGATCCCCGACAAGGTGTGGCGAAGCATGGTGGGCCGCTCGTGGCACGCGGGCTGCCCCGTCGGCCGCGCGTCGCTGCGGCTCGTCCGGCTGAACTACTGGGGGTACGACGGCTACCGCCACCGCGGCGAGCTGGTCGTGCACAGCGCCATCGCGGGCAAGACCGTGCACGCCTTCAGGAAGCTCTACGCCGGGCGGTTCCCCATCCGGTCGATCTACCGCGTCGACAGGTTCGGCTACTCCGGGCGGCTCAACGGCGCCGACGACTACGCCTCGATGGCGGCGGGCAACACGTCTGCCTTCAACTGCCGCGGCGTCGTCGGGAACCCCTCGGTGCGCAGCCCGCACGCAGGCGGCAGGTCGATCGACATCAACCCGTGGGAGAACCCGTACCGCTCGCGTGCGGACGGCTGGGTCCCCAACGGCTGGTGGGTCGGGCGGTCGCACCCGAGGTTCGCGTGGCGCAGCTCCTCGCACGGGGTCGTCCGGGCCATGAACGCGGCCGGTTTCAGGTGGACCTACGGCGTGGCGGACGCCCACCACTTCGCCGGCTGACCACCCTCGACCGCCGGGAAGGCGGGTCCGGCACACTGCTGGGGTGTCCGACCCGCTGCGCAGCCTGCTCGCCGCGCCGCCGGACCTCCCCGTCACCGCAGGCCTGGCCGCCGTCACCGACGCGCTCCGCGGCCACGGGGTCGCGGTCGTCCACGCACCACCCGGCACCGGCAAGACCACGCTGGTCCCGCCCGCGGTCGCCGGCGCGGTCCCCGGCCGGGTCGTCGTCACCCAGCCCAGCCGCATCGCAGCCCGCGCCGCAGCCCGCCGGCTGGCCCACCTGCTCGGTGAGCCCGTCGGCGAGACGGTCGGGTACGCCGTACGCGGGGACCGCCGGTCCGGCCGGCACACCCGGGTCGAGGTCGTCACCACGGGCCTCCTCCTGCGGCGCATCCAGAGCGACCCGGAGCTGGCCGGCGTCGGCGCCGTCGTCCTCGACGAGGTGCACGAGCGCCACCTCGACGCCGACCTGACGCTGGCGCTGCTCCTCGACGTCCGCGCGAACCTGCGCGACGACCTCGCCCTCGTCGCGATGTCGGCCACCATCGAGGCCGAGAAGACAGCACGGCTCCTGGCGGGCGCCCCGGTGGTCAGCGTCCCGGGCGCCCTCCACCCGGTCCAGGAGGTGTGGTCTCCCCCGCCGGCAGGTGTGCGCCGCACCGACGACCGCGGGATCACCCCGGCCCTCCACGACCACGTCGCCACGACGGTGCGGCGTGCGCTCGCCGAGCACGAAGGTGACGTCCTCGTGTTCGTGCCGGGCGTGGCCGAGGTCGACGCCACGGTACGACGACTGGCCGGCGTCGACGCGGACGTGCACGCCCTGCACGGGCGGCTCCCCGGGGCCGATCAGGACCGCGCGCTCCGCGAGGGACCCCGCCGCCGCGTCGTCGTGTCGACCGCCGTGGCCGAGTCGTCGCTGACGGTGCCCGGCGTCCGCGTCGTGGTGGACGCCGGGTTCTCCCGCGAGCCCCGCACCGACCACCGGCGCGGTCTGGCGTCGCTGGTCACCGTGACGGTGAGCCGGGCCGCCGCCGAGCAGCGGGCCGGACGTGCCGGCCGGCTGGGACCGGGAGCGGTGCTGCGGTGCTGGTCGGAGGCCGAGCACGCCCACCTGCCCGCCCATCCCGAGCCCGAGATCGCGACCGCGGACCTGACCGCCTTCGCCCTCGAGGTGGCCTGCTGGGGCACCCACGACGTGCGGGACCTCGCGCTCCTCGACCAGCCCCCGCCGCACGCCCTGGCGACGGCCAGGCAGGTGCTCGTCGACATCGGCGCCATGACCGAGGACGGGAAGGCGACGCCGCGCGGGCGGCTGATCGCGGGCGTGCCCACGGACCCCCGGTTGGCGCGCGCCCTCGTCGACGGCGCCGGGCTCGTCGGCGCGAGGCGGGCCGCGGAGGTGGTCGCGATGCTCAGCGAGGACGTGCGCGCCCCGGGCGCCGACATGGTCGCCGCGCTCCGGTCGCTGCGCGCCGGCCACCGGGCAGGTGCGTGGCGCACCCAGGTCACCCGGCTCCAGCAGGTCGTCGAGGGCCACGACTCCCCTGCCCCGGCCACGGACCGCGGCCGGGCGCTCACCGACGACGTGGCGGTCGGCCTCGTCGTGGCCCTCGCCCACCCGGACCGTATTGCCAGCAAGCGTGCCGGCACCTCCAGCTACCTGATGGCGTCCGGCACCGGCGCGGCGCTCGACCCCCGCGACCCCGGACCGCTGACCGGGCTGGAGTGGCTCGCAGTCGGCGACGCGGACCGGCGCCCCGGGGAGCGTGAGGCCAGGATCCGGACCGCGGCACCTCTGACGGAGGACCTGGCGCTGGAGGCTGCGGGGTCGCGGTGGCGCGAGGTGGACGAGGTCAGCTGGACCGACGGGCGGGTGCTGGCCCGGCGCCGCATCCTGCTGGGCGCGATCGAGCTCAGCTCGCTCCCCCTCAGCGATCCCCCGGCGCAGGCCGTGACCGAGGCGATCCGCGGAGCCCTCGCGGACGAGGGACTCTCCCTGCTGACCTGGTCCGACGCCGCCACCGCCCTGCGCGCCCGCCTCGACTTCCTGCACCGCGCGCTCGGTGCCCCGTGGCCCGACGTGGGTGACGCTGCCCTGACGGAGGACCTCGACGCATGGCTCGGCCCGCAGCTGGCGCACGTCCGCTCGGCCCAGGACCTCCGCCGCATCGACGTCGCCGCCGCGTTGCGGACACTCCTGCCGTGGCCCGAGGCCGGCCGGCTCGACGAGCTCGCCCCCGAGCGGGTGCAGGTCCCGAGCGGGTCGACCGTGCGGATCGACTACTCCGCCGACCAGCCGGTGCTCGCCGTACGCCTGCAGGAGGTCTTCGGCTGGACCGACGTGCCGGTCCTCGCCGACGGCAGTGTGCCGCTCCTGCTGCACCTGCTCTCCCCCGCCCAGCGCCCCGCCGCGGTGACCGCCGACCTGGACTCCTTCTGGGACACCGGCTACCCGTCCGTCCGTGCCGACCTGCGCGGTCGCTACCCGCGGCACCCGTGGCCCGAGGACCCCCGCACCGCGCCGGCGACACGGCGCGCCAACCGGCCGCGCCCGCGGGGCTGAGGCACCCGGAACCGGTGTCCGGTCCAGACTTCCCCAAACCTGAGGTGTCCGCGGCCGCGGCGGACGGCCACCATGGGAGGAGGTCGGGTCGGCGACCGCCGGCGCGACGTCGAGAGCCTGGGAGCCCCGGATGTGCGAAGACGCAGCACCGGTCGGCGGAGAGCTCCTGCCGCCGTACGACGCCGGGTCGTCGACGCCCGCGCGCGGACACTGCGGCGACCGGGCGCCCGCCGACGACGCGGCCTATCCGCCGGCGGACGCGGACGTCGACCACCTCGCCACGAGGCACGGACCGTTCGCGCCGACCTACGACCCGGACTTCCTCGGCCCGCGGATCGACGTCCCGGCGGACGAGGCCGACGACTCGCTGGTCGTGGACGGATCGGCCGTCATCCCCTACACCCACTTCTGCCTGGCCCTGAGCGCGTCGCGACGGCTGCCGCGCTGGGCGGCCTGGAACATCGACGGGGCCAGCCTGAAGACCACCGGGCGCGTCGACTTCTACCTCGAGCCACGGGTCCCCCGCGAGCAGCAGGTCGGCAACGAGGCCTACCGCGACAACGACCTCGACCGCGGGCACATCGCCCGGCGCGCGGACCTCGTCTGGGGCCCGGACGAGGAGGCGATCCGGGCCAGCAACCAGTCGTTCGCCTACACGAACATCGCGCCGCAGATGGACGACTTCAACCAGAGCCGCATGTGCGGGCTGTGGGGCGACCTCGAGGACGCGCTGCTGCACGAGGACACGCTGCGCGGCGGTCGGGCCAGCGTCGTCGCCGGTCCGGTCCTCGCCGACGACGACCCGCCGTACCGGGACGGGACCGTCCACCTCCCCCGCGCGTACTTCAAGGTCATCGCCTACGTCATGGGCGACGACGAAACGGCCGAGCTCCGCACCCGGGTCTTCCTGCTCGACCAGAACCTCGACGGGCTCCGTCCGGCCACGCGCTGGACGAGTTCCGGGTCCGGCCGGTGCCGCTGGCCGACGTGGCCGCCCGGACCCGCCTGGCCTTCGACCCGGTCCTGCACGCCGCCGACGACCGCACCTCACGCAGCCGCAGCATCGTGGCGGCCGAGCCCCGGTTCATCGACGACGTGGACCAGGTGCACTGGTAGGCAAGCCCTTGCCGCGTCGGGCACCGAACATCGCGTCGACGTCGTCCAGGCCGGTGAACCGCGTGGCCGTGCCCGAGTCCGCCAGCTCCCGGGCGGCGGCGAGGAAGCCGGTCCAGGCGGTGCGGGCGAGCGTGCCGCCGACGCTGATCCGCCGCACGCCCAGGGCGGCGGCCTCGGTGACGGTCGTGAACGGGCTGTTGATCAGGAGGTTGACGGGCTTCGGCGCGACGGCGGCGACCACGGCCGCGACCTGCTCGACGGTGGAGAGCCGCGGCGCGTAGAGGCAGTCCACCCCGGCCTCCGCGTAGGCCTGCAGCCGGCGGATGGTGTCGTCGATGTCGGACCTGCCGACCACGAAGCCCTCCGAGCGCCCCGTCAGCAGGACGCCGGTGCCAGACTCGTCGATCGCCTGGCGGGCCGCCAGGATGCGCTCGACGCAGAGGTCGAGCGCCAGGAGCGGCTCGTCGGGGTCCCCGGACGCGTCCTCGATGGAGAGACCAGCGATCCCCGTCGTCACGGCGCGGGCGACGTTGGCTCGAACGTGCTCGGGCTCGACGGCGAAGCCGTCCTGGAAGTCGGCGTTGACCGGCACGGCCACCGCCGCGGCCACCGCCTCGAGGTGGGACAGCGACTGCTCGAGGCTGATGTGGTTGTCGGCGAGGCCGAGGGACCAGGCCGCCCCGGCACTCGTCGTGGCCAGCGCGGGGAACCCGAGCTGCTCCAGCACCCGGGCGGTCCCGGCGTCCCAGGGGTTCGGCATCACGAAGCAACCCGTGGCGTGCAGGTCGCGGAAGGTCGCGGTTCGGGAGTCCATGGGGCACCTCCGGGGCTGACGGTCACCGGGCGGCAGCGACCACGGCGCTGCCGCACCTCCTCATCATGGTGCGCCCTGCGCGGGTCCCGCGCGACCTCTCGAGCCGGACGTCCCGAGTCCTTGGCAAAGAAATTTCTGGTGACTTCTCACCGGCAGATCAGCGGTCCTACGCTGAACCGCTCCTCGGGGGAACCCTCCCTCGACACCGGCCCGGCACGCACGGCGATCGCGCTGTGGGACAGCGACCACCGTGCTCGGCTCGGCTGTGGGGAACCCAGCCCTGGACGGCGTCGAGGGAGGAGGTCTCCGTGCCTTGTGCCGGAGGCTACCGGTGACGGACGGCCGGGGCATGGATCTTCGCGCGATGGCAGGGCGTCCTCGCAGCGCGTGGCCACTCGAGGGGGCTCTCGAGGCCCGCGGCCCGACGCGAAGGCCCCGGGCCACCCCCTCGCCGAAAAACACCGGACGCCCCGCCCTGCGGGGCATGCAGGACGGGGCGTCGACGTGCCCGGCGGTTGTGGGGTTCGCCGGGCACCTGTGGTTGGGGAACCGCGGCCGACGCTAGTGGGTCCGGCACCCTCCGCGGGCGGAAATCAGCACATATCCGGAAAACGAAGGACGTGATCTACGCGACCCCGGTCACCCGTAGGCAGAGCCGGTGTTCGGCTGGCTCTTGATGGGGCGCAGGTTGCCGGCGGGGAGCCACTCCATGACCATCCGACCCTCCCGGTCGGCGTACAGGACGTAGCCCTCCCAGCCCTTCTCCCCCGACCGCCACTCGAGCACCAGGCCGGGCAGCTCGGACGGCACGAAGGCCGGCCGCACCCACACGTGTCGCACCCCCGCCATGAGCACCAGAATAGAACATCTGTTCGAGCGCCGGCAGGCGGATGGTGCGACGCGGGTCGGTCAGTTCTGGCGGCTCGGGTCGGTGATCGGGTCGTCGAGCGCGTCGGTCGGCGAGGCCTGATCGTCGAGGTCACCGACCGGGCGCGGGTACGACGGCTCGGACTGCCCGCCCGAGGACTGGCGACGGCCGTAGGCGAAGATCGCGCCGCCGAGCGCCATCAACGCGCCGAGGAACAGCAGCTTGCGTCCGCGGTGGCTCTTCTGCGTCGTCGGCAGGTGCTCGGCGACCTTGCTCGGCAGTCGGTCCACGACGGTGTCCGGAACGCGGTCGGCTGCGGCGTGCACGGCCGACCCGACCTTCGGCACGACGACCGTCTCGACAATGCCCCGGAGGTCGTCCGCGACGTCCCGGAGGTCGTCGGCGAGGCCGTGGGCGAGGTCGTTGGTGGCGCTCTTGCTCATGTCTTTCCTCCCGCGTTGGTTCAGGTTCGCCAAGGCGGTACCCGAAGCCCGGAGGTCAACCCTGTGACCGGCGGTCCGGTCGGAGCGCGAGCGGAGCGGCCGGAGGGCTCAGCTGGCGGCGAGGGTGGGGTCCCCGGCGCACTCGTTGCACTTCGTGCGGCGCTCGTTGCGCTCCGGCGGCTCGCCGACGAGTCGGCGGTACCACAGCGTCTGCTCGGTGCGGCGGTCGCAGCGCGGGCACCAGTCGTGTCTCACCCACGGTCCGAAGTCCTTCCCCATGACGCACAGCATGGCGGCTGCACGGCGCGGTGTCGCCCTCCGGACGGGCGTTCATGGCCGTGTCGGGCGAGGTCTGCACGATCGACGTCGGCCGGCCTGGTCCCGACGAACCATCGATCCCGGCCGAGGTCCCGGCCGGGTCCCGGGTCAGTCCTCCCGGTCGGCGGCGAAGTCCTCGTTGTGGGTGCCGGGACGGGGCGCCCAGGGCAGCTCCTTCGCCGGCCGTACGACGATGAGCCGGTCCCCGCGGGCCAGCAGCGTCACCACGGGGTCGAAGTAGCGGTAGACCTTCTCGTCGCGGACCACCGCGATCACTTGGTCGGGCAGCGACTGCGGCGGCATCCCGACCTCGTTGACCAGCAGCTCCCGCTCGGCGACCTCGAGGCCCTCGCCGTAGGTCAGCAGGTCCTCCATCACGGTGCCGAGTGTCGGCGACAGGGTGGAGAGGCCGAGCAGCCGGCCGACGGCGTCGGAGGAGGTGATGACGGAGTCGGCGCCGGACTGGCGCATCAGCGGCGCGTTCTCCTGCTCGCTGACCGCGGCGACGATCCAGGCGTCCGGGTTGAGCTGGCGCACGGTGAGCGCGGCCAGCACGTTCGAGTCGTCGCGGCCGGTGGTGATGATGACCTGGTCGGCCTCGGCGACCCCGGCCCGGTGCAGCACGCCGCGGCGGGTGGCGTCGCCGGTGACGACCGCGAGGTTGTCCGCGTGCGCGTCGGCGAGCGCGACCGGGCTCGGGTCGACGACCACGACCTGCTCGCGCTTGAGTCCGTTGTTGACCAGGGTCTCCACGGCACTGCGGCCCTTGGTCCCGTAGCCGATCACCACGACGTGGTGTCCCATGTGCTTCCTCCATCGGGCGATGCGGAAAAGTTCGCGGCCGCGCTGTGCGAGCACCTCGAGCGTCGTGCCGATGAGGAGCACGAGGAAGCCGATGCGCGCCGGGGTGATGACGAAGGCGTTGACCATCCGCGCGGGGTCGGTGACCGGCGCGATGTCGCCGTACCCGGTCGTGCTCAGGGTGACGGTCGTGTAGTAGATCGCGTCGATGAACGACACGGTCCCCATCGGGTTCTCCGCGGTCGCGTCGCTGGAGTCGCGGTAGCCCTCGCGGTCGAGGTAGACGACCAGCACCGTGCCGACGAGGATCGCCAGCGCCGCGAGCAGGCGGCGGCCCAGCTCCCACCACGGCGAGCGGGTGCGCTCCGGCAGGGCGACCCGCCCCACGGAGGGGGTCTTCGCCGGCGGTCCTGACAGGTCACCCACGGCCCGGAACCTACTCCACCGGCTCGGGCGGACGACGGAGGAGGCGGGCCATGAGCTCCCGGCGTGCCCGCTGGGTGGTCTCCTGGGGGAACACCTCGTCGAACGCCGCGTTGACACCCGCCCCGATCAGCACGGCCAGGGCCGCGATGTAGAGCCAGATCAGGATCGCGATCGGCGCGGCGAGCGGGCCGTAGATGGAGTGGGAGTCCTGGGCGGTGACGGTGAGCACCCAGCGGAGCAGGTAGGAGCCGCCGATCCAGCTGACCAGGGAGAAGGTCGCGCCCGGGAGGTTGAAGCTCCAGCGGGTCCGCACCGGCACCGAGACGTGGTAGAGCGTGGCCAGGAAGCAGATGCAGATCACGACCACCAGCGGCCAGTAGAACCCCATGAGGAACTCGGCGCGGTTCGGCAGCCAGGAGCGCACCAGCTTGGGCCCGGCGACGACCAGCGGCAGCGTGATCGCGCCCGTGATGACGGCGAGGATGTAGAGCACGAAGGACAGCGCCCGGGTCTTCACGATCCCCCGGTGCCCACCGAGCCCGTGCATGATCGTGATGGTGTCGACGAAGACGTTCAGCGCCCGTGAGCCCGACCAGAGCGCGAGCACGAAGCCGAGCGAGATCACGTCGAACCGACCGCCGCGCAGCACGTCGTCCATCGTCGGGACGATTACGCGGTTGACCGCGGTGTCGGTGAGGAACGTCGAGAACAGGTCGATGACGGCTCGTCGTACCTCCTCGACCTGGGCGGCCGTGAAGCGGTCGGTCACGTAGCCCACGCCGCCCGCGAGGGCGAAGATCAACGGTGGCACGGACACCACGGCGAAGAACGCGCCCTCGGCGGCGAGGCCGGTCACGCGGTAGCGCAGGCACGAGCCGACGGTGGTGACGATGAGCCGCCACACGAGGTGGGCGAAGTGCCGGACGGGTCGCGGGACCCGCTCCACGGCCGTCCGGAGGTACGACGGCCGGGCCTCGGTCCCGGGATCCTCCGCCATGGGTTGCACGCTATCCGCCGCGACGCCCTCGCCCGGGGACCCCGACGGGCCTAGAGTCGAGGAAGTCGGGTGATCTCGGTCGCCCGCCCTGCTCCACCCGGGAGGTCGCCGTGCACGATCGCACCGCCCTCGGCGCGGCCGACGTGCCCGACGCCACCCTCGCCGCGATGGTCGCCGCCCTGCACGACGCCGGCGACGCCCCGGTGGCGCTGCTGCGCTCGTACGCGGAGGTCGTGGACTACGACCTGGACGCCATCACGACGGGCGGCCGCTGGTGGGTGCGCGGGGAGGCATCGGTCGAGGGGCACGAGCGTGAGTTCGCGTTCTTCGTGAAGCTCGTGCACGACTGGGAGCGCTCCCCGCTGTTCCTCCAGGTGCCCGCCGAGGTGCGGGCGTGGGCGGCCGGGAAGGTGCCCTGGCGCACCGAGGCCCGGGTCTACCGCTCCGACCTCGCCGACGCGCTCCCCGAGGGGCTGGCGCTCCCCCGCGCGCTGGGGGTCCACGACATCGACGACGGCTCGTACGCCCTGTGGCTTGAGGCGGTCCCGGTCGTCGACGCCGCGTGGGACCTCGACCGCTACCGCCGCGCCGCCCACCTGCTCGGCCGGTTCGCGGCAGCGCCCGGCGTCCGCGCCGTGGCGGAGGCCGGCGGGGCGGAGTGGACGATCGCGAAGTACCTCGAGGGCCGGCTGGCCCACCAGGTGCTGCCGGTCCTGGGCGACCCGGCGACCTGGGCGCACCCGCTCGTCGCCGACGCGTTCGCCGACCTGCGGCCGCGGATGCTGGCGGCACGGGACCGGCTTCCCGAGCTGGGCGCCGAGCTGTCGGCGGCGCCGGTGCTGGCCGGGCACGGCGACGCGTGCCCGAACAACCTGCTGGTGCGCGCGGACCGCGACGGCTTCACGCTCATCGACTTCGGGTTCTTCATGGCGCTGCCGGTCGGCTTCGACCTCGGCCAGCTGCTCGTCGGCGACGTCCAGGTCGGCCGGCGCAGCGCCGAGGACCTGGCGGAGCGGGACGAGGCCTGCCTCGCGGCGTACGTCGACGGCCTGGCCGCCGAGGGCGTCGAGGCCGACCTCGCCGCCGTACGACGGACGCACGCCCTGCAGCTGCTGGCGTTCTCCGGCCTCTCGGCGATCCCGTTCGAGCACCTCGACGCCGAGCCCACGGACGCGCTGCGGGCGATGGCAGCCACCAGGGCCGCCATCGCCCGCCACTCGCTGGACCTGCTCGATCAGACCGGCTGAGGCTCCTTCTCGAGCCGGTCCGGCTGGCCGGCTGCCTGGTCCGGGCCGTGGTCGTCGACCATCGTGGTCTCGTCGAACGGGTCGTCACCGGACAGCGCTCGCGCCATCTGGCCACGGTCGATGCTGCCGGTCCAGTGACCGACCAGCACGGTGCCCACCGCGTTGCCGGCGAAGTTGGTGAGCGCGCGCGCCTCGGACATGAACCGGTCGATGCCGACGATCAGGCCGACGCCGTCGACGAGCTCGGGGCGGTGCGACTGCAGGCCTCCGGCGAGGACCGCGAGGCCGGAGCCGGTGACGCCGGCGGCGCCCTTGGCGGCGATCATCATGAACAGCAGCAGCGAGACCTGCTCGCCGATCGCGAGTGGGCTGCCGACGGCCTCGGCGATGAAGATCGACGCCATCGTCAGGTAGATGGCCGTGCCGTCGAGGTTGAACGAGTAGCCGGTCGGGACGACCACGCCGACGGTGGTCTTGTCGACGCCGGCGTGCTCGAGCTTGGCGATCGCCCGCGGCAGGGCGGACTCCGAGGAGGAGGTGGCGAGGATCAGCAGGAACTCGCGGCCCAGGTAGCGCAGCAGCGAGAAGATGTTGATGCCGGTGGTGACCTTGAGCAGCAGGCCGAGGACCACGAAGACGAACAGCACGCAGGTGATGTAGAAGCCGATCATCAGCACGGCGAGGCTCTTCAGCGCGTCCATGCCGCCCTGGCCGGTGACCGCCGCCATCGCGCCGAACGCGCCGACGGGCGCGGCCCACATGATCATGCCGAGCAGGCGGAAGACGAGGCGCT
Organism: Nocardioides sp. J54; assembly: GCF_000519005.1. Taxonomy (GTDB): domain Bacteria; phylum Actinomycetota; class Actinomycetes; order Propionibacteriales; family Nocardioidaceae; genus Nocardioides. The sequence goes on along the minus strand of NZ_JAER01000015.1, from coordinate 3,119 downwards.
GCAGGTGGCCGACCACGGTGAGCACCGGGGTGCCGGCCGCGCCCATCCGCTGCAGGGCGAAGCCGACGAGGAGTGCGACCAGGAGGGTCTGCAGGACGCTGCCGCTGGTGAGGGCGGAGAACAGCGAGTCCGGGATGATGCCGAGCAGGAAGGCCGTGGTGTCGGCGTGGCCCTCGGCCGCCTTCTCCTGCGCGATCGCGGCGCCGTCGGCGGTGACCTTGAGGCCGTCGCCCGGGTGCAGCACGTTGCCGACGACCATGCCGATCGTCAGCGCCACGGTCGACATCACGAGGAAGTAGCCGAGCGCGAGGCCGCCGACGCGACCGACCTTCGCCGCACTCGCCACGGAGCCGACGCCGAGCACGATGGTGCAGAAGATGATCGGCTGGATCATCATCTTGATCAGGTTGACGAAGCCCTCGCCGAGCGGCTTGAGCTCGAGCGCGAACGACGGGAAGGCCAGCCCGGTCGCGATGCCGAGCAGGACGGCCCCGATGACCGCGAGGTAGAGGTAGTGGGTGGCGCGCGAGCCGCTCCTCGGCTGCGTGCCTGCTGTGGTGGTGCTCATCGGTCCTCCTGGCCGGGTTTCTCCCGCCCCGTCGGGGCGTCCGTGCGCCACTCTCCGCGGGATCGGTCGCGAGGTCACCGTTGTGTTCGTTGTGTTCGTGGCACAGGTCACAGGGCGCGGGCAGCGCTGGGTGAGAATGGCCGGGTGCTCCGCAACCGGCTGTTCCGCGACCGCCCGGTCGCGCGCCAGGTGCTCCTGCTGCAGGTCGGCACGGTGCTGCTGCTGGTCGTGGTCGGCATCCTGCTGGCGTCGTACGACGCCCGGCGGGACGCACGCAGCCGGGCGACCCAGCAGGCGGTGGCGGTCGCGCAGACGATCGCCGACGCCCCGACCGTGCGCACGGCGCTGCGCTCCCCCGACCCGACGGCGACGCTGCAGCCGCTGACCGAGGAGGTCCGCCGCGACACCGACACCGACTTCATCGTGGTGATGCAGCTCGACGGCACCCGCTACACGCACCCGGACCCGGGGCAGATCGGCCGCACCTTCGTCGGCGACCTGGGCACCGCGCCGGCGGGCGAGGTCTTCACGCAGGAGTACACCGGCACGCTCGGTCCGTCGGTGCGCTCGGTCGTGCCCGTCGAGGACGGCGGCGAGGTGGTCGCGCTGGTCTCCGTCGGCATCACGGTCAGCGACATCAACCGCGGCCTGCGCCGCGACGTGGGCGTCGTGGTGCTGTGCGGCGGGCTCGTGCTGCTCGTCGGAATGACGGGCGCGTGGCTGCTCAGCCGGCGGCTGCACCGGCTCACCCACGGGATGGGCGAGCGGGAGCTCGCGCGGATGTACGAGTACTACTCCGCCGTCCTGCACTCGGTGCGCGAGGGCCTGCTGCTGCTCGACGGCGACGGGCGGGTGCAGCTGGTGAACGACGAGGCGCGGCGGCTGCTGGACCTCCCCGACGACGTCGTCGGCAGGCCGGTCGAGGAGCTCGGCCTGGCCCCTGGCCTGGTGGCCGCGGCCCGCGGCCGCACCGCCGAGTCCGACGACCTCTACCTCGCCGGCGAACGCATCCTCGTCGTCTCCTCCGCGCCGGCCCAGTGGGACGGTCGCGACGTGGGGGCGGTGGTGACCCTGCGCGACCACACCGAGCTGCGCTCGGTCACCGGTGAGCTCGAGGTGGTCCGCCGGTTGACCGAGTCGCTGCGCTCGCAGAACCACGAGTCCGCCAACCGCCTGCACACGGTGGTGTCGCTCATCGAGATGGGCCGCGCGCAGGACGCGGTCGACTTCGCGACGGAGGAGCTGCACGTCGCCCAGCTGCTCACCGACCGCGTCGTCAGCGCCGTCGACGACCCCGTCGTCGCCGCGCTGCTGCTCGGCAAGTCGTCCGAGGCCGCCGAGCAGGGCGTGGAGCTGCGGATCGAGGGCGAGCTGCCCGCGGACGCGTCCTTCCCGCCCCGCGACCTGGTCACCGTGCTGGGCAACCTCGTCGACAACGCCCTCGACGCCGTGGCCGACCACGAGCCGCGCGTCGTGCTGGTGCGGCTCTCCGGGGACGCGCACCGACTCCAGGTCGACGTCGAGGACAGCGGTCCCGGGCTGGACGACGACGCTGCGGCGCGCGTGCTCGACCGCGGCTGGACCACCAAGGCCGAGCCGGGCACCGGCCGGGGCCTGGGCCTGGCGCTGGTGGTCCAGGCTGCGCGGCGCAACGACGGCGACGTGGCGATCGGCCGCTCCGACCTGGGCGGTGCGCGGTTCAGCGTCGTGCTGCGCGACAAGGAGCCTGCCGGGCGAGGGACGGCGCCATGACCGTGCGGGTGCTGGTCGTCGAGGACGAAGAGCTCGCAGCGGAGGCGCACGCGTCGTACGTCGAGCGGGTGCCGGGCTTCGAGCTGGCCGGCGTCGCCCGGTCGGCCCGGGATGCCGTGCGCGAGCTCGACGCCGCGCGCGACGCCGGGCGGCCGGTCGACCTCCTGCTCCTCGACATGAACCTCCCCGACGGCCACGGCCTCGGGCTGCTGACCGGCCTGCGCGCCGCCGGCCACCTCTGCGACGTCATCGCCGTGACCGCCGCCCGCGACACCCGGGTGGTGCGGCAGGCCGTCGTGCAGGGTGTGGTGCTCTACCTGCTCAAGCCGTTCACGTTCGCGTCCTTCCGCGCCAAGCTCGAGCAGTACGCCGAGTACCACGCCCGCCTCGACGCCGCACCCGACGAGGTCCTGCAGGACGAGGTCGACCAGCTGCTCGGGTCCCTCCGTCCCGCCGGCAGCGCTCCGCTGCCCAAGGGGATGAGCCCCGAGACCCTGCGCGCCGTGACGACCGCGCTGCGCGAGGCCGACGGGGAGCTGTCGGCCAGCGAGGTCGCCGCCCTCGTCGGCGCCTCCCGCGTCACCGCCCGCCGCTACCTCGAGCACCTCGCCGACCAGGGCCTGGCCGACCGCGGGGTCCGCTACGGCACCGGCGGCGGCCGCCCGGAGGTCAGCTACAGCTGGCGTTGACGAGCCCGCCCGGTCGTTGAGGTGCGACGAGCGCCAGCGACGTCTGCCGCCCGGTGGTTGAGGTGCGACGAGCGCCAGCGACGTCTGCCGCCCGGTGGTTGAGGTGCGAC
>NZ_JAER01000014.1 GCF_000519005.1 Nocardioides sp. J54 | reverse complement strand
ACCTCAACCAGCGGCGGTTCGGGCGGCTGCGCGCCTGACTCCCGGTGGTTGAGGTGCGACGAGCGCCAGCGAGGAGCCTCGAAACCTCCGGGCCTTCCGGCGGACTGCGGCGGGCACTGCCCGGTGCATCGGGCCACTGGTTTCGAGGCTCGGCGCTGGGGCGCCTCACGTGTCATTCGCCCGAGCGTGTCGCCTGTCGACGACGGCGCGCGGGCACTCGCGAGCTCGGCCCGCACTTGTCGTCGACGCGCCTTCGGCGCGGGCGCCACGCTGCCGCGCGCGCGGTTGGCTCCGGCAGGTGGCTGGGTCCGGGTGGCGGCAAGCCTTGGGTTCGCGTCGCCTGACTCCCGGTGGTTGAGGTGCGACGAGCGCCAGCGAGGAGCCTCGAAACCTCCGGGCCTGCATGGCGGACTGTGGTGGGGTTCAGCGGCGGAGGTCGGCGAGGGCGAGGTGGGCGGCGTGGTGGCCGGCCATGCCGTGGGCGCCGGGGCCGGGTGGGGCGGCGGCGGAGCAGAGGTAGACCCCGGGGATGCCGGTCCGGTAGGGGTTGCGGCCCGGACGAGGACCCAGCACGAGGCCGGCGGGGGCCTTGGCGCCGGTGAGGATGTCGCCGCCGCCCCAGTTGGCGTTGCCGGTGGCGAAGTCGGCGGGGCGGGTGACGTGCACGTCGAGGACGCGGTCGCGGAAGCCGGGGGCGAAGCGCTCGACCTGGGCGGTGATCGCCTCCGTCGCGTCGCCGTCGAAACCGGCCGGCACGTGGGCGTAGGCGTAGACCGGGTGGGTGTCGCCGCGGGAGCGCGACGGGTCGGCGAGGAACTGCTGGCCCAGCAGCACGAACGGGCGCTCCGGCATCCGCCCGGCCGACGTCGTGCGCTCGTTGGCGACGATCTCGTCCGGAGACCCGGCGAGGTGCACCGTGCCGGCGCGACCCACGTCCGGGTCGCGCCAGGGCACGCCGCCCTCGACGAGGAAGTCGACCTTGAAGGCGGCCGGCCCGAACCGGTGGCGCCGGTAGGACCGGCGGGTCGCGGCAGGGAGGCGGTCGCCGTACAGGCGCAGCACGGCGTCGGGGGCGAGGTTGAGCACGACGGCGTCGGCGGGCGGGAGCTGGCGCGCGGACGTGACCTCGATCCCCGTCTCGACGTGGCCGCCGAGCGCGGTGAGCTCGGCGAGCATCGCGTCGGTGAGCGCCTGCGTGCCGCCGACGACGACGGGCCAGCCGTCGCTGTGCCCGGCGGTGAGGATGCCCAGCCCGATCGCGGACGACATCACCTCGGTCAGCGGGCGCATCGAGTGCGACGCCGTCCCGAGCAGCAGCGCGCGGGCCTGGTCGGTGCGGAACGCCCCGGCGAGGCGTACGGCGGGCAGCAGGGTCGGCGCGCCGAAGCGGCCCATCAGCAGCGGGTGCCGCGGCACGTGCAGCACCGGGCCGAGGATGTCGGCGGACAGCCGGTCCCAGGCGCGCGATGTGGCGCCGAAGAGCCGGCGCCAGCGGCCCGCGTCGGGGCCGAGCCCGAAGGCGGTGGTGTCGACCGAGCGGTGCAGCAGCGCGGCCGGCTGGTCGTCGAACGGGTGCGCGCAGTCGACCTCCGGCCACGCCCACGCGAGGCCGTGCCGTTCGAGCCCGGCCAGGGCGGGGGAGCTGACCGCCATCGGGTGGAAGGCGGCGCAGTGGTCGACGAGGACGCCGTCCCCGAACGGCTGGTGGGTGCGGGCGCCGCCGCCGACGTGCTGGCTCGCCTCGAGCACGGTGACCTCGACGCCGGCGCGGGCGAGGGTCAGGGCGGCGGCGAGCCCGTTGGGCCCGCTGCCGACCACGAACGCCGTCGCCATGCTCAGTCCTGCCCCTGGCGCAGCTGGTGGTAGGCCTCGAGCGTCGAGGACCGCTCCTCGGCGTGGTCGACGATCGGCTCGGGGTACTCACCCAGCGTGGGGTCGGTCAGCTCGGGCACCCAGCGGCGGATGTACTCCCCGTCGGGGTCGAACTTCTTGCCCTGCGTGGTCGGGTTGAAGATGCGGAAGTACGGCGACGCGTCGGTGCCGGAGCCGGCCACCCACTGCCAGTTGAGCTGGTTGCTGGCGAGGTCGCCGTCGACGAGGTGGCGCATGAAGTGCCGGGCGCCGTGCTGCCACTCGACGTGCAGGTCCTTGACCAGGAAGGACGCGACGATCATCCGCACCCGGTTGTGCACCCAGCCCTCGCCGAGCAGCTGGCGCATCCCGGCGTCGACGATCGGGTAGCCGGTGCGGCCCTGCGCCCACGCCTCCAGCAGCCGGTCGCGCTCGCGACCCTCCGCCCACGGCAGCCCCTTGAGGTCGGGCTTGTAGTAGTCGCGGGCGGACTCCGGCCAGAAGTGCAGCACGTGCGCGTGGAACTCGCGCCAGCCCAGCTCCTTGCGGAAGGTCGCCTCGTGCGTGCTGCGGGCGTCGAGGTCGGCCAGCATGGTGCGCGGGTGGATCGCGCCCCACCGCAGGTAGGGCGACATCCGGGAGGTCTCGTCGAGGTCGGGTCGGTCGCGGACGTCGTCGTATGGCGTGCCGCGGAACTCCTCCCACCGCTCGAGCGCCGCGGCCTCGCCGGCCGGGGGCAGCTCCATGTCGCCGAGGTCCGGCTCGTCGGGCAGGTCCGCGTCCGTGCCGCGACCGGACGAGCCCACCCAGTCCACCTGCGCGGGGTCGGACTCCGCCGGCGCGCGCCAGCCGTGGTCGACCCATGCCTTGAAGAAGGGCGTGAACACCTTGTAGGGCTGGCCGGAGCCGTTGAGCAGTCGCCCCGGGGCGACGGCGTACGGCGACCCGGTGCGCACCAGCGGCACGTCGCCCAGCGCCTCCTCGACGCGGGCGTCACGGGCGCTGCCGTAGGGCGCGAAGTCGGCGGAGACGTGCACCGCGGACGCACCCACCTCGGCGACGAGCTCGGGCAGCACCCCCTCCGGCCGGCCGTGGCGCACGACCAGTCCCGGACCGTGCTCGCGCAGGTCGGCGTCGAGCGCGCGCAAGGAGCGGACCAGGAACGCGCGACGGGCCGCGCCCGCAGGCCCGAGCAACGCGTCGTCGAGCACGAACACCGGCAGCACCGGGCCGTCGGCGGCCGCGGCCAGGAGCGCCGGGTGGTCGCCCAGGCGCAGGTCGCGCCGGAACCACAGGATGCTCGGGCTCATCGGGCCATGCTGGCAGACGGCGCCATGCCGACTGCCCGGATCGCGGCTACGGTGGCGGGATGCGTTCGCCCGAGTTCTCCGAGGACCAGCTCATCGCCGGCGTCGCCGCAGCCGCGGCGGAGCTGGGCGAACCGCTGACCGCCGCGGCGTACGACGCCTGGCAGCGCGCCCACGACGACGCGGCCTCGCCGGCGCTGCTGATCCGGCGCATCGGCTCGTGGAACGAGGCCTGCGCACGGGCGGGCGTGGCGGCCAACAAGACCCGCTCGTACTCGCGGCGCTGGACCGACGACGACGTCGTGGCGATCGTGGCGTCGTACCTGCGCTCGCCGGGGGCGACCGGCTCCTACGCCGACTACTCGGAGTGGGCCAAGCAGCAGGAGGGAGCCCCGAGCGGCCCGACGCTGCGGCAGCGGTTCAGCTGGGCCGAGGTCAAGAAGCGGGCGCAGGAGCCCGGCTGACCGGCGATGCGTGACAATGACAGCATGACTGTCATTCCCAGTGACCGCCTCGCCGAGCTCGAGCCCGCCTGCGCCCTCGAGGACGCCCTCGCGTTCTTCGACACGCTCCCGGCGGTGCGCGCCGAGGAGCTGACCGGTCGCTGGCACGGCCGCGAGCTCGCGACCGGCCACCCGATGGACGGCCTGCTCGAGGCATCGGGCTGGTACGGCAAGCAGTTCGACTCCGTCGACGAGGTGCACCCGCTGCTGTTCCGCGCGCCCAGCGGCAAGATCATCGCCGCTGACCCGCGCCGGATCCCGTTCGGCATCGTCGACAAGATCCCGGACGGTGTGGTCGCCCGCGGTCGCGCCGTGATGGGCGCCGCGCTGCCAGCGCTGCGCACCAGCAAGCACCGGGCGCGGCTGCGCAACGTGGAGTACCGCGGCGTCGTCACCGCCGGGATGAGCTACGACCACCTGCCGATCATCGACCTGTTCCGGCGGGTCGACGAGCGGACCCTGCTGGGTTGCATGGACCTGCGCGACGCGCCGCCGTACTTCTTCGTGCTGGAGCGCGACGCGGCCTGAGCCGTCCGCCGGGGTGGTCACGCCGGCGGGTACGGCGACGCCTTGAGCAGCCGCGCGAGGTGGGCTGCGTTGGCCGCCAGGGTCTTCGTGGTCGTCGCGGTCTTCTCGGGCTCGGGGTCGAGGTCCTGGTAGTCCGTGCCCTGCATCGCCTCGCCGACCCAGTAGGTCACGCCGTTGGCGGGGACGGTGAAGCCGGTGTCGGACAGCGCCTGGTAGACCTCGGCGCTGGTGTGGTGCGCGCCGTCCTCGTTGCCGACGACCGCGACCGCGCCGACCTTGCCGTAGGTCAGCATCCGGCCCTCGTCGTCGGTCTCGCTGATCTCGGCGTCGAGGCGCTCGAGCACCATCTTGCAGACCGCCGACGGCTGGCCCAGCCAGATCGGCGTGGAGATGACGACGATGTCGGCGTCCATCACCTGCTGGCGGATCTGCGGCCACGCGTCGCCGTCGCCCTCGTCGGTGCTCACGCCGAACGCGACCGGGTGGTCGACGACGCGGACGATGTCGCCGGCCACGTCGTGCTCGGCCAGCGCCTCGAGAACGCGGCGGCCGATCAGGTCGGAGCTGGAGTCGGACGGGGACTTGCGCAGCGTGCAGCAGAGCACGAGCGCGCGCAGCGGGGTGGGAGAGTCAGCCATGCGCGCGCTGTACCCGATGGGAGGCCGGCCAGCCCGGGCACAGTCCGCCGCGTGGGCCCGGTGGTTTCGAGGCTCCTCGCTAGCGCTCGTCGCACCTCAACCACCGGGGGTGCGTTCATCCACCGGGTGACAGGCGCCTTCTGCCGGTGGTTGAGGTGCGAGGCGCCCCGGCGCCGAGCCTCGAAACCTCCGGCCCTGCCTACGTGGCTGTGGCGGTCACGGTCCGCCTGACGGGCCCGGTGGTTTCGAGGACCAACCACCGGGGGTTGTGTTCGTCCTACCTCAACCACCGGGGGGCGGCGTGTCGTGCCCTCTGCCGGTGGTTGAGGTGCGAGGCGCCCCGGCGCCGAGCCCCGAAACCTCCGGGCCTGCCTACGTGGCTGTGGCGGTCACAGTCCGCCTGTCGGGCCCGGTGGTTTCGAGGACCAACCACCGGGGGTTGTGTTCGTCGTACCTCAACCACCGGGGGGCGGCGTGTCGTGCCCTCTGCCGGTGGTTGAGGTGCGAGGCGCCCCGGCGCCGAGCCTCGAAACCTCCGGGCCTGCCTACGTGGCTGTGGCGGTCACAGTCCGCCTGTCGGGCCCGGTGGTTTCGAGGCTCCTCGCTGGCGCTCGTCACACCTCAACCACCGGGGCTGTGCTCATCGACCGGGCGACGAGGGCGACGCCGGTCATGCCGGGATCATGTCAGTCGAGGTCCTTCTCGGCGAGCCACTCCTTGGCGATCACCTGCGGGGAGAGCTTCTCCTCGACGCTGCGGGCGTTGAGCGCGATCAGGTCCTCGGGGGTCATCGCGGCGCTGATCTCGTCGATCACCTCGGCGGCGTCGTCGTCGACGTCGTCGCTGGCGACGGGGACGACGGCGGAGGCGAGGAAGAGGCCCTTGGTGTCCTCGAGGGTGACCAGGTCGTTCTTCTGGATCGACGGGTCGGCGGTGTAGATGATGCCGATCTGGATGTCGCCGTCCTTGAGCGCCTTGACGGTCAGCGGGCCGCCGCTGTCCTCGATGGGCGTGAAGGTGACGTCGACGCCGTAGGTGTTCTTCAGGCCCTTCGGGCCGTTCGGGCGGCTCTCGGCCTCGGAGTTCGCGCCGAAGACGAGCTTGTCGGTCACCTTGGCGAGGTCCTCGATCGTGGTGATGTCCCACTTCTCGGCGAACTCGCGGGTCACGACGTAGGAGTCCTGGTCGGTGGCCGGGGACTGCTCGAGCAGCCGCAGCCCGTCGGGCAGCGCGTCGGCCAGGGCGTCGTACACCTCGTCGGGCTTGGTGGCCGTGGCGTCGGGCTGGAGGGCGAGCAGCAGCGGGCCGGTGTACTCCGGGAACAGGTCGATGGAGCCGTTCTCGATCTCGGGGAGGTAGACCTCGCGCTGGCCGATGCGGAACTGCCGGTCGACCTCGTAGTCCTCGGCCTCGAGGGCCTGGGCGTAGATCTCGGCGATGATCTCGTTGGAGTAGTAGTCCTGCGATCCGATCACGATCGTGGAGGAGCCGCCGTCGTTGCCCGAGGACAGCGGGTCGTCGGAGTCGCCGCAGGCGCTGAGGGTCAGCGCGCTGGCGGCGACGAGGGTGAGGCCGAGGCGGCCCAGGGGGAAGCGGGTCATGATCAACCTTTCGAGGGTGCGGCCCCGGCGGGACCACGGGTCAGGGTGCCGCGGTCGCGGGTGCGGCCGCGGGAGGCGCGCTGGACGGCGCCCAGGAGCAGGTCGAGGACGAGCGCGAGCGCGGCGACGAGCAGCGCACCGGCCAGCATCTGCGGGTAGTCGCGGCTCTTGAGGCCGGCGAAGAGGTAGCGGCCCAGGCCGGTGTCGGAGATGTACGCCGCCAGGGTGGCCGTGGCGACGACCTGCAGCGTGGCCGCGCGGATGCCGCCGATGAGCACGTCGGCGCCGAGGGGGAGCTCGACGCGGGTGACGATCTGCCACTCGCTGTGGCCGAGGGCGCGGGCGGCGTCGACGGCGCCGGGGTCGGCCGCCTCGATACCGGCGTAGGCGCCGGCGAGCAGGGACGGGAAGCCGAGCGCGACCAGCGCGAGCAGCGGGGCCTCGATGCCGATGCCGAGCCACAGGCCGAGCAGGGTGAGCAGGCCCAGGGTCGGCACGGCCCGCACGGCGCCGGCGAGCGCGACCACGACGAGGCGGCCGCGGCCGGTGTGGCCGATGAGCACGCCGAGCGGGATCGCCACCACGCCGGCGATGCCGACGGCGGCGAAGGTGACCCACAGGTGCTGCAGGAGCCGGGCGTCGATGCCGGACGGACCGCCCCAGTGACTGCCGTCGAGGATCCAGGCGAGGGCGTCGCCGAAGAGGTTCATGCCGACACCTCCGCGGCGGGGCCGGCCGTGCCGGCGGTGCCGGCGGGGTTGGTGGTGCCGGCGGTGCCGGCTGGGTGGTCCCGGTCCGGCGTGGTGCGGGCGGTCCGCGCGTCGCCCCGCACCCGGCGCTGCCACGGGGTGAGCGCGCGGCCGGCGAGCACGACGGCGAGGTCGAGCAGCACGGCGAGCACCATGGTGGCGATCACGCCGGTGGCGACCTCCTCGCGGATGCCGCGCTGGAATCCGTCGGTCAGCAGGCTGCCGAGGCTGGAGATGCCCACGAGTGCGCCGATCGTGACCAGGCTGACCGTGCTGACCGCGACGACACGGATGCCGGAGATGAGCACCGGCAGGGACAGCGGGAGGTCGATGCGCCAGAACAGGCCGCGCCGGGAGTACCCCATCGCCTCGGCCGCCTCGCGGACCCGCACGTCGACGGTGCGGAACGCGTCGGCCGCCGTACCGGCGAGGAGGGCGGTGCCGTAGACGGCCAGCGCGACGACGAGGTTGGTCTCGCTGCGCAGCGGGATCGACAGCAGGACCGGGACCACGATGAGCAGCGGCAGCGCGGGCACGGAGTAGAGCAGGCTCGCGACGCCGAGGACGACCGAGCCGACCCGCGGCCAGCGCCAGGCGACGCGGCCGAGCACGACGGCGACCACGACGCTGATCGCGACGGCGGGCACGGACAGGAGCAGGTGCTGCCAGAGCAGCTCGAGCACCCAGGAGCGGTTGGCCTCCAGCCAGGTCATCGCGGCCGCCTCAGGCCAGGACGCCGACCGGGCGGTCGTCGCCGTCGACGACGACGCGGCGCCCGTCCATCTCGACCGTGCGCAGCGTGCGCTCGGCGCGGTCGCTGCCGACGAAGTCGCGCACGAAGTCGTCGGCCGGGTCGGCGACGATCTGCTGCGGGGTGCCGACCTGCGCGATGACGCCGCCGGTCCTGAGGATCACCACCTCGTCGCCGAGCCGGAACGCCTCGTCGATGTCGTGGGTGACCAGCACGATCGTCTTGCCCAGCTCGGACTGCAGCGCGAGCAGCTCGTCCTGCAGGTCGCGCCGCACGATCGGGTCGACCGCACCGAACGGCTCGTCCATCAGCAAGATGTTGGGGTCGGCCGCGAGCGCCCGCGCCACCGCCACCCGCTGCTGCTGCCCGCCCGAGAGCTGGCCGGGGAACCGCCTGCCCAGCGCCGGGTCGAGCCCGACCTTGGCGAGCAGCCCGTCAGCCGTCTCCCGCGCCGCCGCCTTCGCGACGCCGTTGAGCACCGGCACCGTCGCGACGTTGTCGATCACGCGGCGGTGGGGGAGCAGCCCGCCGGCCTGCGGGACGTAGCCGATCGAGCGCCGCAGCGCGACCTTCTCGAGGGAGCGCACGTCCTTGCCGTCGATCAGCACCGTGCCGGTCGTCGGGTCGATCATCCGGTTGACCATCCGCATCAGCGTGGTCTTCCCGGACCCCGAGGTGCCGACCAGCGCCAGGGTCCGGTGGCTCGGGACCTCGCAGCTGAACTCAGCGACCGCGACCGTCCCGTCGGGGTACGTCTTGCTGACGCCCCGGAACTCGATGCCCATGCTGCAGCAGCGTACGGGGATCCGGGGACAGTGCGCGGGCATCTCGCCGTCTGCCGTGGCAGGGGGAATCTTGCTGGGTGGGAGGTGGGGCGGGGTGCGGGCGGGCTGTAGGCGGGGTGCGGGCGGGCTGTGGGCGGGGTGCGGGCGGGCTGTAACACGTTGATCGCGGCTCTGGGGTGCGGGTGGCGGCTGTAACACGTTGATCGCGGCTCTGGCAGCCCCGAGACCGCGGCATCGGGGTGCTGGGTGGGGCGGGTACAGCCGTGGCGGGGCTGCCAGGTCGGTGATCACCGTGTTACATGGCGTGCGGCTCCCGGCAGACAGCCCGCACGGCGTACGACGTCGCTGTCACACGTTGATCGCGGCTCTTGCAGCCCCGAGACCGCGGCATCGGGGTGCTGGGTGGGGCGGGTACAGCGGTGGCGGGGCTGCCAGGTCGGTGATCACCGTGTTGCAGCGGGCGCGGCGAGACGAACGGGCGCGCAGGGTGTGAGGTGTCCGACGTACGACGGCGTCACCGGGTTCAGGTGCGGAGGACGGGTACCGCGGGAGCGAACCCGACTGATTGGAGCACGACCGATGAGCACGATCCAGAAGACCATCCACGTCGACGTCCCCGTGCGCACGGCCTACGACCAGTGGACCCAGTTCGAGAGCTTTCCGAAGTTCATGCAGGGCGTCGAGCAGGTCGACCAGCTCGACGACAAGCGCCTGCACTGGCGCGCCGACATCGCCGGCGTCCACCGCGAGTGGGACGCCGAGATCGTCCACCAGGAGCCGGACGAGCGGATCACGTGGCGCGCCCTGGACGGTACGACGAACCACGGCACCGTCTCCTTCGCCGCGGACGACGCCGGCGCCGGCACACGCGTGACGCTGGAGATGGAGTTCGAGCCCGAGGGCATCGTCGAGAAGGTCGGCGACGCGCTGAACATCGTGGACAAGAAGGCCGAGGGCGACCTCGAGCGCTTCAAGGAGTTCATCGAGGCGCGCGGCGCCGAGACCGGCGGCTGGCGCGGGTCGGTCAGCCCGACCGACGTCGACAACCCGACGATCTGACCCACTGTCGATCTGAGCCACCGAGCACCCACGCCGGACGGGGCGCCCCCTCGTCCGGCGTGGGTTTTTGCGCGCCGGGGTGGGGGAGCGGCGGGGGCGGGGATTCACCACCTAGGTGGCGAAACTACGCCCGGAGGGGCCTGAAAACGTGTGCCCAGTCGGGGTTTCACCACCTAGGTGGTGAAACCCCACCTCCCCTCACCCCCGACCAGCCTGCTCCACGATCGCGTCGAACCGCGCGCCCATCGCCTCGGCCAGCGCCTGGGCGGCCTTGAGCGGGCGGACCATCACCATGAAGTCGGTGATCAGGCCGTCGTCGTCGAGCACGAGGAAGTCGCAGCCGGTGAGGTCGAGGCTGCTGACCTTCGCCTCGAACACGAGTGCGTGGCCGGCGTCGTCGCCGAGCTCGCGCACGTAGCGGAAGTCCTCGAAGACCTCGATCACGTTGGCGAGGATCGCGCCGGTGATCGCCTTGCCCGGGTACGGCTTGTGCGCGACGGGGCTGCGGAACACCACGTCGTCGGCGAGGCAGGCACGCATCGCGTCGACGTCGCGGGCCTCGACGGCGGCGCGGAAGTCGCTGTGCACGGCGCTCACAGCGCAGCCGCCAGCTCGGTGCCCTGCTTGATCGCGCGCTTCGCGTCCAGCTCCGCGGCGAGGTCGGCCCCGCCGATCAGGTGCACGGCACCGGGGAAGCCGGAGGCCAGCAGGTCGTCGTACAGGCTGCGGACCGACTCCTGGCCGGCGCACACCACGACGTGGTCGACGTCGAGCACCTGCGCCTGCCCGTCGACGGTGATGTGGAGGCCGGCGTCGTCGACGCGGTCGTAGCTGACGCCGCTGAGCTGGTGGACGCCGAGGTCCTTGACGACGGCGCGGTGCACCCAGCCGGTGGTCTTGCCGAGGCCCTTGCCCTGCGCGCTCTCCTTGCGCTGCAGCAGCCAGACCTCGCGCTTCGGGGCGCGGGGGGCCTTGTCCGTCACGCCGCCGCGTACGACGGCGGGGTCGGCCACGCCCCAGTGCGCCTTCCACTCCTCGAGGGTCTCGCCGTCCGCGTGGGCGAGGAGCTCGGTGACGTCGAAGCCGATGCCGCCGGCGCCGATGACCGCGACCCGCTGGCCGACGTCGACGCGGCCGGTGATGGCGTCGGGGTAGGACACGACCTTCGGGTGATCGATGCCGGGGATCGCGGGGGTGCGCGGCTCGACGCCGGTGGCGACCACGACCTCGTCGTACCCGGCCAGCAGCTCGGGGGTGGCGCGGGTGCCGAGCTTGAGGTTGACGCCGAGGACCTCCATGCGGCGGCGGTAGTAGCGCAGCGTCTCGGCGAACTCCTCCTTGCCGGGGATCTGCATCGCCAGGCGGAACTGGCCGCCGATCTCGTCGTCGGCCTCGAAGAGCGTCACGTCGTGGCCGCGCTCGGCGGCGCTGACCGCGGTCGACAGCCCGGCGGGGCCGCCGCCGACGACCGCGACCCGCTTGGCCGTGCGCGTCGGGCCGAGGACCAGCGAGGTCTCGTGGCAGGCCCGCGGGTTGACCAGGCAGGAAGCCCGCTTGGCCTTGAAGGTGTGGTCGAGGCACGCCTGGTTGCAACCGATGCAGGTGTTGACCTCGTCGGCACGGCCGTCGCGGGCCTTGGCGACGAAGTCGGGGTCGGCAAGGAACGGGCGGGCCATCGAGACCAGGTCGACGCCCTGCGCCAGCACGGACTCGGCGACGTCGGGGGTGTTGATCCGGTTGCTCGCGCAGACCGGGATCGACACGACCTGCTTGAGCCGCAGCGTGCAGTCGACGAACGCCGCGCGCGGGACGCTGGTCACGATCGTGGGCACCCGCGCCTCATGCCAGCCGATGCCGGTGTTGATGACGCTGGCGCCGGCCTCCTCGATGCGGCGCGCGAGCTCCGCGGTCTCCTCCCACGTCTGCCCGTCGGGGACCAGGTCGAGCAGCGACATGCGGTACATGACGAAGAAGTCCGGCAGCTCCTGTCGGATCCGGCGCACGACCTCCACGGGGAAGCTCATCCGGGCCTCGGCGGAGCCGCCCCACTTGTCGGTACGACGGTTGGTGCGCGCCGCGAGGAACTGGTTGATGAGGTAGCCCTCGGAGCCCATGACCTCGACGCCGTCGTACCCGGCCTTGCGGGCGAGCCTCGCGCTCGCGACGAAGTCGTCGATCGTCCTCTCGACCGCGCGGGTGGAGAGCGCGGACGCCTTGAACGGGGTGATCGGCGACTTGGTCGCGCTGGCGGAGACGCTGAACGGGGTGTAGCCGTAGCGGCCGGCGTGCAGCAGCTGCAGTGCGATCTTGCCGCCGTTCTCGTGCACCGCGTCGGTGACCCGCTGGTGGCGCACCGCGTTGAGGCGGGTGGTCATCTGCGAGCCGAACGGCAGCAGCCAGCCGCGGATGTTGGGGGAGTAGCCCCCGGTGACGATGAGCCCCGCCCCGCCGGCCGCGCGCTCGGCGAAGAACGCCGCGAGCTCGTCGACGTGCCAGGGCCGGTCCTCCAGCCCGGTGTGCATCGAGCCCATCACCGTGCGGGACTGCAGCTCCAGGCCGCCGACCACGGCCGGCGAGGTGAGCAGGGGGTAGCTGGTCATCAGGACTCCTCGGTGGGGGCGTCGGGGGTGGTGGCGGCGGTGGCGTCGGCCGTGCGGGTGTGGGCGTCGATGTACTCGGTCAGCCAGCGGACCCAGAACTCCTCCATGAGCAGCCCGCCGCGCAGCACGAGGTAGATGTCGAGCTCGGCGCCGGACAGCGCGCCGGGGTCGGGGAAGTCGCGGGCGGCGAGGAACTCGTAGAGCGAGAGCCGCTTGGTGTGGTCGTCGAGCTGGCGGCGCAGGTCGTCGAGCAGGGCCGTCCGGTCGCCGTACGACGCCCCGCGCATCTTCACGCTCACGCTGCTGCGCATGGCATCCGGCGTGGTCGGCTCGGCGATCCAGCGGGCCAGCTCGGCGCGGCCGGCGTCGGTGACGGCGTAGACCTTCTTCGTCGGCCGGTCCGCCTGCGGCACGCTCTGCGCGCTCACCCAGCCGTCGGCCTCCATGCGGCCGAGGACCCGGTAGATCTGCTGGTGCGTCGCCGACCAGAAGAAGCCGATCGAGGCGTCGAAGCGGCGGACCAGGTCCGCCCCCGACGCCGCGCGCTCGCTCAGCGACACGAGGATCGCGTGCTCCAGGGCCATGGCGACAGCATGCCCCGGATCCGGCGGCTATGCAACTAGTTGCGCAACTCGTTGTGATGGGTCGGGAATCACCGCTTCGGAGGTGATTCCCGTGCTTCCTGACTGTTGCAACGGTCAGGAAGTGCGAGGCGCGGTCAGGAAGTGCGGGGGAGGGGTGCCGGGCGGGCCGGGAATCACCGCCTAGGCGGCGATTCCCGAACTTGTTGGCTGCTGCAGCGGCCAACAACTCCCAGAAGCGGCCACCAAGTCCGGTGCCGGCTGCAGGAATCCCCGCTCAGGCGGGGATTCCTGCGCTTGTCGACGGTTGCAACGGCCGACAACCGCGAGAAAACGTCATCAACCCCCGCCGCCGAGCGGCATACGACGCCCACCGGCGCCGCCGGCACCCGGCCCCGGCACCACCGCCGCCGGCACCGGCACCACCGCCGCCGGCACAGGCCCCGCGCCAGGGGTGAGCTGGTCGAGCCACCCTCAGCCCTTCCGCACCGCCTTCTTGTACGACCGGAACTGCGCCATCCGCCGCACGTACCCCGGCACCCGTCGGGCCGGGACCGGCCGCGGCCAGTCGGAGGCGCGGAACCAGGCGTCCGAGCCGCCGTCGACGAAGACCACGCTGCCGCAGAGGAAGTCCGCGGCGTCGGAGAGCATGAACACGACCCACGCCGCGAGGTGCGCGGGGTCGCCGAAGCCGCCGATCGGCACGGGGAAGGCGCGGATCCGCTTGGCCTCGGCGGGGGTGGAGAGCTGCTGCTCGAGCAGCGGGGTCAGGATCGCGCCGGGGGCCAGCGCGTTGAGCCGGATGCCGGCGCCGGCCCAGTCGAGGGTGACGGCGTTGCGGCGTACCCAGTGCGACACCGCGACCTTGCTCGCCGCGTAGGCGAAGGTCGGGCCGAGCCGGCCCAGGCGACGCAACGTGCGCAGCGCCTTCTCGGTGTCGTCGGCGAGCAGCGAGCGCACGACACCCCGCGGCACGGCCGGCACGGTGGTGGTCGAGTTGCTGGAGAACACCACGACCTTGGCCCGCTCGGCGCGCGCCAGCGCCGGGCGCCACGCGTCGAGGAGCTCGACGACGCCGCGGTAGTTCACCTCGACGATCAGCCGCGGGCGGTCCTTGCCGGGCGCCGGGCCGAGGCCGGCGGCGAGCACCGCCCCGTCGAGTACGCCGCCCGCAAGCTCCAGCACCGCGGCGGCTGCCTCGCGGCGTCCGTGCGCGGTGGACAGGTCGGCCGTGACGTCGGCGCCCTTGATGTCGACCCCGATGACGCGGTGGCCGTCGGCGACGAGCCGCTCGACGACGGCGGCGCCCATGCCGGAGGCGGACCCGGTGACTGCGTAGGTACCCACGGAGCGAGTCTAGAACAGGTTCTAGTTGGCAGGTGCGGGAGTCGGCGCACCGGCCTCCCGCTGCGCTGCCTCCCGCTGCGCCTCCCGCGCCGCCCGGTCCGCGCGCTCGCGGGTGACGTCGGCCCAGGGGCTCCACAGGAACCACCGCGGCAGTGCCCGGACCAGCCGCGGCGGCCCGGCGACCTCGATCCGGCCGTCCTCGACGGCCTCGTGCCAGGTGACGTACCCCTGGAAGACGTCGGCCAGCGTCGGCGTCGTCGCCGCCACCTCCACGTCCACCTCGAAGCCGGGGTGCTGGAAGCAGACCGACACCTCGCTGGGTGCCATCACCAGCCAGATCGTGATCGGGTCGGGCGCGGTGTGCCGGAACGCCACCACCGTGCGGCCCGGCGGCAGCCGGTCGCGGTCGACGCGGCGGTGCATCCACCACATCAGCGTCGTCGGCGCGACGTCGTGCGGCCGCAGCTCCTCGAAGAGCCACTCGATCGCCCACCGCCCGAGGCTGTCGATCACCCGCTCCAGGTCCCGCCCGGCCGGGGTGAGGTGGTACTCGTTGCCGCGCCCGCTCGGCGCCGGCCACGTCTCGAGCACCCCGCGCCGCTCCAGGTGGCGCAGGCGCTGCACCAGCAGCGAGCGCGAGATCCCGGGCAGCGCCCGCGCGATGTCGTTGAACCGGGTGTTCCCGAGCACCAGCTCGCGGATGATCAGCGGCGTCCACCGGTCCGCCACCACCTCGGACGCCATCGAGACGGGGCAGTAGTTGCCGTAGTCGGGCATGCGCCCATGGTCCTCTCCGCCGCCGCGGCGGCGCCACCACCGGATCGGTGAAAAACCGGTGCTCCGACCGAGGACGCGGCTGCGGTTCCGATTGCGAACCGGCAGGGTCACTTTTCTGGACTGGTTGCGCCCCGGCCGCCGTCGGACATTGGACGCATGACGATGACAACCGACACGACCGCACCTGCGGCGACCGACCTGACCATCCTCGACCGGGCCCGCGAGATCGGCCCCCGCATCGCCGCCCACGCGGCCCGCCACGACGCCGAGGGAAGCTTCGTGACCGAGGCGTACGACGAGCTCCGGGCCGCCGGCATCCTCCGCGCCGCCGTACCCACCGAGCTCGGCGGCGACGGCGCGAGCATCGCCGAGCTCACGGCACTCCAGCGCGAGCTGGCCCACCACTGCGGCTCGACCGCCCTGGCCAGCGCGATGCACCAGCACGTCGTCGCGTTCACCGCCTGGCGCTACCGCCGCGGCCTGCCCGGCGCGGAGGCCACGTTGCGCCGCGTCGCGGAGGAGCAGATCCTGCTCGTCTCGACCGGCGGCGGCGACTACACCCACCCGCACGGCGACGCCGTCCGCGTCGAGGGCGGCTACCGCGTCACCGGCCGCAAGCGCTTCGCCAGCCAGTCCGAGCAGGGTGCCGTGATGTCCACGATGTTCTGCTTCGACGACCCCGAGCAGGGCAAGCGCGTGCTCAACATGGCCGTCCCGTTCGCCGCCGAGGGCGTCACCGTCGCCGACAACTGGGACACCCTCGGCATGCGCGGCACGGCCAGCAACGACATCGACCTGGTCGACGTCTTCGTCCCCGAGGAGAAGGTCCTCTCCAACCGCCCCTGGGGCGTGCTCGACCCGCCGCTGCAGGTGATCTCGAGCATCGCCTTCCCGATCATCACCGGCGCCTACCTCGGCGTCGCCGAGGCGGCGTACGACGCCGCGGTGACTGCCGCCTCGCGACGCCCGGCCGACCCCACGGTGCAGCGGCAGGTCGGCGTCATGCGCCAGCGGCTCCAGGTCGCGGGCTGGGCCCTCGACGGCGCGCTGGCGGCGGCGGGGGAGGACCCCTCGCCGTCGTACCAGACCGTGCTCGCGGTGATGTCCGCCAAGGCCGAGGTGGCGCGCGCCGGCATCGAGGTCTGCGACATCGCGATGGACGTGGCCGGCGGACCGGCGTTCTTCAAGGGCTCGGTGATCGAGCGGTGCTACCGCGACATCCGGGCCGCGAAGTTCCACCCGTTCACACCGGAGGACACGCTGCTCGCCCTGGGCCGGGACGCGCTCGGCGTGGAGGCCTGAGCCGCCACAACCCGCACCTCGTGCAGCCACAACCCGCACCTCGTGCAGCCACAACCCGCACCTCGCGCAGCCACGAGGAGCACCTCGCGCAGCCACAACCCGCACCTCGTGGCGCGAAGCCTCACACCTCGCGGTGCGGAGGGGCACACCTCGCGGTGCGGGTTGTGTCGGGTCAGGGGGAGTGGGGGCCGAGCACGCCGGCGTCGTACGCCTTGAGCACCGAGGCCTTGTCGGCGTCGGTGAGGTCGCCGTCGGCGACGGCCTCGTCGAGGCGCTTCTCGAGGTCCGCGCGGCGCTCGGCGCGCCAGTCCGACCGCAGGGACTCGATCGCGTCGGTGACCTTCGCCTTGCCGATGCCGAGCTCGTCGGCCAGCGCCTCGGCGAAGGCGTCGCGGCGCTCCTCGCGGTCCTGCTCGGTCAGCGGGCCGCTGCGCTTGCGGGCGCGGCCGTTGGACCAGAGGTCGTCGCGGACCGCGGCCAGGGCGTCGGCCAGCTCGTCCTCGCTGACGCCGAGCGCCTCGGCGAAGGCCTCCTGGTCGCCGCCCGGGCCGAAGCCGGGGGCGCCGCCGGGGCCGCCGTGGCCCCAGCCGCGGGGGCCGTGCCCGTCGTCGTCCCGCGGGGACCCGGGTTCGCCGGCGGCCGCCGTGGCCGGCCGGTCGTCGTCCGCTGCGGTGGCGGTCAGGGTGGCGGCGGTGGCGCCGCCGGCCACCGCTCCGGCGGCCAGCAGCGCGACCGCCCTCATCCGGTGCTTGCTCACTGTTGCTCCTCTCCTCGCTCCTGCCCACCCCAACGGTAGGCCTGCCCGCGAGCGTGGGTGGCGGATCTGGGGACCACCTGCGCCGGGGCTGGCAGGAACCTGTGAGTCCACCGGCCGGCGTACAGGGTGTGCCTGCGCTCACTCGTGCAGCGAGGCGTGCGCTACTCTGGAAGCACCACCGGACGCCGTGTCTGCACGGGCACCCGGTGATGATCATCCGCACGGCGCCCTCCCGCAGCAGCGCGAGCCGCCGTCGAACGACCTTGCGGCCTCAGCCGCGATGGAAGGACACCTGTGGCTCGAGGAGGCCAGCGGGGGGCGACGCAGCAGCGTCGAGGCTCCCAGTCGGCGCGGTCGCGTCGGAACGAGGAAGGGATCATCCCGCAGCTCGCGCGCGCCGTGCGCGAGGTGGAGTCGGCGGTCGCCCGCCGATCGGCGATGCCCGAGGTGCGCGCGAAGTTCCAGGTCGTCGCGCTCCTGGCCCGCGAGGAGCGGGCGCGGGTCAAGGCCGACCCGGACCTCTCCGACAGCCGCCGCGGCGAGGAGCTCAAGCGCCTCGACGGCATCGCCACGATCCTCGCCCAGACCGCGGCCCGCGACAGCACGCTCTTCACGCTGCTCGACGAGAACGCCGAGATGTCCGAGACCGCCAAGGCGGTACGCCGCGAGCTGCTCCGCAAGGCCGGCGTCGACGAGCCGGAGCCCGAGCCCGAGCCGGTCGTCCAGGACCCCGGCACCATCGCGCTCCTCGAGAAGCGCGTCATCCCCCAGTCGGTGCAGGCGCGCCAGCTGGCCAACCCCTTCCTCGTGCCCGACTTCGAGCACGCCCGGGCCAAGGTCCGTCCGCGCCGCCTCGCCGGCTGGGAGCTGCTCGAGCCGCTGTTCCGGTCCTTCGAGCGCGCCGCGCCGGACGCCCCGGCCTGCATGCCGCTGCCGGACGCCGACCAGCTCACGAACCTGACCGGCCTGCGCGGCCCGGCCGGGCGCGAGCTGATGCACCACCAGAAGCAGCTGATCGCGTCCGCCGCGCTCGGCCACCGCACGTACCTGCTCGCCGACGAGCCCGGCCTCGGCAAGACCGCCCAGGCGCTGCTCGCGGCCGAGGCCGCCGGCGCGTTCCCGCTGCTGGCCGTCGTCCCCAACGTCGTGAAGACGAACTGGGCGCGCGAGGTCGAGATCTGGACCCCGCACCGCAAGGCGACCGTCCTGCACGGCGACGGTGACGACGCCGACGGCTTCGCCGACGTGTTCGTCGTCAACTACGAGATCCTCGACCGCCACGTCGGCTGGCTCGGCACCCACGGGTTCCGCGGGATGATCGTCGACGAGGCGCACTACATCAAGAACAAGTCCTCCCAGCGCTCGCAGAACGTCCTGGAGATCTCCAACCGGATCCGCGACCGCGTCGCCCGGCCGCTGATGATGGCGCTGACCGGCACCCCGCTGATCAACGACATCGAGGACTTCCGGGCGATCTGGCAGTTCCTCGGCTGGATCGACGACGTCGTACCGCAGGGCGACCTGATGGAGGCGCTCGAGGAGACCGGCCTGACGCCGGCCGACCCCGGCTTCTACCCGGCCGCGCGCCGCGCCGTCATCGAGCAGGGCATCGTGCGCCGCCGCAAGATCGACGTCGCCTCCGACATCCCCGCCCGCCGCGTGGCCGACATGCCCGTCGAGCTCGAGGGCGAGGCCGGGCGCTCGATCCGCAAGGCCGAGCAGGAGCTCGCGCGCCGCATGGTGGAGCGGTACGACGCCGCGCTGTCCACGCGTCGCGCCGGCGCCGTCGTCGAGGGCATCGACCACCACCTGGTGCGCCAGGTCGCCGGCTGGGAGCGCGAGGACAACTCGTCGAAGACCGGCGAGAACGTCTTCATGATGATGCGCCGCATCGGCCAGGCGAAGGCCGGCCTCGCGGCCGACTACACCGCCCAGCTGGCCCGCAACGTCGGCAAGGTCGTGTTCTTCGCCAAGCACATCGACGTCATGGACCAGGCCGAGAAGGTCTTCTCCGAGCGCGGCATCCGCTACAGCTCGATCCGCGGCGACCAGTCGTCGAGCACGCGCCAGAAGGCGATCGACGCGTTCGTCAACGACCCCGACGTGCAGATCGCCGTCTGCTCGCTGACCGCCGCAGGCGTCGGCCTCAACCTGCAGGTCGCGTCCAACCTGGTGCTGGCCGAGCTGTCGTGGACCGACGCCGAGCAGACCCAGGCCATCGACCGCGTGCACCGCATCGGCCAGTCCGAGCCGGTCACCGCGTGGCGGGTCATCGCGACGCAGACCCTCGACACCCGCATCGCCGAGCTCATCGACAAGAAGGCCGGGCTCGCCGCCCGGGCCCTCGACGGTGCCGGCGAGGAGGTCGAGGGCGCGGTCATCGACATGCAGACCGAGGCCCTCGCCGCCCTGCTCACCGCCGCCCTCGAGGCGCGCGGCGACGCAGCCTGAGCAAGCCGTCCGCGACGCGCAACACGCGACACGCGGCAGCGCCCGTGCGCCGGCGGTAGCGTCCCGGGGTCATGGACACCCATGAACCCAGGGTCGCCGTCGCCGGCGGCACGGGCGTGGTCGGTGCGAAGGTCGTCGACGCGGTACGACGCGCCGGCGCCACGCCGGTCGTCATCGCCCGCTCCGCCGGGATCGACCTCACCACCGGCGCGGGCCTCGACGCCGCGCTCGACGGCGCCGACGCCGTCATCGACGCCAGCAACATCGAGACGATGAGCGGGAAGAAGTCGGTCGCCTTCTTCGAGGCCGCCACCCGCCACCTGCTGGCCGCGGGGGAGCGGGCCGGCGTCCGCCACCACGTCGCCCTCTCGATCGTCGGCTGCGACCGCGTCGACATGCCCTACTACCTCGGCAAGCGGCGCCAGGAGGAGCTGGTCACCGCCGGACCGGTGCCGTGGACGATCGTGCGGGCCACCCAGTTCCACGAGTTCGCCGGCCAGATGATCGACCGCGCCCCGCGCCCGATCGCCCCCGGCCTGCGGATGACCTGCCAGCCGGTCGCCGCCGCGGAGGTCGCCGAGCACCTCGTCGCCACCGCCCTCGGCGAGCCTCAGGGCACCACGCTCGAGGTCGCCGGCCCCCAGCCGGAGCGGCTGGACCGGTTGATGACGCAGGAGCTGGCCCAGCGCGGGGAGCGGCGGGTCGTCGTACCGCTGCCGATGGTGGGGAAGATGGGCCGCCAGGTCCGCGAGGGCGGCCTGCTCCCCGGCCCCGGCGCGACCATCGGCCAGCAGGCCTTCGCGGACTGGATCGCTGCCCGGTGAGGTGGCTGGCGCTGCTGTCACACGTTGATCGGGGCTGTTGGTGCCCGCTCGCGGCTGTAACACGTTGATCGGGGCTGTCGGCGCCCGCTCGCGGATGTAACACGTCGATCGCGGCTGTTGCCGCCCGCTCACGCATGTAACACGTTGATCGCGGCTGTTGCCGCCCGCTCACGTCTGTTCCAGCCCCACCCAGCGGGGTATTTCCGCGGTCTCGCGGCGGGTAGGCCGGCGAACGACGTGTTACATGCGCGACCGGCCGCCCAGGCCGGCGATCACCGTGTTACATCCGCGACCGGCCGCTCACCCCGGCGATCACCGTGTTACAGCCCGGCCGGCGTGAGGAGCTGCTGGATCGCGTCGCCGTACAGCTCCACGAGCCGGGTGGTGTCGGCGGCGGTGAGGACGGGGTCCTCCTGGCGGTAGACGAGCGAGAGCAGGCCGCTGACCTGGGCGACGGCGAGGGCGACGCGCAGCTCGCGGTCGGGGCCGGTCATCCGCGGGGCGAGGGCAGCGACGTAGGTCTCGGCGGTGTGGCGGTTCATCTCCTCCCGTACGCCGTCGAGGTGGGCCGCCTGGGCGAGGGCGAGGTAGCGCTGGCGGAGCAGGGGGCGGTCGGGGTCGAGGAAGTACGCCACCAGGCGGCGCCCGACCGTCTCGAGCGGACCGTCGAGGACGGCGCCGAGCCCGCTGCTGGTGTCGACGCAGCGCAGGAAGAGGGCCTCCTTCGAGCCGAAGTGGCGGATGACCAGGGCCGGGTCGACGCCCGCCTCGCCGGCGATCGCACGCACCGAGGCGTCGAACCCGCGCTCGGCGAAGAGCCGGCGGGCGGCCTCCTCGATCGCCGCGCGGGTCGCCCGGCCGGCGGGGCGGAGGTGCCGCTCGTCGGGCGCAGGGCGGGCCGGGGGAGAGGTCTTCGTCACACCGCCACCGTAGGGCGTCGTGCAGGCCGGTCGGTCACGTTGACAGCGTAACGGTCAACGCCGTTGACTGGTTGACTGTGACAACTACCGTCCCGTCGACCACGCCGCCCGCTGCCGGGCGCATCGGCTCGCCCCTCCTCACCGTCGCCGTCCTCTGCTTCGGCGGCCTCACCGCGGCCCTGACCCAGACCATGGTGATCCCGATCCAGGGCGAGCTCGGGGTGCTGCTGCGGACCACCGAGGCCAACGCCTCGTGGGTCGTCACCGCGACCCTCGTCGCGGGCGCGGTCGCGATGCCGATCGCCGGCCGGCTGGGCGACCTGTTCGGCAAGCAGCGGGTGCTGGTCGTCAGCGCGGCCCTGCTCGTGCTCGGCTCCCTCATCTGTGCGCTGAGCGACACGCTCGCCCCGATGCTGGCCGGGCGCATGCTCCAGGGCTTCGCGATGGGCTTCATCCCCGTCGGCATCGCGCTGATGCGCGAGGTCGTCCCGCCGCAGTACGCCGGCACGGGCATGGCCGCGATGAGCGCGACCCTCGGCGTCGGCGGTGCCATCGGCCTGCCGCTGTCCGCGTGGATCGTGCAGGACTTCAGCTGGCACACGCTCTTCTGGGTCTCGACCGGGCTGGCCGTGCTGATGACCGCCGCCGTCGTGCTGCTCATCCCGCACGTGCGCGACGCGGTCGGCGGCCGCTTCGACGCCGTCGGCGCGCTCGGGCTGAGCCTGGGCCTGGTCGGCCTGCTCGTCGCGGTGTCGAAGGGCAACGACTGGGGCTGGGGCAGCGGCCGCACCCTGGGCCTGCTCCTCGCCGGCGTCCTCGTCCTCGTCGCGTGGGGCAGCTACGAGCTGCGTGTCACCGACCCGCTGTGCGACCTGCGGGTCACCGTGCGCCGCCCGGTGCTGCTGACCAACGCCGCCGCGCTCGCCATCGGCTTCGGCATGATGGCGCAGGCCATCGTCGTCCCGCGGCTCATGCAGGCGCCCGAGGAGACCGGCTACGGCCTGGGCCAGACGCTGCTCGAGACCGGCCTCTGGATGGCCCCCGGCGGCCTGGTGATGATGGCGTTCTCGCCGATCTCCGGCCGGCTGATCCGCGCCCTCGGCGCGCGGGTGACCCTGATGATCGGCGCCGCGGTCCTCGGCGGCGGTTACGTGTTCGCGATCTTCCTGACCGACGCGCCCTGGCAGCTGCTGGTCTTCAACTGCATCACCTCCGCCGGCATCGGCATCGGGTACGCCGCCATGCCGACCCTCATCCTCGAGTCGGTCCCGCTCACCGAGGCCGGCTCCGGCGTGGGCATCAACGCGCTCATGCGCTCGGTCGGCACCAGCATCTCCTCGGCGGTGATGGCCGCGATCCTGACGTCCTCGACGATCACCTTCGGTGCCTACGAGCTGCCGGACGAGACCGCGTTCCGGGCCTGCTTCGTGGTGGGCGCGATCGCCGCGTTCGTGGGCGTGCTGCTCGCGGCGGCGGTCCCGCGGCGTCGTACCGCTGCCTAGACAGCTGTCCGCGACAGCAGTTCACGGCCAACCGGAACCTCGGCCCGCCCCCGTCGTTGATCGGGGTGCGAGGTCGCGGTGACTGGGGGGTTCCGCGACACGCAAGGCGGCACCCGGCTCCGGGGGGTGCCGCCTTCGTCGTCCCCGTGGGTGCGTGCGCAAGGATGACGGGGTGTCCGCAGGTCCCCTGATCCCGTCCGACCCCGCCGCCGACGAGGTGCGGCGCGCGGCGCTGCGCCGGATGCGGACGGTCGCCGTCTCGCTGCTGCTGCTGGCTGCCGCCGTCTACGTCCTCACCCACGGCGAGGACGGCTTCCTCGGCTTCGTCAACGCCGGGGCCGAGGCGTCCATGGTCGGCGCGATCGCCGACTGGTTCGCGGTCACCGCGCTGTTCAAGCACCCGCTCGGGCTGCCGATCCCGCACACCGCGCTGATCCCCAAGCGCAAGGACGACCTGGGCAAGGGGCTCGAGGAGTTCGTGGGGGAGAACTTCCTGCAGGAGGCGATCATCCGCGAGCGCGTGCTCGGCGTGCAGATCGCGCAGCGGGTCGCCGACTGGCTCGCCGAGCCCGCCAACGCGGAGCGGCTGGTCACCGAGGTCTCCGAGGTCGCCGCCGTCGCGTTGTCGAAGGTCCGCGACGACCACATCGAGGCCCTGGTCACCGAGGCGCTCGTGCCGCGCTTCCACGAGGAGCCGATCGCGCCGCTGCTCGGCGGCCTGCTCACCGGCGTCCTCGACGACCACCTCCACCACGGCGTCGTCGACCTCATGCTGGAGGAGATGCACGACTGGCTGGTCGCCAACCCCGACACGGTCCACGAGGTGCTGGGGGAGCGGGCCCCGTGGTGGGCGCCGGAGAGCGTTAACACCTACGTCATCAACCGCGCCCACCTCGAGATGGTGCGCTGGGTCGCCGAGATCCGCGACACCCCCGACCACCGCGCCCGCCGGGCGCTGGACTCGATGCTCGAGCGGCTCTCGGTCGACCTGCTCGAGAACCCCGAGGTGCAGGCGCGCGCCGAGCGGCTCAAGGACCGGGTGCTCGACCACCCCGCGGTGATCGGTACGGCGGTCACGCTCTGGAAGGCGCTGCGCAAGGCGCTGCTCGCCTCGCTCGACGACCCGCAGGGCGCCGTACGACGCCGGCTGCTCGTCGAGGCCGAGGCCGCCTCCGCGCGGCTGCGCGCCGACGCGGCGCTGCGCGAGCGCCTCGACCACATGGCCGCCGACGCCGCCGTGTGGGCGGTCGACCGTTACGGCGCCGAGCTGACCACGGTCATCACCCACACGATCGAGCGGTGGGACGGCAAGGAGGCCGCGCGGCGTATCGAGCTCCACGTCGGCCGCGACCTGCAGTTCATCCGGATCAACGGCACCATCGTCGGCGGCCTGGTCGGCGTGCTGATCCACGCCGTCTCGCTGCTGGTCTAGTCGCCCGGCAGCGGTCCGGCAGCGGTAGTCCCTGACGAAAAGCACCGTCCGCACGGCGTGTCCGGTGCTTTTCGTCAGGGACTACCCCAGCGCCTAGGGTTGGAGCGTGCCCGAGCCGATGGACGTCCCGATCCGTGACCAGTCGATCCGGCTCGGCCAGTTCCTGAAGCTGGCGAACCTGGTCGAGTCCGGGGCCGACGCCAAGCCGGTCATCGCGGACGGGCTGGTGCGGGTCAACGGCGAGGTCGAGACCCGCCGGGGCCGCCAGCTCGTGCTCGGGGACGTCGTCGAGCTGGCTGGGCAGGCTGCCCGGGTGTCGGACTCCGACGCCCCGGACAACCTGCCCTGGTGAGCAGGCGCGAGCGCGTCGCCTGTCGACAGCGGCGCGCAGGCCCTCGCACGCTCGGGCCCGCACTTGCCGTCGACGCGCCTGCGGCGCGGGCGCCGCGCTGCCGCGCGCGCAGTTGTCTTCGGTAGGTCCTGCCTGCGCATGGCGGCAGGACCCGGTCAGCAGGGAGAGGGCGTCAGCGGACGGCGAGCAGGTCGACGACGAAGACCAGGGTCTCGCCCGGCTTGATGACGTTGCCGGCGCCGCGGTCGCCGTAGCCCAGGTGCGGCGGGATGACGAGCTGGCGGCGGCCGCCGACCTTCATGCCCTGCACGCCGGTGTCCCAGCCCTGGATGACCTGGCCGACGCCGAGGCGGAAGTCGAGCGGGGCGCCGCGGTTGTACGACGCGTCGAACTCCTCGCCGGTGGAGTGGGCGACGCCCACGTAGTGCACCGAGACGGTGCTGCCGGCGGTGGCCTCGTCACCGTCGCCGACGGTGATGTCGGTGACCACGAGGTCGGTGGGCGGGGTGGGGTCGACGAAGTCGATCTCGGGCTTCTGGCTCATCACGCCAGCCTACGGCGTGCCCGGCAGAGGGGCAGGCGCCGCCACCCACCGTGCCCGGATGTGGCGCCGTCGAGGCCCGCGCGTGAGGGGGTCCGCGATACGCTGCCGACCGGTGCGTCCCACTTGGTAGAAGGGAGGGTGGGGCCGACAAGGATGCTCTCGGGGGTACAGGTGCGGATCAACACGACGGGCGTCGAGTCGTGGCAGGTCCCCGGCTGCGCGACCCGCCTGGTCCACGCCGCGGCCAGCCACCCCGGCCTCCTGCGCTCCCACAACGAGGACTCCTCCCTGGTTGCGCCCCCGGTCTTCCTCGTCGCCGACGGCATGGGCGGCTACGCCCGGGGCGACGTCGCCAGCCGCCTCGTCGTCGAGGCCTTCCAGCCGCTGGCCGGCCTCGACCGGGTCGAGGCCGACGACGTCGAGCGGGCGATCGCGACCGCGCAGGTGCACGTCGCCGCGCTGGCCGCCGAGTTCACCTCCGCGCCCGGCTCGACCCTGGTCGCGGCGACCTACGTGCTCCAGGACGACCTCGGCTACTGGCTGGTGGCCAACCTCGGCGACTCGCGCGCCTACTCCTTCCACCAGGGCCGGCTCGAGCAGATCTCGACGGACCACTCGGTCGTGCAGGAGCTCATCGACGCCGGCCAGATCACCCGCGACGAGGCGATCGGCCACCCCGAGCGGCACGTGATCACCCGCGCGATCGGCGCGCTGACCAGCTCCGAGGCCGACTTCGCGCTGGTCCCGGCCGAGCCCGGCTCGCGCCTCCTGCTCTGCTCCGACGGCCTCACCTCCGAGCTCTCCGACACGGCGCTGGTGCACCTGCTCTCGACCGAGCAGGCGCCCGAGGAGACGGTGATGGCGCTCGTCGACGCCGCGGTCGCCGCCGGCGGGCACGACAACGTGACCGTCGTGGTCGTCGACGTGCAGGGCGAGGTCGAGCGCGCCACCGAGCGCACCCAGCCGTTCCCGGCGGTGGAGCAGTGAGCGCGGCGTACGTCGTCGGGCAGCTCTCGACGCTGGTCACCCCCGACGGCGTGGTCGTCGCCGGGCGGGACCGGCTCGCCGACCTCGCCGGCCTCGTCGACACCGGCCTCGACCCGGCCGGCGTGGTCGAGGCGATCTCGCACGGCTCCCTCGACCACGCCTCCGACTTCGCCGTCGTCCGGGTCTCGGGCGACGCCGCGCGGATCCTGGTCCGCGGCGCCCTGTCCGTGCGGATCGGCAGCATCTCCGCCGACGGCCGCGACGCGACCCGGTGGACCGAGCTCACCCTGCCCCTCGCCGACGGCGACGTCGTGGAGGTCGCGCCGGTCGGGTCGACCCTGGCCGGGCCGCTGCTGCCGCTCACCGGCGGCGTCGTGCTCAGCGCCGGCGTGCGCTGGGACCCGACCGGTACGGCGGGAGCCGCGCTGGCGTCCGCGCCCCGCTCGACGTCCCCGCAGCAGCCGGAGCCGGAGCCGGCGTTCGCACCCGCCCCCGAGCACACCGTCCTGCGCACGCCCCCGGCGACCCCGGCCACCCCGGCCACCCCCGCCACCCCGGAGCCCGCACCGGCCCCCGTCGTCGCCCCGGGCCCGGTCGCCCCGGGCCCGGTCGCCCCGCCGCCGAGCCCGACGGGCCCGCCGACCCCGCCGACCCCGACGACCCCGCCGACCCCGGCCGCGCCGACGCCGTCGCCGATGGCCCCGCCGGTGGGACCGCCCCGGCCCGGTCCGCCGCCGCCCGGCGTCACCCCGCCTCCCGCCAGCCGGCCGGTTCCCGACGCGATGGCGCCGGCCAGCGACGCCGACCACGACGGCCACACGATCACCCCGGCCCAGCTGCAGGCCCTGCGCGCCGGCCAGGCCGGCGTGCCCGGCGTACCCCCGGTCCCCGGCGTGCCCGTCCCGCCGGCCCCGGCCGCCACCGGCCCGGGCCCCGACGACGCCGCGCCGGAGGGCCGCACGCCGTCCGTCCCGACCGGCCCCGGCGCTCTGCCGGGTGGCCTGCCGGGTGGCCTGCCGGGTGGCGGCACCCAGTCCGCGCCGTCGCGCTCCGCGCTCGCGCTCGAGCTTTCGACCGGTCGGGTGGTGAGCATCCGCCGCCGCGTGCTGATCGGGCGCAGCCCGCGCGTGCAGCAGGTCGGCGGCAGCGCGAACCTGCCGGCGCTGGTCACCGTCGACGACCCCTACGTCTCGGGCACCCACCTCGAGGTCGCCTCGGACGGCGTCCGGATCACGGTGACCGACCTGTCGACCAACGGCACCCTGCTCGCGCGCAAGGGCCGCGCCCCGTTCGCGCTCGACCACGGCGTCGCCACCGAGGTGACCGTCGGCGACGTGCTGACCCTGTCCAAGGGGCTGACCGCGACCGTCGTCCCGTCCCGGGAGAGGTGAGGGGATGAGCATGCAGCCGCCACACATCCCCGGGTTCTCGTTCATCGACCTCGTCGGTGCGGGCGGCTTCGCCGACGTGTACCGCTACCAGCAGGAGCTGCCGACGCGGCAGGTGGCGATCAAGGTGCTGCGCAGCGGCGGTGACGCGGCGGCGCTCGCCCTCTTCCACGCCGAGGCCAACGTGATGGCCCAGCTGTCCAACCACCCCTCGATCGTGCCGATCTACCAGGCCGGCGTGAGCTCGGACGGGCGTCCGTTCCTGGTCATGGAGTACTGCCCGCCGCCGCACGTCGCCCAGCGCTACCGCACCCAGCCGCTCGGGGTCGCCGAGGTGCTCGACATCGGCGTGAAGATCTCGAGCGCGGTCGAGACCGCCCACCGGGCCGGGATCCTGCACCGCGACATCAAGCCGCACAACATCCTCACCAGCACCTTCGGGGTGCCGCTGCTGACCGACTTCGGCATCGCGTCGGTCGTGGGGGAGGGCGGTGCCTCCGGGCAGGGCCTCTCCATCCCGTGGTCGCCGCCGGAGGCGCTCTACTCCGACAGCCACGACGTCCGCAGCGACGTCTACTCCCTCGCCGCCACGCTCTACTCGCTGCTCATCGGCCACCCGCCGGTCGAGCGCCGCGACGCCCCCAACGACAACGCCAGCCTGATGCACCGCATCGAGCGCGGCCAGCTCAGCCCGCTGCGCCGCCCGGAGGTGCCCGCCTCGCTGGTGTCGATCCTGCGCCGCGCGATGTCGGTCGAGGTCGACAAGCGACCCGTCTCCGCGATGGTGCTCGGCCGCCAGCTGCAGGACGTGCAGATCGAGCTGCGCCAGTCGCCGACCCGCCTCGAGGTCATGGATGCCTCGCCGACGGCGCTGGCCGAGGAGCACCCCAACGACGCGCGCACCCTGGTCCGCCCGGTCTCGGTGATCATCCCGGCCGCCGTGAGCGCCCGCCCCGCGCCGGTGCAGCCGGCCGTCGACGAGCAGACCCGGATCCCCGGCGCCCGCGCCGCCACGGGCAGCAGCACGTATGGCGACACGCCCCCGCGCCGTACCGACGAGCCGAGCCGGGGCCCGCTCGCCAAGGTCGTCGCCGGCGTCCTCGCGCTCGCGGTGCTCGGCGGGGTGGGCTACGCGCTGCTCGCCGGCGGCGAGCCGGAGGAGCCCGACACGGGCACGCTGCGCGGGGAGAAGCCCGCCGACCCGGTCAAGGGCGCGGAGACCCCGGCCACGCCGCAGGTCTCGGTCACCGGCAAGGGCACCCGCTGGACCTTCCGCTGGGTGCCGCAGGACCCCCAGGAGGAGGACGAGTACAAGGTGGTGCTCTCGGGTGACGGCCACGAGGACTCGAAGGCCCAGATCTTCCAGGACACCAGCTACAGCGTGACCGTGCCGACGGGCTCCACCGTGTGCCTGCAGGTGTCGGTCGTCCGGCCCGAGTCCAGCGGGTCGCCGCTGTCCCGACCGGTCTGCGCGGTGGGCCGATGAGGCGCCGGTGGCGCCGGACGGCCTCCGGCACGGTGCTCGCGCTCGTCGTGGGCACGCTGGTCGTGCTCGCCTTCAAGTACGACGGCAAGCCGTTCACCGAGGTCGAGCTGAACGACGGCGGGGTGTGGGTCACCAACCACCAGCTCGGCCTCACCGCCCGCCTCAACCCGCAGATCGAGGAGCTCGACCTCGGCGTCGAGGCGGCCAGCACGGACTTCGACATCTTCCAGCGGGCCACGTCGGTCTACGTCGACGACGCCGCCGGTGAGCGCACGGTCAAGCCGGTCGACGTCACCCGGGCCACCACGCTCGAGCCCACCGAGCTGCCGGCCGACGCGGTCGTCGCGCACGGCGGCAAGACCTTCGCCGTGGTCGACCACGTCAAGGGCAAGGCGTGGGTGCAGTCCGCCAGCCGCTTCAACGCCTTCTCCGAGAAGACCGCGAAGCCGGTCATGACCGGTGCGGTCACCGCCACCGTCTCGCCCGACGGCCGGGCCTGGGTGCTCGACCGCGAGGGCAGGGCCACCCCGTTCGACGTCGGCAGCGACGGCAACGCCAGCAAGGGCGAGGCGATCGACCTCGGCGAGGACGTCGGCACGAACCCGCTCATGCTCGAGCTGACGGTCGTCGACGACACCCCGGTGCTGTTCAACCGCACCACCGTCGAGCTCACCCGTCCGGGCGCGGAGGCCGTCGCCGTCGAGGCTGCAGACCCGACCGAGGTCGAGCTGCAGGAGCCCTCGGCCGAGGGCGACGAGGTCTACGTCGCCACGCGGGAGGGCCTGTTCCGCACCCCGCTCGACGGGGGCGACCTCGACCGGGTGGGTGACCTCCAGCCGTCCGGCTCCCCGGCCGCGCCCGTCGTGCTGCCCTCCACCGGGTGCGTCTACGCCGCCTGGTCGTCGGTCTCGCCGCCGAACTACCTGCGCGACTGCCCGAACGACGAGGACGACGACACCGACCCGATCAGCGACATGCAGGAGGGCGCGGAGCTGCGCTTCCGCGTCAACCGCAACGTCGTGGTCCTCAACGACGTGCGCACCGGCGACGCGTGGCTGGTCCAGCAGCCCGGCAAGGCCAAGATCGACAACTGGCCGCAGGTCGACCCGCAGAACGAGAACCGGTCGAAGATCAAGAAGACGACCGAGGAGACGCCCGACCAGGAGAACCGGCCGCCGGAGCCGGTCGACGACGAGCTGGGTGCCCGGCCCGGGCGCTCCACGGTGCTGCCGGTCGTCGCGATGAACGACCACGACCCCGACGGCGACATCATCCGGATCGTCAAGACCGAGCACCTCGCCGGCCCCGAGCTGGAGGTCAAGATCGTCGGCGGCGGCACGCAGCTGCAGGTCGCCGTACCCTCCGACGCGAGCGGCGAGTCGCAGTTCTACTACTACGTGACCGACGGCCGGGTGAACCAGCAGGTGCGGGCGCGGGTCACCCTGCAGATCCGCGACTCCAACCAGAACGAGAAGCCGGGCCTCATGGAGGACCGCAAGCCGGAGCTCACCGTGGCCCGGGGCGCGACCGCGAGCATGTACCTGCTCGCCGACTTCTACGACATGGACGGCGACGACCTCACCCTCACCGAGGCCACCGCCCGCGGCGGCGAGGTCGAGTTCCGCCCCGATGGCACGCTCACCTACACCGACGACGGGGCTGCCGGCTCCACCGGCGAGGTCAAGTACGTCATCGAGGACGGCATCGACGTCTACCGCGGCAGCCTGCCGGTGAAGGTGGTGGCCGAGGGCGCCCCGCCGGAGCTGGTCGCCGACCTGGCCTCCGGCGTCGCGGACACCCAGGTGGTCGTCCAGCCGCTGGCCAACGACCGCAACCCCGAGGGCGGCGAGCTGGCCCTCAAGGACGTCAAGGTCGTCGGTGACGACGCCGGCACCCAGATCAGCAAGGACCTCGACTCCGGCACCTTCACGTTCCAGGCGGCGACGGCGAAGACCTACTACCTGGAGTACTCCGCCTACAACTCGACCGCGACGAAGTCGGCCTTCATCCGCCTCGACATCGAGTCGCCGCCGAAGGACAACCGGCCCCCGGTCGCCGTGCGCGACAAGGTGACCGTCACCGGCGGCGCCACGGCGCAGGTCGACCTGCTGCTCAACGACCTCGACCCGGACGGCGACGTCCTCGTCGTCACCCGGATCGGCCGACCGTCGGTGCCCGGCGTCAAGGTGTCCGTCGTCGAGAAGCGGCTCGCCGTCGTCAGCGCGGTCACCGACCTGGTCGGCAAGCCCGTGACGGTCGAGTACGTCGTCTCCGACGGGCGCAGCTCGGCGACCGGCACGCTCGTGATCGCCCAGCGCAGCTCCAGCGACGCCAACCGCCACCCGATCGCGAACAAGGACCAGGTGACGGTCCGCGCCGGCGCGGTGACGTCGATCCCCGTGCTCGCCAACGACTCCGACCCCGACGGTGGCAAGCCGCGGCTGTTCCAGTCCGACCTCGAGAAGGGCGACGTCGACGTCTGGGTGGCCGGCGACGCGCTGCGGATGCGCGCCCCGGAGGAGCCGGGCACCTACTCGGTCATCTACGGCGTGCGCGACAACGACGGGCTCAAGGCCTCGGCCGAGGTCAGCATCTACGTGGTCCCGGACTCGGCGAAGAACAACAACAAGCCGGTGCCGCAGCCGATCATCGACCGTGTCATCGGTGGGCGCCCCAAGGTGATCCCGATCGACCTGGTCGGTGCCGACCCCGACGGCGACGCGGTCTCCTTCCGCAGCATCCTCACCGCGCCGTCGCTGGGCCGCGTGGTCGACACCGGCGTCGACTGGATCCGCTACGAGGCCTTCGAGGGCAAGCGCGGCACCGACTTCTTCCAGATCCAGGTGCAGGACAAGTACGGCGGCACGGGCGTCGCCGAGGTCCGCGTCGGCGTCGTGCCGGAGGAGCCGCAGAACCAGCCGCCGGTCGCCCTCGACGACAGCGTCCTGGTCCAGCCGAACCGGACGATCTCCTACAACGTGCTGACCAACGACGTCGACCCCGACGACGACCCGCTGCGCATCCGCGAGCTCAACGACTCGACCCCGGCCGAGCACGAGAACGGCTTCGTCGAGGTCGAGGTCGGCAAGGCGCCGGACTCCGGGGCCTCGGTCCCGACCAACATCGGCTACACGATCGAGGACGCCGCGGGCGCGACCGACAGCGCCGTGCTCAAGGTCTCCGCGAGCACCCAGGCGCCGTTCTACCCGCCGATCGCGCACGACGACGTCGCCGACCTGGGGGACATCATCGGCAAGGAGCCGGGCGACTGGGTCGAGGTGTCGGTGACCGACAACGACCTCGACTTCGACGGTGCGAAGGTCGACCTGAGGGTGACCGACTGCGACGCCGGCAGCGGCGGCGACTGCGACGTCGACGACGAGAGCGTCGTCCGCGTGAAGCTCGCCGCCGAGGACCAGATCGTGCTCTACACGCTCGACGACGCCGACGACGAGTCGACCTCCACCTACGGCGTGGTCTTCGTGACCGGCACCGACAACGTGCCGCCGCAGCTGACCACCAACGAGGACCTCGTGCCCGTCGAGGTGCCCGCCGACCAGCGCACCGTCTTCGACCTGCGCGACCTCGTCGTCACCCGCGCCGGACGCGAGGTGCACATCACGCCCGACAGCAACCCGACGGCGGTCAACGGGTCGGTGACGCCGGTCGAGGGGGAGGAGACCTCGCTCGCCTTCCGCCCGGCCAAGGGGCACGTCGGGCCCGCGTCGGTGACCGTCAAGGTGACCGACGGAAGGACGACGGCCGAGGACGCCGCCCTCGAGTCGTTGCTGACCGTGCCGATCGACGTGAAGCCCTCGGGCAACGTCGCGCCGACGATGCGCGACGCCGCGGTCGACGTCACCGCCGAGGGCGACCCCGCCGAGGTGGACCTCGAGGGGCTCACCCGCGACGCCAACGAGGACGACCTGGAGTCGATGACCTGGTCGGTCACCTCCACGCCCGACGGCCTCTCGACCGACATCGACGACAGCATCCTGTCGATCGAGGCCGGTCGCGGCGCCGAGGACGGCGAGTCGCTCGACATCGGGGTCACCGCCGACGACGGCAACGGCGGGCAGGTCAGCGCGACGATCACCGCGCGCATCGTCGGCAGCAACCTGCCGACGCTGCAGATCCCGGACATCTCGGTCAACGCCGAGGAGGGCGAGGCCACCGCCGTCGACCTCTCGGCATCGGCCGTGAACCCCTACCCGGACAAGCCGATCGAGGCGAGCAACCCGCGGGTCGAGGGTGACGGCCGGCTGGCCGACGTGCGGACCGAGGGGTCGACCGTGTGGTTCACCCCGACCTCGTCGGGCACCTCGCAGATCAGCGTCACCGTCTCCGACGCCTCCGGCGACCGGGCCCGCGACGTCGTGGCCAGGATCAACGTCACCGTGATCTCCGAGCCGGACGCCCCCGACCGGCCGGTGCTGTCCTCGGTCGAGGCCTCGTCGGCGGTCCTGTCGTGGCGCGAGCCCGACGCCAACGGCGCCGCCATCACCGAGTACGAGGTGAGCGGGTCGAACGGCTACCGCAAGACCTGCACCGTCACCACCTGCCGCCTCGACGGCCTCACGCCGGGCCAGGCGTACCGGTTCACCGTCAAGGCCCGCAACAGCGAGGGCTGGAGCAAGGCGAGCCCGGAGTCCGACGAGATCGTGCCGAACAAGGCGCCCGAGCTGATGACGCCGCCGACGATCGTCACCGAGCGAGCGCCGACCGGCGACAAGATGGACCGCCAGCTCAAGCTGACCTGGACCCCGCCGAAGAACGAGGGCTCCCCGATCACGTCGTACGAGATCAAGGAGGCGGGCAGCACCCGCACCTGGACGGCGTCCGGCAGCGCCAGCTCCTACATCATCCCGGGGCTGACCAACGGCACGCCGTACGCCTTCGAGATCCGCGCGGTCAACGCGGTGGAGCCGAAGCGTGAGTTCTCGGCACCGTCGAAGCCGGTCGTGCCCTTCGGGGCCCCGCTGCGCTCGGGCCAGGCCCCCAAGCTGACCGCCAGCGAGGACTCGCCCTTCAACAGCGAGCCGTGGGTGCGCATCGAGTGGAGCGCGTGGTCGGAGTCGCAGAGCAACGGCAACCCGGTGTCGAGGTACGTCCTGCGCTGCCAGGGCTGCAGCCAGTCGACCTACGAGGTCGACGGCTCCACGACGTCGCGCACCTTCGACGGCAAGGACGGCATCCGCAAGGGGCACACCGTCACGTTCACCGTCGCGGCGAAGAACGACGCCGGCACCAGCCAGCCCAGCCCGAGCGCCTCGGGGCGCCCGTGGACCAAGGCCGCGCCGGTGCGGAACCTGCGTGAGATCGGGTCGTCGCCGGAGGACCGCACGGCGAAGATCGGGTGGGAGGCCCCGGCCGACGACGGCGGCCTGCCGATCTCCCACTACGTGGTCGAGCCGCTGTCCGGCGGACCCACGATGACGGTCGGGTCGGCGCCCGGCGCCGGCGGCGTGAACGTGCGGTTCTCGGCGAACAGCACCTCGCACTCGGTGCGGGTGTGGGCGGTGACGCGCAACGGCGACCGCAACGTCCAGGGCCAGGACGCCACGGTCAACGGCATCGCGACGTGGGGCAAGCCGTTCCCGCCGACGGCGAGGAACGTGAGCAACTGGTACTACACCATCGACCTGCGCATCGACGAAGGTGGCGCGAACGGGCGCAGCGTGGAAGGAGTGCGCTACAGCCTCACCGGACCGGACGGTCCGTGGACCGACGGCGACCGCTACTACGACGACCAGGTCAACCAGGGTGGGGACAGCGTGACGGTCTGGGCACAGACGGTCTCGTCCGCCAGCCAGGACCGGAGGTTCAGCGACGTGGTCTCGTTCACGGCGTCCTCGAAGATGCGGGAGATGACGCTGCGCTGGAAGGCCCCTTGCATCATCGGGGCCTGCGGCGCCGAGGTGAAGGTCGAGGGGTTCCCGGCCGCCGGCGCGCCGATCACGGTCGACCCCGGGGCGCTGGGCTACACCGCCGAGAACTGCGACTTCAACCAGGTCGTCAGCGGCCACAACAAGACGTTCCGGGTCGGCGGGTCCAGCTGCTCGTTCACCCCGCCCGGCACGCTGACCGTCGGGTCGCCCGGCCTTTCCAACGTCTCCATCTCCCGCAACTAGCTCCCCCAGCACGTCCACGAAAGGCAGTCCATGTCGCTCAGCTCCGAACAGACCGAGTGGTTCTCGCAGACCTTCGCCCAGCTCGTCGCCAACGTCGAGCAGGCGATCGTCGGCAAGACCGAGGTCGTCCGGCTCGCGTTCGTCACCCTGCTGGCGGAGGGGCACCTGCTCCTCGAGGACTACCCGGGCACGGGCAAGACCTCGCTGGCGAGGGCGATCGCGCAGACGATCCAGGGCGAGCACCACCGCATCCAGTTCACCCCGGACCTGCTGCCCAGCGACGTGACCGGCGTGACGATCTTCGACCAGCGCACCCAGCAGTTCGAGTTCCACAAGGGCCCGATCTTCTCCAACGTCGTGCTGGCCGACGAGATCAACCGCGCCTCGCCGAAGACCCAGTCGGCGCTGCTGGAGGTCATGGAGGAGAGCCAGGTGACGGTCGACGGCATCACCCACCAGGTGGGCCAGCCGTTCATCGTCATCGCGACGCAGAACCCGATCGAGCAGGCCGGCACCTACAGGCTGCCCGAGGCGCAGCTCGACCGGTTCCTGATCAAGACCTCGCTCGGCTACCCCGACCACGAGAGCACGGTGCAGATCCTCACCCACGCGCCGAAGGGGAAGAAGGCGGCCGTCCTCAACCCGATCATCAGCGGCGACAACGTGCTGCACCTGATCCGGCTGGCGCAGCAGGTGCACGTCGAGCCCGCCGTCCTCGAGTACGTCTCGCTGATCACCGAGGGCACCCGCGAGGCGCCCGAGGTCGTCCTCGGCACCAGCGTGCGTGCCGCGCAGGCGCTGGTCCGCGCCGCGCGGGCGTGGGCGGCGTCGTACGGCCGCAACTACGTCGTGCCCGACGACATCAAGACCCTCGCCGTCCCCGTCCTCGCGCACCGCATGGTCCTCGACCCGGAGGAGGACTTCCGGGGCACGACGACCGAGGACGTCGTGCGCCGCGTGCTCGAGCGCGTGTCGGTGCCGCTGGAGCCCGCAGGACGTTGACCCGATGAGCCTCCGCAGCAGGGCATCGGCGCTCCGGCGCCTGCCCGCCGTCCTCTCCCGGCGCCGCCAGGCGGTCACCGGGCAGCTGCGCGACGACCTCGCGCGGCGGACCCAGCGCCTCCGGACGGCGGTGCGCCCCCTCACCGAGACCGTCACCGAGGCCGGCTGGGTGGTTGGCGTGCTCGCGGTGGCGCTCCTGGTCGCGGCGCCGATGCTGCACTGGCGCGAGCTCCTCGTGGCGGGGGCCTTCCTGGCCCTGCTGCTGCTCATCGCGGTGCTCTTCGTCATCGGTCGCCAGCCGCTGGCGGCGCGCCTCGACCTCGCCCGGGACCGGGTGATCGTGGGGGAGCGGGCCAACGGCTACCTCACCCTGAGCAACCCGACCGGCCGCCGCTCGCGGCAGCTGGTCGTGGAGTTCCCGGTCGGCGCGGGCCGCGCCGCCTTCGAGCTCCCCTCGCTCGCGCCCGGGGCCGTCCACGAGGAGCTCTTCGCCATCCCGACCGCGCACCGCGCCGTCCTCGACGTCGGCCCGGTCACCGCCGTGCGCGCCGATCCGCTCGGGCTGCTGCGGCGCGAGCGCCGGCTGAGCGAGATGGACACCCTCTACGTGCACCCCAAGACGCTGCGCGTCGAGGGCTCGGCCGCCGGCCTGGTCCGTGACCTGGAGGGCCGGACGGTCCCGAAGGTCTCCGACAACGACGTCTCCTTCCACGCCCTGCGCGGCTACGTCGCCGGCGACGACCGCCGCCACATCCACTGGAAGTCGAGCGCCAAGACGGGCACCCTCATGGTGCGCCAGTTCGAGGAGACCCGGCGCTCCCACCTGCTGACCATGGTGAGCTCGCGGCTGGAGGACTACGTCTCCGACGACGAGTTCGAGCTCGCGATCTCCATCGCCGGCTCGCTCGGCACGCAGGCCCTCGCCGACGGCCAGCAGCTGAGCGCGGCCGCGTCCCACGGGTCCCTGCCGTCGTCCTCGGCCCAGCGCTTCCTGGACGGCCTGTCGGGGCTGACGTACGACTGGAAGGCAAAGCACCTCGTCGACGTCGCCCGCTACCTGAGCGTCGACGAGCTGGCCGCCAGCGTGATGGTGCTGTGCATCGGCTCCGGGGTGAGCATCACCGAGCTGCGCCGCGCCCGGCAGTACCTCCCGGTCGACACCCGGGTCATCGCCGTGCGCTGCATCCTCGGCGAGGAGCCGTCGGTGCGCTGGCTCGGCGACCTCGCGGTCGCCACGGTCGGGCGCCTCGAGGAGCTCGGCGTCGCCGTACGGAGGGTCTCGGCATGAGCGCCGTGCACCCGCCGGGCCCGCCGCCCCCGCCGCCGCCCCCGCCGTCCCGGCCCCCGGGCCCTCCGCCCGGCAGCCCGCCGCCCGGTCCGCCGGTGCGCGCCGCCGAGGCGAGCGCCAGCGGACCCGTCGTGGTGGTGCCGCAGCGCAAGGGCCGGCCCGGCACCCTGCCGTCGTGGTGGCTGGCGCTCGTCGACGCCGTGCTGCTCATCGGCCTCGGGGTGCTCTGCGCCTGGCCGCTGGGTGCGGCCTACGTCGGCGAGCGCTGGCTGGTCGCCGTGGTCGCCGGCCTCACCGTCGGCGTCGCGATCGCGTGGCTGAGCGCGCGGCTGCGGCTCGGCGCCTGGCTGACCCTGCTCACCACGGCGGCGGCCTACCTCGCGATCGGTTCGGCCGTGGTGGTGCCCGACCGCGCGCGCAACGGGGTGCTGCCGACGGCCGACTCGCTGCGCGACCTCGTCGTCGGCACCGTGCACACCTGGCGCGAGTCGCTGACCCTGCCGGTGCCCCTCGCGGAGACCGGCACGGTGCTCATCGCCCCGCTCCTGCTCGGCCTGCTCGGCGGGCTGGTGGCTGCGATCCTGCTCTGGCGCACGCGCCGCTCCGGCCTCGCCGGACTCGTGCTCGCGGTCGTGCTGGTCGTCGCCTGCGCCTTCGGTGACATCACCGCCGAGGCCAGCCTCACCCGCGGCCTGGCGGGCGCGGCGATCGGCGTGGTCTGGCTGCGCTGGCGGGCCCAGCGGCACGTCAAGGCGCGCTGGGGCCGACGCATCGCGGGCACCCTCGCCGTCGTCGCGGTCGCCGGTGGGGCGGCGGTCGGGCTGACCGCCATGTCGGACGCCGGCGAGCAGCGCGTCGTGCTGCGCGACCACGTGGACCCGCCGTTCGACCCGCGCGACTACCCGAGCCCGCTGGCCAAGTTCCGCTACTACAAGAAGCCGCCGGTGCGCTCCGGCACGACGCTGTTCACCGTCGACGGCCTCGAGAGCGGCACGCTGGTGCGGCTCGCGACGATGGACTACTACGACGGCATCGTCTGGAACGTGTCGGGCGGTCCCGGCGCGGTCCATGACTCCGGGACCTTCCGACGGCTGCGAAACGACCCGGAGGCCAACCTCCGGGCGACCCACCGCGGCACGATCACCATCGGGGGCTACACCGGGGTGTGGGTGCCCAGCGTCGGCGAGACCCTGTCGATGACGCCGCTGATGGGCGGCGAGGTCGACGGTGACGCGGCCGGCGAGCTGGTGATCAACCGGGAGACCGGCACCGTCGCCCAGATCGGCGGCGTGCGCGAGGGCACCGCCTTCCAGATCGACGCGGAGCTGCCGCCGGCGCTCTCCGACGAGGAGATCCGGCTGTTGCGGGCGGACAGCTCCGTGGCGATGCCGGCGCCGAAGGTCGTGCCCGAGGAGCTCGTCGAGCGCGTCGAGCGGTGGGCGGTCGCCATGGGCTTCGACGGCGGCTCCGACGGCGAGGTCGCGATGTTCCTGCGCGACGCCTTCCGCGAGCGCGGCTACTACTCCGACGGCCTCGACGACTTCACGCCGTCCGGGCACGGCTTCAGCCGGCTCGCGGTGCTCACCCGCACCGCCACGCCCGTCGGCAACGCCGAGCAGTACGCCGCCGCGATGGCGCTGATCGGCCAGCAGATGGGCCTGCCCATCCGGGTCGTCATCGGGTTCAAGGTGCCGCCGGGCCAGGGCGTCGTGCGGGGCGAGCACGTCACCGCGTGGACCGAGGTGAAGTTCGAGGACGTCGGCTGGGTGCCCTTCGACCCGACCCCGCCCGAGGACCAGAAGCTGCGCAAACCCAACGACGAGCCCAACGAGGAGCCGCAGCCGCAGGTCCTGCAGCCGCCGCGAATCCCGGGCGAGCCCAAGGAGGCCAGCGACAACCTCCAGCAAGGCGACGGCGAGCGGTCCAACATCGACTTGCTCGAGGTGCTCGGCACGATCCTCGGGATCGTCCTCGACATCGCGAAGCTAGCGCTGCT
This sequence comes from Nocardioides sp. J54, assembly GCF_000519005.1. Lineage (GTDB taxonomy): Bacteria > Actinomycetota > Actinomycetes > Propionibacteriales > Nocardioidaceae > Nocardioides. The sequence continues at coordinate 72,094 of NZ_JAER01000014.1, read as the reverse complement.
GACCCTGCCCCTGTGGGGCGTGCTGCTCTACAAGTTCCTGCGCCGCCGGCGACGTCGCCGCGCGCCGGACGCGACGGTGCGGCTGACCGGCGCCTGGCGCGAGCTCTCCGACCGGATGCGCGACCTCGGCGTGCGACCGGCGCCGGGGGCCACCCGCCGCGAGAGTGCCTACGCCGCCGCGGACCGGTACGACGTCGTACCGGTCGTGACGCTGGCCCACACCGCCGACCGCCACGTCTACGGCACCGACGAGCCGACGCCGGAGGAGGCGCAGGCGTACTGGTCCGACGTGGACACCGCGCTGAAGCGGATCCGCAAGGAGACGCCGTGGTGGCGCCGGGTCGTCGCCCGCTTCTCGCTGGCCTCGGTGCCGTGGCGACCGGCCGTCGAGCACCTGCGTTCCCGGCTGTCCCGCGCGGGTCGCGCCGTGGGCCGGGCCGTGGCCGGCCTGCCGCCCGTGGCGAAGGCGCGCACCGCCCTGCGCCAGCGGGTCGAGCGGCGCCGGGCTGCTAGCCTCAAGCGCGGCAATTGACCGGACAAGGACCGTGGCGGGCCCGGGCCCGCGACTCTCGGGGGAGTACTTCATGAGGTTTCGTCGCTGGATCGGTGCTGGCTCGGCGGTCGTGCTGGGGCTCGTGCTGGGGCTGCAGCCCACGGCGGCCCAGGCCTCCGCGGGCGACGCGAGCCTGGTGATCGGCACCTGGGTCCGGGCCAACGACATCGGCTGCGGCGAGCCCGCCTGGCGCGCTGCGGCCAGGACCAAGAACCTGCCTGCCGACGGGCGCACCCGCGCGGTCCGGCTCTCCCAGAGCGGCAAGGCCGCCGGCAGCACCGTCAAGGCCTACCGGTCCTCGGAGGGCACCTACAACGCGAGTGGCTGGGGCACCCGCAAGCTGAAGGTCAGCCTGTCCGTGCGGCTCTCGGCCACCGCGAACCCGTCGCGGATCTGCTGGGTCAACTCGTTCGTCGGCAAGGCCGAGATCTACACGGTGCGGATGAGCGCGCCCAAGAAGTCCTGGATGGTGGTGCGCAGCCGCGGTGCCAAGCAGGGCAGTGCCGAGGCGAACATCGGCGTGCAGGGCCCGACCACGGCGACCAGCGCGTGGGTGGCGCCCGGCAAGCCCGTCACCAGGCTGGTGCCCAAGGGCGAGTACACCCTGGGCAGCCGGGTGAAGCCGAGCATGAGCGTCCCGGCACGGACCACCAGCACCCGCACGGCGTCGGCCTCCATCGTCGGCACGGTGGCGCTCTACCCGATCGGCACGCTGCGGGCGCGCAGCGGGAACGGCAAGTCCTTCGTCAAGCCCGGCCACCGCGACTGCTCGAAGAACCGGGTCAAGGTCGGGCTGACGGCGGCCGCGCGGACCAAGGCCCGCAAGATCACCTTCACCGTCGACGGCAAGAAGCGGTTCACGCTCACGGGCGCGAAGCTGAAGCAGACGTCGGTCTTCGTCGGCCGGATCCCGAAGAAGACCGCGGGCACGATCAAGGCGAACATCGTGCTGAAGTCGGGTGCGAAGAAGACGACGAAGTCGACCTCCTGGCCCTGCGCCTGAGCCAGCGCCTGAGCCAGCGCCTGAGTCAGGCCCAGCCCGCGGCCGCCGGGGCGGCCACGGTGTGACGTGCACCCCGACGGCTTGCCGTCGCCGCAGGTCAGCCGCCATACTCGTGCAGAACTAGAACGTGTTCTACATGGGGGACTGCGGGTGTACGACTTCGAAGGCTCGTCCGGGGACGGCGCCGGCCACACCGGCCACGGCCCGGCACGGGCGCTGATGCTGCTGGAGCTGCCGCGCTGGACCGTGGAGTACGGCGCCTCGCGGGTGCTCGACGCCGCGCAGTCCGTCGCGCAGACCGTCTCCCTGGCCGACCGCGACCTCGGGGCCGGGCGCCCGGTGCTGGTGCTGCCCGGCTTCTCCGCGCACGACGGGCTCACCGGCCGGCTCCGCGGCCACCTGCGCCAGCGCGGGTGGAAGGTGCACGGGTGGGGCCTGGGCAGCAACCACGGGCTCACCGAGCGGATCATGACCGGTCTGCCGCAGCGCTTCGCCGAGGTCGCCGCCCGCTACGACGAGCCGGTCAGCGTCGTGGGCTGGAGCTTCGGCGGCCTGCTGGCCCGCTGGCTCGCCCACGAGCACCCCGACCAGGTCCGCCAGGTCGTCTGCCTCGGCTCGCCGTGGCGCGCCGAGGGGGAGCGCACCCGCGCGACCGCCATGTTCGAACGCTCGCGGGTGCGGCACGGCATCGTCGACAACGCCCGCGAGATCGTCGACCAGCTGCGCGGCCCCGTCCCGGTGCCGCTGACCGCGGTGTGGTCGAAGAGCGACGGAATCGTGCCGTGGCGCGGGTGCACCGTCGACGAGCACGACGGGTCGGACGGCCGCGCGCCGGCCGAGAACGTCGAGGTGGTCAGCAGCCACGTCGGCATGGTCGCCAACCCGCTGGTCCTCTCCGTCGTCGTCGACCGGCTCCGCCAGGACCCCGCGGCGTGGGAGCCCTTCGCCTGGCGCAACCTCCTGCCGGGCCACCAGCCCGCCGAGCACCCCGCCGACCGGACCGGAGCGGCGTCGTGAGCGCGCTCGAGGCGCGCGATCCGTCGTACGTCGCGGCCGTGCTGCCGGCGCTCAAGCTGGCCATGCGCGGCTACTTCCGCTCCACCGTCACCGGCATGGAGAAGGTCCCCGAGGGCGGCGCGCTCCTCGTCGGCAACCACTCCGGCGGCCTGATGCCGATGGACGTGCCGATCATCGCCGTCGCCTTCGCCGAGGAGTTCGGCGCCGAGCGGCCGCTGTTCTGCCTCGCGCACGACATGCTGTTCACTGCCGCGGCCGGCCCGGTGATGCGCAAGTTCGGCTTCGTCAACGCCACCCGCGAGGCGGCCCACGAGATCCTGACCTCGGGCGGCGTCACCATCGTCTTCCCCGGTGGCGACTACGACACCTTCCGGCCCACCCTCAGGGCCAACGTCGTCGACTTCAACGGGCGCACGGGCTACCTGCGCACGGCCCTGCGCGCAGGCGTCCCGGTGGTGCCGGTCGTGTCCATCGGTGGCCAGGAGACCCAGCTCTTCCTCTCCCGCGGGCAGTGGATCGGGCGGCACTCGCCGCTGCGCGGGCTGATGCGCACCGACCTGTTCCCGATCGGCTTCGGCTTCCCGTTCGGCCTGGTCCCGGCGCCGCTGAACTTCCCGCTGCCGTCCAAGATCACCACCCGCGTGCTCGACCCGATCGACGTCGAGGCGGAGTTCGGGCCCGACCCCGACCTCGCCGAGGTCGACGAGGTCGTCCGCTGGCGGATGCAGGACGCGCTGAACGAGCTGGCCGGTGAGCGACGCTTCCCGGTGCTGGGGTGATCGCGATGAGCCTCCTGCAGAAGCTGCGCACCCAGCTGTGGGTCCTCAGGATGCTCGTCAGCTCGCGGATGCTCGTGCTGATGAGTCCGGCGAAGTACGTCCGCCTCGTCCAGGTGCTGCGCCGCCAGGGCACCAACGCCACCACCGCGTTCTCCATCGCCGCCGTGCGCCGCCCGCGCGGCACCGCGCTCGTCGACGAGCGCGGGTCGCTGACCTGGCAGGAGCTGCAGGACCGCGCCGACGCGCTCGCCGCGGGCCTGCTGGCCGTCGCCGCCGGCCCCGAGGGGGGCATCGACACCCTGGCCGTGCTGTGCCGCAACCACCGCGGGTTCGTCGACTCCCTGCTGGCGAACTCCCGCCTCGGCGGCAGCGCGCTGCTCCTGAACACCGGCTTCTCCGGCCCGCAGCTCGCCGACGTCATGGAGCGGGAGGGCGCCCGGGTCATCGTCTACGACGAGGAGTTCGCCGGCGTCGTCGCGGACGCCCGTGCCCGCATCGGCGGGCTCGTCGAGGTGCTCTCCTGGACCGACGAGCCGGTCGCCGAGGGCGTGCTCAGCACCGAGGGCCTCATCGCCGCGCACGCCGGCCAGGTCCCGCCACGACCGGCCGGCAGCGGCCGGGTCGTGCTGCTCACCTCCGGCACCACCGGCACCCCGAAGGGCGCCCGCCGCAGCGGCGGGGGCGCCGACGAGCTCGCCGGCATGCTGGAGAAGATCCCGTGGCGTGGCGAGGAGACCGCCGTCGTGGTCGCCCCGATGTTCCACGCCTGGGGCTTCGGCCAGCTCGTCGTCGCAGCCACGATGACGAACACCGTGGTCACGCGGCGGAAGTTCGACCCCGAGGCCACGCTGCAGCTCGTCGACGAGCACCGCGCGACCGGCCTCAGCGTCGTACCCGTGATGCTGGAGCGGATCATGGACCTCCCCGCAGAGGTCCTCGACCGCTACTCCCTGCGCTCGCTGCGCTTCGTCAGCGCCAGCGGCTCGCGGATGCGGCCGCAGTCGGTGCTGGCCTTCATGGACCGCTTCGGGGACCTGGTCCACAACAGCTACAACGCCACCGAGGCCGGCCAGATCAGCGTCGCCCGGCCCACCGACCTGCGCCACGCCGCGGACACCGCCGGCCGCCCGGTGCGCGGCACGCTGGTGCGGGTCGTCGACGACGCCGGCCGCGACGTCGGCCCCGACGTGGTCGGCCGGATCCTGGTCCGCGGCGCCTCGCCCTTCGACGGCTACACCGCCGGCGCGGAGAAGGAGTTCATCGACGGCTACATGGTCAGCGGCGACGTCGGGCGGCTCGACGCCGAGGGCCGGCTCTACGTCGTCGGCCGCGACGACGACATGATCGTGTCGGGCGGCGAGAACGTCTACCCGATCGAGGTCGAGAAGGTGCTCGGCGCGCACCCGGCCGTCCGCGAGGTCGTCGTGGTCGGCGTCGACGACGAGGCGTTCGGGCAGCGGCTGGCGGCGTACGTCGTCCTCGACAGCGCTGCCGGTGCTGCCGGTGCTGCCGGTGCTGCCGGTGCTGCCGGTGGCCAGCCGGACGCCGACGACCTCAAGGCGCACGTGCGCAGCCAGCTCGCCGGCTACAAGGTGCCGCGCGACGTCGTCTTCCTCGACGAGCTGCCGCGCAACGCCTCGGGCAAGGTCGTCGCGCGCGACCTGCCGGGAGTGGCGGCGTCGTGACCGCGACGGGCGGCGGGCGGCGGGTGCGCCCGGCCATCGAGCGGATGACCGGCTTCGACGCGGGCTTCCTCTACATGGAGACCCCGTCGGTGCACATGCACACCCTGAAGATCGCGATCCTCGAGGCCGACGAGGCACTGTCGTACGACGCCTTCCAGGCCGGCATCCTGGCCCGCCTCAAGCGGCTCCCACCCCTGCGGCGGCGGGTCGTCGAGGTGCCCTTCGGCATCAATCACCCGGTGTGGGTGACCCAGCGACGCGTCGACATCGCCCACCACGTCCGCCGGCACCGGATCGGTGGCGACGGCAGCATGCGCGAGCTCGAGAAGCTGGTCGGGATCATCACGAGCACGCCGCTGCACCGCGACCGCCCGCTGTGGGAGCTGCACTACTGCGAGGGCCTCGAAGGGGGCCGTGTCGCCGTGGTCGGCAAGATGCACCACGCGCTCGCCGACGGCGCCGCCGCGAACGCGCTGCTGGCGAACGTCACCGACGTGCGCACCGCGGCCACGCCCGAGCCGGTGCAGGAGGAGTACGCCACCCGCGACCGGATGCCGAGCCGCAAGAACCTGCTCAAGCACGCGTGGGCCGACGCCGCCCGCCAGGCGTTCGAGCTGCCGGGCCTGCTGCGGCGCACCCTGCGCGGCATCCGGGCCGTGGTCCGCGCCCGCCGGGCCGGAGCCGCCGCGCCGCTGCCGGTGCTGCACGCCCCACGGGTCTCCTTCAACGGCTCGCTCACCCCGATGCGCTCGTTCGCGACGGTCACCCTGCCGCTGGCCGAGCTGAAGCGGGTGCGCGCCCAGCACGCCGGGGTCACCCTCAACGACGTCGTCCTGGCGATCACCTCCGGCGCGCTGCGCCGCTGGCTCGCCGTGCACGACGAGCGCCCCGCGTCCTCGCTGCTGGCGGGGGTCCCGGTCAGCACCGACGAGCGGGGCAGCGTTCCGCGGCTCGGCGGCAACCGGGTCTCGAACCTGTTCACCACCCTCGCCACCGACGTGGACGACCCGGCCGAGCGGCTGCGGCGGATCGCCGAGACGACCGCCCACGCCAAGGAGATCCACGCCCGGCTCGGCGCGTCGATCCTCGTCGACTGGTCGCAGTTCACCCCGCCCCGGCCGTTCGCGGCCGCGGTGCGTGCCTACTCCCGCGCACGGGCCGCGTCGTGGCACCCGCCGGCGTTCTCGGCGATCGTCTCCAACGTGCCCGGCCCGCGGGAGCCCGTCGCCGTCGGGGGAGCGCGGCTCGCGGACCTGTTCAGCGTCGGCCCGCTGGTCGACGGCATCGGGCTCAACGTGACGGTGTGGTCCTACGTGGACCGGATGAACTTCTCGCTGCTCGCCTGCCCCGACCTGCTGCCCGACGTGCACGTCCTGGCGTCGTACTTCCCCGACGCGCTGGCCGAGCTCGACCTCGAGGCGGCCGACCGGCCCGCCACCCCCGCGCGGCCCGACGCCCCCGAGCAGAGGAACATCTCGTGACCACCCAGCTGGCCCGCGCCGCGGGCCGCCACGTCCTCAAGGGGTCGTACGTCGCCGCCCGCACCAGCGGCCGGGTCGCCGTCGCCGGCCTGCGCGTCGGCATCCGTGCCACCCAGCAGTTCCCGGACCTGCCCGAGCTCCCCGAGGGGAGGTACGTCGACCTGCCCGGTCGTGGCGAGGTGTACGTCGTCGACACCGGCGCCCCGCGCGAGGGCGCGCCGACGCTGCTGCTCTTCCACGGCCTCGCCACCACGGCGTACCTCAACTGGTTCAGCACCCTCGACGAGCTGCGCGCCGAGAACCGCGTCGTCATGCTCGACCAGCGCTGGCACGGGCGCGGCATCGTGTCCGACCGGTTCTCGCTCGAGGAGTGCGCCGACGACACCGCGGCGGTGCTCGAGCAGCTCGGCGTCGACCGGGCCGTCGCCGTCGGCTACTCGCTCGGCGGGGCGCTGGCCCAGACGTTCTGGCGCCGCCACCCCGAGCGCACCGCGGGGCTGGTGCTCGCCTCCACGGCCGCCTGCTGGCGGGGCAACCTCGGCGACGCGCTGTTCTACCCGGCGCTCGGCCTGGCCAACGACCGGCTCCGGCCGCACTACCGCTCGCGGGTCGCAGAGGTGCGCAGCGGGCTCGCCGACGTCGCGCTCGCCGGCGCCGAGCTGTCCACGTGGGCATGGGCGGAGTTCCGCAGCACCAGCGTGTGGGCGATGCCCGAGGTGCTCGGCGTGCTCGGCACCTTCGACGCCCGGCCGTGGCTGGGGGAGGTGGACGTCCCGACGGCGGTCGTCGTCACCGCCCGCGACCGCGCGATCAGCCCGTCGCGCCAGCGGGCGATGGCCGCAGCGATCCCGGGGGCCGTCGTGCACGAGGCGCCCGGCGGGCACGCCTCGGTCGTCTTCGACGTGGAGCGCTGGCGCCCGGTCTTCCTCCGCGCGGTGGCCGAGGTCGTCGAGCGCGCCGGCGATCAGGCCTGGTGCACGTAGGAGTCGAGCTGGTCCCGCTCGAACTGCAGCTGGTCGATCTTGTGCTTGACCACGTCGCCGATGCTGATGATGCCGATGACGCGGTCGTCCTCGCTGACGGGGATGTGGCGGAAGCGCCCCTCGGTCATCACGTGCATCACCTGGTCGAGGTCGTCCTCGGGGGAGCAGGTGCGCACCTCGGTGGACATGATCGCCGACACCACGTTGTTGATGACGGTGCCGTCGTGGTGCAGCGTGCGGACGACGTCGCGCTCGGACACGATCCCGTCGAGCGTCGTACCGTCCGCGCTGACGAGCACCGCCCCGATGTTGTGCTCCGCCAGCGTCGCGAGGAGCTCGCGCACCCCGGCGTCCGGGCGGATGGTCACCACGTCCTTGATGGCCTTGGCCTTGAGCACGTCACTGATGCGCATGTGACGCAGGTTACTCGGCGGCGGGGTCCCCGTCACCGGTCTCTTCCGCGGCGCGCTGCCGGCGCGCACGCAGGTCGGACACCGTGCCCGGGCCGGTGCGCGGCCAGTCCGGGTCGTCGTCGCCCCCGCTGGTGCTGCCGATGAACGACAGCGCCGCCTCGTGCAGGTGGCCGTTGCTGGCCAGCGCGTTGCCGCCCCACGGGCCGTCGCGGCCGTCGAGGGAGGTGAACCGCCCGCCGGCCTCGCGCACGATGATGTCGAGCGCGGCCATGTCGTAGACCTCGAGCTCCGGCTCGGCGGCCAGGTCGACGGCGCCCTCGGCGAGCAGCATGTAGGACCAGAAGTCGCCGTAGGCGCGGGTGCGCCACACCCGCCGCATCAGCGCGAGCACGTCCTCGCCGATGCCGCGGTCCTCCCAGCCGCTGAGGGAGGAGTACGAGAACGACGCGTCCTCGAGGCGTCGTACGTCGGAGACCTGGCACTGGGTCGCCTTCATCAGCGACTTGCCGGTCCACGCGCCTTGGTCCTTCGACGCCCACCAGCGACGCTGCAGCGCCGGCGCGGAGACCACGCCGAGCACGACCTCGTCGTCGACCACGAGGGAGATCAGCGTCGCCCACACCGGGACGCCGCGCACGAAGTTCTTGGTGCCGTCGATCGGGTCCACGATCCAGCGGCGCTGCGAGTGCCCGGACGTGCCCTGCTCCTCGCCGGTGACGGCGTCGCGGCTGCGGGCCTTCGACAGGGTGCGCCGGATCGACTCCTCCACGGCCTGGTCGGCGTCGGTCACCGGGGTCAGGTCCGGCTTGCTCATCACGTGCAGGTCGAGCGCGCGGAAACGGGCCTGGGCCAGCGAGTCCGCGTCGTCGGCGAGCAGGTGCGCCAGGCGAAGGTCGTCGGTGTAGTCGGGTGCGGCCACAGGGGCACCCTAGCGGCGTGGGGTGTGGCGGCGCCCCGCGCGGTCGTGCAGGATTCAACCATGGAGATCGACGGCATCCCGCTCCACCCGCTCGTCGTGCACGCTGCGGTCATCCTCACGCCGGTCGCAGCACTGCTCGCGCTGGCCTACCTGGTGCCGTCCTGGCGCGACCGGCTGCGCTGGCCGATGGCCGTCGGTGCCGTCGTCGCGGTCGGCTCCGTGGTCACCGCCTACCTCTCCGGCTCCGACTTCCGCGACTCCGAGCGCTTCGACACCGCGTCCGGGGAGTTCGCCGAGAAGCTGACCACCCACGAGGACCTCGGTACCTACCTGCTGTGGTGGACCATCGCCTTCGCCGTGATCGCGCTCGTCAACGCGCTGCTGCACGTCTCGGCGTCCACGACCGCCTGGCTGCGCTGGGTCCTCGGCGCCCTGCTCGCCATCGACGCCCTCGCCGTCCTCGTCATCGTCGTCGTCACCGGCCACTCCGGCGCCGACGCCGTCTGGGGCATGTAGCCCTCCCCACCCCCTCCCGACTCCCACAAGATGTCGAGACGTCACTTGTGGCGGGTCGAGGCGTCACTTGTGGCGGGTTGAGTGGTCACTTGTGGCGGGTTGAGTGGTCACTTGTGGCGGGTTGAGTGGTCATCTGCGGCGGGTCGAGTGGTCACCTACGGCGGGTTGAGTGGTCAGACGCGGCGCGTGCGCGAGAACTGACCAGTCGACCGGCCACGACCGACCACCCGACAGGCCAGAAGTGACCACTCAACCCGCCGGAAGTGACCACTCAACAGGCCGGAAGTGACGTCTCGACGGGGTGGCGAGGGGTCAGTAGTCGGTGACGGAGCGGGCGGCGAGGAGGCGGCGGAAGGAGACCACGCGCTCGGGGTCGGCCTCGCCGCTGGCGATCGCCTCGTCGAGCCCGCACTCGGGCTCGTCCTCGCCGTGGGTGCAGCCGCGGGGGCAGTCCTCGGTCATCTCGTCGAGGTCCGGGAAGGCCTCGATCAGGTGCTCGGGCTGCACGTGCGCGAGGCCGAAGGAGCGGATGCCCGGGGTGTCGATGATCCAGCCGCCCTCGCCCCACCCGGCCGGCAGCGGCAGCAGCACCGCGGAGGTCGAGGTGTGGCGGCCGCGGCCGGTCACGGCGTTGACGTCGCCGGTCTCGCGCCGCGCGTCCGGCACGAGCGCGTTGACGAGGGTCGACTTCCCGACGCCGCTGTGCCCGACCAGCACGCTCACCTGACCCGCGAGGCGCTCCTTGACCTCGTCGAGGCCGAGGATCGCCCGCTCCGGCCCGCGGCGGGTGACCACCCAGGGCACGCCGAGGGAGCGGTACGTCGACAGCAGGACCTCGGGGTCGGCCAGGTCGGACTTGGTGAGGCAGAGCAGCGGCGCCAGCCCGGCGTCGTACGCCGCCACCAGGGCGCGGTCGATCAGCCGCGGTCGCGGCTCGGGGTCCGCGAGCGCGGTGACCACGACGAGCTGGGTGGCGTTCGCGACCAGCACGCGCTCGACCGGGTCGTCGTCGTCCGCGGTCCGGCGGAGCACGGTCGAGCGCGGCGTGACCTCGACGATCCGCGCGAGCGAGCCCTCGGCGCCCGAGACGTCACCGACGACGCGCACGCGGTCGCCGACGACGACGCCCTTGCGGCCGAGCGGGCGGGCCTTCATCGCCGTCACCACGTGTGCGTCGTCGCCCTCTCCGACGAGCAGCGTGTAGCGCCCGCGGTCCACGGTGACGACGAAGCCGTCGACCGCGTCGTCGTGGGTGGGCCGGTCCTTCGTCCGCGGGCGGGTACGACGGCGGGGACGCTCGTAGTGCTCGACGTCGTGCTCGTCGTAGCGCCCCATCAGCCCTCGCTCCGTCCCTGGCCCGGTCTCAGAACAGCCCGGACCAGAAGGTCGCGAAGTCGGGGAAGGTCTTGCTGGTCGTGGCGACGTCCTCGACGAGGACGCCGGGCACGGCGGCGCCGATGATCACGCCGGCGTGGGCCATCCGGTGGTCGGCGTAGGTGTGGAAGACGCCGGCGGACAGGGGAGCGGGGCGGATGGTGAGCCCGTCGGGGTGCTCGTCGACGTCGGCGCCGAGGGCGCCGAGCTCGGTGGCGAGCGCGGCGAGGCGGTCGGTCTCGTGGCCGCGGATGTGCGCGATGCCGGTGAGCCGCGACGGGGTCTGCGCGAGGGCGCAGAGTGCGGCGACGGCCGGGGCGAGCTCACCGACGTCGTGCAGGTCGGCGTCGAGCCCCTGCAGGCCGCGGTGCCCGCCCTCGGGGCCGGTGACCCGGAGCCCGTCGGCGGTGCGCTCGACGGTGCAGCCCATCCGGGCGAGCAGGTCGCGCAGCGCGTCGCCGGCCTGGGTGGTCGCGTCGGGCCAGTCGCGGACGGTGACCGAGCCGCCGGAGACCGCCGCGAGGGCGAGGAAGGGAGCGGCGTTGGAGAGGTCGGGCTCGATCGCCTCGTCGCGGGCGCTGACCGGGCCGGGCGCGACGGTCCACCGGTCGGCCCGGCCGTCGTCGACGGTGACGCCGTGGTCGCGCAGCATGGCGATGGTCATCTCGATGTGCGGCAGCGACGGGATCGGCGCACCCTCGTGGCGCACGTCGACACCGCCGTCGAAGCGCGCACCGGCGAGGAGCAGGGCGGAGACGAACTGCGACGACGCGGAGGCGTCGATGACCACCGTGCCGCCCGGCACCGAGCCGGAGCCGGCGACCGTGAACGGCAGTGCGCCGGGCTCACCCTCGGCGGTGTCGTCGACCTGCACGCCCAGCCCGGCGAGGGCGGCGAGGATGCCGCGCACCGGGCGCTTGCGCATGTGCGGGTCGCCGTCGAAGTGCACCTGGCCGTCGACCAGGCCGGCGACCGGGGGCACGAAGCGCATCACGGTGCCGGCGAGGCCGCAGTCCACCGCGGCCCGTCCGCCCGGCACGGCGCCGGTCAACGGGGTCACCGACCAGTCGTCACCGGTGGTGTCGACCGTGGCGCCCAGCGCCGTGAGTGCCTGCGCCATGAGCAGGGTGTCGCGCGAGCGCAGCGCGCGTCGTACGACGGAAGGACCGTCCGCGATCGCCGCCAGCACCAGCGCGCGGTTGGTGAGGGACTTGCTGCCCGGCAGTGCGACCGTGACGTCGACGGGGGCGGAGGCCGTGGGTGCGGGCCAGTGGTCGGCAGGGGCAGGAGTGCTCATCTCCCGCGGAAGTCTAGTGAGCCGGTCAGCCCACCGCTGCCTTCGCCTTCGTGCCGAGCAGGGCGGCCTCGCGGCGGGCGTCGTGCACGGCGTGCGAGGCGCGCCACGCGAGGCCCGGCTTGCCGGCCGTGTCGAGGGCCGCGATCAGCAGCCCGCCGGCCAGCGACGCGTTCTTGGCGAAGTGCACCATCTGCTCCTTGCGCTGCGCCGGGTCGCTTGCCTCCCAGAACCGGTGGTGGCCAGCCGTCGACGGCACCAGGGTCGCGGCGAGCACCGCGGCGGACAGCCGCGGCATCTTGCCGGTCGCGAGCGCGGCACCGGCGGCCAGCTGCAGGGCGCCGCTGATCCGGACCCACGTGGTGGCGTCCTGCGGCACGTGCACCGAGCCGGGGGTGGCGTTCTCGACGGCGGGCGCGAGGGCGTCGGTCAACGGGGCGACCTGCTGGGCACGCTCGGGGGCGTCCTTGAGGTCCTGCACCCCGTTGGCGAGGAAGTACGACGCCAGGAGGGGACGGGCGAGGAGTCTGCTCAGAGCCATGTCCCTGCGTTACCCGGGGCCTGTCCGACCAGACCGCTAGATTGACGGACATGTGCGGTCGGTACGCCTCGAGCCGGAGCCCCGAGGACATCGTCGAGGAGTTCGAGGTCCTCGACCCGCGCCTCGAGCAGGCGCTCCCGCCGTCGTGGAACGTCGCCCCGACCGACGAGGTGTACGCCGTGCTGGAGCGCCGCCCGCGCAACGAGGCCGGTGAGCAGGAGGGCGACCCCGTCCGGCAGCTGCGGACCCTGCGCTGGGGCCTGGTGCCGTCGTGGGCGAAGGACGAGAAGATCGGCAGCCGGATGATCAACGCCCGGATGGAGACGGTCGCCGAGAAGCCCGCCTTCCGCAAGGCGTTCGCGTCGCGCCGCTGCATCATCCCCGCCGACGGCTACTTCGAGTGGTACGAGCTCGAGGACGGCAAGGTGCGCGGCGGCAAGCCGCGCAAGCAGCCCTTCTTCATCACCCCCGAGGACGGCTCGATCCTGGCCATGGCCGGCCTCTACGAGATCTGGCGCAACCAGGCCGTGCCGCCCGACGCGCCCGACGCGTTCCGCTGGACCTGCACGGTGTTGACCACCGCCGCCACCGACGAGCTCGGCCGCATCCACGACCGGATGCCGCTGCTCGTCGACCGCGACAGCCGCGCGGCCTGGCTCGACCCCCGGCACACCATCGACGACCTGTCCGGGCTGCTCACCCCGGCCCAGCAGGGCGGCCTGACGGCCTACCCCGTCTCCACCGCCGTCGGCAACGTCGCCAACAACGGCCCGCAGCTGGTGGAGCCGGTCCCGCTCGCCAGCGACGGTGCTGCCGGAGACGGCACCGCCGGAGCGGGCCCCGACGACGACGCGCAGGGGACGCTGCTGTGAGCGAGGAGCGCCCCGTCCCGACGGCGTACGGCGAGGGCCGGCTCGTGATGCGCCGGGCCCGCCGCCCGGTGGCGACACTGCTGCTCAGCCACGGCGCCGGCGGCGGCATCGAGGCGCGCGACCTCGCCGCGCTCGCCGCCGCGCTGCCCGGCCAGGGCATCAACGTCGCGCTGTTCGAGCAGCCGTGGCGCCGCGCGGGCAAGAAGGTCGCCTCGGCGCCCGCGACGCTGGACGTGGGCCTGCGCGCCGCCGCCGACGCGCTGCGGGTGCGCACCCCGCTCGTCGTCGGCGGCCGGTCCGCCGGGGCCCGGTCGGCCGCACGGACTGCGAAGGAGCTCGGCGCCCAGGGGTGCCTGGCCATCTCGTTCCCGCTGCACCCGCCCGGCAAGCCGGAGAAATCCCGCCTCGCCGAGCTCGCCGGCGCCGGCGTCCCCACCCTCGTCGTCCAGGGGGAGCGGGACCCGATGGGCCGGCCCGAGGAGTTCCCCGACCCCCTGCCCGGGCGCACGGACCTGGCCGTCGTCCCGGAGGCCGACCACGGCCTCGCCGTACCCAAGCGGGCGGCGCTGACGGAGGCCGACGCGATGGCGATCGTGGTCGAGTCGACCCTGGAGTGGATCGTCCGCGAGGTCGTGGGGAATGACGTCGCGGGCTGAGGCGTTCCTGCCTGCATGACCGCCACGCTCGAGAGGCCCCGGATCGTCGGCCGCGTAGGCTGGGGGGCGATGACAGAGACCTCCGACCTCTCGCCCCTCGACGCCCTCGACGACGCCGAGGTGGTCGACGTCGCCAACGAGACGCCCGAGGAGCGCGCCGCCCGCTTCGAGCGGGACGCCCTGCCGTTCCTCGACCAGCTCTACGGCGCCGCGATGCGGATGACCCGCAACCCCGCCGACGCCGAGGACCTCGTCCAGGAGACCTTCGCCAAGGCGTTCTCGGCGTTCCACCAGTTCAAGCCCGGCACGAACCTCAAGGCCTGGCTGTACCGGATCCTCACCAACACCTTCATCAACAACTACCGCAAGAAGCAGCGGCAGCCGCAGCAGTCCCTCGCCGGCGACACCGGCGACGTCGAGGACTGGCAGCTGGCGCGCGCGGAGGCGCACACCTCGAGCGGCCTGAAGTCCGCCGAGATGGAGGCGCTCGAGCACCTTCCCGACAGCCAGGTCAAGGACGCGCTCCAGCGGCTCCCGGAGGAGTTCCGGCTGGCGGTCTACCTCGCCGACGTCGAGGGCTTCGCCTACAAGGAGATCGCCGAGATCATGGACACGCCGATCGGGACCGTCATGTCCCGCCTGCACCGCGGTCGTCGCCAGCTGCGCGACATGCTCTCCGACTACGTCCGGACCGGGGGAGACGCACCCCTCCAGGGAGGCAAGTGATGTCCACGCACGAGGGGCACCTCCACGACGACCCGAGCAACGCGGACTGCGCGGACTTCCTCGAGCGCATCGTCCGGCTCATCGACAACGAGCTCGAGGCCGGTGACTGCGCGGTCGTCCGCGCCCACATCGAGTCCTGCAGCCCGTGCCTGGAGCGCTACGACCTCCAGCGCACGGTCAAGGCCGTCGTCGCCCGCTCGTGCGGCGAGACCGCCCCCGCCGAGCTGCGCGCCAAGGTCCGCGTCCAGATCCAGCAGATCCAGCTCCAGATCAGCGAGGGCTGACCCTCCCGCTGCCCTGCGCTCGTACGACGAGGTGCGGGTTGTGGTTGTGCGAGGTGCGGGTTGTGGTCGTTCGAGGTGTGCCGTGTGGTTGTGCGAGGTGCGCCTTGTGGTCGTACGAGGTGCGCCGCCACGACTGACACGTCGTACCGCCACAGCTGACACTTCGCGCCGCCACGACCCGCACTTCGCGCCGCCACGACCCGCACTTCGCGCCGCCAGGATCCGCACCTTGCGCCGCCATAACCCGCACCTCGTCGAAAAAAGACGAACCCCCGGACATGAGGTCCGGGGGATTCGAGCGAACGCGCTGAGCGGGCTCAGCTGTTCGGGCGCTTGCCGTGGTTCGCGCCCTTCTTGCGGCGCGCGCGGCGCTTGCGGCCGGTCTTGCCCATGGTTCCTCCTCGAGTCAGATCGCCCCAGTGTCTCAGGTGCGCGGGGCGGTGCGGAAATCGGCCCGCAGGCCGGTCGGGCGCGGACAGCCGGGGTCAGCGCAGCCGGGACAGGAAGCGCTCGGCGTCGACCACGACGCGGGTGACCTCGCCGGAGCCGACCAGCTTGCCGGGGGAGCCGTCCGGAGCGACGTTGCGGACGGCGACGGCGAAGCGGCGCAGCCGGCCGTCGACGTGCACCTGGCGCGCGGTCACCTCGACCCGGCCGCCGACGGGGGTGGCGGCGAGGTGCTCGATCTCGACCCGGGTGCCGACGCTGGTCTCGCCGTCGAGGAGGTCGTCCTCGACGGCGGTGCAGGTCGCGGCCTCGCACCAGGCGAGCAACCGCGGCGTGCCGAGCACCGGCAGGCTCCCGGAGCCGACCGCGATCGCCGTGTCGGCGTCGGTGACGGTGAAGGACAGGGTCGCGCTGCCCACGCTCAGATCCCGAAGGTGTTGCGCGGGTACGGCGCGTCGACGTCGGTGATGACGTTGACCAGGTAGGGCACGTCCGCCGCGAACGCCCGGTCGAGCGCGGGACCGATCTGCCGCGGGTCGGTGACCTGCTCGCCCGCCCCGCCGAGGGCGGAGACCACCTGGTCGTACGACGTGCGCGGAGCGAGGTCCGCGGCGACGTCGTACCCGTAGAGCATCTTCATCGGGCCCTTCTCCAGGCCCCACGCGGAGTTGTTGCCCATCACCATGACCACGGGCAGGTCGTGGCGCACGAGGGTGTCGACGTCCATCAGCGAGAAGCCGGCGGCGCCGTCGCCGAGCAGCAGCACGACCTGCGACGACGGCCGGGCGATGCGGGCGGCGATCGCGGCGCCGAGCCCGGCGCCGAGGCAGCCGTAGGGGCCGGGGTCGAGCCAGCAGCCCGGTCGCCTCGGCTCGACGAACTTGCCGGCGAAGGAGACGAAGTCGCCTCCGTCGCCGATCACGACCGCGTCGTCGGCCAGCCGCGGCACGAGCTCTCCGTAGATCCGGGCCGGGTGGATCGGGTCGGCCTCGGCGCCGAGCAGCTCGGCGTCGCGGGCGGCCGCCGCGGCGGCGGTCTCCTGCAGCGAGGCGACCCACGCGCTGGAGTCGGCGCGCGGCCTGCCTGCGAGCGCCTCGAGCAGCCCGTCAAGGACGGCGGTGAGGTCGCCGGAGACGTGGTCGGCGAGCGGGGCGTGGTGGGAGACCTGGTCGGCCGAGTCCGCGACGTGTACGACGGCCGCCGGGTCCGCTCCGTCCTTGCCGCCGAACACGCCGAAGCCGAGGCGGAAGTCGAGCGGCGTGCCGACGACCACGACCAGGTCCGCCCCACCGAGCGCGGCCCCGCGGGCCTTGGTGACCAGCAGCGGGTGCCCGCCGGGGACGATGCCCCGGCCCATGCCGTTGGTGATCGCGGGCAGCCGCATCTCCTCCACCAGGCGCAACGCGGCGACCTCGGCGCGGTCGGCCCACACGTCGGTGCCGAGCACGAGGACAGGTCGCTCGGCGCGGGCGAGGAGCCCGGCGATGCGGTCGATCGCGTCGGTGTCGGGGACCTCGCCCCGGGGCTCGCCGACGACCGGCAGGCGGCCGGTGCCGACGTTGAAGAACTCGTCCATCGGCACGTCGACGTAGGTCGGGCCGCGGTGCGAGGAGCGAGCCAGCCGGAACGCGGTGTCGATGCCGGCGGTGACGTCGTCGGCGGTCATGAGCGTCGCGGCGTGCTTGGTGACCGGGGCGACGATCGGCAGGTGGTCGATCTCCTGGAGGGCGCCGCTGCCCCACCGGTTGTTGGGGGCGCGGCCCCCGACGACGACCATCGGCGATCCGGCGAAGGTCGCCTGGGCCAGCGCGCTGACGCCGTTGGTCACGCCGGGACCGGCGGTCAGCACGGCGAGGCCGGGCACGCGGGTGAGCTTGCCGGTGGCCTCGGCGGCGAAGGCCGCGGTCTGCTCGTGGCGCACGTCGACCAGGCGCACCGGCGTGCCGGCGTCGGGGCCCTCCTCCTGCTGGCTCCTGACCGCGCCGTCGTACATCGGGAAGACGTGGGCGCCGGAGAGGGTGAACATCGTCTCGACGCCGTGGGCGCGGGCGACGGCGACGGCGAGCTCGCCGGCGTGGCCGTCGAGCTCCGCGCCGGTCTGCGGGGTGGTCGGGTCGTCCGGGGGAGTGGTCGTGGTCACGTCCGCACAGTAGCGACCGCGAGCCCGCAAGCCGAGGAGCCCGTGAGCCAGGAGCCAGGAGCCGGAGCGCGGGGGCCGGGGTCAGGTGAGGAACTCGGGGTGCACCCGGCGCAGCGACGCGACCAGCGACAGCAGCAGGTCCGGGCGGATGGCCGGGTGGTGCGGCGAGACGGTCAGCTGGAGGTAGAGCGAGCGCAGCACGGCCTGGGCGTTCCCGGTCACAAGCGCCGGGTCCCGCCCGGTGCGCACCCGCGCCCGGGCGCCGGCCTCGAGGCGGCGCACCCACGGCTCGACGACGTTGAGCGGCACCCGGTCGCGGCGCAGCACCTCCATGACGGCGTGCGCGATGCGGTCCGGCTCGCCGTGCACGAGCAGCGGCGTGTCCGCCTGGAGGACGCGGTCGGCGATGACGTCGAGGACGACGGTGAGCTCGGTGGCGCCGAAGTACGGCGAGCGGGCGAGTGCCCCGAGCGCGTCGGCGCCGTGGGCGGCGGCGTGCGCCCAGCCCTTGCCGTCCACCCAGCCACGCAAGTCGCGCTCGCGGACGTACCACGCCATGAGCCGGTCGCCCCACTGCATGATCCGGCTCGGCGGCTGGCGGCGCACCCGGGTGTCGCGGTCGATGCACTCGGCCAGCACCAGCGCGGAGAAGCTGCGGCGGAAGACGGTGTCGGTGCCGGACTCGCCCAGCCCGACCTCCAGGCCGGCGCACATCCCGTCGCCGAGCCCGGCCAGCAGGTCGTCGTACACGCCGTGCTCGGTCCAGGTGGCCAGGAACGGGTAGGCGAGGCCGTCACGGACGTGCGGGTCGGGGTCGCCCAGCATCCGGGTCAGGTCGGCGGTGAGGTCGGAGAGCCGGTGCTCTGCGGGCGGGGTCCGTTCACCGTTGCGGAGCCCCTGCTGCAGGCGTGCCCAGTCCACCGACGCCATTCAGAAATACCCCTCACGGACCAGCCCGACCTTGATCCCCCATGCCTGCTGACAGGCTTCCGGTGCATTGTGCCAAAAGGGGTGAAGCGTCCGGGTGTCCGGTCCGTTACGTTTGCCGTCGTGCCCTCCCTGTCCGCGATCGCCCGCCGCCACACCGAGCTGGCGCCCGGTGACATCGCGTGGCTGCAGCTGCTCCAGGCCGACTGGCAGGTCATCGCCGACCTGTCCTTCGCCGACCTCGTGCTGTGGCTGCCCGACCGCGAGGGGGGCGGCTTCTGGGCGGGCGACCAGATGCGGCCGACGACCGGCCCGACGGCCTTCGTCGACGACATCGTGGGCACCTTCCTCCCGCTCGGGCGGCGCAGCCTGGTGGACGCCGCCTACGAGCTCGGCCGGATCGCGCGCGAGGGCGACCCGGAGTGGCGCGACGACGTGCCGGTGCGCGTCGAGGCGATCCCGGTGCGCCACGACGGCAGGGTGATCGCCGTCGTCAGCCGCAACACCAACCTGCTCGGCGTGCGCACGCCGTCGCTGCTGGAGATCAACTACCTCCAGGCCGCCTCCGACCTCGCGAACATGATCGCCGGCGGGCTCTTCCCGAGCACCGCCCAGCGCTCCGACCACGCGGACTCGCCGCGGGTGGGCGACGGCTTCCTGCGTGTCGACGCGGAGGGCCGGGTCGTCTACGCCAGCCCCAACGGGCTCTCGGTCTACCGCAAGCTCGGGCTGACCGGCGACCTCACCGGCCACCGCCTCACCGACCTGACCCGGGAGCTGGTGCCGTCGAAGAAGCGCCCGGACGAGGAGACGCTCAGCGCCGTCCTCGGCGGCCGCGCGCACCGGGACACCGAGCTCGGCTCGGCCGGCGGGCCGGGCGACGGGGTGTCGGTCATCGCCCGCTCCATCCCGCTGCGGCCCAAGGGCGAGCACATCGGCGCGATGATCCTGCTGCGTGACGTCACCGACCTGCGCCGCCGCGACCGCGAGCTGGTCACCAAGGACGCGACCATCCGCGAGATCCACCACCGGGTGAAGAACAACCTGCAGACCGTCGCCGCGCTGCTGCGCCTGCAGGCCCGCCGGATCGGCTCCGAGGAGGCGGTGTCCGCGCTGGAGGAGGCGGTACGCCGGGTCGGGTCGATCGCGATTGTGCACGAGATCCTCAGCCAGGCGGTCGAGGAGACGGTCGCCTTCGACGACATCGCCGACCGGCTCGCGCGGCTGGTCACCGACGTCGGCTCGACGACCGCACAGGTCGCGGTGCGCCGCGAGGGCAGCTTCGGGGTGCTGTCCTCGGAGGTCGCGACGCCTCTGGCCATGGTGGTGATGGAGCTGATGCAGAACGCCGCCGAGCACGGCTACGCCGACGGCGGGACCGGGGAGATCGTGCTGCGGGCCGAGCGGCACGGCGCGGTGCTGGAGGTCGCGGTCGAGGACGACGGCAAGGGCCTGCCCGAGGGCTTCGACATCGACGGCGCGACCAGCCTGGGCCTGTCGATCGTGCGCACCCTCGTGGAGTCCGAGCTCGGCGGCCACCTCACGCTGGGCCACGTCCCGGACGGCGGCACGAGGGCAGGCTTCACCCTCCCGATCGAATGACCGGGGGAGCGGGATGCGGCAGGGTCAGACGGGCTGACGGACGCGGGCGCGGGCGTTGCGGCGCTTGAGCGCGCGGCGCTCGTCCTCGCTGAGTCCACCCCAGACACCGTGGTCCTGCCCCGCCTCGAGCGCCCACGCGAGGCACTGCTCGCGCACGTCGCAGCGCCGGCAGACCGCCTTGGCCTCCTCGATCTGGAGGATGGCCGGGCCGGTGTTGCCGATCGGGAAGAACAGCTCCGGATCCTCGTCGAGGCATGCGGAACGGTGTCGCCAATCCATGGGTGGGAATGCTCGCTTTCGATACGTACAAGGGGGCCCGGTGTCAGGGCACACGTGAAACCGCAAAAGTGAACGGCTTCACGATCGCTCTGACTACAGTTCCAAGGAATCGGGTCCGAATCAAGGGATAAGTCCCGTTCCGTGGATCACAAATGCACTGACCATGCCGCTGTCAATGCCGGTGACCATGCCGCTGACGTCGTCGGCGGGCTCGCTGCCGTGGCCACGGGCTAGGGTCGGGGACCGTGACCGAGGGACCTGCCAGCACGCCGGACGGGACGCCACCGGGTGGAAGTACCCGGGGATCGTCGTCCAACCCGCCCCCTTTGACCGTGGCCGCCTCGCTGGTCGGGGTCCAGGCGGTGGTGCTGCTGGTGCTGGCCGTGCTGGAGTCGGCGAACCTGGCCGACGACCGGCGATCGATGGGACTCTCGACGGCGATCTTCTTCGCGGCGTACGGCGTCGTGCTGCTCGCCGCGGCGTGGGCGCTGCACCGCCGCTCCGGCTGGGCCCGGGGACCGGCGCTGATCACCCAGCTGATCGTGCTCGGGCTGGCGTGGAACGAGCGCGAGCACCCGGTGGCGGCGATCGGGCTGGTCGTGTGTGCGGCGATCGTGCTCGCCGGGATGCTGCACCCGGACACGATCGCGGTGCTGGACCGCGACCCGACGGCGGGCGACGAGGCCGACGACGCCTGATCCGCGTCGGCCGGGGCTGGCGCCGCGGCGTACGGCCTAGCCGTCCGCCTCGAGCGAGTGCCGCAGCTGCTCGAGGGTGCGGCTCAGCAGCCGCGAGACGTGCATCTGGGAGACGCCGATCTCCTCGGCGATCTGCGACTGCGTCATGTTCTTGAAGAAGCGCAGCAGCAGGATCCGCTTCTCGCGGGCGGGGAGGTTCTCCAGCAGCGGCTTGACCGACTCGCGGATCTCGACGTGCTCGAGCGCGCCGTCGTCGACGCCCATCGCGTCGAGCATGCTCTGGCCGGCGCCGCCGTCGGAGTCGTCGTCGGTGGCGTCGAGGGAGAGCGTGGAGTAGGCGTTGCTCGACTCCAGGCCCTCGACGATCTCCTCGACGGAGCAGCCGATGGCGTCGGCGAGCTCGCGCGGGGTGGGGGAGCGGCCCAGGGTCTGGGTGAGCTCGGCGGTGGAGGCGCTGATCTGCATGCGCAGCTCCTGCAGCCGGCGCGGCACGCGGATGGCCCAGCCCTTGTCGCGGAAGTAGCGCTTGATCTCACCGATGATGGTCGGCGTCGCGTAGGTGGAGAACTCCACGCCACGGTCGGTGTCGAAGCGGTCGACGGACTTGATCAGCCCGATCGTGCCGACCTGCACGAGGTCCTCGTAGGGTTCGCCACGGTTGCGGAAGCGGCGGGCGCAGTGCTCCACCAGCGGCAGGTGGAGGTGCACGAGGCGGTCGCGCGCGGTGTCGCGCTCGGCGGCGGACGCGCCCTCGTCGTGCAGCACGGCGAACAGGTCGGCGCTGCGGCGGCGGGTCTCCTCGACGGACATCGACCGCCGGTCGTCCCGAGACAGGTCGGCGGTCATGAGGCGAGCGAGGACCGCACCGTCAGCCGGACTGCATAGGTGTCGGCGGTGGTGTCGATGGAGGCCTCGGCGGCCAGGGTGGCGAGCACCTGCCAGCCGAAGCTCTCGTAGTCGGGCTCGGAGGGAGCGGAGGAGGTGGCGCTGACGGAGATGCCGAGCGAGGCGGGCTCGAGGCGGAAGACGCAGTCGAGGACGGTGCCGGGGTCGGCCTCGTCGAGCACTATCGCGGCAGCCTCCGAGACGGCGATGCGCAGGTCCTCGATGTCGTCCATCGTGAAGTCGAGGCGGGCGGCGAGGCCCGCGGTGAGGGTGCGCAGCACGGAGGCGTAGGCGCCGTCGGCGGGCAGCCTCAGCTCGACCTCTGCCGGCTCGCCGGTCGGGGCTGAGTGCTCAGCAGCGGGGACGCTCGTCTCGGACATGCCGCTCCTCCGAGTGGGAATGGGACCTGGACCGGCCCCGAGCCTACGCGAACGGCCGCGCCCCCGGACGGGGGCGCGGCCGCGCGCGTCGGTCAGCCGACCGGAACCAGGCGGATCCGGGTCAGGGGCGGATGCCCAGCAGGTCGAGCAGGATGCCGAGACCGAGGTCGTCGAGCAGCTTGTCCACGCCGAGGGTCGAGAGGACCTGGTCGAGCAGCCAGCTGAGGCCGGTGGTCTCGAGGATCTCGCCGAGGATGTTGCTCAGCATGTCGGCGCCGGGGATGACGGAGCCGCCACCGAACGCGCCGCAGAGCGGAGCCGCCTGCGGGACCTGGTCGCACAGCAGCTGCAGCGGGTTGGCGAGCGAGCCGCCACCGGGGATCAGCGAGACGAGGCCGTCGCAGATCTCCTGCGGCACGCCGGCGTCGCAGAGGAACTGGATCGGGCTGGCGGTGGCACCGCCGGCGGACACGGCCGACTTGCACTGCTCGAGCTGGACCCGGCGCGAGGACTTGACCGTCGCGGCGGAACGGGCGGCGGCCTTGGTGTTGGCGGCCTTCTTCTTCGCCTTCTTCAGGACCTTCTTGGCCTTGACGAGGACCTTCTTCGCCTTGGCCTTCTTGGCCTTGCCCTTGGCCTTCTTGACGGCCTTGGTGGCCTTGGTGACCTTCTTCTTGGCCTTGGCGACGGCCTTCTTCGCCTTCGTGGCGGCAGCCTGCTTGGCGGAGGCCTTGTTGCTCGCCTGGTTGAAGGCGGCGGCCTGCGTCGAGCAGTTGGCGGTCGCGGCCTGCGCGGTGCCGGCGGCGGCGACCGGGGCGGGCGCGGCTGCGGTGGCGGGCGCGCCGGTGACGGTCAGGGTCAGGCCCAGGCTGACAGCCAGGGCGAGGACGATCTTGATCAGGACGCGATGCATCGCGTGGGGTCTCCCTCCGGTTGGGTCCGGGCAGGTTCAGCCCGGGTACGCGAGGGATGCATCGGCAGGTCGAGCAGGAATGACAGGAAATCCTGTCGAAATGGTGGCGGAGTCCTGCGAAGCGGGTGCCGGCCCGGGTGGTGACCCGGCGGAGAACGACAGGAGCCGCGCACCCCGGAGGGTGCGCGGCTCCTGCAGTGGAGACCGGCTCAGGCCTTCTTCGCCTGCGCTCGCTGGCGCTCGCGCGACTCAGGCGTTCGCCGCCAGCCCACGAGCCCGGGTCGGTCAGCGCGACCGAGGTCGCGCGACCGGGCTCGTGGGCTGTGGCTCACTTCT
This sequence comes from Nocardioides sp. J54, assembly GCF_000519005.1. Taxonomy (GTDB): domain Bacteria; phylum Actinomycetota; class Actinomycetes; order Propionibacteriales; family Nocardioidaceae; genus Nocardioides. The sequence goes on along the minus strand of NZ_JAER01000014.1, from coordinate 48,391 downwards.
TCGTCTCCCAGAAGATCTCGGCGATCTCGTCGATCTTCGCGAGCAGCTGGTCGGCGACCTCGGCGTCGAGGCTGCCCTTGGTGCCGGTGGCGCCGGCGAGCTTGGTGGCCTCGTTCACCAGGGTGTGCAGCTGCGGGTACTTCTCGAAGTGCGGGGGCTTGAAGTAGTCGGTCCACAGCACCCACAGGTGGTGCTTGACCAGCTCAGAGCGCTGCTCCTTGATCAGGACCGCGCGGGTGCGGAAGTCCGGGTCGTCGTTGTCGGCGACCTTGGCGATGAGGGCCTTGATCGACTCGGCCTCGATGCGGGCCTGGGCCGGGTCGTAGACGCCGCAGGGGAGGTCGCAGTGCGCGGAGACCTCGATGGTCGGGGCGACGAACTTGCGGGTGAGACGGGAGAACATGTGGGTCCTCTCTGGGAGATCGACGTGGGCACCACGTCATCGACGCGGTGCGAACTGCTGACTGCGACACTACTCGGCATGGCAGGCGGGGCAACGGACGGTCGCGACTCGGGACACGCTCCGGTACGACGCAAGGTCGGCCTCGCCGTCGTACGCGGGGACTCGATGCGGCCCACCCTCGCCCCCGGCGACCGCCTGCTCGTGGCGTGGGGAGCGCGGGTCCGCCCCGGTCGCGTGGTGGTCGCCCGGTTCGCCGACGGCACGGTCGTCGTCAAGCGCGCCGTCGAGCGGCGCGACGGCGGCTGGTGGCTGCGCGGTGACAACCCCGCCGCCGGTGTCGACTCGCGCCACCGCGGGGCCGTCGCGGACGACGACGTGTGGGCGGTTGCCCGGGCCAGGGTCTGGCCGCGGCCGCGCCTGCTGTGACCCTCGTCATCCGGACGGGGCGCCCTCCCGGGAGGGCGGGTGTGGGAGGATTGCTCTTCGTGGCTGCTGACGTTCCTTCCCCCCACCCGCGCGCGGGCGACCCGGTGTTCGACCTCCACCTCGGCGGGAAGATGGCGACCGTACCCACCGCTGACGTCAGCAACAAGGACGAGCTCTCGCTCGCCTACACCCCCGGTGTCGCCGAGGTCTGCACCGCGATCGCGGAGGACCCCGAGCTGACCCGGCACTACACGTGGGTGCCCAACACCGTCGCCATCGTCACCGACGGCACCGCCGTGCTCGGACTGGGCGACATCGGTCCGGCCGCCGCGATGCCCGTGATGGAGGGCAAGGCCGTGCTGTTCAAGCAGTTCGGCGGCGTCGACGGCGTCCCGATCTGCCTGGCGACGACCGACGTCGAGGAGATCATCGAGACCGTCGTCCGGCTCGCGCCGAGCTTCGGCGGCATCAACCTCGAGGACATCTCCGCCCCGCGCTGCTTCGAGATCGAGGACCGCCTCAAGGAGGCCCTCGACATCCCCGTCTTCCACGACGACCAGCACGGCACCGCCGTGGTGACCCTGGCCGCGCTGGTGAACGCGCTCAAGCTCACCGGCCGCACCCCGGAGTCGACCCGCGTCGTGATCTCCGGCGCCGGCGCCGCGGGCGTCGCGATCGCCAAGATCCTGCTCGCCGCCGGCATCCGCGACATCGCGGTCACCGACCGCAAGGGCGTGGTCAGCTCCGACCGCCACGACCTCACCCCCGCGAAGAAGGCGCTCGCCGAGCTCACCGCCGACAAGAGCGGTCGCCGTGGCACCCTCGCCGAGGCGTTCGACGGCGCCGACGTCTACATCGGCGTCTCCGGCGGCACCGTGCCGGAGGAGGTCGTCGCGACGATGGCCGACGACGCGATCATCTTCGCGATGGCGAACCCGAACCCCGAGGTCCACCCCGACGTCGCCCACCGGCACGCGCGGGTCGTGGCCACCGGCCGCTCGGACTTCCCGAACCAGATCAACAACGTGCTGGCCTTCCCCGGGATCTTCCGCGGTGCGTTCGACGTGCACGCGAGCGCGATCACCGAGGGCATGAAGGTCGCCGCCGCCGATGCACTGGCCGCGCTCGTCGGTGACGACCTGTCCGAGGACCTGGTCATCCCCTCGCCGTTCGACCCGCGGGTCGGCCCGGCGGTCGCGGCCGCGGTCGCCGAGGCGGCCCGGCGCGACGGCGTCGCCCGCGCCTGACCTTTCCCGGACCATCCCGGAGCCGCCCAGTCCCCGAACGGGGGCGTGGGCGGCTTCGTCGTCTCGGTAGGTTGAGCCCGTGTTCGCCGTCTACGCAGACTCCTTCGCCAGCTCCGCCGACGACCCGCTGACCGGCCTCGTGGTCGGCGAGCGCCCCGACCCGGTCGCCCCCGACGGCTGGACCACGGTCACCGTCAAGGCCGCCTCGCTCAACCACCACGACCTGTGGTCGCTGCGCGGCGTGGGCCTCAAGCAGGAGGCGCTGCCGATGATCCTCGGCTGCGACGCCGCGGGGTACGACGAGGACGGCAACGAGGTCGTCGTCCACGCCGTCGTCTCCGACCCGTCGTGGACCGGCGACGAGACCTTCGACCCGCGCCGCTCGCTGCTCTCCGAGCGGCACCAGGGCACGTTCGCGGACAAGGTCATCGTGCCGCGCCGCAACGTCGTGCCGAAGCCCGCGTCGATGTCCTTCGAGGAGGCCGCGTGCCTGCCGACGGCGTGGCTCACGGCGTACCGCATGCTCTTCACCCAGGGGAACCTCAAGGCCGGTGACACCGTGCTGGTGCAGGGCGCCGGCGGCGGCGTCGCCACCGCCCTCATCGCGCTCGCCCGCGCCGGCGGCCTGCGCGTGCTCGCCACCAGCCGCGACGAGGCCAAGCGCGCCAAGGCGCTCGAGCTCGGCGCCCACGAGGTGTTCGGGTCCAACGAGCGCCTGCCGGTCAAGGTCGACGCCGTCATGGAGACCGTCGGCCGCGCGACCTGGTCGCACTCGATCCGCTCGCTGCGCCCCGGCGGCAAGATCGTCATCTCCGGCACCACGTCCGGCCCGAAGCTCGACGACGCCGAGCTGACCCGGATCTTCTTCCTGCAGCTGAGCGTCATCGGCTCCACGATGGGCACCCGCGACGAGCTGGCCAGCCTGGTCACCATGCTCGACGCCACCGGCGTCCGCCCGGTCATCGACCGGGTGCTGCCGATGACCGACGCCCGGGACGGGTTCGCCGCCATGGCCGGCGGGGAGGTCTTCGGGAAGGTCGTGTTCACCCGCTGAGGGGGAGGGGGTTTCACCACCTAGGTGGTGAAACCCCGGCCTGGCACACGAAATCAGGGCCAGATCGGCAAGTTTCGTGTGCCCAGTCCCGCAGTTTCACCACCTAGGTGGTGAAACCACGCCCGCCGAGCGCCCCCACCCCCGCGCGAAAACCGCTGGCGGGAATCAATCCCCGTGCCCGACGATTGACTCCTGACGTCGCCACCGGGGAGAGCGATGAGTTTTCCCCGTCGCTGATGTCGAAAAGGTGCCGGCCCGTTCGTGGAGTAGGTGAAGCGAGGGCCGGATCGTCCGGCAACACCGTTGGTCGGCCACCGCTGGACCATGCCTCCCTACCGATTGGACCCGTCATGACTGCGCCCACCGGGCCCCACGCGATCGGCGACGACGCCGAGGACCTCGCCGCGTTCGAGCAGGAGTTCAGCGCCCCCACGACCCCGGGGGCCGCGGCTCCCGCCGGCCGCACGCCGCTGGTGATCAAGCTCCTCGTCGCCGCGACCTTCGTCGTGATCCTCAACGAGACCACCCTCGTCAACGCCGTGCCGCGGCTGATGACCGACTTCGGCATCAGCGAGAGCACCGCGCAGTGGTCGCTGACCGTCTTCATGCTGACGATGGCTGCGGTGATCCCGGTGACCGGGTGGTTCCTGCAGCGGGTGAGCACGCGCTCGGCGTACGCGACGGCGATGACCACGTTCACCGCCGGCACGCTCGTCGCCGCGCTCGCGCCGACCTTCGACGTCCTGCTGGTCGGCCGCGTCGTCCAGGCGGGCGGTACGGCGGTGATGATGCCGCTGCTGATGACCACGCTGATGACCGTGGTCGCCGCCGAGGACCGCGGCCGGGTGATGGGCCAGGTGACGCTCGCGATGTCGTGCGCCCCGGCGCTCGGCCCGGCCGTGTCCGGCGTGCTGCTGCACTTCGGCTCGTGGCGCCTGATCTTCGCCGTGGTGCTGCCGATCGCCGTGCTGGTCGGGTTCTTCGGGTTCCGCCAGCTCGAGAACGTCGGCGAGGCGCGCAAGAGCCCGATCAGCTGGCTCAGCGTCGTGCTGGCCGCGGGCGGCTTCAGCTCCTTCGTCTACGGCCTCAGCAAGGTCGGCGAGGGTGAGTGGACCGAGCCCGCGCTGCTCATCGGTGGCGGGGTCGTGCTGATCGCGGCGTTCGCGGTCTACCAGCTCGTGCTGCAGCGCTCGGAGCGCCCCCTGATGGACCTGCGCACCCTCAAGCACCGCAACTTCGCGGTCTCGCTGGTGCTCATGTCGGCCGGCTTCATGGCCTTCCTCGGCTCGATGCTGCTGCTGCCGCTCTACCTGCAGAACCTGCGCGGCCTGTCCGAGCTGCAGACCGGCCTGCTGGTGATGCCCGGTGGCCTGGCGATGGGCCTGCTCGGCCCGCAGGTCGGCAAGGTCTACGACCGGATCGGCTCGCGGCCGCTGGTGATCCCCGGCTCGGTCGCGATGGTGGCGCTGCTGTTCGCGCTCAGCCGGATCGGCACGGACACGCCGTACGCCGTCATCCTGGCCCTGCACGTCGCGCTGATGGCGAGCCTGGCCACCGTGTTCACGCCGGTGTTCACCATCGGCCTGGGCGACCTGGCGCCGCAGCTGTACTCCCACGGCAGCTCGCTGCTGGGCACGCTGCAGCAGGTCGCCGGCGCGATCGGCACCGCGCTGCTGGTCGTGATCATGACCAACCGCACCGAGCAGCTCGCCGAGGACGGCGCCAGCTCTGCCGACGCGTTCGTCGGCGGCCTGCAGTGGGCGTTCGCCGCGGGTGCGGCGATCGGCCTGGTCGTGATCGCGATGGCGCTGCTGCTGCCGTCGAAGGTCGCCGCGCCGGAGGGTGCGCCGGCCGCACACTGACGCACCACGCCCGGAGACGGCGCTGCCGGCCGGACCCGCGAGGGTCCCGCCGGCAGCGGTCATTTCCGGGCCGGGCAGCCGGGGAGCCGGTCAGCCGAGGAAGGCGTCCAGCGCCGGCCAGCTGACCTCGGCGGCCCGCGGCCCGGCGACCAGGCCGAGGTGGCTGAGCCCGTCGGCGGCGACGTACCGCGCGCCGGGCACGACGCCCACACCCGCGCGGACGGCGGGGCCGTCGGCGATGTTGTCGGTCTCGCTGCCGACGAGGAGGACCCGCGTCCGGACGTCGGCGAGGTGGACGGCCCGCTTGCGGCTGAGGTGGACGGTGCCGGACGCGAGCTCGTTGCGCGCCATCAGCCGGGTGTGGATCTGGTGGTACGCGCGGCCGGGGTAGCCCGGCATCTCGGCGATGAAGGCGTCGACGGCCTCGGTGCGGGCGAGGGTCTCGACGTCGAGGATGTTGCGGGTCAGGTGCAGCGCCTTGGTGAGCTCGCGGCGCGGCGCCATCGCCCGGTAGCTGGCGCGGACCAGGTGCTTCGGCACACCCCCCAGCAGGGCCGTCGGTGCGGTGACCGCCCGCGAGCCGAGCAGCCGGTCGGCCGCGATGAGGGGCTGGACGGCGGCGACCTTCGAGTAGTCGATCGGCGTCCCGAACGCCGTGAGCGACGAGATCGGCAGGTCCGGGTGCGCGGCGGCGGTCAGCAGGCTGATCGTGCCGCCGAGCGACCACCCGACGAGGTCGACCCCGTCGACAGGGTCACCGGCCTCGGCGTGGTCGGCCAGCACGGCGTGGATCGCGGTGGGCAGGATGTCGTCGATCCAGGCCTCGAAGCCCATCGCCCGGTCGGCGAAGGTGATCCGCCCGTAGTCGAGGAGGTACGTCGCCCGGCCGGCCTCGACCAGGTGCGCGGCCAGGCTCTGGCCCGGTCGCAGGTCGAAGCAGCGGGCGGAGACGGCCAGCGGCGGGACGAGGAGGACCGGCCGTTGGGCCGTGGCTGGCGTGGCGCGGTCGTAGCGGACCAGTCGGCGGTGCGGCTCGTCGGAGAGCACGGTGGCCGGCAGGCCGTCGTACTGCTCGATGCCGGGGCCGATCGGGGACAGCGCCCAGGCGTGGCGGGCGGCGGTGGTCAGGGTGTCGACTGCGGAGGGCACCGCGCCATGGTGGTCGGCGGGCGGGGGAGAGTCCACCGAACGTGACGAGCCTGACGCGCGCCTCAGGGGCGGGACCGCCAGTTGATCGCGCCGACCACGAGCATCCGCAGCTGGGTGCGGGCGGAGTCGGTGATCTGCTTCTCCTCCGGCGAGCCCGGGCCGGCGGTGATCAGCCGCTCCGCCGTGGTGACCATCGCGCCGACGATGAGCGAGGAGAGGGTGCGCAGGTCCTCCTCCGACCACTCCGAGGTGCCGGGCAGGTGGGCGAGGTCGACGGCGAGCTCGCGCTCGGCGATCTCGATGCCGCGGTTGATCGCCGCGCGCACCGGCGCCGGGCCGGCGAACCGCTCGCGGGCGATGAAGCCGAAGTGGGCGTGGTTGCCCCGCACCTGGGCCACCAGGACGCCGACGGAGCCGTCGATGATCGAGCGGAAGTCGTCGCCGGCCGAGCGCCGCAGCTCGCGCAGCAGGGCGCGGAGGGTATCGAGGGACTCCTCGACGAGCGCGAGGCCGAGGTCCTCCAGCGAGGGGAAGTGGCGGTAGAAGGCGGTCGGCACGATGCCGACCTCCTTGGCGACCTGGCGCAGCGAGAGGGCCACGAGGGTCGACTCGGCCGAGAGCGCCAGCGCCGCGTCGAGGATCGCGCGGCGGGTGCGCTCCTTCTGCTCGAGCCGAGTCCCACTCATGTACCCGATCCTACCTTCGGTGAACATGTGTGCACTGTCACGCCGTGGACCCGTTGACCCTCGCCGGCGAGGTTGACAAGGTTTTGGGTGTACAGACGTGCACTCAAATCTTCCCGCACCCGTTCCGAAGGAGGCGCGATGTCCGCGCTCATCACCACGCCGACGGGGCCCACCCCGGCCGGCCCGGTCGGGCGGCTCCTGCGCTCGCGGCTGGTCGCCGCGCTCACCACGCCGCACGGCGTCGACCGGTACCTCGAGCGGTTCAACCCGATGTGGGCCGCCCACGAGGTCCGCGCCCGCGTGGTCTCCGTCCACCGCGAGACCGCCGGTCGCGACACCGCACCGGTCGCCACGATCACCCTGGAGCCGACCAGCACCTGGCGCGGCCACCGCGCCGGCCAGCACGTGCTCGTCGGCGTCGAGCTCCCAGGCTCCGCGCGCCGGCTGACCCGGGCGTTCTCGATCTCCTCGGCGGCCTCGGTCCCGGGTGAGCAGATCACGCTCACCGTCCGCGCCAACGACGACGGCCAGGTGTCGAAGTACCTCGTCCGCGAGGCGCAGCCCGGCACGATCGTCCACCTCTCGCAGGCGCAGGGGGAGTTCACCCTCGACGAGAGCCCGGCGACCCCGACCAGCAACCACCTGCTGTTCATCACCGGCGGCTCCGGCATCACGCCGGCCATGTCGATGGTGCGCACCCTCCTGCGCGACGGGTACGACGGGAAGGCGGGCCGCAAGGTGACCTTCCTGCACTACGCCCGCAGCCCCGAGGACCAGATCTTCGCCGACGAGCTGGCCGCGATCGCCGAGGCCGACAACGACGTCACCGTGCACCTGCGCCACGGCGACCAGGTCTTCAACGAGCTCGAGCTGCGCCGCCTGGTGCCCGACTTCCGCCACACCGACACGTGGCTGTGCGGGCCCGCCGGCCTGGTCGACCTCGTCCGCGACGCCTACACCGGCCCCGACGGTGAGCTCTCCCCGCGGCTGCGGATGGAGTTCTTCAAGCCGGCCGTCGCCCGCGCCGCCCAGCCCGGCGAGGCCGTCGAGGGCGAGGTGTCCTTCACCCGGTCCGGCACGACCGTCGCCGCCGACGGAGCCAGCCTGCTCGAGCAGGCCGAGGCGGCCGGCCTGAGCCCGGAGTACGGCTGCCGGATGGGCATCTGCTTCACCTGCACCCGCACCAAGACCTCCGGCACCACGCGCAACGTCCTCACCGGCGAGGAGTCCTCCCTGCCCGACGAGGAGATCCGGATCTGCGTCACCAGCGCCGCCGGCGACTGCCACGTCGACCTGTGACGCCCGGCGCTGACGCCATCCCCGCCCCGACATCCCCAGCACGTCCCTGACCGACGCACCGTCGTACGAAGGAGCTGACATGACCACCACCGCACCCGAGAAGGACGAGCGGTACCACGGCCTGACGGCCGAGCAGATCGAGAAGCTCGGCGAGGAGCTCGACGCCCTCCGGCAGCGCATCATCGCCGACCTCGGCGAGGCCGACGCGGAGTACCTCCGCAAGGTCGTCAAGACCCAGCGCAGCATGGAGGTCGCCGGCCGCGCGCTGTTCTACCTGCCCGTGATCGGCTGGGTGCCGGCCGTCGCCTGCCTCAGCATCTCCAAGATCCTCGACAACATGGAGATCGGGCACAACGTCATGCACGGTCAGTACGACTTCCTGGGCGACCCGGCCTTCAACTCCCGCATGTTCGACTGGGACACCGTGTGCCCCGGCGAGCAGTGGAAGTACTCCCACAACTACATCCACCACACGTTCACCAACATCGTCGGCAAGGACCGCGACGTGGGCTACGGGATCCTGCGGATGGACCCCGACCAGAAGTGGCACCCGTACTACCTGGGCAACCCGGTCTACGCGTTCCTGCTGATGGTGCTCTTCGAGTGGGGCGTCGCGATGCACGACCTCGAGGTCGAGAACATCGTGGCGGGCAAGCGCAGCCTCGAGGACAACAAGCCGCTCTACCCGGGCCTGATGAAGAAGGTCAAGCGCCAGGCGCTCAAGGACTACGTGCTGTTCCCGGCGCTCACCGGCCCGCTGTTCCCGCTCACCTTCGCGGGCAACGCGACGGCCAACCTGATCCGCAACATCTGGGCGTTCAACATCATCTTCTGCGGCCACTTCCCGGCCGGCGTCGCGTCGTTCTCCGAGGAGGAGACGGCGGACGAGACCCGGGGCCACTGGTACCTGCGCCAGATGCTCGGCTCGGCCAACATCACCGGCAGCAAGCTGATGCACCTGATGAGCGGCAACCTGTCGCACCAGATCGAGCACCACCTCTTCCCGGACCTCCCGGCGCGCCGCTACCCGGAGATCGCCGAGGAGGTGCGCGAGATCTGCGAGCGCTACGGCCTGCCCTACAACACCGGCCGCCTCGGCAAGCAGCTGTTCAGCGTCTTCCGCAAGATCGTGCGCTACTCGCTGCCCGGCGGCACGGCGAAGGTCTCCCCGGTGCCCGGCCCCGACTCCGTGACCGACGACTCGTTGGCAGCCTGACCGAGCTCGCGCGAGACTGGGTCCATGAGCGGACGTGACCAGCTGAGCCGGGCCGAGATCGCCAAGGACGCGCTGCAGGCCGGCGCCGAGGCCGCGGCCCACACTGTCGGCGAGGTCGCCACCATCGTGACCCGCGCCGTCGGTGACGTCGCGGCCGCGGTGGGCGGGCTCGCCACCGAGATCTTCGAGATCCGCGACTCCTCCCGCCGGGCGCTGGCCGACCAGGACCCCGACGACCCCGACGACCAGCAGGTCTGACCCGCCGGGCCAGCAGCACCACCACCGACCGACCCTCCGCGCCCGCGCGGAGGGTCGAGTCGTCTGTCAGGCGGGCGCGTCACGTCGTACGACGGCGCGGCGCTCGCACCGCCACGACCGGCACCTCGCACCGCCACGACCGGCACCTCGCACCGCCACGACCGGCACCTCGCACCGCCACGACCCGCACCTCGCACCGCCACGACCCGCACCTCGCGCAGCCACAACCCACACCTCGCGGTGCGAAGCCTCACACCTCGCGGTGGTGGGGGTGGGGTCAGGAGGGGAGGAGGGCGCGGGCGGCGTCGCGGGCGGCGGCGGGGTGGGGGGCGGCCAGGGCGACGCGGGACATGGCGCGGCACTGCTCGAGGGTGACGGTGCCGAGGCGGGCGCCGACGGGACGGACGGCGGCCGCGGCCATCGAGAGCGAGGTGACGCCGAGGCCGACGAGGACGCAGGCGAGGAGCGGGTCGGCGGCGGCCTCGCCGCAGACGCCGATCGGCTTGCCGGCGCGCCGGCCCGCGGCGGCGGTCATCTCGACCAGCTGCAGGACGGCCGGCTGCCACGGGTCGGTGAGGTGGGCCAGGTCGCTGCAGAGCCGGTCGGCGGCCATCGTGTACTGCGTCAGGTCGTTGGTGCCGATCGAGAGGAAGTCGACCTCGGCCAGGACCCGGTCGGCCAGCAGCGCGGCGCTGGGGACCTCCACCATCACGCCCGGCACCAGGCCGCGCTCGCGCGCGGCGGTGGCGAAGTCACGGGCCTCGTCGACGGTCGCCACCATCGGCGCCATCACCCACGTGTCGGCGCCGGTCTTCTCGGCCGCCGCCGCGACCGCGTCGAGCTGGCGCTCCAGCAGGCCGTGGTCGGTGAACGACAGGCGCAGGCCGCGCACGCCGAGGGCGGGGTTCTCCTCGTCCGGGTGGGTGGCGAAGGCGATCGGCTTGTCGGAGCCGGCGTCGAGGGTGCGCACGACGACGTTGCGGTCCTTGCCGAACGGGGCGAGCACGTCGGCGTACACCGCGGCCTGCTCCTCGACGGTGGGCTCGGTGTCGCGGTCGAGGAAGCAGAGCTCGGTGCGGAACAGGCCGACCCCGGCGACCGGGCCGTCGGCTGCGGCCTGCGCGGACGCGGCGTCGGCGACGTTGGCCATCAGCTTCACCGGGTGGCCGTCGGCGGTGCGGCCGGGGCCCTCCCAGTGGGCGAGCTCGGCCCGCGCCTCGGTGTCGCGGTCCACGCGCTCGCGGGCGGTGGCGGGGTCGGGGTCGACCTCGACCGTGCCGGCGGCCCCGTCGACGAGCAGCGTGTGCCCCGAGGCCGCCGCGACGACCCCCGTGGCACCCACGACACATGGGATGCCGAGCTGGCGGGCGATGATCGCGGTGTGGCTGGTCGGGCCGCCGCGCTCGGTGACCAGGGCCAGGACCAGCGCGGGGTCGAGGCCGGCGGTGTCGGCCGGGGCGAGGTCGGTGGCGACCAGGACGACCGGCCCGTCGGGCAGCGTCACGCCCGGTTCGGGCTCACCGACGAGGCGGGCGACCACGCGGCTGCGGATGTCGCGCAGGTCGGTGACCCGCTCGGCCATCAGCCCGCCCATGCCGGTGAACACGGTGACGAACTGCTCGACCGCGTGGTCGACGGCGGTGAGCACCGGCTCGCCGGCCCGCAGGTTCTTGCGGACCGCCGCGCGCAGGCCGCGGTCGGTGGCGAGCCCGGCGCTGGCGGTGAGCACGCCGGCAGTGGCGCCGTCGGCCGCGGACGCCTTGCGGCGGAAGCCCTCGGCGACCGCCTCGACGGCCGCGTCGTAGGCGGCAAGGGCGTCGTCGGGGTCGGTGAACCCGCCGTCGCCGTACTTCTCGACGGCCGCGGGGGAGACGTCGGTGACCGTGACCAGGGCCGGCCCGAAGGCCAGGCCGGGAACGACCGGGGTGCCGTGGATCGAGGTGACCATGGTCACACGCTAAGCCGGATCTCCTTGACTTTCAACACAAACGGGCATAGAACAACACAAACGCAGATCGGTGAGGGAGGTGACATGTACGCGGAGGAGCGCCAGCAGGCCATCGCCCGCCAGGTCGCGACGCACGGTCGGATGTCGGTCGCCGAGATCGCCGCGCTCTTCGACGTCACGACCGAGACGGTCCGCCGCGACCTCACCGCGCTGGAGGGGCTCGGCGCGCTGCGCCGCGTGCACGGCGGCGCCGTGCCGACCTCGGCGCTCTCCACGATCGAGCCCGGCCTGCTGGAGCGCGACGCGGCCAACACCGAGGCCAAGACGCAGATCGCCCGGGCGGCGCTCGACCAGCTGCCGCCCGCCGGGGCGTCGGTGCTCATCGACGCGGGCAGCACCACCGCCCGCTTCGCCGACGCCCTGCCGGGCAACCACCGGCTCGTGGTCTACACCCACAGCGTCTCGATCGCCGCGCGACTGGCCGGCAACGCCGGCATCGAGCTGCACCTGCTGCCGGGCCGGGTCCGGACCAACACCCACGCGGCCGTCGGCGCGACCACCGTCGCGGCGGTCGGCGCGCTGCGGGTCGACGCGGCCTACCTCGGCGCCAACGGCCTCTCCGCCGCCCACGGGCTCTCGACCCCCGACAGCGAGGAGGCCGCGACGAAGCGTTCCTTCGTGACGGCGGCGGAGCGGGTCGTCGCACTGGTGGACTCCTCCAAGGTGGGCGTGGAGACGGCCGTCCGCTTCGCCTCCCTCGAGGAGGTGGACGCCCTGGTCACCGACGACGCCCTGACGGCTGCGGACCGGGCATCCTTCGAGGCCGCCGGGGTGGAGGTCGTGACCGCGTGATCGTCACCGTCACCCCCAACCCCAGCATCGACCGCACCGTGGTGCTGCCGTCGGCGCTGGTTCGCGGCGGCGTGCACCGCGTGGCCGAGTCCCTCGACCAGCCCGGGGGCAAGGGCGTGAACATCTCCCGCGCGTGCGTCGCCGCGGGCGTGGCCACCTGCGCCGTGCTCCCGGCGGAGCCGGACGACCCGTTCGTCCACGAGCTCGACCACCTCGGCGTCCCCAGCGCACCGGTGCCGCCGGCCGGACCGGTCCGGGTCAACCTGACCGTGACCGAGCCCGACGGCACCACCACCAAGCTCAACGCCGCCGGCGCGAGCGTCACCGCGGCCGACCTCGACGCCCTCGTCGACCGGGTGCTCGAGCTGCCCGCCGACGCCTGGGTCGTCCTCGCCGGCTCGCTGCCGCCGGGCGCCCCGCAGGACTGGTACGCCGGCGTCTCGGCCCGGCTGCGCGCGACCGGTCGTCGCGTCGCGGTCGACACCAGTGACGCCGCCCTGGACGCCGTCGTGGCCACCCTCGCCCCCGGCACCGCACCCAGCCTGCTGAAGCCGAACGCCGAGGAGCTCGCCGCCGTCGTCGACGCCGACCCGGACCGCCTCGAGCGCGACCCGGGGCAGGTCGCGCTCGCAGCGCGCACCCTCGTCGAGCGCGGCGTCGGGACGGTGCTCGCCACCCTCGGCGGCGCCGGGGCCGTGCTGGTGGACGCCACCGGCGCCTGGCACGCCACGCCGCCGCCGACCCGCGTCATCAGCACCGTCGGCGCCGGCGACTGCAGCCTGTTCGGCTACCTCGCCGCCGACCTGCGGGGCGCACCCGCGCCGGAGCGGCTCGCCAGCGCCGTGGCCTGGGGCAGCGCGGCCGCCGGCCTGCCCGGCACCACCGTGCCCACCCCGGACGACGTGCGGGCGGGCGACGTCGCCGTCCGCTCGCTCGAACCGACCGCCTGACCCCTGCCTGACCGCACTGCCTGATCCCATGGCCTGACCGCCACCCCCACCGAGAGGAAGCACCATGCACACCGTCACCGTCACCGTCGGCTCCGCCGTCGGCCTGCACGCCCGGCCCGCCGCGATCATCTCCGAGGCCGCCGGCGAGCTCGACTCCGAGGTGCTCATCGCCACCCCGGGCGGGGAGGGCGTCGACGCGAGCTCGGCGCTGCTGATCATGACCCTCGGCGCCGGCCACGGCGACCAGGTCGAGGTCTCGGGCGAGGACGAGGCCGACGTCGCGAAGATCGCCGCGCTCGTGGAGCAGGACCTCGACGCGGAGTAGCCGGCGTCAGGTGAAGGAGAGCCGGAAGCCCGCCATCCGGAACGAGCCCAGCCGGCGGGCCCCGCGCAGGAAGCCGAGCGGACCGTCGGCGGCGAAGTCCCACCGCGAGCGGCAGGGCAGGGCCCGGGCGCTGCCCTTCATCTCCACATCGGCGACGTCCGGGTGCTCCTCGATGCCCGGCTGCTCGACCAGGCCGGTGAACGGCACCCGGACCGCCGCGCGGGAGACGTCGGTGAAGTGCGCCGACACGATCGGTCGGCGCTCGAGGGTGGCCGTCCAGTCGGTCGAGGTGACCGGGCCGCGGAAGCTGCTCTCCATGTCGAAGTCGCACAGCTGCTTGGGGATCGCCCACAGCTCGCGCCCGCCGGCCTGCGACGCCTCGGAGTCCACCCAGATGTCGGTGATCGTCACCGCGCCCTTGCCGGCGCGGTTCTTCGTCGTCCGCGCGACCAGCAGCTCGTGGTAGGTCAGCGGGCTGGGGTCCTCGTAGGACACCAGGGCCACGCCGTACGTGCCCGCCGGGTGGCGCTCGTCGGCCGCCTCGCGGAGCCGGAAGGCCGACAGCCAGAGCGAGCCGTGCATGTTCCACGGCGGCGGGGGATAGGGCTTCATGCAGGCGGTTCCTCTCCGTCGGCTTCCAGGAGCACCTGGGCGGTGTGCTCGATCCCGGCCTCCATGGCGGCCGGGAGGTCCCCGGTCAGCCCGGCGGCCATCGGGCTCTCCTCGCGCGGGCCGAGCCCGGCGGCGGCGCGCTCGACCGCGCCCGCCACGTCGATGACGGTCGCATCGCGGACGTAGGGCTTCTCCAGCTCCTTCGCGACGTAGCGCGCCACGAAGCGGCGCAGCTCGCCCTCGACGTTGGCCGCCCGGCTGGTCAGCGAGGCGCGCAGTCCCTGTGCCCGCAGTCGTACGACGACCTGGCCGGTCTGCGGCGGTGTCAGGTCGAGGACGATGGCCAGGTCGGCGCGGGCGCGCGCGGTGATGACGAGCGGGACGGTGATGTCGGCGTCGAAGTGCTGCTGGTCCACGCCGAGGTCGATGCTGAACTGCAGGGTGACCGGCAGGTCGACGTGGAAGGCGACGGGGTCGGCGCCGACCCGCTGGCCGGTGGCGGTGCCGATCACGCCGCGGGCGGTCACCTTCGCGATCCGGCCCGGCCCGACGCCGAGCGGGCCCACGTCGATCGGTCGGCCGGCCAGGACGTTGACGCCGCGCAGCACCCGGTCGACGGTCACGGCCGTCGCGAAGAAGCGCTCGCCCCACCGCGCGTAGTCGACCAGGTCCTCGTCCACGCGGGCGACACTAGCGGGCGGCGACCGCCTTCGGGCCGGTGGCGAGGCCGCGCGCCGTCATCTGCAGGGTGCGGTCGATGGCTGCCTCCCGCTCGGCGGCCGGCAGGTCCTTGAGCGGGCCGTCGGTCAGCAGCAGGGCGAGGCCGTGCACGGCCGCCCACGGCCCGGCCTCGGCGCCGGGCCGGTCCTCGGGGGCCAGGTAGCCGACCTGGACGAGCTCGTCGAGCATCTCGCCGAGCAGCGCGTAGGGCGCCGCGTCCGCCGGCATCGGCTCGGTGGGGTAGCGCAACCGCCCGGTGAAGCAGGTCTGGAAGATCCCCGGCTCCTGCATCGCGAACCGGATATAGCCGCGACCGGTCGAGAGCAGCCGCTGCAACGCGCGCTCCACGGGGTCGCCGCCCTCGGGGACCGCCTGGAGGAACTCCGCCATCGCCGCGACCATGCCGTCCATGGCCAGGGAGCGGGCGGCCTCGAGCAGGTCGGTCTGGTTGCCGAAGTGGCGGTAGGCCGCGGTGGGGGTGACGCCGACCTCGCGGGCAGCGCCCCGGATGGTCACGGCGTCCGGCCCGCCGGACGCGGCGAGCTCGGTGGCCGCACGGGCGAGGGCGTTGCGCAGGTCGCCGTGGTGGTAGCGGTCGCGTCCGGTGGTCGTCACGGCTACATGTTGACACCCATACACATCTCGTGCAATGTTGACACCCATAAAGTTTACGCCCGCACACATTGCTCATCGGGAGGACGCCATGTTGTTCCACTGGATCGGGGAGCTGGTCACCCGCCGCTCGCGCTGGGTGCTCGCGCTCGGCGCCATCGCCGTCGTCGCCGCCGCCGTCGTCGGGGTCGGCGCGTTCGGCAAGCTGGAGACGGAGGGCTTCGACGACCCCGCCTCCGACAGCAGCCGCGCCGCGGCCCTGCTGGAGGAGCGCTTCGCCGGTGGCTCCGACTACGTCTTCGTCGTCGAGGCGGCCGACGGCGACGTCGACTCACCCGCCTCGGCCGCAGCCGGTCGCGAGCTCACGGACCGCCTCACCGCCGACCCCGACCTGGCCGACGTGACGTCGTACTTCGACACCCGCGCGGGCCCGATGCGCTCGACCGACGGCAGCCACGCCCTGGTGACCGCCTCGGTCGCCGCTGGCGCCGAGGCCGACCCTGCCGCGGTGCTCGGCGACTACGCCACCGACGCCGGACCGCTCACCGTGCACGTCGGCGGAGGGGAGGTCGTCGGTGAGGAGATCGGCGGCCAGATCGGCAAGGACCTCGGCCTGGCCGAGAGCATCGCGATCCCGCTCATCCTCGTGCTGCTCGTGCTCGCCTTCGGCAACGTCGTCGGCGCGCTGGTCACTCTCGGCGTCGGCATGGTCGCGATCCTCGGCACCTTCGCGGAGCTGTCGATCCTCGGCTCGACCACGGACGTGTCGATCTACGCCATCAACCTGACCACCGGGCTGGGGCTCGGCCTGGCCGTCGACTACGGCCTGCTGATGGTGGCGCGGGTGCGCGAGGAGCGCGCCGGGGGCCGGACCCACGACGCCGCCGTACGACGCGCGGTCGAGACCGCGGGTCGCACGATCGCGTTCAGCGCGACCACCGTGGCCGTGGCGCTGGCCTCGCTGCTGGTGTTCCCGATGTACTTCCTGCGCTCGTTCGCCTACGCCGGCATCGGAGTCATGCTGATCACCGCGTTCAGCGCGGTCGTCGTGCTGCCGGCCGGGCTCGCCGTGCTCGGCGACCGCATCGACGCGTGGCGGCTGCCGAAGGTGCGCGGCATCCGGGGCGAGGAGGCCCCGGCGTGGGCGCGCCTGGCCCGGTTCGTCACCCGGCGCCCGCTGGTCGGTGCGCTGCCGGTGGTCGCGGTGCTCCTGGTCGCGGCGGTCCCGCTGGCCGGGATCGAGCTCGGCACCCCCGACGACCGCGTGCTGCCGACGAGCGCGTCGAGCCGGCAGGCGGGTGACGCGCTGCGCTCGGAGTTCCGGGGCGACGGCACCCACCCGGTCCAGGTGGTGCTCGACGGGTCCGTGACGCCGGCCGACGTCGCGGCGTACGGCGAGGAGCTCGCCGGTCTCGACGGCGTGGTGCGCGTCGAGGACCGCCCCGGCGACGGCGCGCACCTGGTGTCGGTCGTGACCGACCTCGACCCGCGCTCGTCGGCGGCCCGCGAGCTCGTCGACGAGGTCCGCTCGGTGCCCGGCCCGGCCGGCGTCGAGGCGCTCGTGGGCGGCGCCAGCGCGGAGCTGCACGACCAGATGACCGGCATCGGCGACCGGTTGCCGGTCGTGCTCGGCTGGCTGGTGCTGACGACGATGGTGATCCTGTTCCTGTTCACCGGCAGCGTCGTGCAGCCGCTGCGGGCCCTGCTGCTCAACGCGCTCGGCCTCGGCGCGACGCTCGGCGCGATGGTGTGGGTCTTCCAGGACGGCCACCTGGCCGACGTCCTCGGGTTCACCCCGCAGCCGATGGACAGCAGCATGATGGTCCTGCTGTTCTGCGTCGCCTTCGGCCTCTCGATGGACTACGAGGTCTTCGTGATGGGCCGGGTCAAGGAGATGCGCGACCACGGCTTCGACAACGAGCAGGCGCTGGTCCACGGCCTGGCCCACACCGGCCGGATCGTCAGCACCGCCGCCGCCCTGATCGCGATCAGCTTCTTCGCGTTCCTGGTGAGCTCCGTCAGCTTCATCCAGTTCTTCGGGCTGGGCACCGGGCTGGCGATCCTCATCGACGCCACCCTCATCCGCGGCGTGCTGCTCCCGGCGAGCATCCGGCTGCTGGGGGAGCGGGCCTGGTGGGCGCCGGCCCCGCTGCGCGCGGTGCACCGCCGGTTCGGGCTCTCGGAGTCCGTCGCCGAACAGCCGGCCCGCGAGCCGGCGCCGGTCGGCTGACCTCCCACGGCCGCCGGCACGACGAAGGGCCCCGCGAAGACCTGGTCTCCGCGGGGCCCTTCCCTGTCTGCGTCCGGCGCGGCGCGGCCGGGTGGTCAGTCCTCGGGGTCGTCGAGCCGCGCCAGCCAGGTGGCGAAGCGCTCGACCGCCACCTCGAACTCCGGGTGGGTGTCGACGAACTCCTGCAGCCGCTCGCCGAGCCAGGCCAGGGTGACCTCCTCGTCACCCCGCCGCTGCTCGAGCTCCTCGATCCCGCGGTCGGTGAAGTACATCAGCGACCCACCAGCTCGGTCACTCGAACGCCTTGCCGATGAGGACCTTGGCCTCCTCGAGGTGCCGCTTGGCGGTGCCGACCGCAGTGGTCGACGACGCCGGGCGGGTGACCGGCTCGATCTCCCGGTCGAGGAAGGGCACCACGTTGAGGTGGTACGACGGCCACGGGCCCTGGTTGAAGGGCTCGTCCTGGACCCACTTGACCTTCGCGTTCGGGTACTTGGCGAGCTCGGCCCTGATCTGCTCGGTCGGCCACGGGTAGAGCTGCTCCACGCGCAGGATCGCGACGTCCTCGCGGGACTGCTTCTTGCGCTCCACCACGAGGTCCCAGGTGAGCCGGCCGGAGACCAGCAGCACCGTCTTCACGTTGGCGGGGTCGACGGTGTCGTCGCTGACGACCGGGCGGAACTCGCCGGAGGTGAAGTCGGCCGGCTGCGAGGCGGCCTCCTTGCGCTTGAGCATCGACTTCGGCGTGAACACGATGAGCGGCTTGTGCTCGTTGCCGAGCGAGTGCCGCCGCAGCAGGTGGAAGTACGACGCCGGGGTCGACGGCTGGGCGACGACCATCGCCTCGTCCGCGCAGAGCGTCAGGAAGCGCTCGATGCGGGCGGAGGAGTGGTCCGCGCCCTGGCCCTCGTAGCCGTGCGGCAGCAGCAGCACGACGCCGGAGTCCTGGCCCCACTTGGTCTTGCCGGCGGAGATGTACTCGTCGATGACCGACTGCGCGCCGTTGACGAAGTCACCGAACTGCGCCTCCCACAGGACGAGCGCCTCCGGGCGGGCGACCGAGTAGCCGTACTCGAAGCCGAGCGCGGCGTACTCCGACAGCAGGCTGTCGTAGACGAAGAACTTGGCCTGGTCCTCGGTGAGGTTGGCCAGCGGCGTCCACTCGTCGGCGTTGTGGCGGTCGATGATCGTCGCGAAGCGCTGCACGAACGTGCCGCGGCGCGAGTCCTGGCCGGCCAGGCGGACCGGTCGGCCGTCCATCAGCAGCGAGCCGAAGGCGAGGATCTCGCCGGTGCCCCAGTCGATCGGGCCCTCGGTGATCGCGGCGGCGCGACGCTGCAGCTGCGGCATCACCTTCGGGTGCACGGTGAAACCCTCGGGCGGCGTGACGTAGGCGTCCGCGACCCGCTTGAGCACCTCGAAGGGCACCGCGGTCTCGGTCTCGCCGACCGGCTTCTCCGGGTAGTCCGGCACCGTCGTCCACGCGTCGGGCTTGGTGTCGGCCTCGCGGACCTCGGTGAACACCCGCTCCAGCTGCTGCTGGTAGTCGCGCAGGACCTGCTCGGCCTCCTCGATCGTGATGTCGCCACGACCGATGAGGGACTCGGTGTAGAGCTTGCGCACCGAGCGCTTCTGCTCGATCAGGTCGTACATCAGCGGCTGCGTGTACGACGGGTCGTCGCCCTCGTTGTGGCCGCGGCGGCGGTAGCAGACCAGGTCGATGACCACGTCGCTGTTGAAGGTCTGGCGGTACTCGAACGCCAGCCGCGCCACGCGGATGCAGGCCTCCGGGTCGTCGCCGTTCACGTGGAAGATCGGCGCCTGGACCATGCGCGCCACGTCGGTGCAGTAGAGCGTCGAGCGCGACGAGCCGGGGGAGGTGGTGAACCCGACCTGGTTGTTGATGACGACGTGGACGGTGCCGCCGGTGCGGTAGCCGCGCAGCTGGGAGAGGTTGAGCGTCTCCGCCACCACGCCCTGGCCGGCGAAGGCTGCGTCGCCGTGCAGCAGCAGCGGCAGCACGGGGAACGCCTCGCCCTGGTCGAGCACGTCCTGCTTGGCGCGGGCGATGCCCTCGAGGACCGGGTCGACCGTCTCGAGGTGCGAGGGGTTCGCCGCGACGGAGACCTTGATGGTCTCGCCGGTGCCGGCGACGAAGGTGCCCTCCGCGCCGAGGTGGTACTTCACGTCGCCCGAGCCCTGGACCGTGCGCGGGTCGATGTTGCCCTCGAACTCGCGGAAGATCTGGTTGTAGGACTTGCCGACGATGTTGGCCAGCACGTTGAGGCGGCCGCGGTGGGCCATGCCGATGGTGACCTCGTCGAGGCCGGCCTGCGCGGCCGCCTCGGCGATCTCGTCGACGACCGGGATCGTGGTCTCGCCACCCTCGAGGGAGAAGCGCTTCTGGCCCAC
Source organism: Nocardioides sp. J54 (assembly GCF_000519005.1). Taxonomy (GTDB): domain Bacteria; phylum Actinomycetota; class Actinomycetes; order Propionibacteriales; family Nocardioidaceae; genus Nocardioides. The sequence goes on along the minus strand of NZ_JAER01000014.1, from coordinate 28,130 downwards.
GAACTTGGTCTGCAGGAAGGTCTCGAACGCCTCGGCCTGGTTGAGCTTCAGCAGGATCCGCAGCTGCTCCTCGCGGGGCGGCTTGGAGTGCGGCTGCTCGACGCGCTCCTGGATCCAGCGGCGCTGCTCCGGGTCCATGATGTGCATGTACTCGATGCCGGTGGTGCGGCAGTAGGAGTCGCGCAGGATCCCGAGGATGTCGCGCAGCTTCATGAAGCGGCGGTCACCGCCGCCGAAGGAGCCGGTCGGGAACTCGCGGTCGAGGTCCCACAGCGTCAGGCCGTGCGACTCGATGCGCAGGTCCGGGTGGCTGCGCTGCTTGTACTCCAGCGGGTCGGTGTCGGCCATCAGGTGGCCGCGCACGCGGTAGGCGTGGATCAGCTCGAGGATCCGGGCCTGCTTGTCGATCTCGTCGTCGTGCGACGTCGCGATGTCGTTGTTCCAGCGGATCGGCTCGTAGGGGATGCGCAGGGCGCGGAAGATCTCGTCGTAGAAGCCCTCCTCGCCGAGCAGGTAGCGGTGCACCTGGCCGAGGAACTCGCCCGACTGCGCGCCCTGGATGACGCGGTGGTCGTACGTCGAGGTCATCGTCATGATCCGGGAGATCGCGTTGCGCGCGATGGTCTCCTCGGACGCGCCCTGGAACTCCGGCGGGTAGTCCATCGAGCCGACGCCGATGATCGCGGCCTGGCCCTGCATCAGCCGGGGTACCGAGTTGTTGGTGCCGAGGCCGCCGACGTTGGTGAGGCTGACCGTCGTGCCGGAGTAGTCCTCCATGGTCAGCTTGTTGTCCTTGGCCTTGCGCACGATCTCCTCGTACGCGGTCCAGAACTGGGCGAAGTCCATCGACTCGCACGCCTTGATGGAGGGCGCGACGAGCTGGCGCGAGCCGTCCTTCTTCACCTGGTCGATCGCGAGGCCGAGGTTGATGTGGGCCGGGGTGACCATCGTCGGCTTGCCGTCGACCTCGGCGTAGGTGTTGTTCATCGCCGGCTGGGCCTTGATCGCCTTGATGATGGCGTAGCCGATGAGGTGGGTGAACGACACCTTGCCGCCGCGGGCGCGCTTGAGGTGGCTGTTGATGACGATGCGGTTGTCCCACAGCAGCTTGACCGGGATGTTGCGCACCGAGGTCGCGGTCGGCACGGACAGCGAGATGTCCATGTTCTTCGCGGTCGCGGCCGGGATGCCGCGCAGCACGGTCAGGGTGGGCTCGTCGCTGGCGCTCACCGGGGCCGGGCGGGGCGCGTCCTTCGGCGTCGGCTTCTCGTCGGCCTTCGGCGGAGCCGGGGTGGTGCTCGAGGCGGGGGAGACCTGCGGGGCCGGCTTCGCCTTCGGCGTCGGGGCGGAGGTCCTGGCGGCGTCCTGCTGGGCCTGCGCCGGGGCCTTGGCGGGACCCTTCGCCGGGCTCGTCGCCGGGGCCGTCGCCTTCGTCGCGGTGGTCGCGGTCGCCGTGCGCGTCGTGCCGTTCGAGCCCGCGCCCTTGAAGAACGCGGCCCACGCCGGGTCGACGCTGCTGGGGTCGGCCTCGAACCTCTCCTTCATCTCCTCCACGAGCCATTCATTGGCCCCGAAGTCGACGGGTTCGGGTGATCCGTGGGACTGGTCTGACGACTGCGTCACGACGTGCTTCGCCTCTTCCGAATAGCGCGTTGGCCCCCCGCCGCCGGTAGCGGGCGGTGTCGACCGTCAAGGCTAGTCCCCCGGCGAAGAAAACACCGCCTCCGGTCACCCTTTGGCTCGCCGTGTTGCACAAACGTCACGAAGCAGGTTCTGGTGGTGGGTACCGGACGGAGGTGAACACCATGAGACCTGCACCACAACGGCCCGGTCCACGGGCCCTCACGAGGGGGTCGGCAGCGCTGCTCGTCGCGCTCGCCCTGGTCGTGGGCGGCTGCTCGGGAGGCGGCGACGAACCCGACGACGAGGGGCGCCCCGAGGGCGGTGCGACGGAGGTCACCAAGGTGCCCACCGTGCGCAAGATCGGCAAGGTGCGCGGCCGGCTCGACCACAAGGGCCGGGTGAAGGTCGCCCGCGCGGTGAGCGGCCTGGTCGAGGAGTGGTCCGACCGGGCGTACGGCGGGGAGTACCCCCGCACCGACCACACCGGTGCCTTCGAGCGGTTCACCCCCGACGCCCGGGCCCTGGCCCGCAAGCGGCGCGGCGTGCTGACCAACGCCGGCATCGGCGCCGACCTCGAGTCGGTCACCATCGTGCGTCGTACCGTCCGCGTCGACGTGGCCGCCCCGCGCGGCCGGCTCGCCGGGGCCACCGCCCGGTTCCGGATCGTGCTCGACCTGGTCGGCGACGACCTCGACCGCCGCGAGGTCGTCAACGGGCGGCTGCTGGTCACGCCGACCGTCGACGGGTGGCGGGTGTTCGGCTTCGACGTCCGCCGCTCCGAGGAAGGGAAGGGATCGTGATGCACGCCTTCGCCCGCACGACGCTGCTGGCACTCCTGCTCGGGGTGATCGCCGTCGTCGTCCCCGACAGCACCCCTGCGCCTGCGGACATCACCGTCGTCAAGGTGGACCGCGCCGAGGGCGTCGCGGTCGACCCCGACGTGGTGTGGGTGCTCGCCGCCGGCTCCGACGCCCGGCCCGGCGACGACCCGCTGCGGGTGCGCGCCGACGCGCTCCAGCTCGTCGGCATCAACACCCGCACCGGTGCCGCGACCGCGATCGGCATCCCGCGCGACAGCTGGGTGCCCATCCCCGGCGTCGGGTCCAACCGGGTCAACGCCGCCCTCTACTACGGCGGCCCGCAGCTGCTCGGCCGCACCGTCGGCAACCTCGTCGGCGTCCAGCCCGACTACGTCGTGGTCGCGACCTTCGGCGGCCTGGCCCGGCTGGTCCGCGGCATCGGCGGCATCACCGTCGACAACCCGCGCCGCTTCGGCGATGCCGCCCTGCACCCCCGCGGCTGGCCCCGGGGCAAGGTGCGGCTGAACGGGATGAAGGCCGTCGAGTTCGCCCGGGTCCGCAAGGAGCTGCCGCGCGGCGACTTCGACCGCTCCGCCAACCAGCAGCGCGTGCTGCGCGGCATCCACCGCCGCGTCGTCGAGCGGGCCAGGGAGCCGGGCTTCATCGAGTCCCAGGTGCTCAAGGTGATGCGCAACCTCTACACCCGCGGCCTCTCGCCCGCCGAGCTCTTCCGCTTCGCCCAGGCGATCGCCCAGGTCGACCCGGGCAAGGTGACCGCGTGCGTGCTGCCCGGCAGGGGAGCGAGCATCAACGGAGCCAGCGTGGTGCTGCCCGACACCGGCACCGCCCGCCGCTGGGGCAACGACGCCCGCCGCGACGCCCGGATCAACCGGTGCTGATCAGGAGGTGCTGACCCCGTCGCGGGCCTCGCGGGCCCCCTTGCCGGCGAGCGCGTCCGCGCGCTCGTTGCCGGGGTCCCCGGCGTGGCCCTTGACCCAGTGCCAGGTCACGTCGTGCGTCGCGGCTGCGGCGTCCAGGCGCTTCCAGAGGTCGTCGTTCTTGACCGGCGCCTTCGCCGCGGTGCGCCAGCCGTTGGCCTTCCACTTCGCGACCCACGACATGATCCCGTTGCGCACGTAGCTGCTGTCGGTGTGGAGGTCGACGACCGAGGGCCGGGTCAGCGTCTCGAGCGCCCGGATGGCCGCCATCAGCTCCATCCGGTTGTTCGTCGTGGCCGGCTCGCCGCCGTACAGCTCGAGCTCGTGCTCGCCGTAACGCAGCACCGCCCCCCAACCGCCCGGCCCGGGGTTGCCCAGGCAGGCCCCGTCGGTGTGGATGGTCACGCGGGTCGGGGAGTCGCTCGGCACGAGGGGAGAGGGTACGGCGGCGGCTCACCACGGTGAAAACGAAAGGGCGGCGCACCCGCGACGTGGCCCTGACCTGCAGGGGGGAGGGAGGCTCCGGGGCCCCGGCGCCCGCCTGCCAGCACCAGGTCGAAGTGCTTCAGCGGCCGCGGGGGTCGTCGCAACGAGCTGCCCACAGTGGGACATCCTCAGCGGCACACCACTGGGCGGCGGCCGACCGGTGCTCGTCCGCGGCCTGCGGGTCGCCGAGCAGGTCGGCCAGGTGAGCCAGGTGCACGTCGACCGGTCCGGCGTCGACCGTGCCGTTGTGAGCGATCAGCCCTGCGTAGGGGAGGAGCGCCGGGTACAGCTCGGCGGCGGCGCGCGCATGTGCGCTCAGAACGGCTGCACGGGCCCAGAAGCACTGTCCTGGGAGCCACAGCATGTCGCGCGGCAGGTCCTCCGGATCGGCGACCATGGCATCGAGCAGTGTGGTCGCGCCCGCGTCGTCCCCGGTCTCGGCGCGGGCCATCGCCAGGCCTGCCCGCCACACCGGCAGCCGGGCCGCGAGCTCGTCGGCCTGGTCCTCGACCACCGCGATGATCTCGTCGAGGCGCCCGCCCATCCACCGCAGCAGGAACATCTGCCCCAGGAACCAGTCCATGGCGTCGGGCTGCCCGGTCGTCGACCCCAGGCCCACCGCCTCGGTCAGCTGGGCCTCGGCGTCGTCCAGCCTGCCGTGCAGCAGGCTGCTCATGGCCTGCCAGCTGGTCAGCATCCAGTGGCGGGCCGGCGAGCGAAGCGCGATCGCGAGGGCGATGCCTGCGGGCAGCGCTTCGTCGACGATCCTGAGCGCGCCAGTCTGGAAGTGCGACTGCACCCGCTGCACGAGCGCGTTGAGCCGCCACCCGGCGTCGTCGAGCTCGTTGGCGAGCCGGAGCAGCCGGTCGCTGAGGTCCACACAGCCCCGCGGGTCGGCGAATCGCGAGTGGGTGACCGTGTAGTGGGCCGTCAGCAGCTCGGCGAGCAGGTGGCCGTCGCCGACTCTCTCCCCGATCGCGAGCGCCTCGGCGCTACGGGCGAGCACCTCCGCCGCCCGGGCGTGGTCGCGCACCGACTCCACGGCCCACGACGACAGCAACAGCGCGCGGTTGGCGGGCTCGGAAGGGGCTGCCGCGAGGGCCTGCTCGGTCATCGCCAGGCGCTCGGCGTCGACCCCGCCGAGGTCGGAGTACCAGCCCCGGCTGTTCGCCACCACGGCGGCAGTGAGAAGCCCGAGGTCGTCGGCGGCCGCTGCGAGCCGCGCGGCGTGCAGCAGTGTCTCGCGGAATGCCGGGTCGCCGGTCCGCAGCTGGGCCAGGCCCAGGCCGCGGTGCAGGTCCGAGGCCAGGTCCGGCGGAGCTGCGTCGCCGAGCGCTGAGAGCGCCTCGCGGTACAGGCCGAGGGCGACGAACGGGGCGTGCTGGCGCATGGCCTGGTCGCCGGCCTGGGCCAGGTAGTCCGCGGCCTGCGCCCCGGACCCTCCCTGAAACGACGCCGCCAGGTGGCGACCGACCTCGGCGACGCCGAACGCGGACTCCGCGGTGCGCCAGCCGTCCCACGCGGCGGCGATCCTTCCCCTGCGCCGCGCGAGGTCGTCGGCTGACTGGTCGTGGGTCAGCGCGACCCGCAGCAGCTCGTGGGTGAAGCGGAACCAGTCGGTGCGGCCGGGGACGGACTCCACCACCCGGGCGTAGGTGGCGACCTCGAGCGCCTCACGGACACTCTCGGCATCGGCGACCGCTGCCAGCGTCGCGCGGTCGAACGACGAGCCGACTGCTGCGGCGTCGAGGAGCACCGAACGCACGGCGGGCGGGAAGGCCCCCAGGCGGCGAGCGACCGTCGCGAGCAGGCTGGGGGGGAAGTCGGGGGTGCCGTGAGCGTGCCAGTGTCGTGCCAGCTCGACGAGGTAGAGGGGGTGCCCGCCGGAGCGGTCGAGCATGGTCGACCGCACGTCGGGCGGCAGGGGGCGCGGCGGCACCAACGCGGCGAGCTCGGCGTCCAGGAGCGCCTCGCAGGCAGCGGCGTCCAGTTTGCCCAGGCGGACGCGTCGCCCGCCGAGCTCCGGGGGAACCCGGCGCTCGTCCGGGGTCTGGTCGGCGGGTTCGCGGTCGCGCCATGTCGTGACGAGCAGGACGCCGGGTCCAGCCGTCCGGCTCACGTGGGCCAGCAGGTCGAGGGTCTCCTCGTCGGCCCAGTGCAGGTCCTCCACGACGAGGCACACCTGGCCGGCGCGGGCGCGCTCGCCGAGCCACGCGGCGAAGGCCTCGAAGACCTGCAGCCGGCCGGCGTCGAGGTCACCGTGACGTTGGTGGGGCCGGGCCTCGGCGTCGAGGTCCTCGCCCGGCAGCAGGTCGGCGACGAGCGGCACCAGGTGCCGGCCCCGCGGGCCGAGCCGGCGCAACCGAACGGCGCTCGTGACGTGCTCGAGGTCGCGGCGAAGCACCTCGCGGATCGGGTCGAAGCCCGTCGGGCCGCCGGGGGAGCAGCGCCCGGCGTGCACCTCGACGCAGGCGGCAGACGCCCGGTGCGCGAACGCGCGCACGAGCGCGGTCTTGCCGATTCCGGCGTCGCCGGTGACGGTGACGGACTGGAAGCCGTCGCGGCTCGCGGTCAGCGCGTCGAGCAGCGCGACCATCTCGTCGCCCCGACCGACGAGCGGCGGTGGGGGCGGGGCCGGTGTCGACGAGGATGTCGACGAGGATGTCGACGAGGGGACGGACCGGCGGGCCAGGTCGGGGTCCACGGCCAGCCGCACGACCTGGTCGACCGGACGCTCGTGCAGGACCGCGTTGTGCAGAGTGTTCAGCCGGCGTCCCGGTCGGATGCCGAGAGCCTCCCCGATGGTCCTGCGTGCGCGGTCGTAGGTCGCGAGCGCCTCGCCCAGGTGGCCGGCGGCGTGCTGTGCCGCGATCAGGCGGCCCCAGTGCTGCTCGCGGAGCGGGTGCTCGGCCAGCATCCCCTCGAGGCGGTCGGCCGCGGCACGATGGTTGCCCAGCAACAGCTGCACGTCGACCCACCCTGCGACGGCGGCGTCGTACGCGGACTCCAGTCGGGCGGCTTCCAGGGCGAGGGCGGGGTGGTCGTCCAGCCCGGCATGAGCGCGCCCCCGCCAGAGCCCGAGTGCCTCGGTCCAGGCGGCGCTCGCCGAGTCGAGATCGCCCGAGGCGGCCCCGGCTCGGGCGGTGCTGCAGAGCTCGTCGAAGAGCCAGGCGTCGCACTCCACCTGGTCGAGGACCAGGGCGTACCCGGCGGACCGGCGGGCGACGGGTCGGCCCAGGCGGCTGCGGAGCCGGGACACGTGGGCCTCGAGCGCGTGCCGCGGGTCCGAGCTCGCGCCGAGCGCCAGCGCGTCGACGAGCGCGGGCACAGGCACGGCGTCCCCGGCGGCCGCGACCAGGTGGGCGAGCAGCACGCGCTGCTTGCCGGTCAGCTGCACACCGGACCCGTCACGAGTGACGCTCAGGTCCCCGAGCACGGCTACAGCAAGCAGGATCCACCTCCACGCAGGGCGCGGAAGGGATGCTAGCGAGGAGGCGTGGACGGTGTGAGCGTTTTGTGAGGAGGGTTCGCTTGGCTGGTCTCGCCTGTCGAACCGATCTGGAGAAGCGATGCACTGGATGAGACGCCTCGGGGCCGCCGTGGTGGCGATGCTGACGCTGACGGCGCTGACGGCGCTGACGCTGGCTGGGCCGGCTTCGGCGCAGTCGACGTTCCAGTGGGGCGCCGTGGAGCTGGAGTTGCCCGCGGTCCACGTCGGCGACACGTTGTGGCCCAGGGTCGTCGTGTCGCCGGTGCCCGACACCAAGGTGTTCACGTGGACCATCGCATTCTCCGACGGCACCCCGAGCCGGGTCGTGGAGGCGCCGAGCTACCTGGTGACTGAGGCGGACTGGGGCGCCGAAATCTCGTTCGACGTGTCCGTCACCAAGGCCGGGATGACGCCGGAGACGTACTCCTCGGCGACCTACGACGTGCTTGCCGGCACCCCTGACATCGACGAGAACGTCCCCGGAGCGAGCAGCGGCGTCGCGGAGGTGGGCCGCGCGATCGGCATCGAGCCGCGCATCACGATGATCGACACCTACACGCGACACACCCTCGGGTCGCGAGGGACGCTGAGCTACCAGTGGCAGGTGGGCGAGGGCGCGGTCTGGCGGCCGCTGGCCGGGGAGACCGGGTTCGCGCTCGTGCCGGGACCCGCCCTGATCGGGCAGCGGGTCCGCCGGGTCACGACGTTCACGTCGGCCACGGCGACCTGGCAGTCGACGAGCACCCACCCGGCGCGCTGGGACGTCGTGCCGGGGCGTGTGCGGGCCACGTTCGCGCCCGTGGGCGAGGTGCGCCTGGGCGAGGTCGTCGAGGTGGCCGCCGTCTGGGAGGACCACTTCCCCCGCGACCAGGCCGTGACGTACTCATGGCGGGCCGACGGCGTCGAGTTCGCAGCGGGTACGCCGTTCCAGCGCAGGCTGTCCGGGACGGCGACCGAGCTCCGTGGCCGAGAGCTGACGGTCGACGTGAGGGTCGTCCGTTCCGGGTACGAGCCGTTTACCACGACCGTCGCGTTCGGGACCATCCGAGGCCTGGCCCGCACGGGTGGATCGGTGGCACTGAGCCGCACGCCGCAGGTCGGCAAGGCCATCTCGGCGGTGCCGACCTTCGCCGAGCCCGCGACGTCGTACGACGTCGAGTGGCGGGTCTCCGGGAAGGTCGTCGCCCGCACGGCGAGCTTCACGCCGCGTCCGGTGGACACGGGCAAGAAGATCGTCGCACGCGTCGTCGCGCGCCACGGCGCCTACGAGCCGATGACAGCGGACTCGGCCTCCGTGACGATCCAGGCCGCGCCGATCCGTGCCAGCGTGCCGAGCACGGTCAGGTCCGGCAGGACGTTGAGCGTCACGGTCTCCGGACTCGTGCCCGGTCGCCGGATCACGCTCTCGTTCGCCGGCCAGCGCGTCACACGCAGCGTCGGGTCGACGGGCCGGCTGACCTTGCAGGTCAAGGCACCCCAGGTGCGCAGGTCCACACGCCACTGGGCGACGTTCAGCGGCGCCTCGATCCCGCGAGTCAAGGTGCTCGTCAAGAAGTGACCACTCGCCGCTCCACGTCTCCCGCCCCTCGCTCGAACAGGAACGACATGAATGGTGCAACCAGCCGGCTCGCGGTGGTCGGCGCCGTGATCGCTGCGACCCTCCTCGGTGCGTGCGCCGACGACGGCCGAAACGCTGGCGGTGTCGCCGCCGGCACCGAGGCTGCGGACTCGTCGTCCTTGCCGACCACGGCGCCCGCCCCGGCCCCGGAGGAGACCGCCGAGGCGCCGGACGCCGTCAGCGCCGGCGGCGCCGACTGCCTGGTGGGCACGTGGCGCGCCGACAACGAGTTCCTGCTCTCGATGATCCGCAAGCTCGGCGACGTGCGTGAGGTCACCGGCGAGGTGACCCTGACGTTCGGTGCCGACGGCTCCATGGTCACGCGCTACGACGGATGGACCATCTCGGCCGTCGTCGAGGGCATGTCCAGCACGCTCCAGCGCAACGGGACCGACGAGGGCGTCTTCCGCGTCGAGGGCCAGAACATCTCGATCGCCGACCGCAAGGTCGGCTCGACGCTGACCATGAAGGCCGCCGGAGGCTCGATGAGTCTGCCCGCGACCCCGATCGAGCAGCCCTCGGCCGCGCTGACGTGCGCCGGCGACACGGCCACCGTCACGACTCCCGACGGCACGTTGCGCCTCACCCGCCGCTGACCGTTCAACCCCGCGCCCCCACCACCGACCCCCCAGGAGAACCATGTTGACGACCACCCGACGGGTCCTGCCCGCCCTGCTGCTGGCCACCCTCGCCCTGCCGGCGTGCGGAGAGGACTCCGGCTCGACGGACGGCGGGGGAGGGTCGGCCGCCTCCGAGAAGTCCGCCGAGGTGCCGGTCACCGAGGTGGACCGCTCGCAGCTCCCCGACTGGATCCCCGACGACCTCCCGATGCCGGTGGGGGAGTTCGTCACCGCGAACAGGTACGAGTGCGAGTTCGTCTGCGACTACGGGCACAGCCTGATGTTCATGGTCGACGACATGGGCCGAGCCGACACGCTCGTCGAGGCCCTCATCACCTACGGCCACCGTCAGACCGACGTCAACGACGACTTCGACGGTCGGCATCGCAAGGTCTGGTTCACCGAGGGCCCGCAGGTGCGCGCCAACGTCGTCGTCGAGAAGTACGACTACGGCATCCAGGTGGACTACAACGTCGAGCCGGTCGAGGGCTGAGAACGCCTGTCGTCTCGCCAGGTGCGGGCCGCCAGCCGGACGGCTCGTCGCTGGCGGCCGGACTGGGGGTCCACGGCGTGCTCCGTGTGGGGGTGCACATCGAGGTCCCGCGGCACGGCCGGGTGGGTCCAGCGGTCAGGTACGGCGCGCAGCACCCAGGACCCGGCGAGGGGCCTCGGGGAGGGTCATAGTGACTGCGGTTCCGCCGGCAGCCGGACCACTGGACGGCGATGGTGTCGCAGGGCTCGAGGTTGCGGAGGCGGCGCCGCTGCCGATCCCGGTCAGCGCCAGCAGCAGGGCTGCCCCACCGGCAGATCGTGTGCGGGTGCGCAAGGTCGACTGCATGTGATCCCTTCCCCAGCATGCAATCCATGCCTGTCCTCTCCCGGGGCACCTCTGGCGGAGGTACCGCCAGACGGCGCGGCCCGGGGAACGTGAGGAGTCCGGCCGGGGACGGCCGCCGCGAGCGCCCGGCGTTCAGCGCCGCCCCGGTGCGCCCCGCTGAGGGATCCCTCAGCAGGGCAGGGGTACGGCGCCTCCCGGGCCAGGCGCCGGACGGCCGGGGTACAGCGCGCGAAGCGCGGTCCGGTGGTGCTTCGCAAGCAGAGAGCCTGGCGCTCCTTGCGCAAGCAGGTGCGGTCCGCTTCCGCAGACACGCCAAAGTTGGCGAGCGAGGGCGGTGCGTTTGCGAAATGCCTTTGAGCTGCGACGACAAGGTTCAGACGGGGAGGGTCCACACGCTCAGGGCAGGGGGGTCCACAGGTCTGAACCTCCTCAGTTCAACAGATCGGGGGAGAAGCCGATGGAGGTGGCCGGAAGGGGGTTGCCGACCTGAATCCCCGGACGACGGGATCTGTGACTGGGAGACTCCCATGTGTGCGGATCGGGACCTGGAACATGGCTGTTCGATGGGACGAGCGGCACCTGGGCCTGCTCGACGCAATGGATGGCGACCTTCTCCTGCTGACGGAGGTCTCTCATCGGGTCGATCTCCCGGGATACCACCTCCACCGCAGCGAGGACCTCGCGGCGCCCAGACGTCGATGGGCCGCTGTCGCCTCCCGCGAACCTCTGAGGCCGCTGCCTGATCCTCACGGCGCTTCGGCCATGGCTCGTGTTGGCGGATTGCGGGTCTGTTCGTCGATTCTGCCGTGGAGATCATGTGGAACCCGTAGCCCCTGGGTGGGGGCCACGACCGCAGAGAAGACACGTGCTGCGGTCGAGTTGGTCCAGTTCGCTCGACCCGACATCTGGGGCGGTGACTGGAACCATGCCATGTCCGGCAGAGAGATGGCTGGCTCGAAGGCAGGCAGGGAACACATCCTCGCGAGCCTGGAAACGGTAGGCCTGCAGGTGCCGACTGCTCGGCTTCCGCATCAGATCAACGGTCTGCTCAGCATCGACCACATCGCAGTCCGCCGAACCTGGAGCGTCGCTGGCGCGGTTCGTCACAGGGCGTTCGCAGCCGAGGCGCGCCTGTCTGACCACGATGCGTACGTCGTGGATGTCGTGGCGAACTCGTAGGAGTGCAGCCTCATCGCGGCGAGTGGACGCAGGCGTTGCGCGACACTGATCCGTGCAGCAGCCCCGTAACTCTCGGAACTGCCCGCTCGAGATCGTAGAACGAGCACATGGCTGGCGCACGGGGGCCGGGTCGGGTCTGCGCTACTGGACTTGGCTGGACGCCGGGCGTCGACCCCGGGGGATGAACGAGGGCCAGGAAGTTCTACGACGACCTGACCCTCGTCCGTCAAACAGTGGCGGTCCACTTTCGCAAACACGCCGTTGTGGGCGCCTCCGGCAGGATTCGAACCTGCGACACCTGGTACCGGAAACCAGTGCTCTATCCCCTGAGCTACGGAGGCAGGTCGCCGGACAGGGTCCAGCGACGCGGACCGCACACTACCGGGCGATACTCCCGCGTCGCCAACCGGCACCCGCCGATAGGCTGGGCCGGTGACTCCTGCCCAGCTCTCCACGACCATCGTCGAGGCCCTCACGTCGCTCGTCGACGCGGGTGCCCTGACCCTCCCCGACGGCGTCCCGGCGGAGGTCACGGTGGAGCGACCCCGGCAGAAGGGGCACGGCGACTACGCGACCAACGTCGCGCTGCAGCTGGCCAAGAAGGCCGGCACCAACCCCCGCGCGCTCGGCGAGCTGCTCGCGGAGCGGCTGCGCGCGGCCGAGGGCATCAGCGCGGTCGAGGTGGCCGGACCCGGCTTCCTCAACATCAGCGTCGAGGCCGGTGCGCAGGGCAAGGTGGCGGCCGAGGTCGTCGCCGCCGGCCGCGAGTACGGCCGCACCCGAGTGCTGGCCGGGCAGAAGGTCAACGTCGAGTTCATCTCCGCCAACCCGACCGGCCCGCTGCACCTGGGCCACACCCGCTGGGCGGTCCTCGGTGACGCCATCGGACGGGTGCTGTCGGCCGCGGGCGCCGAGGTGACCCGGGAGTTCTACATCAACGACCGCGGCGTGCAGATGAACCACTTCGCGGACTCCATCATCGCCGCGGCGCTCGGCGAGCCCAAGCCCGAGGACGGGTACGCCGGCGGCTACATCGACGAGCTCGCGAAGGCCGTCGAGGCGGCCAGCCCCGGCATCTTCCAGCTCGAGGGCGAGGAGCGGCGTGCCGCCGTACGGGCCAAGGGCTACGAGCTGCAGCTCAAGGAGCAGCAGGAGCAGCTCGAGAGCTTCAACACCCACTTCGACGTGTGGTTCTCCGAGCTGTCCCTGCACGACTCCGGCTCGGTGCCCGAGACCCTGCAGCGGCTCAAGGACCTCGGCCACGTCTACGAGGAGGGTGGCGCGCTGTGGATGCGCACCACGGACTTCGGCGACGACAAGGACCGGGTGCTCATCAAGTCCGACGGCGAGCTGACCTACTTCGCCTCGGACACGGCCTACTACCTCAACAAGAGGGAGCGCGGCTTCGACAACTGCCTCTACCTGCTCGGTGCCGACCACCACGGCTACGTGGGCCGGCTCCGGGCGATGGCGGCGTGCGTCGGCGACGACCCCGACCAGACGCTCGACGTGATGATCGGCCAGCTGGTCAAGATCATGCGCGACGGCGAGGAGCTCAAGCTCTCCAAGCGCGCCGGCACGATCGTGACCCTCAACGAGCTCGCCGACGAGATCGGCGTCGACGCGCTGCGCTACTCCCTGGCCCGCTACCCGGCGGACTCGCCGCTGGTGCTCGACGTCGCCGAGATCACCAAGCAGTCCAACGACAACCCGGTCTACTACGTGCAGTACGCCCACGCGCGCACCTGCCGGATGATCGAGAACGCCCGCGACCTCGGCATGTCGCTGCCCGACCTGACCGGCGCCGAGGGTGGCTTCGACCCCTCGCTGCTCGCGCACGAGCGTGACGGGGAGCTGCTGCGCGCCCTGGCGGAGTACCCCCGCGTCGTCGCCAGCGCTGCCGAGCTGCGTGAGCCGCACCGGGTCGCCCGCTACCTCGAGGACACCGCCTCGGTGTTCAACAAGTGGTACGACACCCGCGAGTGCCGGATGCTGCCGCAGGGCGACGAGCCGGTCCAGCCGGTCAACGAGGCCCGCCTCGTGCTCACCGTCGCCACCCGCACCGTGATCGCCAACGGCCTGGACCTGCTGGGCGTCTCCGCGCCGGAGCGGATGTGAGCGGGCACGTCTCGCCCGGCGGCTTCACCGGCACCTCGCCGGTGTGGCTGCGCGAGCCCGAGGACGTCAACGCGCTGGTGCCCGCGCTGTGGCCGGCGTCGGCGAGCAAGGACGACGACGGCGTGCTGCACGTCGGCGGCGTCTCGGTGCCGGACCTGGTGGCCAACGTGAACACCCCGGCGTTCGTCCTCGACGAGGGCGAGTTCCGCGCCCGGGCGCAGGCCTTCCGCGACGCGTTCAGCGGCTACGACGTCTACTACGCCGGCAAGGCCTTCCTCTGCACCGCGGTCGCCCGCTGGGTCGCGGAGGAGGGGCTGTGCCTCGACGTGTGCAGCAACGGTGAGCTGACCGTCGCGCTGCGTGCCGGCGTCGACCCGGCCCGGATCGGCTACCACGGCAACAACAAGACGGCCATGGAGCTGCGCCGCGCGGTGCACGCCGGCGTCGGGCGGATCATCGTCGACTCCTTCCAGGAGGTCGAGCGCCTCGCCGACGTCGCCCGCCAGCTCGGCACCACCCAGGCCGTCATGGTCCGGGTGACCGCCGGCGTCGAGGCGCACACCCACGAGTTCATCGCCACCGCGCACGAGGACCAGAAGTTCGGCTTCTCGATCTCGTCCGGCGCGGCCCTCGAGGCCGTGCAGATGGTGCTCGCCCACGACAGCCTCGACCTGCGCGGCCTGCACAGCCACATCGGCTCGCAGATCTTCGACACCTCCGGGTGGGAGGTCGCCGGCCGCCGCGTGCTCGCGCTGCACGCGCACGTCGCCTCCGAGCTGGGCCACGTGATGCCCGAGCTCGACCTCGGTGGCGGGTTCGGCATCGCCTACACCACCCAGGACGACCCGGCGGAGCCGTCGCTGCTGGCCGAGCAGATCACCCGGATCGTCACCGGCGAGTGCGCCGCCCTCGGCATCGACGTGCCGCACCTGTCGATCGAGCCCGGGCGCGCGATCGTCGGCCCCGCGATGTGCACCGTCTACACGGTCGGCACGGTCAAGGAGGTCGAGCTCGACGCGGGCGCCTCGCGCACCTACGTCAGCGTCGACGGCGGCATGAGCGACAACATCCGCACCGCCCTGTACGACGCCGACTACTCCTGCACGCTCGCGTCCCGCGCGTCCACGGCCCCGCCCGTGCTCGCCCGGGTGGTCGGCAAGCACTGCGAGTCGGGCGACATCGTGGTCAAGGACGAGTTCCTGCCCGGCGACATCGGCCCCGGTGACCTCGTCGCGGTGCCGGCCACCGGCGCCTACGGCCGCTCGATGGCGTCGAACTACAACCACGCGCTGCGCCCGCCGGTGGTCGCGGTCCGCGACGGCCAGGCCCGCGTGGTCGTGCGTCGCGAGACCGAGGACGACCTGCTCGCGACCGACATCGGCTGACCCGGCCGGTCGGGCCGTCAGCCCCGGCCGAGCAACCGGACCGGTCCGTCGCCGGACTCCGCGAGCGCGTCCCCGGGGTTCGCCAGCCGGCACGAGCGCATCGACAGGCAGCCGCAGCCGATGCAGTCGTCGAGGGTGTCGCGCAGCCGCTCAAGCCGGGCGATCCGCTCGTCGAGCACCGAGCGCCACGAGCGCGACAGCCGGGTCCAGTCGGCCTTGGTCGGGGTCCGGCCCTCGGGCAGGGTCGCCAGCGCGGCCCGGATGTCGGCCAGCGAGATGCCGACGCCCTGCGAGACCCGGACGAACGCGATCCGGCGCAGCACGTCGCGGTGGTAGCGACGCTGGTTGCCCGCCGTGCGCACGCTGCTGATGAGGCCCTCGCGCTCGTAGAAGTGCAGCGCCGACACCGCCACCCCGGCGCGCCGGGCCACCTCGCCGGGCGCCAGGTCGTGGGTCCTGATCTCCTGGTTGACGTCGCTCATTGACCTCAACATTAGTTGAGGTTGTCGGATGGCTGCATGCACGCGATCCGACAGCACGCCTACGGCCCGCCGTCCGTCCTGCAGCTCGAGGAGCTGCCCGACCCCCAGCCGGGTCCCGGCCAGGTCCGGGTCGCGGTCGAGGTCGCCGGCGTGCACCTGCTCGACACCTACCTGCGCGCGGGCAAGGGGCCGGCGACCGTGGCGGCACCGGCCCTGCCGGTGGTGCCCGGCCGGGAGGTGGCCGGCGTCGTGGACCGGGTCGGCGACGGGGTCACCTCCGCGTGGCTCGGCCGACCGGTCGTCGTACACCTCGGGCCGCAGGGCAGCGGTGGCTACGCCGAGCTGGTGCTGGCCGACGTCGACCGGGTGCGCGAGCGCCCGGCGGGGATGGACGCGGCGACGGCCGTGGCGGCGATCGGCACCGGGCGCACGGCCGCGGGCATCCTCGACCTCGCCGGGATCACCGCCGACGACGTCGTCGTGGTCACCTCGGCCGCAGGCGGCCTCGGGACCCTGCTCCTGCAGGGCGCCCGCAACACCGGTGCCCGCGTCGTCGGCCTGGCCAGCGGCGACAAGCTCGAGGTGGTGCGCCGCTTCGGCGCGCACACGGCGGTCGACCGCCGCGACCCCGCCTGGCCGGACGTCCTGCGCGCCGCCGAGCCGCGGCTCACCGTCCTGCTCGACGGCGTCGGCGGCGACCTGCCGCGCGCCCTGCACGCGATGCTCGAGCCCGGCGGCCGGACCGTCCGCTTCTCCGGCGACCGCGAGGGCTACGACGAGGCGGACCGCGAGGTCGTCGACGTCCTCGGCCCGGCGATCACCAGCCGGGTGGCGGAGCTGGAGAAGGACGCGCTCGAGGCCGCGGCCGACGGGTCCCGGGTGCCGTTCGTCGGCACGGTCCACCCGCTCGCCGACGCCGCACTCGCCCACGAGGCGCTGGAGGCCGGCCGCGCGGTCGGCAAGGTCGTCCTGGTGGTCGGCCGGTGACGGCGGTCGTCGACGCCGCGGTGGGCTCACCGTGGCGGGGCCGCTACGCCCGCACGACGGTCGGGGTCTTCGCCCTGGCCTTCCTCTTCGCCTTCGAGGCGCTCGCCGTGGCCACGGTGATGCCCGACGTGGCGGCCGACCTCGACGGGCTCAGCTGGTACGCCGTCGCGTTCGCCGCGCCGCTCGCCGCCGGCGTCGTGGCGCTCGCTGCCAGCGGCGTGCAGGTCGACCGGCTCGGGCCCGCGCCGGTGCTGCGCCGCGGCCTGCTGGTTTTCTGCGCCGGCGTCACGGTGGCCGGGCTGGCGCCCACGATGCCGCTGTTCGTCCTCGGCCGGCTGGTGCACGGGTACGGCGGCGGGCTGATCGGCGTCGCCCTCTACGTCGTGATCGCGCAGGCCTACCCGGAGGCGATGCGGCCGCGGGTGTTCGCGGTGCTGACGACCGCGTGGGTGCTGCCGGCGCTGGTCGGTCCGCTGCTCGCCGCGCAGGTCGCCGAGCTCGTGGGCTGGCGCTGGGTGTTCCTCGGGGTGCCGGCCGTCGCGGTCGCGGCGTGGCTGCTGGTGGCCGACGCACCGTCGCGCCCCGGGCCGGCCGCCGACCGTGACGCCCGCGATCGCGGCAGGCTGCGGTGGGCGCTCACCGCAGCGGCCGGTGTGCTGGCAGTCAGCCTCGGCGGCCAGCAGGTCGTGGCCTGGTGGCCGCTGCTGGTCGCGGTCGGCCTCGGCGCGGTGGTGGCCGGCGCAGGCCGGGTGCTCCCGGCCGGTGCCTGGCGCCTGGGCGCCGGCCTGCCCGCGGTGATCGGCTCCCGGGCCGCCATCGGCACCGCGTTCGCCGCGGCCGAGGTCTACGTGCCGCTCCTGCTCGTGCTGGAGCGGGGGCTGAGCCTGGCCCAGGCAGGCTGGGTGCTCACCACTGGCGCGGTGACCTGGTCGACCGGCGCCGTGCTGGCCGCCCGGTGGCGGCTCCTCGCGGACCAGCCGGGGCGGGTGCGGGCCGGCGCGCTGCTCCTCGGCAGCGGCATCCTCGGCCTCGCGACGGTCTCGTTGCCCGTCGTACCGCTGGCGGTGGTGGTCGCCGCGTGGGGCGTCGCCGGGCTGGGCATCGGGATGGCCTTCTCGACTCTCTCCGTCCTCGCCCTCGCCACCGCCGCGGAGGGGGAGGCCGGTCGCACGTCGTCCTCGCTGCAGCTCGCCGACCACCTCTCCAACAGCGTCGGGGTCGCCGTCGGCGGGGTCGTCTTCGCAGCGTTCGCCGAGTCCGCGCCCGCGCCCGCGGCGACCGGACTGGTCCTGGCGGCCGCCGTCGTGGCGTTCCTGGCGCTGGTGCCTGCTGCGCGGCTGCGGGACTGAGCGGGCCGGCCCAGGCCGGTCAGGCCGGTCGGCCCGCGCGGTGCACGGCGACGCGCGCCGGGCGCACCGCCCGCCCGAGCTCGGTGACGACCAGGCCGGGCTCGACCAGCTCCGCGACCGTGCGGTCCCGGGCGGTGTCGTCGGTCGCGACCACCTCGACCGCCTCCATCGTCGTGGCGTCGAAGACGGCGCCGGGGGAGGGTGCGACCAGCCGGCCACCGCGGCCCTCGATCAGGCGCTCGAGCCCGCCGGCGACGGCCGTGAAGGCCTCGCGCTCGCGGCGCGACCGCGCGGTGGCGGCGCAGGCGCTGGCGTCGCGGTGCAGGGCGAGCAGGTCCACCAGGAGCGGGACGTCGGCCCCGGCCCGGGCCCGGGCCGCGGCCGCCCGGCCGTCGTCGACCAGCTTGTCGATGCTGGCGGCCTGCCGGGCCACCAGCCGGCCGACGTCGACCACGGCGTCGGCGAGGTCCTGCAGCGTCGGTTCGGACATCCGCGAATCGTAGCCAGCGTGCACCCCCCGCAGATAGGCTCGCCGCCGTGGCCGTCCACGGAATCGACCTCGGCACCACCTGCTCGGCGATCGCGCGGACGGACGCGGGCGGTCGGCCCGAGGTGCTCGTCGGCATGACCGGCGAGCCGACGGTCCCCTCGGTGGTCCTCTTCGCCTCCGGGCGCGAGCACCTCGTCGGCGAGGGCGCCCGCCGTCAGGCGCGCCTCGACCCCGAGCACGTGTGCGCGCTGGTGAAGCGCCGGATGGGCGACTCGGAGTGGCGCTTCGTCGCGCACGGGCGCACCTGGTCCGCGGCCGCCGTGTCGTCCCTGGTGCTGAAGTCGGTCTGCGAGGACGCCGCCTTCGGCTCCGGCGAGCCGGTGACGTCCGCGGTGATCACGGTGCCGGCGTACTTCGGCGACGAGGAGCGGCGAGCGACCACCCTCGCAGGCACCTACGCCGGCCTCGACGTCGTCGACGTGCTCTCCGAGCCGATCGCCGCTGCGCTGTCGTACGGCTTCGGGCGGCTCGACGGCTCCTTCGGCCTCGGCAAGGGGGAGGACTACGAGACCGTCCTGGTCTACGACCTCGGCGGCGGGACGTTCGACGCCACGGTGATCGAGCTCGCCGACCGGCGGATCTCGGTGCTGGCCGTGGACGGTGACCACCAGCTCGGCGGCGCCGACTGGGACGAGCGGATCTGCCTGCACCTTTCGCGGCAGTTCTGCGCGGAGAACCCGGACGCCGAGGACCCGCTCGACGACTCCGCCGGCAGCCAGGAGCTGGTGCTCGCCGCGCAGCGCGCCAAGCACGACCTCTCCGAGCGCGAGGTCACCGAGGTCGTCGTCAGCCACGACGGCGCCCGTTCGACCGTCACGCTCACCCGCGCCGAGCTGGAGGACATGACCTCGGCGCTGCTGCGCCGCACGGTCGACCTCACCCGGTCCTGCCTCGAGGCGGCGGCCCGCCGCGGCGTCGGCCGGGTCGGCCGGGTGCTCATGGTCGGCGGGTCGTCGCGGATGCCGATGGTCGCCCGGGCGCTGCGCGCGGAGCTCGGCATCGAGCCGGAGCTGCACGACCCCGACCTCGCCGTCGCCAAGGGGGCCGCGCTCTACGGTGCCAAGAAGGAGCTCGAGCGCCTCGTCGAGGGCGACCTGCTCACGCGCGGCCGGCTGCGGGCGGGCGAGCGGATCGAGGACGCCGCGCCCGACGACCTCGACGCTGCCTGCCGGCGGGTCGCCGACGCGCTGGGCCAGCCGCTGTCCCAGGTGCGCCGGGCGATCGAGGTCCGCGTCGACACCGTGGTCTCCCGCGGCTTCGGGGTGCTCGCCGCGCACCCGCTCACCGGCGAGCTCGAGCCGGTCTGGCTGGTCCACCGCAACGACCGCCTGCCGATCGACGTGGGTCGCTCGTTCGGGACCGTGCGCCCGGACCAGGACGCCATCAACATCCGCATCGTCGAGCAGCAGGGCCAGGCCGAGTCGATGCGCGTGCAGGACGTGAAGCTGCTCGTCGCCGGGATGATCGAGGGCATCCCTCCCGGCTACGACGCCGGCAGCGAGGTGCAGGTCCGGTTCACGATGGGCTTCGACGGGCTGCTGACCGTGCTGGCCCACCACGTCGACGCCGGGATCCCGCTCCGGCTCACCGCCCAGACCGGCGCGACGCTGTCCCAGGCCGAGGTGGCCCGCGAGCGCGAGCAGCTCCAGCGCACGCGGCGGCGCGACGCGTGAGCGTGCGGGCGCCGTTCGACGGCAACGACTACCGCAAGCGGGTGCTGGCCGCCGTCCACCGCCGCGGCGGCCTCGAGGCCTCCGACCCGTTCGAGCTGTACGACGTGCCCGTCGACGACGTCACCCGGTGGAGCGAGGAGGACGTGGCGACCCGGGTCGGTGAGGTGTGGGGGTTCTGGCAGCGCCAACGCGACCACCCGAAGTACGGCACGCTCGTCGGCCTGCTCGTCGCGACGCACGACGAGAACAGCGCCGACCTGCTCGACCCCTCCCGGCGTGCCGCGGCCGCCGAGCAGGTGCGCCGGCAGCGCGAGGCCCGCGACGCCGCCCGGTTCCAGCCGCTCGACGAGGCCGTCTCCCGGCTCGTGCAGCGCCACGGCGGCATCCCGCGCGACAAGCTCGAGGGACTCGTGGAGGTCGGTGCGCTCGGCGGGCTCACCCGCGCCGAGGTCGAGCTCCGCCTGCGCCGGCACCGCGTCGTCGACCCCGCACCGGCCGCCCCGGCGACCCCGCCGCCGGCGGCGCCGCTGGTCAGCGACCACCGGCGCCAGCAGGTCCGCGACCTGCTCGACGAGCTCGGCCGGCTTGAGGAGCAGCCCCCGCCGCCGACCCTGCTGGCGCTGCTCGGCCTCGACCCGGGCGCCGACGACGCGGAGGTCGCCCTCCGCGCCGAGGCGTGGCGGGCCCGCTGCCGCGAGCTGCCGCCGCTGCGGGTCCGGGCCGTCGCCGACGAGCTGATGGTGCACGTCGCCGAGCTGCTCGAGCGCGGTCCGGTCATGCGCGACGCCTACCTCGACGCGGTCCTCGTCGACGTGCAGGTGCGGTTGCGTCCGCGGGTCCGTGCCGCGGCGCTCGTCGAGGACCGGCTGACGGCCGAGGACCACGAGCACCTCTACGAGGAGGCGCTCGCGCTCGGCCTCGACCCCGCCCGGGCCCGGGAGGCGATCGCCGGCCTCGCCGCCGAGCTCGACGTCGAGGTGGAGCCGGTGTCCGCGCGGCGCCCGTCCCGGCCCGCCCCGCCCCCGGCTCCCGCCTCGTCGGACCCGTCGACCCCGCCGGCCCCGTCGCGCCCGGCCGAACGCCCGTGGGAGGCCGGCCTGCGCGCCGCCCGCGCAGCCCTGCGCCGCGGTGCCCTTCTCGAGGCCCGCCGGCTGGTCGGCCAGGTGTCCGCGAGCGGCGACCCCGCTGCCACGACGCCCCTGCGCGCCGTCGCCGACGAGGTCGAGCAGGCCGTCCGCGAGGCCGAGCTGCAGTGGCGCGCCGCGGCCGCCGCCCTCGGGGCCCGCCGCTTCGCCGAGGCCGTCGAGCACCTCGAGCACCTCGCCCGGGTGGCGGCCGACCTGCCGCCACCCGCCGGCCTCCAGCCAGCAGCGGCCGAGCTGGCCCGTGCCCGGGCCGAGGTCGCCGAGGCCGACGCCCGCACCGCCGCTGCCCGCAGCGCTCCCGACCCGGTCGCCGCGCTGGTCGCGGTGCTCGAGCGGTGGCCCCAGCACCCGGGGGCGGTGGCGGCCCTCGCCGCGCTGCCGCTGCGCCCGCCGGGGAGCGTGCACGCGCGCCGCGACGCCTCCGGAGCGGTCGTGGTCGAGTGGCAGCCGTCGCCGACCGCCGGGGCGTCGTACAAGGTCAGCCGGGTGGAGCCCGGGGGACGCACCAGCGTCGTCGGCCGCACCGCCGCCACCCGGATCGAGGACGGCGGCGCCCCCGCCAGCCGCGACGTGCCGGACTACGTCGTGGTCGCCGTCCAGCCCGGCCGGACCTCCGCCGAGTCCCGGACGGGCCGCCCGGCCCCGTCGCCCACCCCGGTCGCACCGCCGGCGGCGGCCAGCACCCCGGCACCGGTCGACATGGTGAGCGACGTGGTCGCCGCGCGCGGCGCCGACGGCTCGGTGCACGTGCGCTGGCGTGGTCCTGCCGGCGTGGAGTTCAAGGTCTCCCGCCGTGCCCCCGACGGACGCTGGCAGGTCGTCGGGCGCACCCGGGCGACGGGGATCGAGGACGGTGGCGCCCCGCCCGGCGAGGTCCCCGTGTACGCCGTCTCTGCACGCGGCGACGACGGCGTCTCGCCCGAGGTGTACTCCCGACCGACGTGAGGGCGGCCGTGAGCGCGGGGGAGCGGGCGGGCTGTCCGCGTTCTGCCATCGGGTGCTCGGCCGGGGCCGGGCGCCGATAGGGTTGGCCCGTGAACAGTCCCCTCAAGGTCGCCGTCCTCGGCTGTGGCTCCGTCGGGTCGCAGGTGGTGCGTCTCCTCGGCGAGCAGGCCGACGACCTGGCTGCCCGGGTGGGTGCGCGGGTCGAGCTCGCCGGCGTTGCCGTGCGCCGCCTCGACGCCCCGCGCGAGGTCGACGTGCCCGCCGAGCTGCTCACCACCGACGCCGCGGCGCTGGTCGCCCGCGAGGACGTCGACGTCGTCATCGAGGTGATCGGCGGCATCGAGCCGGCCCGGACCCTCATCCTGTCCGCGCTGGAGAACGGCGCCTCCGTCGTCACCGCCAACAAGGCGCTGCTCGCCGAGGACGGCCCGACCCTCTTCGAGGCCGCCGAGAAGGCCGGCCGCGACCTCTACTACGAGGCCGCCGTCGCCGGCGCCATCCCGATCCTGCGCCCGCTGCGCGAGTCGCTCGCCGGCGACAAGGTGACCCGGGTGCTCGGCATCGTCAACGGCACCACCAACTTCATCCTCGACAAGATGGACACCCAGGGCAGCGGCTTCGCCGACGCCCTCGAGGAGGCCCAGGCGCTCGGGTACGCCGAGGCCGACCCGACCGCCGACGTCGAGGGCTTCGACGCCGCCGCCAAGGCCGCGATCCTCGCCAGCCTCGCGTTCCACTCGCGGGTCACCGCAGCCGACGTGCACCGCGAGGGCATCACCGACGTCACCGCGGGTGACGTGCGCTCCGCCCGCGAGATGGGCAGCGTCGTCAAGCTGCTCGCCATCGCCGAGCTGGTCCCCTCCGACGAGGCCGGCGAGGAGGCCGGGGTCAGCGTGCGCGTGCACCCGGCGATGATCCCCCGGTCGCACCCGCTGGCCAGCGTGCGCGAGGCCTACAACGCGGTCTTCGTCGAGTCCGAGGCTGCCGGCCAGCTCATGTTCTACGGCCCCGGCGCGGGCGGTTCGCCGACCGCGAGCGCCGTCCTCGGCGACCTGGTCACCGTCGCCCGCAACCACCGCCAGGGCACCCGCGGCGTCGGTGAGTCGGCCTACGCCGACCGCACCGTGCTGCCGATGGGGGAGACCCGCACCCGCTACCACGTCGCGATCGACGTCGACGACCGCGCGGGCGTGCTCGCCGCGGTCGCGCAGGCGTTCGCCGAGCACGGCGTCTCGATCCAGACCGTCCGCCAGGAGGGCCGGGGCAACGACGCCCAGCTCGTCGTGGTCTCGCACGAGGCGACGGATGCGGCACTGTCCGCGACCGTCGAGCGGCTGCGGGACATGGAGATCGTGCGTGAGGTCACCTCGGTGATGCGCGTCGAGGGAGCCGAGGAATGACCGGTACCACCAGCCCGACCGTCGCCAACGGACAGTGGCGCGGGGTGATCGAGGAGTACCGCTCCCTCCTCGACATCCCGCAGGACACCCCCGCGGTGACCCTCCGCGAGGGCGGCACCCCGCTGGTGCACAGCGGCTGGCTCTCCGGCCTGACCGGCGCCGAGGTGTGGCTCAAGGTCGAGGGCAACAACCCGACCGGATCGTTCAAGGACCGCGGCATGACGACCGCGCTGTCCGTCGCCGTCCACGAGGGCGCCCGCGCCGTCGTGTGCGCCTCGACCGGCAACACGTCCGCGTCGATGGCGGCCTACGCCGCCAAGGCCGGCGTCACCCCGGTCGTGCTGGTGCCCGAGGGCAAGATCGCCGCGGGCAAGATGGCCCAGGCCGTGCTGCACGGCTCGCAGGTCATCCAGGTCCGCGGCAACTTCGACGACTGCCTGCGCATCGCGCGCGAGATGGCGTGGAAGTACCCCGTCGCCCTGGTCAACTCGGTCAACCCGCACCGCCTCGAGGGCCAGAAGACCGCCGCCTTCGAGATCGTCGACTTCCTCGGCGACGCCCCCGACTTCCACCTGCTGCCGGTCGGCAACGCGGGCAACATCTCGGCCTACTGGCTGGGCTACACGCAGTACGCCGCACTCGGCCGGGCCACGAAGAAGCCGGTCATGCGCGGCTTCCAGGCCGAGGGCGCCGCCCCGCTGGTGACCGGCGAGCCGTTCCCCGACCCGGAGACCCGTGCCACCGCGATCCGGATCGGCAACCCCGCCTCGTGGAAGCTCGCCGAGGCCGCGCGTGACGAGTCCGGCGGCCGGTTCGCAGCGGTGTCCGACGCGCAGATCCTCGCCGCGCAGAAGCAGCTCGCCTCCCGGGACGGCGTCTTCGTCGAGCCGGCCTCCGCCGCCGGGATCGCCGGCCTGCTCGCCGAGCTGGAGGCGGGGGAGTCCTACGCCGGCTCTACCGTGGCGATCACCGTCACCGGGCACGGTCTCAAGGACATCGCGACCGCGCTGGACGGCCTCGAGCTGCCCGAGCTGGTCGTCGACGCGGACGTGGACGCGGCCGCCGCGGCCGCAGGTCTCTGATCCAGTGGCCTTCGTGGAGGGCCCGGTCCGGGTCACCGTGCCGGCGACCTCGGCCAACCTCGGGCCCGGCTTCGACACCCTCGGCATGGCGCTCGAGCTGCGCGACACCCTCGAGGCGGAGGTCCTGCCCCAGGGCCTGGTCGTCGAGGTGTCCGGGTACGGCGACGGCCAGGTCCCGCTCGACGAGCGGCACCTCGTGGTCCGCGCGATGCGGGCGACCTTCGAGCGGCTCGGCCAGCAGCCCACCGGCCTGCGGCTCTCCTGCACCAACGCCATCCCGCACGCCCGCGGCCTCGGGTCGTCCTCGGCGGCGATCGTCGGCGGCGTGTGGATCGCCCGCGAGCTGGTCGCGGGCGGCCGCCTGCTGCTCGACGACGACGGCCTGCTCGACCTCGCGGCGCAGATGGAGGGACACCCCGACAACGTCGCACCGGCGCTCCTCGGCGGGTTCGTGATCTCCGGCCAGGACCCCGACGACTCGTTCTGGGCGGTCCCCGGCAGCGTCGACCCGCGGGTCGGCGTGGTCGTCTTCGTCCCGCCGACCCCGGTCGAGACAGAGCAAGCGCGCGGGCTGCTGCCCGACGTCGTACCCCACGACGACGCGGCGGCCAACGCCGGCCGCGCCGCGCTCCTGGTCGCAGCGCTCTCGGGCCGGCCCGAGCAGCTGCTGCGGGCGACCGAGGACCGGCTGCACCAGGAGTACCGCCGCCCGGCGATGCCCGACTCACTCGACCTCGTCGCGGCCCTGCGCGCCGACGGCGTGCCCACCATCGTGTCCGGCGCCGGTCCGACCGTGCTGGCGTTCACCGACGGCCCCGGCACCCCCGAGTCCGACGCGCTGCTGCGCCGGTGTCCGGCCGGCTGGAGGGCGCGGGCCCTCGCCGTCAGCAGTGCGGGCGCCACGCGCGCGGACTGAACGCCGGGCTCGCCTGCGGCCGGTCCCGTCGGTGGTACATTGGCGGCGCGCCGCAGTTCCCGGCGCCCGCGCGTCCCTCGGGACGTGCCAGTTCTCCGGCGCGGTGCCGGTCCCGCGGGTTCCTCCCGCTCGGTCGTCCGTGCCGGATCCAACCAGTTGCCGTTCCGTGCCGTTGACCGCCGGGACGTGCGTGTATCCGTGGGAAGGGCTCACGTGACCGAGACTCTCGACTCCACCGCCGCTGCCGGCGAGGCCCCCGGGGGCGACGACGCCCCGGCCAAGGCGCCGAGGAAGCGCGCCGGTGGACTCAACTCCATGCTGCTCGCCGACCTCAAGGCGATGGCCGGTGGCATGGGCATCAAGGGCGCCGGGAGCATGAAGAAGGCTGCCCTCGTCGACGCCATCAAGGCCGCGCAGGCCGGCCAGGGCAGCCTCCCCGAGGCGCCCGCCGAGCAGAAGTCCGAGCAGAAGTCCGAGCAGTCTGGCGGCCAGAGGGACGGCCAGAAGGACGGCCAGCCCGGCGGGTCCGAGGACAAGGGCGAGCGCCAGGGCCGCCAGCGCCAGCGCAACCGCGACGACCGCCAGAGGGACGGCCAGAAGGACGGCCAGCCCGACCAGAAGCAGGCCGACCAGAAGCAGGCCGACCAGAAGCAGGCCGACCAGGGCAAGGCGGACCAGGGCAAGGGTGGCCAGAAGCAGGGCGACCAGCAGAAGTCCGGCGACCAGAAGCAGGGCGACCAGAAGCAGGGTCAGGGCAAGCAGGGCGGCCAGGGCGGCCAGCAGAAGGCCCAGCCGAAGCAGGACGACGGCAACCGCGACAACCGTGACAACCGCGACAACCGGGCGGACGACGACCACGACGACGACGGCGAGGGCGGCAGCCGGCGCAACCGTCGCCGCCGTGGCCGCGACCGCGACCGTGCCTCGCGCGGCCGCGAGCCCGACACCGAGGTCCGCGAGGACGACGTCCTCGTCCCGGCGGCGGGCATCCTCGACGTGCTCGACAACTACGCCTTCGTGCGCACCAGCGGCTACCTCGCCGGCGCCGACGACGTCTACCTCTCCTTGTCGATGGTCCGGAAGTACGGCCTGCGCCGCGGCGACGCCGTGGTCGGGCAGGTGCGACAGCCGCGCGAGGGCGAGCGCCGCGAGAAGTTCAACCCGATGGTCCGCATCGACACCGTCAACGGCGTCGACCCGGAGCAGGCGAAGAACCGCGTCGAGTTCGAGAAGCTCACCCCGGTCTCGCCGACCGAGCGGCTGCGCCTCGAGACCGGCCCGGACGCCGTCACCGGCCGGGTCATCGACCTGGTGACCCCGGTCGGCAAGGGCCAGCGCGGCCTGGTGCTCGCCCCGAGCGACGCCGGCAAGACCGCGACCGTGCAGGCCGTCGCCAACGCGATCACGACCAACAACCCCGAGTGCCACCTCATGGTCGTGCTCATCGACGAGCGGCCCGAGGAGGTCACCGACTTCCAGCGCGCCGTCCGCGGCGAGGTCGTCGCCAGCACCTTCGACCGCCCGGCCAGCGACCACACCACGCTCGCCGAGCTCGCCGTCGAGCGGGCGAAGCGGCTCGTGGAGCTCGGCCACGACGTGGTCGTGCTCATCGACGGCCTGACCCGCCTCGGCCGCGCGTTCAACCTCACCGCACCGGCCAGCGGCCGGATCCTGCCCGGTGGGGTCGACGCGGCCGCGCTCTACCCGCCGAAGCGGCTCTTCGGCGCCGCCCGCAAGATCGACAACGGCGGCTCGCTGACGATCCTGGCCACCGCGCTGACCAACGGCTCGGTCGTCGACGACGCGGTGCTCGACGAGCTCACCGGCACCGACAACCTGCGCCTGCACCTCTCCCGCGAGCTCGCCGACCGGGGCCTGGCCCCGGCCGTCGACGTGCACGCCTCCGGTACCCGCCGCGAGGACCTGCTGCTCACGAAGGAGGAGCAGGCCGTGCGGGCCAAGCTCCGTGCCGAGCTCGCCGGCAAGGACGGCGCCGAGGCGCTCGAGCAGCTCCTCGGCATGGTCCGCAACAGCAAGTCCAACGACGAGCTGCTGCTGCGTCTCTCGCGCTGAGCGCGTCGCCCGACACCGGTTGGGCGCCCCGCGCTGGTGGGCAGCCACCAGGGCGTTGCCCAAGACGTCGGTGCTGCTCACCAGCTCGGCGGGGGTCACCTGCTCGACCGGCAACGAGCGCGTCGCCTGTCGAGGGCGGCGCGCAGGCGCTCGCTGCGCTCGGCCCGCACTTGCCCTCGACGCGCCTTCGGCGCGAGCGCCACGCTGCCGCGCGCGCGGTTGCCTTGCGTGGGTCCCGCCCCCGCCTGGCGGCAAGCCTTGAGGTCGCTTCGCCGGACTCCGGTGGTTGAGGTGCGAGGCCGCCCGCGGCCGAGCCTCGAAACCTCCGGGCCTTGGTGGCGGGCTGTGCCCGGCTCGTCGGGTGCACCGGGGCCGCTGGTTTCGAGGCTCGGCGCTGGGGCGCCTCGCACCTCAACCACCGGCGGGAGGCTCG
>NZ_JAER01000013.1 GCF_000519005.1 Nocardioides sp. J54 | reverse complement strand
ACCATCTCGACCAGCCCGAACCACGCCATGTTGTCCAGCTGCATGGCCCACGGGTAGAGGAAGATGATCTCGATGTCGAAGACGATGAAGAGCATCGCCGTGATGTAGTACTTCACCGGGAAGCGGCCGCTCAGCGCCTGGGGCGTGGGCTCGATGCCGCACTCGTAGGAGTCCATCTTCGCGCGGTTGTAGCGCCGCGGCCCGACCATCGTGCTCATCACGATGGAGCCGACCGCGAACAACGCTGCAAGAGCGGCCAGCACCAGGACCGGTGTGTAGAGCTCCATGAGCCTCCCTCTCGTGATCTTGTGAACAGAATCACTAGTGGTGTGGGACACATCCTGCCACTACCGGTCCGCCGTCGTACACGGGGGTGGCCCAGACCACACCCACGCCACAATCCCGCCCTGACCTGCACATTTACCGCACGAGAGGGTTGCGTAATTCCGGGCAGCACGGCTGTGGACGGGCCGGCGGTAGTCCCTGACGAAAAGCACCGCGACACGCCGTCGGCCGTGCTTTTCGTCAGGGACTACCGCTCGCGCCTGTGGAGAAATGGCGATAGTCCCGGGTCAAAAGCACCCTCCGACGGCGTGTCGAGGTGCTTTTGACCCGGGACTATCCCGGCTGGCTGTGGAGAAAGGGGGCCCGGAGAGTGCGGGCGGCGGGGTGGGTCAGGCGGTGGCGCGGTGGAGGGCGACGATGCCACCGGAGAGGTTGCGCCACTCGACACCGGTCCAGCCGGCGTCCCTGATCAGGGCGGCGAGGCCGGCCTGGTCGGGCCAGGCGCGGATCGACTCGGCGAGGTAGACATAGGCGTCGGGCGAGGAGGAGACCGCGCGGGCCACGGCAGGGAGCGCCTTCATGAGGTACTCGAGGTAGGTGGTGCGCCACGGGGCCCACGTCGGGTGGCTGAACTCGCAGACGACCAGGCGGCCGCCGGGACGGGTGACGCGGCGCATCTCGGCGAGGCCGGCGACCGGGTCGACGATGTTGCGCAGGCCGAAGGAGATGGTGACCGCGTCGAAGGTGTCGTCGCGGAACGGCAGCTTCGTGCCGTCCCCGGCGGTGAAGGGCAGGTGCGGCAGCTGCTTCTTGCCGACCTGCAGCATCCCGACGGAGAAGTCGCACGGGATGACGGTCGCGCCGGCGTCACGGAAGGGCTGGCTCGACGTACCCGTGCCGGCAGCGAGGTCCAGGACTCGGTCGCCGAAGGCGGGGTCGACGGCGTCGAGCACCTCCTTGCGCCAGCGCCGGTCCTGCCCGAACGAGAGGATGTCGTTGGTCAGGTCGTACCGCCGGGCGACCGCATCGAACATGCGTCGGACGTCGGCGGGCTGCTTGTCGAGCTCTGCGCGGGCCACCTCGGCAGCCTATCGGCGGAAAATCGTTCGCAACCAACCGGTGGGTCGTGGCGTCTACAAGGGCATGAACACCAGGCTTCGCATCGCTCGCCGGATCACCCTGCTGACCGTGGTCGCGGCGCTCTGCGCCATGGGCGCGTACGCCGCCGGCTGGGCCGTGCGCGGGGACTCCCTGCCGTGGGAGGACGCCTCCCACCCGGTCGCGCAGGAGGGACGGTCACCCGCGACCCCGGACGGTCCGCGCGGCGACCGGGGTGACGACCCGGCCCCCACCGACCAGCCCGCGCCCGGCCCCGGGGACGAGGCGGAGCAGCCGGCCCAGCCCGCCGACGAGGACGAGCCGGACCCGACCGACGAGCCCGACCAGGCCGACCGGTCGCCGGCGGACGAGCCCGAGGCCGAGGAGACCGAGGACCCCGGCCCCCCGCCGGCCGGCCCGGCGCTGCTCTCCCCCGGCGACAAGGGCCCGGAGGTGCGCGAGCTGCAGGCGCGGCTGAAGCAGATCGACTGGTTCAGCGGCGAGGTGACCGACAACTACGGTCCGGTCACCACCGAGGCGGTGCGCGGCTTCCAGGCCAAGCGCGGGTTCGCGGTGACCGGCGAGGTCGACCAGCGCACCCTGGACCGGCTGCACGAGATGACGCGCGAGCCCACGAAGGCGGAGCTGACCAACCAGCCCACGACCGGCAACGGCGGCAACACCGCGGGCCCGCTCGACCCGCGCTGCACGACCGGCCGCGTGCTGTGCGTCGACAAGAGCAGCCGCACCCTGCGCTGGGTCGTCGACGGCGACGTCCGCCTGCGCCTCGACGTGCGCTTCGGCTCCGCCGAGACCCCGACCCGCGAGGGCGAGTTCACGGTGCAGCGCAAGAGCCGCGACCACGTGTCCAGCATCTACCACACGCCCATGCCGTACGCGATGTTCTTCTCCGGCGGCCAGGCGGTGCACTACTCGCCCGACTTCGCGGCGAACGGCTACAACGGCGCCTCCCACGGCTGCGCCAACATCCGCGACCGCGACGGCATCGCGTGGCTCTACGACCAGGTCGTCGTGGGGGACAAGGTGATCGTCTACTGGAGCTGACCCTCCGAGGACCCACCCGGGAAGGCGGACGCCCCGGCAGCACGGCTGCCGGGGCGTTCGTACGTCGTGGTGGGGCTCAGCCCTCGAGCACGAGGTCGAGGTAGTGGAGCACCTCGTCGGGGGTGAGGCCGCTGCCGTAGATGTCGTAGGTCAGGCCGTCCTGCTCGGCGCGGCACTCGACCTGGTAGCCGGCAGCCGGCGGCTCCTCGCCGGTGGGTGCGCCGGTGGTCGGGTCGATGGCGTCGGAGTAGATCACCGAGCACCGGCGGCCGTCGACCTCCTTGAGCTCGTAGTGCGTGCCCTGCTGCTCGATCTGGAACGGGCCGCTGGGCATGACCAGGCCGGCGTCGCCGGGGACGACGGTGATCGCGAACTGGGCGGGCCGCGCCTGCGTCTGGGCGATCTGGCCGAGGGCCTTGACGTCGATGTAGGACCGGGTGACGGCGGCGTCGTAGATCGAGGAGAGGTTGCTCGACGCCTTGGCGTCGCCCTCGGCCGCGTTCTCGGCGACGGTCTCGAACTGGCTCGCCTGGTCGCCGGTCGCCCCGGCCTGCTCGGCCGTCACCGTCGACAGCGCGACGAAGCGGTCGTCGATCTTGTCCGGCAGGGCGGGCAGGTCCCCGGCCGAGTACGACGAGTCCTCGACGA
This sequence comes from Nocardioides sp. J54, assembly GCF_000519005.1. Lineage (GTDB taxonomy): Bacteria > Actinomycetota > Actinomycetes > Propionibacteriales > Nocardioidaceae > Nocardioides. The sequence continues at coordinate 114,375 of NZ_JAER01000013.1, read as the reverse complement.
CCTTGGGCAGCCCGACGCCGAACCCGACGGCACCGGCGAGGAGGACGGCGCCGGTGGCGACACCGGCGTAGGTGGAGCGTGCGATCGGCATCGGACCATCATGCCGGGTGATCCTGAGAGGCCCCCCAGTGCCCCGGCGAGGTGAGACGGTGCGGTTACAGGTCCGCTCCGTCCGGCAGCCGCACGTAGTCGAGGCCGCGGGCGCCGAGGAGTCGCCCGAATTGCATGTCGACCACGCCGAGTCCCTCCGCGGAGTAGACGCGGTCGTGGATCGCGACGTTGCGTGGCGCCCCGACGGCACGGGCGAAGTCGACGCCCTCGCTGGAGCGCATCCACGGCGCGCACACCGGCGCGAGGAGCACGTCGACCGGCACCCCGGGCACCGTGAACGCGTCCCCGGGGTGGAACACCGTCTCCTCGCCCACGCTCAGCAGGTAGCCGCTGTTGTGGAACCGCGGCAGGTCCGGGTGGATGACGGCGTGCAGCTCCCCGATCGCCCGCACCCCGACGCCGCCGATGGTCCACGACTCGTCGGGCGAGACCACGGTGACCCGCTCCGCGACGTCCGGGGCCGACTCGCGGATCTGGGCCGCGACGGCACCGATGGTGAAGATCGGGGCGTCGGTGGCGCGCAGGTTCTCCGCGTCGTAGTGGTCGGGGTGCTCGTGGGTGATCAGCACCGCGTCGACGCCGTCGACGGACTCCCGCTGGCTCCACGTGCCCGGGTCGAGGACCAGGGTCGTGCCGTCGTGCTCGATCCGGACGGCCGCGTGGCCGAACTTGGTCAGGCGCATGCCGACCACGGTAGCCAAGCCACGCCGGTCAACCGGTCAACCGGTCAACCGGTCAAGCAGTCAAGCAGTCAGCCGGTCTGGTGGTGGACGTAGCACCAGCGCCAGTCCTCCCCCGGCTCGACGGAACGCATCACGGGGTGGCGGGTCTCGCGGAAGTGCGCGGTGGCGTGGCGGCCCGGCGAGGAGTCGCAGCAGCCGACGTGGCCGCAGGCCAGGCACATCCTCAGCGCGACCGACGGGGTGCCCTCGTCGCGGCAGCGCTGGCAGAAGGGGTCCGCGGGCGGGTCGAGGTCCGGGGCGTCGGCCAGGTCCACGCAGCCGTCGACGTCCGGGCGTGCGGTGGCGGCGGCCCGGATCTCCGCCCGCTCGGCGACGGCGGCGTCGAGCATGGACTCCTCCACGTCGAGCATCGCGAGCACGTCGCTGACCACCTCGGACGGCACCGCCCCGGTCGACCGGACCTCGAGGACGCGCCGTCGCTCTGCCTCGATCATCGCGATCCGCCAGCGGGCGTAGAGGTCGCTCGGGCTGTCCTCGTCGGCGGTGGTCCCGAGCCGCTCCCACGCCGCGAAGTTGCGCAGCTCCAGGCGCTGCACGATCAGCTCACGCACGCCGAGCGGGTCGTCGTTCTCGGCGGTGAGCCGGTCGAGCTCCTTCAGCCCGGCCTTGCCCGCCTGCTGCAGCAGGGTCGCCCGGGCGAGCGCGTCCTCCTGCGGGTCGGGGCCGGAGACCCGCAACCGGCGGGCGACGGCGGGCAGCGTCGTGCCCTGCCCGAGCAGGGTGCCCGCGACGACGGCGAAGGCCACGACGAGCAGCACCTCGCGGTGCTCGGTGTCCTCCGGGACGGTGAAGGCGGCGGCGAGGGTGACCACGCCGCGCATCCCGGCCCACCCGATCAGGAAGGAGCTGCGCCACCGCGCCGCCCCGTCGCCGGCCGGCTCGCCGGACGCGTCCGACCCGCGGCGCAGCAGCAGGGTGCTGGAGGCGAACACCCACACCATCCGCAGGACGACGCAGGTGAGGAACGCGGCGGCGCAGGTGAGCAGGACGGTCCCGGCGCCGAGCTCGCTGTCCCCGACCTCCGCGAGCAACCAGTCGGCCTGCAGCCCGATCAGCAGGAAGACGGTGTTCTCGAGGACGTACGCGATGGTGCGCCAGTTCGTCCGCTCGGCGATCCGCGACGGTGCGGACTGCAGGACCGGCGCGACGTGGCCGAGCAGCAGCCCGGCCACCACGACGGCGACGACGCCGGAGGCGTGGATCTCCTCCGCCACGACGTACGACGAGAAGGGCACGACGAGCGAGAGCGCGGTGTCGAGCAGCGGGTCCGTCACGTGCTTGCGCACGAAGCCGACGACGACGAAGGCCGCGACCCCCACCGCGACACCTCCGCCGGCGGCGACGAGGAAGTCCTCGACGACCTCCCACGCGGTGACGGTGGAGCCGAGCGCGACGACCGCCATCCGCAGCGCCACCAGCGCCGTGGCGTCGTTGAGCAGCGACTCGCCCTCGAGGATCGTCACCACCCGCCGCGGCAGGCCGATCCGCCGGCCGATGGCGGTGGCGGCGACCGCGTCCGGCGGGGCGACCACGGCGCCGATCGCGAGCGACAGCGGCCACCCGAGCTCCGGCACCACGAGGTGGACGGCGGCGCCGACGCCGACGGTGGTGAACGCGACGAGCCCGACGGAGAGCAGCAGGATCGGCTTCCTGTTGGCCGCGAAGTCGACGAGCGAGGTGTTCAGGGCAGCCGAGTAGAGCAGCGGCGGCAGGAGGCCGAGCAGGACGACCTCGGGCTCGAGCCGCACCTCCGGCACGCCCGGCAGCCAGGAGGCGACGGCGCCGACCACGACGAGCAGCAGCGGCGCGGGGAGGTCGGTGCGCCCGGCGACCGCGGTGACCGCCAGCACCGTCACGGCGATGGCGACCAGGAGCAGGGCGACCTCCATCAGGCTCCTTCCGCCTCCAGCGCGGCGATCAGGCTGCGCGCGTCGAACGGGCCGACGTGCCGGCGCTCGCCGATGAAGAAGGTCGGCGTGCCGCGCACCCCGCTGGCGTCGGCGCTCGCGGCGTCGCGGGCCACCCGCTCGGCCAGCTCGGTGTCGTCGAGGTCGGCGGTGAACTGCTCCACGTCGAGGCCGAGCTCGGCGGCGTACCCGATGAGGTCGTCGCGCTCGAGGTGGTCCTGGCGGGTGAACAGCAGCTCGTGCATGTCCCAGTAGCGACCCTGCCGTCCAGCGGCCTCGGCAGCGATGCCCGCGAGCACGGCGTGCGGGTGGACGTCGAGCGGCAGGTGGCGCGGCACGTAGCGCAACCGGTCACCGAAGTACTCCCGGACCTCGTTCGCCGCGCCGGTCGCACGGGCGCAGAACGGGCACTCGAAGTCGAGGTACTCCACGAGGGTGAGGGGTGCGTCGACCGGGCCCAGGACGTGGTCGTGCCGCGGGTCGACCGGGTCGCTGAGGGTCATCGGCAGGCTCGCGTCGCGCTGGTCGAACACGGTCGCGGCAACGGCGAAGACGACCCAGCCGACGACGACGGCGAGCACCGCGGCCAGCAGCACGCCGACCTTCGCCTGGTCCTGCAGCGTCTCGTCGGTGAAGGCCAGCCCGACGATGAGCAGCGACACGGTGAACCCGATGCCGGACAGCGCGGCGCCGCCGAGGATGTGGCCGGGCGCGACGCCGTCGGGCAGCGCGCCCCACCGCAGCCGCGCGGCGGTGAGCGCGCCGACGCCGATGCCTGCGGTCTTGCCGGCGACGAGGCCGACCACCACGCCCCACGTGACCGGCGAGGAGAGCGCGTCGCCGAGCACCCCGTCGCGCAGGTCGATGCCGGCGTTCGCCAGCGCGAAGACGGGTACGACGACGTAGCTGGTCCAGCCGTGCAGCACCTCCTGCAGCCGCTCGTTCACCGACACCGCGCGGTTGAGGCCCTGCCGTGCCTCGCGCTGCACCTCCGGCAGCGGCGACTGCTGGAAGCGACGCACCCGGTCGGCGGCCTCCTGCACGAGCGCCCGGTCGGCGGTGACCGCCGGGACCAGGAGGCCGGACACCATGCCGGCGATGGAGGCGTGGATCCCGGACTCGAGGGTGGCGACCCACAGCACGACCACGGTGGCGACGTACGGCGAGGCGCGCCACTCCCCGCGGCGGTCCAGGACGACCAGCACGACCAGGCAGGCGGCGGCGACGGCGAGCGCGGTGAGGTCGGCGCCGTCGGAGTACACGACGCCGATGACGGTGACCGCGACGATGTCGTCGATGACGGTGAGGGTGAGCAGGAAGATCCGCAGCTGGGTCGACACGCTGGGGCCGACGAGGGCCAATGTGCCGAGCAGGAACGCGGTGTCGGTGCCGATCACGATGCCCCAGCCGGCGGCGGAGTCGCCGGACGGGTTGAGCAGCAGGTAGAGCAGCGCGGGGACGACCATGCCGCCGACGCCGGCGAGGACCGGGATCACCAGGCGCCGTCGCTCGGTCAGCTCGCCGACCGCGAACTCGCGACGCACCTCGAGCCCGATGACGAAGAAGAAGATCACCATCAGGCCGTCGTTGACCCAGTGGTGGAGGTCCATCGTGATGCCGTCCCCGGCGAGGGTCACCGACAGCGTCTGGTGCCACAGGTCCTCGTAGCTGTCCGACCACGGGGAGTTCGCCCACAGCAGCGCGACGAGCGCGACGGCGACCAGCAGGCCGGCGCTCGCGGCCTCGGTGTGGATGAAGTGCCGCAGGGACGGCGCGATGCGGCCCTCGTGCGGGCTCTGCTGGTCGTCGACGCCGGGTTCGGGAGCCGGCTGCGCGTCGCTGACCACGTCCTCCAGACTAGCGGGCGCCCGACGCGGCGAGGTCGCGCAAGCGGCCGTCGAGCTCGCGCCGCCCGGCCCGGCTGACGACGGCCTCGACGACCTCGATCCCGCCGTTCGGGGAGGCCAGGGCCTGCTCCAGCTCGAGGCGCGAGGTGACCCGCAGGTGCGGGACGCGGACGGCCGCGCACAGGCTGGCGAGGTCGGTGCCGTGCGGGGTGCCGAAGAGCCGCTCGAAGGACGCCGCGTGCGCCGGTGCGCCCTGCTCGAGCACGGAGAAGATCGCGCCGCCGTCGTCGTTGGCGACCACGATGGTCAGGTCGGGCCGGGGCTCGTCGGGGCCGAGCACGAGCGCGTTCTGGTCGTGCAGGAAGGTCAGGTCGCCGACCAGCGCGAGGCTGCGGGTGGACGCCGGGCGCCCGAGGGCGGCGCCGATCGCGGTGCTGAGCGTGCCGTCGATGCCGGCGAGCCCGCGGTTGGCGACCACCTTGCGGCGGCTCCCGACCGGGGTGGGGCGGGCCATCACGTCGAGGTCACGAACCGGGCTGGAGGCCCCCACGACGAGCAAGCCGCCGGCGGGCAGCGCGGCGTGCGTGGCCGCCGCGACGTCGTACGGCGTGAGGGCGGGCTCCTCGGCGACGAGCCGGTCGACGCGGCGGGCGAGGTCACGGTCGGCCTCGCGCCAGGCGTCCAGCCAGGCCGGGTCGTCGGGCTCCTCCCCCACCCAGCGCGGCGTGCCGATGGCGGAGGACCCCGGTGGGGCGGGCGGCCACACGCCGCGGCCCGGCACGACCAGCACCTCGACGTCGGGGCTCTCCAGCAGCCGGGTGACCGGGCGGGACAACGTGGGCCGGCCGTGGACGACGACCCGCTCGACCTGCGCGCCGAGGTCGGTGCCGAGCAGCAGCCGGTAGGTCCGGATCGCGTTGTCGCCGGTGCGGGCCCCGCTGCTGGGCTCGGCGAGCAGCGGCCACCCGGCCTCCTCGGCCAGCCGCCGTGCCTGTGGCCCCGCGTCGTCGCCAGCCACGACGACGGTGCGGGGCCCCCTGCGGAGGTCGTGCGGCGGTGGTCCCGGGTCAACAGCACCGCGACACGCCGTCGGAAGGTGCTTGTGACCCGGGACTACCCCGGTCGGCGCGACGGGCACGTCCGGGACGAGCGGGGCGTCGAGCTGGAGGTTGAGGTGGGCGGGGGCGCCGGCGGGGGCGGTGGTCACGGCGTCGAGGTCGGCCACGGACGCGAGGTCGTGGGTGGCGACGAAGGGGCTGAAGATGCCGACCTGGTCGGTGGTCTGGTTGGCGCCGGTGCCGCGCAGCCGGGCGGGGCGGTCGGCGGAGACGACGACGAGGTCGAGGCCGGAGTGGGCGGCCTCGAGGACGGCTGGGTGCAGGTTCGCCACCGCCGTGCCGGAGGTGGTGACGACCGCGGCGCGGGCGCCCACCTTGGTCAGCCCCAGGGCAAGGAAGCCCGCGGTGCGCTCGTCGATCCGCGTGTGCAGGCGCGGGCCGTCGGCCTGCGCGGCCGCCCACAGCGCGAACAGGAGCGGTGCGTTGCGCGACCCGGGCGCGGCGACGACGTCGGTGACGCCGGCCCGCTGCAGCCAGGCCACGCAGCCCGCGGCGAGGGACGCGGCGTCGTCGGTGCTCATGGGCGACGATCCTCCCGCAACGCGCGTACGGCGGCGAGGCGGGCCGCCCAGTGGTCGACCCGGTCCGGGGAGGCGGCGACCCGCTCGACCTCGTCGGCGTCGACCACCGGCCGCCGCACGGGCAGCGCGCCGTCGACCGGCAGCAGCGACTCGGTGACCACGTCGGCGGTCAGCAGCTGCACCGTGGCCAGGCCGCAGGCGTGCGGCAGCGACGGCAGCGCCGCGGCCAGCGCGACGCCCGCGGCGATGCCGACCGAGGTCTCCAGGGCCGACGACACCACGACGGGGAGCCCGATCCGCTCGGCGACCTCGAGGCAGGCCCGCACGCCGCCGAGCGGCTGCACCTTGAGCACCGCGATGTCGGCTGCCTCGAGGTCGCGCACGCGGTAGGGGTCCTCGGCGCGACGGATCGACTCGTCGGCGGCGATCGGCACGTCGACGCGGCGCCGCACGCGGGCGAGGTCCTCGACGGTCGCGACCGGCTGCTCGACGTACTCCAGGCCGCCGGCGGCGCGGTCGAGCCGGCCGATCGCGGTGACGGCCTCGTCGACGCTCCAGCCGCCGTTGGCGTCGACGCGGACGTGCCCGTCGGGGCCGAGCGCGTCGCGGACCGCCTCGACCCGGGCCTCGTCGTCGGCGGTCGTCTGGCCGGGCTCGGCGACCTTGACCTTGGCGGTGCGGCACCCGCCGGCGCGGACGATCTCGTGCGCCCGCTCCGGGCCGACCGCGGGCACGGTGACGTTGACCGGCACCGAGGTGCGCACCGGGGCGGGCCAGTCGCCGGCCATCGCCTCCTCCGCGCAGCGCAGCCACGGCTCGGCGACCTCGGGCGGGTACTCCAGGAACGGGCTCCACTCGCCCCACCCGGCGGGGCCGCGCAGCAGGGCCACCTCACGCACGGTGATGCCGCGGAAGCGGGTGCGCATCGGGATCGCGACGACCTTCACGCGCCGGCCTCCTCGAGGGCGAGGGCGCGCAGCGCCCGCCGGTCGGGCTTGCCGTTCTCCAGCAGCGGCACCGCGTCGAGGACGACCCACTGCCGCGGCGCCCACGCGCGCGGGTGCTCGGCGGCGACCCAGTCGCGCAGCGCGTCCGGCTCCACCTCCCCGGCGCGTGGCACGACGAAGCCGACCACGCGGTTGCCCCACTCGTCGTCGGGGACGCCGAGCACCTCGGCCTCCGCGATCCCGGGGTGCTGGCGCAGCCGCTCCGCCACGGCCGGGCCGGGGACGTTGAGGCCGCCGCTGACGACGACGTCGTCGAGCCGGCCGATGAGCGCGAGCCGGCCGTCCTCGTCGAGCCGGCCGGCGTCGGAGGTGAGGAACCACCCGTCGACGAGCACCTCACGGGTCAGGTCCGGCCGGCCGTCGTACCCGGCGAAGAGGGTGGGTCCGGCGATCCGCACCCGCCCGCCCTCGCCGATGGCGACCGCGACGCCGTCGAGCGGGACGCCGTCGTAGACGCAGCCGCCGGCGGTCTCGGCCGAGCCGTAGGTGGCGACGACGTGCACGCCGGCGTCCGCCGCCCGGGCCCGCAGGGACGCACCGATCGGGCCGCCGCCGAGCAGCACGGTGTGGGCGCGGCGCAGTGCGGCGAGGTCCTCGGGCTGGTCGAGCATCCGGGTGAGCTGGATCGGCACGAGGGAGACGAACCAGCCCTCGCCGTCGGGCCAGCCGTCGCGGTCGAGCAGCACCGGGTCGTGCCCGGCGACCAGCGAGCGCAGCACGACCTGCACGCCGGCGACGTACGTCGCGGGCAGGGCCAGCACCCACCTGCCGGTCGCACCCAGCCGGGCCGCGGACGCGGCGATCGAGGCGAGCACCGCGGCCCGCGGCAGCCGCACCCGCTTCGGCTCGCCGGTCGAGCCGGAGGTGGCGACCACGAGCGGGACGTCGTCGGCGCCGTCGAGCCAGGCCCGCGCCTGCTCGACGACGTCGGTCGCAGGACCGGCGGGCGCCCAGAAACTCACACGACAAAACCTAGTCCCGGCGAGAAGATGTCCGGCGATGAGCATCTCTGCCGCGACGGTGGACCGTGGTTTCTGGCGGCGCCTGGTCCCGCCCACGCCCATGTCCCGCCGGCTCGCGACGCAGTCGATCCTCTTCTCCACCGGCGAGGGCGCCTTCAACACCGGCAGCGCCGTCTTCCTCACCCAGGTCGTCGGGATGTCGGCCAGCAAGGTCGGCCTGGCGCTGACGATCGTCAACGTCGCGGAGTTCCTGCTCGCCTACCCCGCCGGCCGCCTCGTCGACCGCCTGGGCCCGAAGCGGGTGTGGGCTGCGACCACGTGGGGCCGCGCCGCCTGCTTCCTCGCGCTGCCGTTCGTCGGCTCGTTCGAGCAGTACCTCACGGTCGGCCTCTTCTTCGCGGTGTTCGGCTCGGCGGGCCACTCCAGCTACCAGGCGTACGTCGTCGACGTGCTCCCCCGCAAGGAGCGGGTCGAGACGCAGGCCTACCTCTACTCCGCGCTCAACCTCGGGTTCACCCTCGGCGCGGTCGTCGGCGGCATCGCGCTGGCGACCGGCAGCCTCGACGTCATCCGCTGGTCGCCGTGGTTCGCGGCGCTGCTGATGGCGGTCAACGGGTTCTGGATCACCCGGCTCCCGGCGGCGCCGCACGACCTGCGCGTGCGCAGCGGTGAGGCGCGGGTGCGCCCGAGCGGCCCGGGCCCGCTGCGCAACCGCGGCTGGATCCTCGTCACCTTCTGCCTCGGCGTGCTGTGGACCAACCAGACCCTGCTCAACGTGGTGATCCCGCTGTGGCTGGTGGAGGCCACCGACGCCCCGCACGTGCTGCTGGCCTGGCTGTTCGGCACCAACACGGTGCTGTGCATCTTCCTGCCGGCGTACACCTCGAAGGGGGTGCGCGACCTGCGCGACGCGATGCGCTACGTGTGGATCTCCACCGCGTTCTTCGTGGTCTCGTGCCTGATCACGATGGTCACGCACTCGACCGTCGGCCTGGTGACCGTGCTGCTGGTGTGGCTGGGGCACGTGACGGTGACCGGCGCGGAGCTGTTCGTCTCCGGCGCCAGCTGGTCGGTCCAGGCCGAGCTGATGGACCCGCAGCGGCGCGGGGAGTACCAGGGTGTCGGCGACGTCAGCCGAGCCCTCGGCTCGATGTGGGCGCCGGCGCTGTTCACCTTCCTCGCGATGGAGTGGGGCGCCGACGGGTGGCTGGTCATCGCGGGCATCGTCGTGGCCGCGTCCGCGCTGATGGGGCCCTCGCTCGGCATGGCTACCCGCTTCCGCGACCGGCACTTCCCCCTCGACCAGCAGCCGGTCGTCGCGGCGGCGGACGCGGCGGGCGGGGCAGCTGGCGCGGCGGCGGCCGGCGAGGTCACGGGCCCAGCAGCTCCCTGACCCGCGCCAGGACCCGCCGGGTGGTGGCGAGGTCCTCGGTGCCGAACTCCTGGCGCAGGCTCCTGGACCGCGACGCCGTGCTGGGAGCGGGCCTGTCGATCGAGGCGACGAGCGGATCGGCGTTCGGACGCCCGGACCGGGCCCGCCAGCTCGCTGGCACGATGCCCGAGCCCGACCACGAAACCGTTCGACAGCCGCCGCGGATCGTCGTACGGTTGTCTTGATGTCAAGATATCTGCCGGAGCGCGTCGCCCGCCTCGCCGGCCCCACCTCGCTCGTGCGCCGTCTGTCGGTCCAGTCGGTGCTCTCCGCGTTCGGCGACGGGGTCTTCCTCACCGGCAGCGCGGTCTTCTTCACCCAGGTCGTGGGGCTGTCCGCCGCGCAGGTCGGCCTCGGCCTGTCGATCGCCGGTGCGGTCACCTTCCTGCTCGCCGTGCCGCTCGGGAAGGTCAGCGACCGCTTCGGTGCGAAGCGGGTGTGGATGCTGTCCTCGCTGGTCGAGGCGCTGCTCTACCTCGCCTGGCTGCTGGCGGGCGGCTTCGCCACCTTCGTGGCGGTGCTCGTCGTGCTGCAGCTGGTGACGACCGCGAGCCGCTCGGCCCGCAACGCCTACCGCTTCGACATCTTCCCGCGCGAGGAGCGGGTCTCCTCCAACGCGTACTTCCGTGCCGCCCGCAACGTCGGCTACACCTTCGGAGCCCTGCTCGCCGGCATCGCCCTGGCCACCAACGACGACGGCGTGATCCGCCTCGTCCCGGTCGCCACCGCGGCCCTGCTCGTGCTGAACGCTGCGCTCGTCGCGCGGATGCCGTCGGTGGTCCACCACGCCGAGGAGGCGCCGCTCGCGACGGCGCTCGAGGAGGCGGGCGACCGGCGCAGCGCCCTGCGCAACCGGGCGTACGTCGCCATGGCGGTCCTCGGCGGCGTGCTCGGCACGCACCAGGTGCTGCTCAACGTCGTCATCCCGCTGTGGCTGGTCGAGGAGACCGACGCCCCACGGGTCCTGCTCGCGTGGCTCTTCGGCACCAACACGGTGATGGCCGTCCTGCTGCAGGTCGCGGCCGCACGCGGCATCACCACCGTCGCCGACTCCCTGCGCGCCCAGCGCCGCGGGGCCTTCTTCTTCGTGCTCTCCTGCGGCATCGTGCTGGTCACCCACGACACCGTCGGCTGGGTGACGATCCTGCTGGTCTGGATCGGCCACGTCACCGTCACCGGCGCCGAGCTCTTCCAGTCCGCCGGCGAGTGGGGCCTGCAGGCCGAGCTCAGCGACCCGCGCCGCCGCGGGGAGTACCAGGGCGTCTCGCAGCTCGGCTACACCCTCGGCACCGTGTGGGCACCTGCGCTCTACACCTGGCTCGCCATGGAGTGGGGCGCCCGCGGCTGGCTGGTCATCGCCGGCATCGTCGTCGTCGCGGCCGTCCTCATCCACCCCGCCGCCCGCGCCGCCGAGCGACACCTGACCCGGCTGGGCGTGGCGGCACCCGACCCTGCTTGAATCGACCGCTATGGCCACCGCGAAGCACTGGATTGCCGGCGCCCGACTCCGCACCCTGCCGGCCGCCCTGGCACCGGTGCTGGTCGGCACGGCCGTCGCCGTGCACGACGACCGCTCGGTGTGGTGGAAGGCGCTGCTCGCGATGGTCGTCAGCCTCGCGCTCCAGGTCGGCGTCAACTACGCCAACGACTACTCCGACGGCGTCCGCGGCACCGACGACGAGCGGGTCGGCCCGCTGCGCCTGGTCGGCTCCGGGCTCGCCACCCCGGCCGCGGTGAAGCGCGCGGCCTTCCTCTGCTTCGGCGTCGCCGCCGTCGCGGGCCTGGTCATCGCCGCCACCACCGCCTGGTGGCTGGTGGCGGTCGGCGCCGCCTGCGTGGTGGCGGCCTGGTACTACACCGGCGGCTCGAAGCCCTACGGCTACCTCGGCCTCGGCGAGGTGATGGTCTTCGTGTTCTTCGGCCTCGTCGCCACCGTCGGCACCACCTGGGTGCAGACCGAGCGCTGGGGCGACGCCGGCTGGGCCTCGGTCGCCGCCGGCACCGGCGTCGGTGCCCTGGCCTGCGCCATCCTCGTGGCCAACAACCTGCGCGACATCCCGACCGACGAGGTGGCGGGCAAGATCACCCTCGCCGTGCGACTGGGCGACCGCCGTACGCGCGGGTTCTACGCGCTCCTCGTCGCCGTCTCCGCCGCCGCCGTCGTGGTCCTCGCCGCGCTCACCACCTGGTGGGCCCTGCTCGGCCTCGGCTTCCTGCTGCCGGCCCTGCGCGCCGCCCGGACCGTCCTGGGCGGCGCCGGCGGCCCGGCCCTCATCCCCGTCCTCCAGCAGACCGGCATCGCCGAGCTCGGCTGGGCGGTCCTCGCCGGCATCGGCCTCGTCCTCGCTCGTTGAGACGTCACTTCTGGCGCGTCGAGACGTCAGTTCTGGCCTGTTGAAGCGTCAGAATTGGCCGGTCGAGTCGTCACTTCCGGCAGGTCGAGGCGTCAGCTCGTACGACGTCGCCGTACGTGACCGCTCGACGCGCCATTCCTGACGTCTCGACGCGCCATTCCTGACGTCTCGACGCGCCAGAACCGACCACTCGACCGACGAGAAGTGACGTCTCAACGAGACGAGGGACCCGGGAGGGTCAGTCCTCGTCCTCCTTGGACCGCATGTCGTCGTACTTCTTGCTGATCCGGCCGGCCCGGTCCTCGACCCGGAGCGCGAACGCGTTGCGCTGCCGCTCGAGGAGGACGTACGACGCCAGGCCGCTGACCAGGAAGGCGATCACGATGACGAGGAGGAGGTTCACCGAGTCGGCGATGAGGAACCACAGCCCGAAGACGATGCAGAACGCGCCGACGAAGAGGCCGACGCGCATGGCCGTGTAGATCCAGAACTCCTTCACTCCCCAAGGATAAGTCGCACCGTTGCCGGATCGAGACCCGGGGACCGGCCCCGCCGTCACCACGTCGGCCCTACTCTTGGTCGTGTGAAGCTGCTGCTCGTCGTCGTGATCTTCGCGGCGGTCACCTACCTCGCGATCCGCTGGATGCAGGACCGCGGGTTCGGTGGCGAGCAGGTGCCGCGCCGCCCCACCCGGCCCCGTCCGCCGACGCGTCCGGTCGCACCGGACGACGACGAGGCGTTCCTGCGCGAGCTGGAGTGGAAGCGCCGCCAGGCCGAGCGGCACAAGCCCGACCCGCCGGACGGCACCGGCCCCCAGTAGCCGGCCCCGACGGGTCAGCGGGGGTCGGCGGTGCCGACGTCCGTGCTGCTGTCGACGCTGCTGTCGACGGTGCTGTCGACGGTGCTGTCGACGGTGCTGCCGACGGTGCTGTCCACGATGCGCTCGGCGGCGTACGAGTGCTGGCTCGTGGTCGAGAAGTAGTTGATCCCGATGAAGTTGAACCACAGGGTGGCCAGGCCGACCAGCGCGAGCATCGCCGCACGGCGGCCCTTCCAGCCGGCGGTCGCCCGGGCGTGCAGGTAGCCCGCGTAGACGACCCAGGTGATGAACGCCCAGACCTCCTTGGGGTCCCAGTTCCAGTAACGCGACCAGGCCTCGTGCGCCCAGATCGGGCCGGTGATGAGGACGGCGAAGGTCCACACGGGGAACGCGAAGGCGTGCACGCGGTAGGCGAGGCGGTCCAGCGCGTCCGGCTGCGGCACCCGGGCCAGCCAGCCGCTGACCTCGCGGCCGGCGGCAGCCGCCTTGCGGTCGGCACGGGCGCGGACCAGGAACATGATCGAGGCGATGCCGCCGATGGTGAAGGCGCCGGTCGCGATCACTGCGGACACGACGTGGATGACCAGCCACGGCGAGTTGAGCGCCTCGGTGAGAGGGGCGACGGAGTCGTGCAGCCAGATCACGGCGACCATCAGCGTGGACACCACGAAGCAGACGACCAGCGGGCCCATCCACGCCAGGTTGAAGCGGCGGTAGAGCACGACGTAGAGCAGCGTGACGACGAAGGTGCCGCTCAGCGTGAACTCGTACATGTTGCCCCAGGGCACGCGGTTCGGGTCCGCGGCCATGCCGCGCCCGACGAGGGACACCAGGTGGGCCACGCAGGCCAGGCAGGTGAGCAGGAACCCGAGCCGGCCCAGGAAGGCGACCCGGTGCGACTCCCCCTCAGCAGGTACGACGGCAGCCTGCTCCGCCTCCGGTGCGCCAGCGCCGGCGGCGACCAGCTCACGCGTGGCGGCCGGCTGGCGCAGCGCCGCCCACTCCGCGAGGTGCACCAGCAGCGCCAGGAAGTACAGGACGCCGGCCACGGCGACCGTCTGGTTGCTCAGGGTCTCCCACTGGGTGTCACTCACTGTGCCTTCTCCTTGAGGCGGTCCAGCAGGGTGGAGAGGACCTCGCCCATCTCCCCGTTGCCGGACCTGTCGAGCACGGCGACCTCGACCCGAGTACCGCCGTCATCGGTCATTGTGCCGGGCACCGCCCGCACCCACACCCGGCGAGGCCGGATGAAGAGCGACGCGCAGAGCCCGATGAGGGCGAGGACGACGCCGATGAGGGCGACCTCCTTGCCCGGCGTCTGGCTGATCTGGACCCGGATCCAGGGCTTCACCTCGTCGAAGGTGACCGAGCCGAGCCCGTCGGGCAGCTCGAAGGTGTCACCGGGCTGCAGGTCGACGCGCACCGGCTTGCCGTCGACCTCGACGAGCTCGGCGTCGGTCTTGTCGAGGACGTAGATCGACTGCGAGCGGCCGGACTCATAGCCGAGGTCGCCGGTGTAGGCGAGCATCGACAGGGTCGGGTTGAGGTCGTCGCCGAAGACCGTGACCGGGTTGCCGTCGCGCATGTCGAAGGACGGGTAGAACAGGCCCTCCAGGCCGAGCTGCGGGTCCACGACCGGGGGCTTGATGACCCCGAAGGACAGGAAGCTCGCGTCCTGCGGGAGGAACACGGTCGGGCCGGTGTAGGTCACCTCGCCCTCGGCGTCGCGCACGGTGACGACCGGCGCGTAGCCGTGGCCGATCAGGAACACGTCGGTGCCGTCGACCTCGAGCGGGTGGTTGACCCGCAGGTCGTACTCCTTGCGCTCGCCGTCGCGGCCCTGCTGGTAGGTCAGGTGCGCCTCGAACTTGCGCGCCTGCCCGGTCCGCGGACCCTCCTTGAGCCACTCGACCTCGAAGTCCTCGACGGTGAACCGGAAGTCCTCCATCTGCTGCTGGCGGAACAACCCGCCCGGCTTGAAGTCGTCGTACTGCGTCAGGTTGTTGCTGAAGGTGCTGCCCTCGACGAGGATCACGCCGCCCTGGTAGCCCCACAGCCCGCCGACGGCGAAGCCGGCGAGCACGACGAGCACCGACAGGTGGAAGAGCAGGTTGCCGGCCTCGCGCAGGTGCCCGCGCTCGGCCGCGACGAAGTTGTCGCCGGCGCCGGTCCGCCGCAGCCGGTGGCCGCGCCCCAGCACCTCACGAGCCCGGGCGAGCACCTCGTCGGCCGCCAGGTCCGTCGTGTACGACGCGTGGACGGGCATCCGGGTGAGGTGGCGCGGCGCCGCGGGCGGCTCGGCGCGCAGGGCCCGGAAGTAGACGAACAGCCGCGGCACGATGCAGCCGACGAGCGAGACGACGAGCAGCAGGTAGATCGCGGAGAACCACGGCGAGGAGTAGACCGAGAACAGGTCGAGCCGCTCGTAGAGCGGCGTCAGCTTCGGGTGCTCGTCCTTCCACCGGGTGACGGCGAGCGAGTCGACGTCGGCCTGCGGGATCACCGACCCCGGGATGGCGGCGAGGGCGAGCAGCAGGAGCAGCACCAGCGCCGTCCTCATCGAGGTGACCTGGCGCCACGTCCAGCGCAGCAGCTCGCGCGCGGTGAGCTCCCCGGGCCGCCGCTCCTCGCTGCGCGGGGCCTGCTCGGTCCCGGTCGTCACAGCGCGGTCTCCCCGAACTCGACGGTGCGCAGCTGGGCCCACTGCACGACGTGGTCCCACCAGCCGGTGACCATGAGGAGCCCGATCACGACGAGGAAGGCGCCACCGACCCGCATGAATGCCAGCTGGTGGCGGCGCACCCAGCCCAGGGCGCGGGAGAGGCGGTTGTAGAGGACCGCGACGACGACGAACGGCAGGCCCAGGCCGAGCGCGTAGCACAGCGCGAGCAGCCCGCCGCGGGCCGCGGTCGCGCCGTCGGCGAAGGTCAGGTTGAGGATCACGCCGAAGGTCGGGCCGACGCACGGCGTCCACCCGATCGCGAAGAGGGCGCCGATCAGCGGGGCGGCGCCGAGGCCGACCGCGGGCACCTTGTGGATGCGCAGGTCGCGCTGGAAGATCGACAGCACGCCGGCGAAGACCAGGCCGAGCACGACGAGCACGACGCCGAGGCCGAGCTGGAGCTCGTCCTGCCAGCGGCGCAGCGGCCGGCCGATCGAACCGAAGGCGGTGCCGTAGAAGACGAAGACGACGGCGAAGCCGAGCACGAAGAGGATCGACCCGAGCAACATCCGGCCGCGGCGGTTGCCCGCCTCACCGGCGGCGAGGTCGGCGCCGGACAGGCCGGTCGCGTAGGAGAGGTAGCCGGGCAGCAGCGGCAGGACGCACGGGGAGAAGAAGGAGACAAGCCCGGCGATCGCGGCGACCGGGATCGCCAAGCCGAGCGACCCGGCGGCCGCCTGCTCCTGGAACCACTCACCCATCAGACGGTCCCCATCAGGCGCTCTCCGCCAGGACGTCCTCGACGAGGGTGACCAGGGTGCCCTTCGACGGCACGGGGCCGTTGATCAGGGCCGCGACCCGACCGTCGGGGTCGAGGACCAGCGTCGCCGGCATCGACGGCGGCGCGTAGTCGCCCAGCGCGAGCAGGGACTCGCTGCCCGGGTCGTAGAGCGAGGGGTAGTCGACGCCGCGGTCCCGCTCGAAAGCCGCGGCGTTCTCGGGCGCGAGGTCACGGATGTTGATGCCGACGAAGGCGACCCGGTCGGGCTGGTCCTCGCCGAGCTGGTCCTCGGCGTCGACGAGCATCGGCATCTCGGTGCGGCACGGGCCGCAGCCGGACCACCAGACGTTGAGGACCACGGCCTTGCCGCGCAGGTCGGTCACGTCGAGCGGCTCGCCCTGGACCGTCGTACCGCTGATCTCGACGGGGTCCTGCCGCTTCTCCGTCGCGACCTGGACGATCGCGCCGCTGCCCCCGACGTACTCGAGGTCGCCCGTCCCGCCGACGTCGGTGCACGCAGTCGTCAGCAGGGGTACGACGGCCAGGGCGGCCGCCGCGCGGGCGAGGCGCATCATGCCGGCGGCGTCCCCTCCGGCTTGTTCTCCTCGGGGGCGTCACCGGCCGAGAACGGCGCGGCGATGTCGCCGGTCGGGATGAGGTCGATCGCCGGCTCGGCGTAGGAGATCTCGACGAGCCGGTCGCCGGCGAACCCGAAGGAGGTGATCGAGCACAGGGTGCACTGCCGCTTGCGCGGGTCGTGCAGGAAGGAGCGCTTCTCCGCCGCCAGGCGGGTCGTCCAGATCGGCAGCTGGTGGGAGACCAGGACGGCCTCGTGGCCCTCGGCCTCGAGGCGCGCGTCGTGGACGGCGGCCATCATCCGGGCGACGATCGCCTTGTACGGCTCGCCCCACGACGGCCGGAACGGGTTGTAGAGGTGGCGCCACAGCAGCGGGTTGCGCAGCGCGTTGTTGCCCTTGCCGAAGGTCAGGCCCTCGAACCGGTTCTCCGACTCGATGACCCGCGGCTCCGGGCCGACCTCGAGCCCGAGCGCGGCGGCGAGCGGCGCGGCGGTCTCCTGCGCCCGCTCGAGCGGCGAGGAGCGGATGACGGTGATGTCGTTGCCCTGGAGGGCCTCGGCGACCCGGTCGGCCATCGCGCGGCCGCGGGTCGAGAGGTGGAAGCCGTCGCGGCGGCCGTAGAGGATGCCGCCGGGGTTGTGGACCTCGCCGTGGCGGACGAGGTGGACGATCGTGTCGGGGCTGGTCATGTCAGCTCTCCTGGGAGGTTGCGGCCGCGGCCGCGGCGCGGGCGGCCGCCGGCAGGGCGTCGAGGACCTGCTGGACGGCCCGGTCGTCGTGCGAGGCCGAGACGAACCACGCCTCGTAGGCCGACGGCGGCAGGTGCACGCCCTGGTCGAGCATGGAGTGGAAGAGCGCGGCGTACGCCGGCACGTCGGTGCGCTGCGCCTCCGCGTAGCTCGTCACCGGCTCCTCGGTGAGGAAGACCGAGAACATCGAGCCGGTCGACTGGATGACGTGCGGGAGGCCGGCGGCGGTGAACGTCTCGGTGACGCCGGCGCGCAGGGCGCCGGCGACCTCGTCGAGGCGGGCGTAGACCTCGTCGGTCGCCGCGGTGAGGGTGGCCAGGCCGGCGGCGGTGGCGACGGGGTTCCCGGACAGGGTGCCGGCCTGGTAGACCGGCCCCTCCGGCGCGAGGTGGCCCATGACGTCGGCGCGGCCGCCGAAGGCCGCGGCGGGCAGGCCGCCGCCCATCACCTTGCCGAAGGTCATCAGGTCCGGCGCCCAGCCCTCGACGGCGCCGTCGGTGCCCCACTGGCCGCTGCGCGAGACGCGGAAGCCGGTCATCACCTCGTCGCTGATGAACAGCGCCCCGTGGGCGCGGCAGGTCTCGGCGAGGAACTGGTTGAAGCCGGGCGCCGGCGGGACCACGCCCATGTTGCCGGGGGCGGCCTCGGTGATCAGGCAGGCGATCCGGTCGCCGTGCTCGGCGAAGGCCGCCGTCACCGCGTCGCGGTCGTTGTAGGGCAGCACCAGGGTGAGCTCGGTGGAGCTGGCCGGGACGCCGGGGGTGCCGGGGATGGAGAAGGTGGTCAGCCCGGAGCCGGCCGAGGCGAGCAGCGAGTCGACGTGGCCGTGGTAGCAACCGGCGAACTTCACGACGACGTCACGGCCGGTGAAGCCACGGGCGAGCCGGATCGCCGACATGGTCGCCTCGGTGCCGGAGGAGACCAGGCGCAACCGCTCGACGGGGGTGCGCTCGACGATCGCCTCGACGAGGGCGACCTCGCCCTCCGTGGGCGTGCCGTACGACGTGCCGCGGGCCACCGCGGCCTGCACGGCCTCGAGCACGGCCGGGTGGCCGTGGCCCAGGAGCATCGGCCCCCAGGAGCAGATCAGGTCGACGTAGGTGTTGCCGTCGACGTCGGTCAGCCAGGGGCCGGAGGCGGAGCGGATGAAGCGCGGGGTGCCGCCGACGGCGTTGAACGCACGCACCGGCGAGTTGACCCCGCCCGGGGTCACCGCTCGGGCCCGGGCGAAGAGGTCGTCGGAGCCGCTGGTCACGCCGGTGGTCTCGAGATCGGGCACCGAAGCATTGTCACCGATCGACCCTGACCGGCCGACATCGCCGTCGCTTCCTGAGAGCCGCCTGAACGCGCGGGCCCGCGCGGGGGTGGCACCGGATCCGGTGTCGCCGTGTCGCGGACACCTACCACACCGCCCGCATTGTGGGCTGGATCATGTGACACCCGTAACCCCGCTGTGTCACGATTCGTTGACCAGGTGTCGCGCCCGTCTCGACGGTCCCACCGTGGGTCGGTCGGAGCGGCCGGCGTACAGGTGGGGGCTTAGAGGGAGCGGCCCACGCGAGAAGGCCACCGGTGGTGGCCAGGGGAGAGAGACGGTACATGTCGAGGAAGCGTCTGGGACGGCTGCAGCGCGCCGCCACCATCATTCCGCTCGCTCTGCTGTCGGCAGCGTGGACGGCCTCCGTCGCCGGCATCGGCGGCGTGACGGCCCCGGTCGTCGCGGCCCCGAGCCCGGGCCAGGTCACCGACGGCACCTCGGTGCCCGAGGAGTCCATCGAGGACCCGGCGAGCCTGTCCGACCCCGCTGAGGTGGAGGGCCTCAACGGCGGCAACGCGGCGGGCATCGTCAACGCGGCGTCGACCAACGCGATCCCCGCGGCTGCCCTGGCGGCGTACCAGCGGGCCGAGACGGTCATCAACTCCGCCGACAAGACCTGCAACATCACCTGGCAGCTGATCGCCGCGATCGGCCGCGTGGAGTCCGACCACGGCCGCTTCGGCGGCAACGTCCTCAACGACGACGGCGTGGCGACCCCCGGCATCTACGGCATCCCGCTGAACGGCAAGAACGGCACGAAGGCGATCTCGGACACCGACGCCGGCGTCTACGACAACGACACCCAGTGGGACCGCGCCGTCGGCCCGATGCAGTTCATCCCGTCGACCTGGCAGGTCGTGGGCGTGGACGCCGACGACGACGCCTCCCGCAACCCGCAGGACATCGACGACGCTGCGCTCGCCGCCGCCGTCTACCTCTGCTCCGGCGACGGCGACCTCTCCACCGTCGCCGGCCAGCGCGCGGCCGTCTTCCGCTACAACCACAGCGACGCGTACGTCGACCTGGTCCTGCGGATCATGAACGCCTACCTCGAGGGTGACTTCACCTCGGTCCCGAACAACACGACCGCCGCTGGCTACGTCGTGCCCGAGCCGCCGAGCTTCAACGTCGACGGCCCGAAGACCACCAAGGGCCGCAAGGGCAACAGCTCGACCGGCGGCTCCACGGGCGGCTCGAACGGCGGCTCCGCCGGCGGCAGCACCGACGGCGGCTCCAACGCCGGCGGCGGCAGCGGTGACGGCGGCGGCTCCGGCGACGGCGGCGGCAGCACCGGCGGCGGTGGCGGCGGCACCGGTGGCGGCACCGGCGGCGGCAAGCTGCCCGAGCCGATCCAGAAGGGCGCCGAGGCCGTCAAGGAGACGGTCGAGACGATCGACGAGGGCGTCGGCACGGTGACCTCGAACCTGATCGCCGGCCTGCTCGGCCCGCTCACCAAGGCGGAGGCCCGCAGCGAGTGCCAGGCCGCCTACCCGAAGCTGACGCAGAGCCTGCAGCTGCTCAACTGCCTGCTCAGCTACGGACTCGGCAAGTAGCGCAGACCGACCCGCAAGAGCCCCGGCCCACCCCCCAGGCCGGGGCTCTTGTCATTTCCCGCCGCGACTCCCACGGCTTGCCGCCGGGCGGCGGCAGGACCGACGCACGACAGGCGACACGCTCGGGCAGCCAGCACTGCGGATCGCTCCTGCGCCGAACCTCGACACCACCCGCACGGCTGCGCCGGACTGGGGCCACCACAGTCCGCCAGAGAAGGCCCGGCGGTTTCGAGGCTCGGCCGCGGGCGGCCTCGCACCTCAACCACCGGGAGCAACGCCCGCCCGCCTACCTCCGCCTCGCCGCCAGGCGGAGCAGGCCCTACGCAAGACAACCGCGGCGCGGCAGCGTGGCGCCCGCGCCGCAGGCGCGTCGAGGACAAGTGCGGGCCGAGCCGGCGAGCGCCCGCGCGCAGGCCTCGACAGGCGACACGCTCGCGCAGTTCAGTGCAGTTCAGCCCAGCAGGCCGGCGGCTTCCGTGGCCCAGTAGGTGAGGATCACGTCCGCGCCGGCGCGGTTGATCGCGGTGAGGGTCTCGAGGATGGCGGCCTCGCGGTCGATCCAGCCGTTGGCGGCGGCGGCCTCGACCATGGCGTACTCCCCCGAGATGTTGTACGCCGCCGTCGGCACGCCGAGCTCGCCGGCGGCGTCGGCGACGCGGCGCAGCACGTCGAGGTAGGCCAGGGCGGGCTTGACCATGACGATGTCGGCACCCTCCTCGATGTCGAGGAGCACCTCACGGATGCTCTCGCGGCCGTTGCGGGCGTCCTGCTGGTAGGTGCGCCGGTCGCCCTCGAGCGAGCTGTCGACGGCCTCGCGGAAGGGACCGAAGAAGGCGGAGGCGTACTTCGCGGAGTAGGCGAGGATGCCCACGTCGGTGAAGCCGGCCGCGTCGAGCGCGTCGCGCACGACGGCGACCTGGCCGTCCATCATCCCGCTGGGGCCGACCATGTGGACGCCGGCCTGCGCCTGCACGACCGCCATGTCGGCGTACCGGGCCAGGGTGGCGTCGTTGTCGACGGTGCCCTCGGGGGTGAGCACCCCGCAGTGGCCGTGGTCGGTGAACTCGTCGAGGCACAGGTCGCCCATCACCACGAGCGCGTCGCCGACCTCGCTGACGACGTCGGCGATGGCGACGTTGAGGATGCCGTCGGGGTCGGTGGCGCCGGTGCCGTCGGCGTCCTTGGCCTGCGGGACGCCGAAGAGCATCACCCCGCGCAGGCCGGCCTCGGCGGCCTCCGTCGCGGCGCGGCGCAGCGAGTCGCGACTGTGCTGGACGACGCCCGGCATGGAGCTGATCGGCGCCGGCTCGCTCGCCCCCTCCCGCACGAACATCGGGAGCACCAGCTGCGCCGGGCGCAGGGTGGTCTCGGCGACCAGGTCCCGCATCGCGGGGGTGGTGCGCAGGCGGCGCGGGCGGACGACGGGACGGGCGAGGTCGGTCACCCGTCCATCCTAGGAGCGCCCGCCACGCCGTCCCCACCGGACGGTCGAGGCGTCACTCGTGGCGGGTTGAAGGGTCACTTCGGGCTCGTCGAGACGTCAGTTGTGGCCCGTTGAGTGATCACTTCTGGCCCGTCGAGACGTCACGGCCGGCGTACGCGCGGGACGCGACCACTCGACGTGCCCCAACTGACCATTCGACGGGCCACAGCTGACGTCTCACCCGCCACAACTGACGTCTCGACGCGCCAGGAGTGACGTCCCGACGGGGTCGCTGGGGAGACCGGCACCGGCCCCGCCCCGGATGACGGGGGCGGGGCCGGTGGAGGACCGGGCTGGCGGGGGTCAGGCCTTCTTGCGGCGCGAGGACGGCTTGCGGTCGCTCGGCTTCGTGACCGGCTCCCCCGCCTCGATCATCGCGGCGCGACGCTCGGCACCGAAGCCGGCGAGGGCCTCGACGAGCAGGTCGACGTCCGGCTTGGGGGCCATCACGTCGACGCGCAGGCCGTGCTCCTCGGCGGTCTTCGCCGTGGCGGGCCCGATGACGGCGATGACCGTCGACGGGTGCGGCTTGCCGGCGATGCCGACGAGGTTGCGCACGGTCGAGGACGACGTGAAGACGACGGCGTCGAACTTGCCGGTCTTGATCGCGTCGCGGGTCGGCGCCGGCGGCGGGGCGGCCCGGACGGTGCGGTACGCCGTGACGTCGTCGCACTCCCAGCCGAGGTCGATCAGGCCGGCGACGAGGTTCTCGGTCGCGATGTCGGCACGCGGCAGGAAGACCCGGTTGATCGGGTCAAGCTGCTCGTCGTACTCGGGCCAGTCCTCGAGGAGGCCGGCGGCGGACTGTTCGCCGGAGGGCACCAGGTCGGCGCGCAGGCCCCAGTTCGCGATCGCCTCGGCGGTCTTGTCGCCGACCGCGGCGATCTTGAGGCCGGAGAAGGCACGGGCGTCGAGGCCGTACTCCTCGAACTTCTCCCGGACCGCCTTGACGGCGTTGACCGAGGTGAACGCGATCCACTCGTAGCGGCCCTCGACGAGGCCGCGGACGGCCTTGTCCATCTGCTGCGGGTTGCGCGGCGGCTCGACCGAGATGGTCGGGACCTCCTCCGGCACGCCGCCGAACTCGCGGATGCGCTGCGAGAGCGAGGCGGACTGCTCCTTGGTGCGAGGCACCAGGACGCGCCAGCCGAACAGCGGCTTGGTCTCGAACCACGACAGCTTCTCGCGCAGGTCGACGACCGAGCCGATGACCGTGATGGCCGGCGGCGCGATCCGGGCGGCGCGGGCGTCCGCGGCGATCCGCTCGAGGGTCGAGGTGACCGTCTGCTGCTCGGTGGTGGTGCCGACGCGGGTCATCGCGACCGGGGTCTCCGGCTTGCGGCCGATCGCGATCAGCTGCTTGGCGATGTCGCCGATCTGGCCGACCGCCGAGAGCAGGACGAGGGTCGGGGAGTCGGCGTAGCGGCTCCAGTCGACCTTGTCGCCGCAGGTCACCACGGCCACCTCGCGGTGGTCCTTGGTGGTCAGCGGGATGCCGGCGTACGCCGGGACCGCACCGATCGACGAGACGCCGGGGACGACCTCGAAGGCGATGCCGGCCTTGGCGACGGCCTGCGCCTCCTCGGGGCCCGAGGCGTAGAGGAACGGGTCGCCGCCGAGGAGGCGCACGACGCGCAGGCCGCGCTTGGCCTGCTTCAGCACCACCTTCGCGCGGGCGGCGTGGGTCAGCGGCTGGCCGTCCTCGCCGAAGCCGCCGTCGACGACCTCGAGCTCGTCGGTGGTGTCCTCGCCGACGGTCGCGGCCCGGGCGCGTACGACGCGGACCAGGTCGGCGTGGGCGGGGTCCTCGGTGACGACGACGTCGGCGTCCTCGATGAGCTTGACCGCACGCACCGTCAGCAGGTCCGGGTCACCGGGGCCGGTGCCGACGAAGGCAACACCGCCGGGCTTGGCCTGGGGGGCGGGAGTCGGGGCAGCCGACTTGGCTGTCGTGGCTCGCGTCATGCGTTGTGCACCTCTGCAGGTCGTGCGGATGGGGGGACTTGGTCTCCGTGGGGTGGCGGGCCGGGTGGTCCGACCAGGTCGCCGGCGCCGTCCTCGAGCATCTCGGCGGCGACGGACGCACCCAGCGCGGCCGCGGCCGCCGGCCAGCCGGCGGGTTCGGCGCCGAGCGGGGCCGACCCGGACCGACGCACCGACAGGGCGCCGTCGGGCGAGAGGATCACCGCCCGCAGCCAGATCTCGGGGCCGTCGTCGCCCTCGGCCAGCTCGGCCAGGGCTCCGATCGGGGCGGCGCAGCCACCCTCGAGGTGAGCCATCAGGGTGCGCTCGGCGCTGATCGCGGCCCGGGTGGCGGGGTCGTCGAGCTGCGCGACCAGCGCGATCGTCTCGGCGTCGTCGCTGCGGCACTCCACCGCGAGCGCGCCCTGGCCGGGGGCCGGGAGCACCTGGAGCGGGTCGAGCACCTCGGTCGCCTCGTCGGCGCGGCCGAGGCGGGCCAGGCCGGCACGCGCGAGCACGACCGCGTCGAGCTCGCCGGAGCGGACCTTGCCGATGCGGGTGTCGACGTTGCCGCGCAGGCCGCTGATCTCCAGGCCGAGGCCGAGCGCCTCGAGCTGCGCGACCCGGCGGGGCGAACCGGTGCCGACGCGGCTGCCGACGGGCAGCTCGCCGAGGGTGAGGCCGTCACGGGCGACGATCACGTCGCGCGGGTCCTGGCGCGGGGGTACGGCGACGAGGGTGATCCCCTCCTCGGCGTACGTCGGCAGGTCCTTCAGCGAGTGCACGGCCACGTCGACCTCGCCGGCCAGCAGCGCGTCACGCAGGGCGCTGACGAACACGCCGGTCGACGGGGCGCCGGCGAGCGGGGTGTTCTCGGCCTGGCTGCGGTCGCCGTCGGTGGTGATCTCCACCAGCGGCGTCTCGATGCCGGCGAGCTCGCGCAGGGCGTCGGCGACGTGCCCGGACTGGGTGGTGGCCAGCGCGCTGCGACGGGTGCCGATGCGCAGGGAGGTGATGGTCACGAGCCTGCCTCCTCGACGCCGATCGGGCGGGTCACGGCGTCGACGGCCTCGGGGTCGAGCGCGAAGAGCTCGGCGAGCGCGGCGGCGTAGGACACCGCGCCCTGCTCGTTCGCGAGCTCCTTGACGCGCACGGTGGGCTCGTGGAGCAGCTTGTCGGCGACGCGGCGCACCGCGTGGCGAATCTCGTTGCGGGTGGTCTCGTCGAGGTCCGGCAGGCGGCTCTCGAGGCGGCTCATCTCGGCGTCGACGACGTTGGTCGCCATCGAGCGGAGCGCGACCACGGTCGGGGTGACGCTGGCCTGGCGGCGGGCGGCGAGGAAGGCGGTGACCTCCTCGCCGAGGATCCGGCGGACCTCGAGGACCTCGCGGCCGGTCGCCCCGCCCTGCAGGAGCTCGGCGAGCTCGGCCAGGCCGACCAGGGAGACGCCCGGCAGGTCGCGCACGTCGCGGTCGATGTCGTGCGGCAGCGCGAGGTCGATCAGCCCGAGCGGCCGGTCGCTGCCCACCCGGGCGGCGGCCAGCTGCGGGACGTCGATGACGGTGCCGGCCGAGCCGGTGCAGGAGATGACGACGTCGGCGCGCGCGAGCTCGGCACCGAGCTGCCCGAGCGGGGCGGCGTGGCCGTCGTACTGCGCGGCGAGGCGCTCGGCGCGGTCGGCGGAGCGGTTGACGACGGTGAGCCGGCCGACGCCGAGCCGGCGCACGGTCGCGGTGGCCAGCCCGGCCATCGCGCCGGCACCGACGATGACGACGTCCTTGCCGGCGACGTCGCCGACGACCTTCGCGGTCTCCTGGAGGGCGGCGGTGACCAGCGTCGGGGCGACCTGGTCGATGCCGGTCTCGGCGCGGGTGCGCTTGCCGACGCGCAGCGCCTGCTGGAAGAGGGAGTTGAGGGCGGGCCCGACGGTGCCGAGCTCCTGGCCGCGGCGCAGCGCCTCGCGGGTCTGGCCGAGGATCTGGCCCTCGCCGACGGCCATGGAGTCGAGGCCCGCGGCGACCTGGAAGAGGTGCGAGATCGCGCCGTCGTCGTAGTGGACGTAGAGGTGCGGGAGCATCGCCTCGGTCGACTCGCCGGCGCGGTCGACCAGGAGCCGGGAGATCTGCTCGATGCTGCCGTGGAAGCGCTCGACCTCGGTGTAGACCTCGAGGCGGTTGCAGGTCGCGATGACGGTGGCCTCGGAGACGTGCTCGAAGGAGGCAGCGTCGGTCATCAGCTTGTGGATGCCGTCCTCGTCGAGGGCGACGCGCTCGAGCAGCGACATCGGCGCGGAGTTGTGGGAGATGCCCACCACCAGGACGCTCATGCGGCACCTCCGTCGGTGGCAGCGGCCGCGGCGGCGGCGCCCTGCGTGGCCCCACCGGCCTTGCGCTGCTCGTGGTAGGCGAGGATCTGCAGCTCGATCGACAGGTCGACCTTGCGCACGTCCACGCCCTCGGGCACGGTCAGCACGGCCGGGGCGAAGTTGAGGATGCTGGTGATGCCCATCGCGACCATGCGGTCGGCGACGTCCTGGGCGGCGAACGCCGGCGTGGCGATGACGCCGATGGCGACGTCGTGGGTGCGGACGATCTCCTCGAGGTCGTCGAAGGGCTGCACCTCCACCCCCGCGACGGTCTGCCCGATCAGGGCCGGGTCGGCGTCGAGCAGCGCGACGACCCGGAAGCCGCGGCTGCGGAAGCCGGAGTAGTTGGCGAGCGCGTGGCCGAGGTTTCCGATGCCGACGATGACGACCGGCCAGTCCTGGGTGACGCCGATCTCGCGGGCGATCTGGTAGCGCAGGTAGTCGACGTCGTACCCGACGCCGCGGGTGCCGTAGCTGCCGAGGTAGGACAGGTCCTTGCGCAGCTTGGCGCTGTTGACCCCGGCGGCGGACGCGAGGTCCTCGCTCGAGCAGGTGCGGATACCGTTGTCGGCCAGCGCCGTCAGCGCCCGCAGGTAGACAGGCAGGCGGGCGA
Organism: Nocardioides sp. J54; assembly: GCF_000519005.1. Taxonomy (GTDB): domain Bacteria; phylum Actinomycetota; class Actinomycetes; order Propionibacteriales; family Nocardioidaceae; genus Nocardioides. The sequence continues at coordinate 87,489 of NZ_JAER01000013.1, read as the reverse complement.
CGGTGGCCTCCGGGATCACCCGGGTGGCGTCAGTCGAACTCCGTGCGGTCACAGCTCCACTTTCCAGCCGCGCCGACCTGTCCCATGGGGCGCGACTCGTTCACTGTAGGAGTTTGTGAACGTGAGAACAAAATTGGAGAAATCGGCCGGAATGTGCCCATCCTGTGCCCTCGGCGCCGCCGTGGCGCGGGCCACGCACCGCGGCACCTGAGAGGGCTCTCAGCAGAACGTTGCCGCAGGTCAGCGTGCCACAGACTGCTCGCGGTGCTCCACCGGCCAGACCACGAAGCGGTAGGCGAGGAAGTTCAGCACCAGGCAGCAGGCGATCGCCGCCAGCTTGGCCCCCGCGATCCGCACGTCGGCGGCCCCGAGCCCGGCCACGGCGACCTCCGGTCCCTGCTCGAGCAGCCACAGCCAGCCGTGGATCAGCAGCGGCTGCGCCACCCACATCACCGCGCCGGTGGTCGCGACGAACAGGGCGGCGTGGCGCAGGGTGAGCCGGTCGGCGCGGAAGGTGAACAGCCCGTTGACCACGAAGCTGAAGACCATGCCGGCGGTGCTCGAGACCAGGTTGGCGAGGGTGATGCCGAGGTGGTCGTGAAGCAGGAAGAACAGGGCCGCGTCGATGGCGGTGTTGCACACGCCGACGGCGGCGAACCGGACCGCCGCCCCGCGACCACTCAGGGCGTCGCCCCGGGGTCGAGGACACCCATGTCGCGGTGCCGGCGCGGGTCGGTGCGCGCGTCGCCCGCGTCGCGGGCGACCATCGCGACCGTGTAGAGCGGCCGGTCCTGGGCCTCGACGTAGACCCGCCCGAGGTAGCTGCCGATCACCCCCATCATCACCAGCTGGATCCCGCTGAGCATGAACATGCCGACGCCGAGGAACGCCCACCCGGGCACCGAGTCCTCGGGGCGGAACAGCCGGACGAAGAGGACGTAGCAGGCCAGCAGCACGCTGAAGAGCGAGATCGCGTAGCCGATGCGCGAGATCAGCTTCAGCGGCGTCGTGGAGAAGCCGATGATGCCGCTCGCCGCGAAGCCGATCATCTTGCGCAGCGGGTAGCCGGTGCGCCCGGCGTACCGCTCGTCGCGGTCGAAGAGCAGCGCCTCCTGCCGGAAGCCGACGTGGGCGACGATGCCGCGCAGGAAGCGGTCGTGCTCGCGGTAGCGGGCGACCTCGGCGACGACGCGGGCGTCCATCAACCGGAAGTCGCCGACGTTGCGCGGGATCTCGATCGAGGCCAGCCGGTCGAGCACCCAGTAGAAGCCCCACGCGGTGGCCCGCTTGAACGCCGTGTCCTTGCGGGTACGACGCTGGGCGTAGACGACTTCGACGCCCTCCTCCCAGCGGTCGATCATCTCGAGGCTGACCAGCGGCGGGTCCTGGAGGTCGGTGTCCATGACGACCACGGCGTCGGCGTCGCGGGCCTCGGCGACCAGGTCCAGGCCGGCGGTGACGGCCAGCTGGTGGCCGAAGTTGCGGGAGAACTGGACGACGGTGACCCGGGGGTCCTGCGCACGCAGCTCGACGAGCCGCTCCAGCGAGGCGTCGCGGCTGCCGTCGTCGACGTACACGAACTCGAAGTCGAGGTCCGGGCGCTTGTCGGTGGCCTCCACGAGCGCGGCGTGGAACACCTCGATGTTGTCCTCCTCGTTGTAGACGGGGAGGACGTAGGCGATCCGGCGGGGGCCGGTCGAGTCGTCACGGTCGCGCATGCCGCCTGAGCCTAGTGACCCCTTCACGGGACCACGACGGCAAGGAGGAGCGCGAGGGCCACCACAGCAACCGCGACCGTCAGCAGGCGCTGGATGCGCCCGAGCCAGGTCTCCACCGCCGCGTCGCGGTCGGTGACCACCCCGGTGGCCGGGGCGGCGAGCCGTCCGGTGCGCACCAGCCACTCCACCACGAGGGAGGCCGCGGCCAGGCCCCACAACGGCGCGGCGGTGGTCCAGTACCGCCCGCCCGCGACGTGGAAGAAGGGCTGGAGCAGCAGGCCGCCGATGCAGAGCTTGACCACGACGTCGAGGAGCCGGGCCTCCAGGCTGCGTCGTACGACGGTGAACAACGAGACCGCGACCAGCAGCAGCACCGGGAAGTAGACCAGCCAGGTCGTGCCCATCACCGTCCACGCCCCGGCGGTCTCGGCGACGTTGCGCTCGGCCGGGGTGGAGACGTGGTCGACGAAGACGGCCGGCTGCAGCGAGTAGGCCGCCAGGTAGAGGGCGACGTCCTCGAGGTAGCTGTCGAGCGTGACGTCGCGGCGCGCGTACGACGACATCTCGCCGAGCACCTCGACCTCGTTCGTGCCGGTCGCGCGGGCGACCTCACGGGCGTAGCGCACCGGCTTGAACCACTCCGGGCTGTCCGGGTCGCACCGGCCGAAGCAGAGCTGGTGCGGGTCGCCGAAGGAGTTGCCGCGCGAGGTGGCCAGGGTCGTCGTGGTCACCACCCGGGCGTCGAGGACGTGGGACGCGTAGAGCGCCCACGGGGCGAGCAGGACGAGGAAGACCGCTCCCCCGGCGGCGCCCGCCCCGACCGCGCGCCAACGCTCGCGTCCGCGCAGCAGCACCAGCGCCGCGACCAGGGTGACGGCGCCGAGGCCGACCAGGAGCACCGACGTGCTGGCGCGCAGGTAGAGCGTCGCGATCGCGAGCAGCCCGAGCACGACCCCGTCGCGCAGGGTGGGCGCGGCACCGTGCCGCAGGCCGCGGCCGAGCTCGAACAGCCGGAGGGCCAGCAGCGCGAGCACCGAGCCGGCCGCGAGGTCGCCCCAGGCGCCGAAGCCGAAGAACGCGTACATCGGCACCAGCCCGGGGAACGCGGCGTAGGCGGCCGCCCAGCGGTGGCCGAGCACCCGGACCAGGCTGCGCACGACCGCGACGTGCAGCGCGATCGTCATCAGGGCGCACCAGCCGCGGACCAGGGCGGGCCCGGCGTCGGGGAAGACGACGTAGACCGGCGCCATGAGGATCGACATGCCGGGCATGAACCAGCCGGACGCGACGACGTTGCGGTCGAGCTCGGCCGTGTCGGGGGACGTGAACGCGAAGAGGTCGCGCACCGCGTTGGACAGGGCCATCGCGCCGTTGGCGTAGGCCTGCTCGTCGCCGTACGGCGGCGCCGACACCACGAGCGGGAACATCGCGACCTTGAGCAGCACGTGCCCGGCGACCAGCCAGCCGAGGAGCACGGGGGCGGGCGGCAAGCGGTCCGGCCACCGCCCGGTCCAGCCGGGCGCGCTCACCACGGCCACCACGACGCCTCCACCCACCGCTTGGTCGCGGAGCGGTCCTGGCAGACCGGGTCGTCGGGCCGGGCGACCGCGACGATCGGGAGGTCGAGCACGAACTCCCCGCGGACCAGGTCTCCCTCGCCGGTGCCGGGCAACGCGGTGACGGTGATGGTCACCCGTTCACCGCCCCGGCGCAGGGTCCGGCTGCCGTCCCCTCCTCCCGAGGCGTCCGGCGCCTCGGTGAAGCCGACCTCCTCGAAGGCGGCGACCAGCCGGGCCTCGGCCTCGTCCCGGCCGACGAGGTCGTACTGGCCCTGCAGGCGGCGACGGGCGCCGTCCCGGGTGCTCACGTCCTTGTCACGCCGCACCTGGTGGGGCAGGTCGAGCCGCGCGTCGCCGGGCAGCGGGTAGCAGCCGGTCAGCAGCGTGTCCGGCGTCATCGGCGGCCGGTAGTTGCCGGTCGGCTCCGCGCGCCCGAACGAGTGGCTCAGCAGGAGCAGCGCCAGGACGACCAGCGTCCCGACCACGACGGCGGCCCGGCGCGACCGGGGAGCGACGGCGGGGGCGGGCACGCTGGGCGACGATACCGAGCGCGGGTCAGCGGCCGGCGCCGCCGGTGAGGGCGCGGCGCAGCCGGTCGGGGCTGACCCGCCAGAAGTCGTGCTGCTTGCCGTCGACGAAGGTCACCGGGATCTCGTGGGCGAAGCGGTCCCCCAGCTCGGGGTCGTCGTCGATGGAGACCTCGACGTAGCTCTCCCCGAGCTCGGCGCAGACCGCCTCGATCACCGCGCGGGCGTCGTCGCAGAGGTGGCAGCCGGGGCGGCCGTAGAGGGTCACCCGCGGCGCGGTCGGGCTCGGTCCGGTGCTCACGACTCGAGTATGCCCAGTGCCTTGCGGCGCTCGTAGCCGCGGAGCATCCCCTTGCGGACCTTGCCCGTGACGGTGCGCGGCAAGGTGGCGACGACCTCGACCCGGCTCGGCCGCTTGTACGGCGCCAGCCGCTCCTGTGCGGCGGCGCGGACCGCGTCGACGAGCTGGTCCTCGCCGGTCCCGTCGCCGGGCACGACGTAGGCGACGACGGCCTCGCCGGTCTGCTCGTCGGGCGCGCCGAGGACGGCGACCTGCCGGACGCCGTCGACCTCGCCGAGCACGGCCTCCACCTCGGTCGGGTAGACGTTGAAGCCGGAGACGATCACCAGCTCCTTGACCCGGTCGACGAGGAAGAGGTCGCCGTCGGCGTCGAGGAAGCCCACGTCGCCGGTCGACCACCAGCCGTCCGCGTCGGGCCCGTCGGCGCCGTCGGGCCAGTAGCCGCTGAACAGGTTGGCCCCGCGGACCTGGATCTCGCCCGCGTCGTCGGCCTCGGTGCCCTCCAGCGGCCGGCCCTCGTCGTCGACGAGGCGCACGTCGATGCCCGGCAGCGCGGCGCCGACCGAGCCCGGCTTCGCGCCGGTGGAGAGCAGGGTGGTGGTGACGACGGGCGCGGCCTCGGTGAGCCCGTAGCCCTGGTGGACCGGCACGCCGGCGAGCTCGCTGAACTGCTCGACGACCTCGGCGGACAGCGGCGCGGACCCCGACAGGATCATCCGCACCGGACCCATCCGCTCGGCGAGCGCCTCGACGCCCTGCCACGCGGCGAACACCGGCGGCGCGACCGGGACGACGCTGCACGCCTCGTCCTCGATCAGGTCGAGGGTGCCCTCGGGGTCGAACCGGTCGGCCAGGACGAGCTTGGCGCGGTGGCGGACCACGCCGCCGAGCACGGCGCCGAGGCCGTAGACGTGGAAGAGCGGCAGCACGCCGAGCACGACGTCGTCGGAGCGGATCATCGCCGGCTCGACCGCGGCGACCTGGTCGACGTTGGCCAGCAGCGCGCGGTGGGTCAGCATCGCGGCGCGGGGCAGCCCGGAGGTGCCGCTGGTGTAGAGGAGCACGGCCAGCTTCTCGGGGTCCGGGAGCGGCGGGACCGGGCGCGGCTCGACGGCCCGCAGGTCGTCGTACGACACCTCGCCGTCGGCCGGCTCGGCGCCGACGAGGACCAGCCGGGGCAGCGGGCGACCCTCGTCGCCGGCGGCGGCCGCGACCTCGGTGCGGGCGAGCGCCTCGCGGGCCCGGTCGGCGGCGTCGGCGTCGACCACGAGCATCCGGGCGCCGGAGTCGACGAGCATCCCGGCGATCTCTACCGCGGTCGAGAGGGGGTTGACCGGCACGGCGACCGCCTGCGTGCGCAGCACGCCGAGGTAGGTGGTGACGAACTCGATGCGGTTGCCCATCGCGATCATCACCCGGTGGCCGGCGAGCACGCCGGCGGCGCCGAGGCCGGACGCGACGCGGCCGACCTCCTCGTCGAGCTCGGCCCAGGTCAGCCCGCGGCCACCGGCCTCGACGACGGCAAGCCGGTCGGGGGCGTCCTCGGCCGCGGCCTGGACCAGCGCGGCCACGTCGGGAGCTGTCGCGGCGTCGCTCAGGGACATGCCCGCGATCCTACGGCCGATCCGGCACCCAGCCGAGGACTGTGATCTCTAGAGTGATCACATGGGATCGTCGGCCGACCGGCCTCGCCGCCTGAACCTCCAGCAGCGCTCGAAGCTCGCCGGTGAGGCGGCTGCCGCTGCCGCGGAGGTCGAGACCGCGCTCGCCCAGCCGGCGGACCCGAACGCCGCGGCGTTCTTCGACGTCGACAACACCGTCATGCAGGGTGCGAGCATCTTCCACCTCGCCCGCGGGCTCTACCGTCGCGACTTCTTCACCACCCGCGACCTGCTCGGCGCCGCGTGGAAGCAGGCCTACTTCCGCGTCGTCGGCGTCGAGGACCCCGAGCACGTCGCCGAGGCCCGCAACTCGGCGCTCGCCTTCATCGCCGGGCACACGGTGCAGGAGCTGGAGGAGATCGGCGAGGAGATCTTCGACGAGGCGATGGCGCACCGGATCTGGCCGGGGACCCGCGCACTGGCCCAGATGCACCTCGACCAGGGCCAGCGGGTGTGGCTGGTGACGGCGGCGCCGATCGAGATCGCGAGCCTGATCGCCCGGCGGCTGGGCCTGACCGGCGCCCTGGGCACGGTGGCCGAGCACGTCGACGGCGTCTACACCGGGCGGCTGGTGGGCGACATGCTGCACGGCCCGGCGAAGGCGGTCGCGGTGCGGGCGCTCGCCGAGCGGGAGGGGCTCGACCTGTCGGCCTGCTCCGCCTACAGCGACTCCTACAACGACCTGCCCATGCTCGGCCTCGTCGGGGACCCGTGCGCGATCAACCCGGACCCGAAGCTGCGCGCGCACGCCCGTGCCCACGGCTGGCGGATCCGTGACTACCGCACCGGGCGCAAGGCGGCCCGGGCCGGGCTCGTGGTCGGCTCCGCCGCGACCGGGGCGGCCCTGGCCGGCACGCTCGTGCGGCGCCAGATCCGGCGTCACGGCGGTTGACCCGCACCCCCGGATGACTACCGTGGGGATGGCCCGGAAGGACTAGTCGCGACCGGGAATCGCGACCGGTCGGTTCTCGGGTTCCGGTACCACTGCGCGAGGATCCACCGTAGGATCGCGACCGGGGGTAACAGGGAGGGGACCGGGTATGTCCTGGGATCGGAGCGACGTCGCGCGCGGGCTGGATGCCCTGCGCGCCGCAGTCGTCGCTGCGTTCACCCTCGAGCCGGCCCTCGCCGTGGCCGCCGGTCCTGCGGGGGGTGCTGCCGGCGCGAGCCCGGTCCGTCGTACCGATGGCTGGCTGCTCAGCGAGGCCCACGCGGAGACCGAGGACGGCTTCGAGCGCGGCTCCGGCAGCGGCTACAACGACTCCACCCTCGCCACCTCCTCGGAGGACTCCCCCGAGGAGCGCGAGCGGCTGATCGGCCTGGTCGAGCTGGCCCGCGGCGGCGACGCCGAGGCGTTCGGCCTGCTCTACGACCACTACCAGCCGTCGGTCTACCGCTTCCTCTACTACCGGACCCGCTCGGTCGTGGTGGCCGAGGACCTGTGCTCGGAGACCTTCTTCCGCGCGCTGCGCAACATGCCGTCCTTCCGGTGGCAGGGCAAGGACTTCGGCGCCTGGCTGATGACCATCGCGCGCAACCTGGCCACCGACCACTTCAAGGCCGGCCGCACCCGCCTCGAGCTGACCACCGAGGACATGGGTCAGCACGACGACGCGACCGAGGGCCCGGAGAACGCCGTCCTCGCCAGCCTCACCAACGAGATCCTGCTGGACGCCCTCACCAAGCTGCCGAACGAGCAGCGCGACTGCCTGATCATGCGCTTCCTGCAGGGCCTGAGCATCGCCGAGACGGCCGCCGCCCTGGGTCGCAGCGACGGCGCGATCAAGCAGCTGCAGCTGCGCGGGGTGCGAAACCTCGCCAAATTGATGCCGGAGGGGATCCGATGAGGGCCCCGCTGCACGTAGTCATTTCGGGCCATGGATCCATGGCCACTCGAACCGTAACCGCGGGCGCCGTCGGGTCGTTGGTCTGTCGTACGGAGATCGGGGCTGCCCTGGCCCCCTGGACACGAGGACGGACGTCGTGATGCGCGGGAACGGTTGGTCGCGAGGGAGCGCCGAGGAGTTCGACGCGCTCGTCTCCGGTCGCGCCGCCGACAGCGAGGCGCACGCCGAGCTGCTCGATCTCGTCGCCGCGCTCCGTGCCGTGCCGCCCGTCGAGGCCCGCCCGGAGTTCGTGTCCTCGCTGCGCTCGCAGCTCGTCGCGGCCGCCGAGCGCGCGCCCGTCGAGGCGGAGGAGAAGCTCGCCGCGCGGCTGACCCCGCGCCAGCGCCGCGGCTCCCGCGAGCGCCGCCTGGCCGCCGTCGTCGGTGGCTTCGCCGTGGTCTCCGCGACTGGCTCGATGGCGATGGCCTCGCAGAGCGCGCTGCCCGGCGACGTGCTCTACCCGGTCAAGCGCGCGATCGAGAACGCCGAGACCAACCTCCAGTCCAAGCCGGCCTCGAAGGCAGGCTCGCTGATCTCGCACGCCGAGGCCCGCCTCGCCGAGGTGCAGGAGCTCACCGCCAAGTCCGCCGACGCCGAGGTCATCGCCTCGACGCTCGAGGACTTCACAGCGCAGGCCCAGCAGGCCTCCGAGCTCACGCTCGAGGACTACCAGGCCACCGGCAAGGGCGAGGGCATCGCGGACCTGCGCGCGTTCGCCGCCGACAGCATGGACGTGCTCGGCGCGCTCGGGCCGGTCGTGCCCGAGGAGGTCCGGGCCCCGCTGATCACGGCCACCCAGACGGTGCGCCAGGTCGACGCGGCGGCCTGGGAGGCCTGCCCGACCTGCGCCGACGGCGGCATCACCCGCCTGCCCGACCTCGCCGCGATCGAGGAGGTCAAGGCGCTCCTCGACGTGCCGGTCATCGACCAGGCCGACGTCACCGCGCCGGCCAAGGTCAAGCCGACGAAGAAGCCCGACCCGGGCACGAAGCCGACCGACGGCACCGCCCCCGCCGACGCGCCGACCACGGAAGGCCCGCTGGCCCCGGTGACCAAGAAGGTCGGCGAGGTCGTCGACGACATCACCAAGGGTGTCGGCGGCATCGGCGGCGGTGGCACCGGTGGTGGCGGCTCGACGCCGGACCCGAGCCAGAGCGCCGAGCCCGGCGTCGTGGGCACGCTGCTCGACGGTGTCGGCGGCCTGCTCGGCGGCCTGCTCAAGTAGCCACCGCCCACCAGCGGTACGACGACCCCGTCCGTCGTCCGGCTCCTCGTCGCGCTCGTGCGGCGTCGGTCGAGCGACCGACCGGTGCATCCGACCGGTGCATCCGACCGGCGTGTGACTCCGGGCCGGGCGCAGGTGGGACGACTACTTGAAGACGCCCTCGCGCTGCACCAGCAGCGTGTAGAGGGTCTGCTGGATGGTCTCGCGGACCTGGTCGGTCACGTTGAAGACCAGCATCGGGTCCTCGGCCGCGCCGTCGTCGTACTCGTCGGTGCGGATGGGCTCGCCGAACTCCAGCAGCCACTTCGAGGGCAGCGGGACGAGGCCGAGCGGGCCGAGCAGCGGGAAGAACGGCGTGATCGGGATGTACGGCACGCCGAGCAGCCGGGCCAGCGAGGGGATGTTGCCCACGAGGGGGTAGATCTCCTCGGCGCCGACGACCGAGAGCGGCACGATCGGGACCCCGGTGCGCAGGGCGGCGGACACGAAGCCGCCGCGGCCGAAACGCTGCAGCTTGTAGCGCTCGGAGAACGGCTTGCCGATGCCCTTGAAGCCTTCCGGCCACACGCCGACCAGCTCGCCGCCGCGCAGCATGCGCTCGGCGTCCTCGTTGCAGGCCAGGGTGGCGCCGCCCTTGCGGGCGAGCGTGCCGACGAACGGCAGCCGGAAGACCAGGTCCGCGCCGAGCGGGCGCAGGTGGCGACCGGTGTGGTCGTGGATCGACACCATCGTCATCAGCCCGTCGACCGGGATGGTGCCGGAGTGGTTGGACACGACGAGGGCGCCGCCGTCGGTCGGGATGTTCTCGACCCCGCGGACCTCGATGCGGAACCACTTCTGCGCGATCGGGCGCAGCGCGGCCATGAAGAAGCGCTGGGTGAGCTCGGCGTCGAAGCCGTACTCGTCGACGGCGTACTCGCCGCTGACGCGACGGCGCAGGAAGGCGAGGAAGTGGGCCAGCTGCGGCTCCCACTGGTCACCGAAGAGCTCGCGGGCGGCGTGCTGGAAGGCAGCCAGCCAGTCGCCGGCCGGGATGCCGGCGAGCGGGCTGAGGCCGCGCTCCTCGGTGCGCGCCGCAGCAGTGAACGGCGCGGCGGCGTCAGCGGCCGGCGTCTCGACGCCCGGGGCGGGGGCAGCCTGGTCGGCGACCGGCTTGCGCGCGGCGGGCTTCGACGCGGCGGTGCTGGCCGGCTTGCTGGCCGACTCCGACGTCTCGCTCGTGCCGGCGGGCTCCTCGGCGGGCTTGCCGGCAGCCTTGCCGTCCGGCTTGCGCGCGCCCTTGGGGGCCAGGCCCCGGGCGGCGGACGACGGGCGGGTGCCGGTGCCGCGGCCCGGGCGGCCGCGGGTTCCGATCGGGATGATCTCGGCGTCAGCCATCCTTGCCTCCGGCAACGGTGAGCTGGGCGGGACGGTCCTCGTCGACCGGCGGGAGGTGGTCGGCCAGGGCACCGAGGGCCCGGACCGCGCGGTGGCCACCGGGCGGCAGGGAGGCGCAGAACTCCTCGAACGCCTCGGCAGTCGTGTACGTCGGCTCGAAGCCGAGCTCGGTGCGCATCCGCGTGGTGTCGACACCGCGACCGTAGGTGAGGAAGGCGACCATCTCGGGCGAGAACTCAGCCATCCGCGCCGACTTCAGGAACGAGCCGATGCTGGCGAAGGCGGGCGCCGGCAGCGGCACGCTGGTGCGACCCAGCCGGCGCACGGCCTGGGTGAGCATCAGCAGCCCGTCGCCGGCGATGTTGAACGTCCCCGGGACGCCGCTGAGCACCGAGTGCCGCAGCACCCGGTAGAGGTCGCTCTCGTGCAGGAACTGCAGCCGCGGGTCGAAGCCGAGCACGGTGGGGATCACCGGCAGGCGGAAGTACGACGCCAGCGGGCTCACGACCCGCGGGCCGATCACGTTCGCGCAGCGCAGCAGGGTCACCGTGGCGTCGGGCCGGCGGCGCGCGAAGCCGCGCACGTAGCCCTCCACCTCCGCGACGTCCTTCGCGTAGCCGGTGCGCGGGGGACGCCGGGGCTCCATGTCCTCGGTGAACATCGCGGGGTCGCGGCTGCTCGCGCCGTACGCGGTCGTCGACGACTTCACGACGAGGTGGCGCACGCTCTCGGCCTTCTGGCAGGCGGCGAGGAGCTGCATCGTCCCGATGACGTTGAGCTCCTTCATCGTGCCGCGCGCGCCGGCGGAGCCGGGGGTGGCGATGACGCTCATGTGGACGACGGTGTCGACGTCCTCCCGCGCGATCACCTTGGCGATCACCGGGTTCCGGATGTCGGCGCGCACGAAGGTGACGTCACCCAGGTCCCCGCGGGGAGGGATGACGTCGACGCCGATCACCCGATCGACCCCGGGGTCGTTGGCGAGCGTGCGCGCGAAGGTCCGACCGAGGTCGCGAGAGACCCCGGTGACCAGGACCGTGCGGCCGGCGCCCATCCCAACTCCTCAGGACCAGGCCGGTGCGCACGCGCGCACCGGCGACGGCAGGCTGGTGTGCCCGACGGGCCTTACTTGCCGAGCTTGCGACGCTGGACGCGCGTCTTCTTCAGCAGCTTGCGGTGCTTCTTCTTCGCCATGCGCTTGCGGCGCTTCTTGATGACAGAACCCACGTGGAACCTCTCCGGAGCGCCGGACGAGGCTCGTCCGGCGGTACGTACGACGCCCCGGGCAGGTCCCGGAGCACCGGGCCAGCCTATCGGGCAGGGCACAGGCGAGGTGAATCAGCGGCTGCGGTGGGATGAAGATCGCATCACGGTGCTCGGGCACCGTTGCAGGCCGCCGACTGCCCCGCCGCCGTACGCTGGCCCCGAAGGACCGCACCGAGGAGGGATGCAGCCGTGTCGTCCGGGGCCACCTCGCCGGTCGTGGAGCCGACACCGGCCGCGACCGCCTTCGTGGACCTCCTCGACGCCGGCCGCACCGACGAGGCGACGCAGGTGCTGGACCTCTCGACCGGCCAGAAGCGACGTCTCGACGGGCCGGAAGTGACTACTCGACGGGCCGGAAGTGACTACTCGACGGGCCGGAAGTGACTACTCAACGAGTCAGGACCGACCACTCGAGCGAGGCCCCGACCGCCAACATCGGACGCTGGCCGTGCCCGGCACAGCCCGCCGTCAGGGCCCGGAGGTTTCGAGGCTCGGCCGCGGGCGGCCTCGCACCTCAACCACCGGGAGCAGGCGACGCGCTCGCGCCACCTGCGCACGCCTTGACGCCAGGCGAACCCAGCCACCTGCCGGAGCCAACTGCGCGCGCGGCAGCGCGGCGCCCAGCGGCGACGCGCTCGCGCTATCCAGCGGAGTAGAAGGACTTGCGGAGGTACTCGTTGACGTCGTCCTCGGTGACCCGGAACGACCGGCCGACCCGCACCGCGGGCAGCTCGCCGTTGTGGACCAGTCGGTAGACGGTCATCTTGGAGACCCGCATCACCGAGGCGACCTCGGCGATCGTCAGGAACTTGGGGTCCGGTAGGGACTCGGGACGCTCGCGCGATGTAGGAGCCATGACAACCCACGCTTTCTGCGCGTCCGTCACCGCCTTCCCCAGCTGTGAACCCTGCGGACGCCTCTGCGTGAGAATAGGGCCGGATGTGACTCGTGGGGAAGAGTTTGATCAGAGAAACTTTTGAGTTGCGGCGTGTCGGCTTGACCCCTGGTTCTCAGGATGACTCGAGTTACACCGCTGTGACTCGGGTACGACGGCCGCTGATCGGCTGTCGGTGGGCGCTGGCAGACTGCTCGCCATGACGATCCAGGCCCTGCTCCTCGACCTGGACGACACGCTGGTGGACCACCGTGGCGCGGCCGAGCGCGGCGTGCGCACGTGGCTCAGCGGGCTGGGCCTGGCGGAGACGCCGGCGCAGCTGGAGGAGCTCGTCGAGCGGTGGTTCGTGCTGGAGGCGCGGCACTACGAGCGCGCCCAGCGGCGGGAGCTGACGTACCTCGAGCAGCGCCGGGTGCGGATCCGCGAGTTCCTGCCGGGGTGGGACCTCGCCGACGACGCGCTGGCCGACGACGTGTTCGCGGGCTTCCTGGGCTGCTACCAGGCGGCGTGGCGGGCGTTCGACGACGCGGCGGCCACGATCGAGCGGGCGCTGCGGGCCGGGGTGCCGGTCGGCATCCTCACCAACGGCGACCAGGCGATCCAGACCGAGAAGCTGCGCCGCACCGGCCTGCTGCGCCCCGACGTGCCGGTGTTCGCGTCCTCCGGCCTGCCGGCGGCGAAGCCGGACCCGCGCTCCTACCTCGCCGCGTGCGAGCGGCTGGGGTCGGCGCCGGCGCGGACACTGATGGTCGGCGACTCGCTGCGCCACGACGTCGTCGGGGCGCGTGACGCCGGCCTGCAGGCGCGCCTGCTGGACCGCTACGGGCGCTACAGCGGCCGCCGGGCGGTGCCGGGCGTGGTCGCGCTGCGCGGGCTGGCCGAGATCGACTGGCCCGCCGCAGCGGCGAGCTGACCCCGGTCGCCGCCGGGGCGAGGACTCAGGAGCCGAGCTCGGCGGAGCGGTCCCGGGCGGCCTCGAGCGCGGCGAGGAAGGCCGCGCGCACGCGGTGCACCTCGAGCTCGCGCAGCGCGGCGGCCGTCGTACCGCCCGGCGAGGTGACCTGCTCACGGAGCACGGCGGGGTGCTCGTTGGTCTCACGCAGCATCGCCGCGGACCCGACGAGGGTCTGCACGGCCAGCTCGTGCGCGGTGGTGCGCGGCAGGCCGAGGTGCACGCCGGCCTCGATCATCGCCTCGACGACGAAGAAGACGTAGGCCGGGCCGGAGCCGCTGATCGCGGTGACCGCGTCCTGCTGCTTCTCCGGCACCCGTACGACGCGGCCGACCGAGCTCATCAGCGCCTCGGCCTCGGCGAGGTGGTGGTCCTCGCAGTGGGAGCCGGGCGAGATGGCGGCCATGCCCTCGTCGACGAGGGCGGGGGTGTTCGGCATGACCCGGACGACCGCGATCCCGGACGGGACGTGCGACTCGATGAAGGAGGTGGTGATGCCCGCGGCGAGCGAGACGATCAGCTGGCCGGGGCGCAGTGCGGGGCCGATCTCGCCGAGCACGTCGGCCATGTCCTGCGGCTTGACGACCAGGAGCACGGTGTCGGCCTCGGCAGCGGCGGCGACGTCGGGGACCACCGGCACGCCGTACTTCTCGACCAGCTCGGCGGCGCGCTCGGCGCGCTTCTCGACGACGACGAGGTCGTCGGCGCTGCGGCCGGCGCGGATCAGGCCGGAGAGGAGGGTCTCCCCCATCACGCCAGCACCGATGACGGCGGTGCGCTTGCTCACTGCGGCAACTCACTCACTTCTTGGGGACCAGGGACGTCAGGAAGGGTGACAGGTTCCGGGGATGCTCCGCCAGTCGCCGGGCGACGTGGCCGTACCACTCCGGGCCCCACGGCAGGTGGACGCGGACCCGCTCCCCGGTCGCGACCAGCCGGCGCACCTCGGCCGTGCGGGCGTCGTAGGGCAGCTGCAGGTCGTAGGTGCCGGGCGCGCGGCCGTAGCGGCTCGCGAGCGCGATGGTGATCTCGACCAGGCGCGGGTCGTGGGTGGCGACGACCGGTTGGCCCTCGCCGTCGAGGAGCACCTTGAGGCAGCGCACCCACGCCCGGTCGAGCTCGGCGGGGTCGGTGATCGCGACGTCGGCCGGCTCGTCGCGGGCGCCCTTGGCGAGCAGGACGCGGCTGCCGGCACCGGCGAGCGCGCGGCAGTCGTCCTCGGTACGCCGCAGGTGCGCGCGCAGCACGACCCCGGTGTCCGGGAAGTCGGCGCGAAGGGCGCCGAGAAGCGCGAGCACGACGTCCGTCGAGGCGTGGTCCTCCGAGTCGAGGGTGACCGTGACCCCGGCACGGGCCGCGGTCCGGCAGACCTGGCGGGCGTGGGTGAGGGCCAGCGCCTCGCCGCCCGGGAGGTGCAGCCCGACCGCCGCCGGCCGCAGGACGACGTCGACCTGCGCACCGAGGCCGGCGTCGGCGACGCGGTCCAGCAGCACCCGGTGCTCCTGCACGGTGGCGGTCGCCTCGGCCTCGTCCCGCGCGTCCCTGCCGAGGTGCGCGACGGTACAGGCGAGGTCGTCGGCGGTGAGCTGCCCGGCCACCGCGACCGCTTGCCTGACGTCCGCGGCCGGCACGAACGCGCGCACGACGGGCGCGGGGACGGGCACCGCGGAGGCGACGGACTCCGCGACGGCGCTGCGCGACAGCGCCCGCAGGGCACTGCGCACGGGTCTCATGTCCTCGAACCTACGCGGGTTCCGCGCCTCCCGGTCACTCGGTACGACGTCGCAGGGTCGCCGCCCCGAGGGCGAGTGCCGCGACGGCGAAGGCGGCGACGACACCGATGTCGCGCCACACCTGCCCGGTGGAGCTGGTCGTCGCCAGCTGCTCCATCGCGTCGACCGCCCAGGACAGCGGCATCACGTCCGAGACCACCTCGAGCACCCGCGGGAGGTCCTCCCGCGGGACGAGCAGCCCGCAGAGCAGGATCTGCGGGACCACGACCGCCGGCAGGAACTGCACGGCCTGGAACTCGGTGCGCGCGAACGCCGAGACGAACAACCCGAGCGCCGTGCCCAGCACGGCGTCGGCGACGCCCACCACCCCCAGCAGCACCGCCGGGCCGCGGACGTCGAGGTCGAGCAGCGTGAGCGCCACCGTGGCGGCGATCGCGGCCTGCAGGGCGGCGACCGCGCCGAAGGCCAGGGCGTAGCCGCCGAGCAGGTCGAGGCGACCCATCGGCATGGTGAACAACCGCTCCAGCGTGCCGCTCGACCGCTCGCGCAGGGTGGTGATGCTGGTGACCAGGAACATCACGAAGAACGGGAAGATCGCCAGCAGGGCCGGGCCGATCCGGTCGAACACCAGCGGCGTCGCCTCGAAGATCCACCACAGCAGCGCCTGCAGCAGGCACGGCAGCACCAGCAGCATCGCCAGCGTGCGGTGGTCGCGGCGCAGCTGCGTGAGCACCCGGGCGGCGACGGCGAGCGTGATCCGTGGTGTCACCGCGCACCACCCGCCCGCTCGACGAGCGCCAGGAAGGCGCTCTCCACGTCGGTGGCGCCGACCCGCTCCTTGATCGCGGACGGCGTGCCCTGCGCGATGATCCGGCCCTCGCGCATCAGCAGCAGCTCGTCGCACCGCTCGGCCTCGTCCATGACGTGGCTGGAGACGAGCACGGCGGTGCCGGACGCCGCGACGCGGTGGAAGAGCGCCCACAGGTCCCGTCGCAGCACCGGGTCGAGCCCGACGGTCGGCTCGTCGAGCACCAGCAGGTCCGGTCGTCCCAGCAGCGCGACGGCCAGCCCGACGCGGGAGCGCTGCCCGCCGCTGAGCCGGTGGACGACGTGGTCGCGGTGGGCGGTGAGGTCGACCGCGGACACGGCCTCCTCGACGCTGCCGGCCGGCCGGCCGAGCACCCGGGCGAAGAAGCGGAGGTTCTCGGCGACCGTCAGGTCGTCGTACACGCTGGAGGACTGGGTCTGGTAGCCGACCCGGGCGCGCAGCGGCGCGCTCCCGGCAGGCTCGCCGAGCACCGTGACGCTGCCGCCCGCGACCCGCTGCACGCCGACGATGCTGCGCAGCAGCGTCGACTTGCCGCACCCGGACGGGCCGAGCAGCCCGGTGACGCCGGGACCCACGGCGAGGTCGAGGCCGTCGAGCACCACCCGCCCGCCGCGTACGACGCGGAGGCCGATGGTCGTGACGACGGCTCCCTCCACGCCGGCCCCAGCCTCAGGCTCCGTGCGCGGGGCGGGCGACCTGCTCCCCGGTGTCCGCGGCACCGGCGGTGAGGTGCTCGATCGCGAACTCCAGCGACTCCCGCAGGTCCGCCTCCCGCTCCTCGCGGGTCGTGCAGCGGCGGGTGTTGATCTCGAGGACCACCTCGCCGGCGAACCCGGTGCGCGCCAGGTGCTGCAGGAAGTCCGCCGCGCCGGTGGTGCCGCGCCCGGGGACGAGGTGCTCGTCCTTCGCGGAGTCGGTGCCGTCGGTGAGGTGGACGTGGCGCAGCCGCGGGCCGAGCCGCTCGGCCATCGCGACCACGTCGTCGCGCGCGATCGCCGCGTGGGACAGGTCGATCGTGGCGTTGGCGTAGGGCTCGGTGGAGGGGTCCCAGCCCGGCTGGTACATCTGCATCTGCCGGCGGGACGTCCGCCAGGGGTACATGTTCTCGACGGCGAAGGCGATGCCCGAGGACTCCTCGAGCGCCGCGATGCCGTTGACGAAGTCGCGGGCGTACTCGCGCTGCCAGCGGAACGGCGGGTGCACGACGACGACCTCGGCGCCGACCGCGCCGGCCATCGCGGCCGACCGCTCGAGCTTGCCCCACGGCTCGACGCCCCAGACCCGTTGGGTGAAGAGCAGGCAGGGTGCGTGGACCGCGCTGACCGGGAGCTGGTGGTGCTCGGAGAGCTGGCGCACGGCGTCGACCTGCTGGGAAAGCGCGTCGATGCCGACCATCACCTCGACGGCCTCGTAGCCGACCTCGGCGGCCCAGCTGAAGGCGTGCGCGGTGGACTCGGGGTAGACCGAGCTCGCCGACAGCCCGATCCGCGGGCGGCGTGCGGCAGCGGTCATGGCTCGTCGGTGACGCTCAGCTGGTCGATGCGCTCGAGGATGACGCCCTCCCGCAGCGCCCACGGGCAGATCTCGAGCTCGGGCAGGTCGAAGATGTTCATGCACGCCTCGGCGACCAGGGCGCCCGGCACGATCTGGTGCGTGCGGCTGGGCGAGACGCCGGGCAGGTCGGCCAGCTCCTGCGGCGACATCGCCACCAGCTTGGGGATCCAGCCGCGCAGCTCGCCGAGCGGCAGGGTCCGCGGCACCAGCGGGCCGTCGCCGGACGGCGCTGCGCCGCAGATCCGGGCGAGGGAGCGGAAGGTCTTGGACGTGGCGGAGGCGCGGTGGGTGCTCCCCGCGCGCAGGAGGTGCCCGGCGTCGCGGGCTATGTCGGTGCGGATCCGGCGGCGGATCGCGCGCAGCCGCTCCTCGTCGAGCGGCTCGGCGAACTCGGCCCGGGCCAGCCGGGCCGCACCCAGCGGCAGGGACCAGGCGACGTCGGGCCGCTCGTCGGCGCCTGCGGCGATCTCGAGCGAGCCGCCGCCGATGTCGAAGACGGCGAGCCGGCCGGCGGACCAGCCGAACCAGCGGCGCACGGCGAGGAAGGTCAGGCGCGCCTCGTCCTCGCCGGACAGCACCTCGATCTGCACGCCGGTCTCGCGCTGCACGCGGGCCAGCACGTCCTCGGAGTTGCCGGCGTCGCGCACCGCGGAGGTCGCGAACGGCAGCATCTCCTCGCAACCCTTCTCCTCCGCGACCCGCAGCGCCTTCGCGGTGAACGCGGACAGCGCCGCGACGCCCGTCGACGACACGTCACCGGCGTCGTCGAGGTGCTCGGCGAGGCGCAGCGGCTCCTTGTAGGAGTACGCCGGCAGCGGGGCTGCGCCGCCGTGGGCATCGACCACGAGGAGGTGGCCGGTGTTGGAGCCGATGTCCAGGACGCCGAGGCGCATGCGCCCACGGTACTAGCGCCGGTGGGAGCGGGCATGCGGCGTGACGCGGGGGCTCGACTAGATTGGTCCGGTGCCAGAGGTGTCGCTCGACTTCCCCCGTGCGTGGGTCGAATTCGTCAACCCCGCCGACGAGGGCGAGGTGATCAAGGCCGACCTGACGTGGCTCACGTCGGCCTACACCTGCATCTTCGGCAGCGGCTGTGCCGGCATCTACGCCGACTCCCCCGACGTCGGCTGCTGCACGCTCGGCGCGCACTTCGCCGACAAGGAGGACGAGCGCCGGGTCGAGGCGTTCGTCCAGCAGCTCACGCCCGCGCACTGGCAGGCCCACCCCGGCCGGCCGGTGAAGCGCAAGGACTGGGTCGAGAAGGACGAGGACGGCGAGCGGAAGACCCGCATGCACGTCGTCGACGGCCAGCGCTCGTGCGTGTTCGCCAACCGCCCCGGCTTCGAGGGCGGGTCGGGCTGCGCGCTGCACGCGCTCGCGCTCGAGCAGGGCCGCAACCCGCTGGAGACGAAGCCGGACGTGTGCTGGCAGCTGCCGATCCGTCGTACCTTCCGCGAGGTCGAGCGGATGGACGGCACGTCGTACGTCGAGGTGACGATCACCGAGTACGACCGCCGGGGCTGGGGCCCGGGCGGCCACGACCTCGACTGGTACTGCTCGGGCAACACCGAGGCGCACGTCGCCGTCGAGCCGCTCTACGTCACCAACGAGCCGGAGCTGGTCGAGCTCATCGGCCGCAAGGCGTACGACGAGCTGGTGCGTCACTGCGAGGCGCACCTGCGCTCCCGATCGGCCCTCGCGCTGCACCCCGCCGACCCGCGCTGACGCGCGCCGGCGCCCGTCGGGGCGCGGCCCGTCGCCGGGTTCCTCGCGGTCGGCACATCTCGACGTCAAGAGACCAGCACCCCGGATGCACGTTCCGGGCGCGATGAGCACAGAATGTCCACATGCGCCTGGACCACCTCTCCTACGCGGCCGGACCCGACGGACTCGAGAGCACGGCCGAGCGCCTGGGCTCTGCGCTCGGGTGCGAGTTCGCCGACGGCGGTGTCCACCCCCGCTTCGGGACGCGCAACATGATCCTCCCGCTGACGGACAAGACCTACATCGAGGTCGTCGAGGCGCTGGACCACCCGGCGTCCGACAAGGCGCCCTTCGGCCAGGCCGTCAAGGCCCGCTCCGGGCTCGGCGGCGGCTGGCTCGGCTGGGCCGTGGCCGTCCCGGACATCACGGTCATCGAGGAGCGCCTCGGCCGCCCGGCCGTCCCCGGCTCGCGGCACCGCCCCGACGGCGTGGAGCTGCGCTGGCGCCAGATCGGCATCAACGGCCTCATCGCCGACCCGCAGCTGCCGTTCTTCCTGCAGTGGGACGACGTCGACCTGCACCCCTCGCACGGCGCCGACGGCACCGTGTCGCTGGCGGGCATCGAGATCGCGGGCGACCCGCAGCGGGTCAGCGAGTGGCTCGGCGAGACCGTCGAGGCGCCGCTGGAGGACGTGAAGGTGGAGTGGGTGGCGCCGCACGGCACCCCCGGCATCCTCGCCGCCCAGGTCCTCACCCCCAACGGCGTCGTCCGCATCTGACCCACCCGCGGTGAAGCCGGTCCGGGGAGCGATCCCCAGCCCGAACATCTGGAACCACACCGCGACCTACGAGCTCGAGAACCGGGCCGCCGACCCCGACGGGCGGCTGTGGGCCGCGATGGAGGCCCGCGCCGACTGGAGCGGTCGCGTCGTGCTCGACCTCGGCTGCGGCACCGGTTTCCACCTGCCCCGCTTCGCCGAGCAGGCCTCGTCGGTCGTCGGCGTCGAGCCGCACCCCGGCCTGGCCCGGCTCGCCCAGCGCCGGCTGCGCTCACGCGGCGTCACCAACGCAGAGGTGCGCGTCGGCGCCGCGCAGGAGGTGCCGCTGCCGGACTCCTCCGTCGACGTCGTGCACGCCCGCTGGGCCTACTTCTTCGGCCGGGGCTGCGAGCCCGGCCTCGCCGAGCTCGAGCGGGTGCTGCGGCCCGGCGGCGTCGCGCTGGTCATCGACAACGACGGGTCACGCTCGACCTTCGGGGCCTGGTTCCGCCGCGGCTTCCCGCACCTGGACCCGCCCGCGGAGACCGAGCGGTTCTGGAGCATGCGCGGGTGGACCCTCGACCGCGTCGACATGGGCTGGCGCTTCGAGGACCGCGCCGACCTCGAGGCCGTGGTGCGGATCGAGTTCAAGCCGGACGTCGCCGACGAGATCATCCGTCACCACGAGGGCCTCGAGGTCGACTACGCGGTCAACCTCTGGTCGCGGGCCTACTGATCAGCAGGCCCGCGACCGGGCAGGGACCGACGGTCACTGCACGGCGTCGAGCGCGTCGACCACGCCCTCGCCGTAGTAGCTGTTCTCCGCCGCGGTGCCCACGCACGGCGCGCCGGCGGTGGCCGCGACGCAGTCGTGGTCGTCGGCCTGGGCGCGCAGCGTGGCGACCATCTGCTCCGGCGTCCAGCCCGGGTGCACCGACTTCATCAGGGCCAGCACGCCGGCGACGTGCGGCGAGGCCATCGACGTCCCGGACTTCAGGCCGTACCCGTTGCCGGTCACGACGGTCGAGAGGATCCGTGAGCCCGGGGCGGCGACGTCGATGACGCCGAGGCCCCGGTTGCTGAAGCTCGAGAGCCGGTTGTCCAGGGACCCGGCCGGGAACCGCTCGAGCGAGGAGACGGTGACGACGCCGTCGAGCTCCGTCGGGATGTCGCGGCAGCCGCTGTTGATGGTGCGGGCGACGGGGGTGCCGTCGTTCGGACTGCTGTTGTTGGTCGTCTTGCTCGACAGGTCGTACGCCGAGTTTCCGGCCGCAGCCGCGTGGACGACGCCCTGGTCGGTGGCCCAGGCCACCGCGCGGCGTACCGCCTCCATGGCGGCGGCCTGGTCGGGCTGGTCGTTGCACCAGAACTCGAACGGGTCGACGTAGTAGCTGTTGTTGGTCACGTCCATGCCGTGCTGGCCGGCCCAGACGAACCCGCACACGGCGTACTCCGGGTAGATGTAGCCGTCGTTGTTGACCACCTTGACCGAGGCCATCCGCACGCCGGGCGCGACTCCGACGATGCCGGTGCCGTTGCGCGCGGCGCCGATGGTGCCGGCGACGTGGGTGCCGTGGTCACTGGTGGTGGGGTGCCAGCCGGTCGCCGAGGTGTCGGGCCGGCCCGCGTCGGAGCAGTTGACCGAGCTCGCCACGTCGATGTTGGCGGCCAGGTCCGGGTGGTCGGGGTCGATGCCGCTGTCGAGGACGCCGACGAGCACGTCGCGCGAGCCGTCGGTGACCTCGTGGGCCTGGTCGGCCTTGATCATCGCGAGGTCCCACTGCTCGGACTCACGCGGGTCGGGGACGACCGCGAGGGTGGCCTCGGTGCCGGTGGTGTCCTGCGCGCGGTCGGCCTTCGCGCCCTTGACGGCCGTGCGCAGCTGGCCCTTCCCGGGACCCCACGGCGCCTGCACGCCCTCGGGCGTGCCCTCGCTGACCGGGACGGTGCGGGTGGCGCCGACGGACTCGAGCGCGTTGCCGGCGGCGCGGCGCACGTCAGCGCGGAAGGCGGCGCGGTCGCTGTGCGCGACGACGACGCCGACCTGGGGCCAGGTCTGGACGACGACGCCGCCGGCCTGCCGGACCGCGCGCTCGACCAGGCGGGTCTGGCCCGGGTTGGCGTGCTTCGCGTTGAGCACGTACGACGACACGACCCCGTCCGGGGTGCTGATCGGGACCGGGGTCGAGACCGGCTCGTCAGCCGGGGCCGCGGTGGCTCCGCTGGTGGTGACCGCCAGGCCGGCCACGGTGAGGCCGGTCGCGACGGAGAGGGCGGCGGCACGCAGCCGCCGGGTGCACAAGGACATCGAGGATCCTCCCGAGAAGTGGCGCAGGTCTTCCTGCGCCGCACATCCTCACACGGAGGTCTGCCGGATGGCGAGGGTCGGCGCGAGAAGGACTTCGCGTGTCGGGCGACCGGTCGCCGAGAGCACGTCGACGAGCGCAGCGACCAGCTCGACCGCCACCTGCTCCAGCGGCTGGCGGACCGAGGTCAGGCCCATGACCTGGGCGACCTGGGAGTCGTCGAAGCCCACGACGGCCACGTCGCTCCCGGCGCGCAGCCCACGGTCGCGGAGCGTGTGCAGCACGCCGACGGCGAGGGTGTCCGACGCGCAGACGAACGCCGTCGGCCCGGTCGCGTCGAGCAGGCGGGCCGCCGCCCCGCGCCCGGCGTCGACGGTGTCCGGCACCGCGGCCTCGAGCCCGGCGGTGGCCAGGCCGTGGCCGGTCATCGACCGGTACCACCCGGCCCGCCGGTCCTCGCCGATCCGCGAGCCGGGCTCCCACCCGAGCCAGGCGATCCGCTCGTGGCCGAGCTCCCGCACGTGGTCGGTGGCCGCCGCGACACCGGCCGCACCGTCGACGTCGACCCACGGGTGCGTCGCGTCCGGGTCGTCCCACGGGCGGCCGAACGCCACGAACGGAGCCCGTCGCCGGGTGAGCTCGACGGTCTGCGGGTTGCCCAGGTAGGTGTCGGTGACGACGAAGGCGTCCACGGAGGTGGAGCGGAACAGGTCGTCGTACCCGCCGAGGGGGTCGGGGACCTCGCCCTCGGCGACGGGGCCGCCGGAGAACAGCAGCACGTGGTAGCCGACCTCGCGGGCGGCCTCGACGAGCGCACGCACGAAGCGGTCCATGGCCATGTTGGCGGTGAACTCCTGCGCGGGCATGAGGCGCAGGCCGACCAGCCGCGAGGTGCGGGTACGCAGGTGGCGGGCCGCCTGGTTGGGCGTGTAGCCGAGTCCCTCGATCGCCTCCATGACCCGGGCGAGCGTGTCGGCCCGGAGCAGGTCCGGGTTGTTGATCGCGTTGGACACGGTCTGGCGGGAGACACCGGCACGTTCGGCGACGTCGGCCAGGGTGGCCGGCGGGCGGGGGTTCTCCACAGCCGAGATCCTGCCACGCCGGGGCCCTGCCACGGATCTGTCGGAGCCGTGCCCTACGGTCAGGGTCATGGCCTCTTCGAAAGCACGTTCGAACTACCGCTGCGGCGAGTGCGGCTGGACCACCGCCAAGTGGGTCGGCCGCTGCGGCGAGTGCCAGGCGTGGGGGACGGTCGAGGAGGTCGCCGCCGCGGCGACGGCCGGCAGCAGCCGCACGTCGGCCGCCCCGGTCACCCGCAGGGCGGTGCCGATCGGGCAGGTGCCCGCCCAGCACGCCGTGCACGAGCACTCCGGGGTGCCCGAGCTCGACCGGGTCCTCGGCGGCGGCTTCGTCCCCGGCGCGGCGGTGCTGCTCGCCGGCGAGCCGGGCGTCGGCAAGTCGACGCTGCTGCTCGAGGTCGCCGCGCGCACGGCGAAGCGGTCGGTGCGCACCCTCTACGTCACCGGCGAGGAGTCCGCCGCCCAGGTCCGCCTGCGCGCCGACCGGACCGACGGCATCCACGACGAGCTCTACCTCGCTGCCGAGACCGACCTCGGCGCCGTGCTGACCCACATCGACCAGGTCCGCCCGACAATGGTCGTCATCGACTCGGTGCAGACCATCGGCGCGGCCGAGGTCGACGGCGTGCCCGGCGGCGTCACCCAGGTCAAGGAGGTCGCGCAGGCGCTGGTGCGGATGGCCAAGAGCCGCGACATCACGGTGGTGATGATCGGCCACGTGACCAAGGACGGCGGGATCGCCGGACCCCGCGTGCTCGAGCACCTCGTCGACGTCGTGCTGCACTTCGAGGGCGACCGCAACTCCCGTTTCCGGATGGTCCGGGCGGTCAAGAACCGCTTCGGCCCGGTCGACGAGGTCGGCTGCTTCGACCTCGGCCCCGACGGCATCCGTCCGGTCGAGGACCCCACCGGGATCTTCACCGAGCGCCACCACGGCCGGGTCCCCGGCACCTGCGTCGCGGTGACCATGGAGGGCCGCCGCCCCCTGCTGGCCGAGGTCCAGGCGCTGGTCACCCTCTCCCCCGCCGAGCGACCGCGGCGCACCACGTCGGGCCTCGACGGCTCGCGGCTGG
Source organism: Nocardioides sp. J54 (assembly GCF_000519005.1). Lineage (GTDB taxonomy): Bacteria > Actinomycetota > Actinomycetes > Propionibacteriales > Nocardioidaceae > Nocardioides. The sequence continues at coordinate 63,086 of NZ_JAER01000013.1, read as the reverse complement.
CGATGATCCTCGCCGTCCTCCAGCAGCACTGCGGCATCAAGCTGCACCAGCACGACGTGTTCGCCTCCACCGTCGGCGGAGCCCGGCTCACCGACCCCGGCAGCGACCTCGCCGTGGCCGTGGCACTGGCCTCCTCGACGTTCGTGAGCGCACCGCCGGCGGGCGTGGTCGCGATGGGCGAGATCGGCCTGTCGGGCGAGCTGCGCCGGGTGCGCGACCTGCCCCAGCGCATCGCCGAGGCCGCGCGGCTCGGCTTCGAGATGGCCGTCGTGCCGGCCGACCCCGGTCGGGCCGCTGGCGACCGCCGTCCCGCGCGGGACCGGGAGGTCGAGGGCATGCGGGTGATCGAGGCGCCCGACGTGATCTCCGCCCTGCGCCTGCTCAACCTCGACCGCCGCACCAAGCACGCGCTGGAGGTCGTCGACGGGGCGGAGTGAGGGCCGATCCCGGCCGGCCGACAGCCCCGACGCCGATTTCTTCACCTTCTCCTGCGAGACCGCCGGACGTTCGGCGCCTCCCGGACCCCGTGCGCGGATAAGGTACGAGCGTCCGTCCCGGCGAGAGAGGAGCGCGAGTGGTCACGTCGGCCGATCCCCGACTGCGCGAGACCCTTGCGCGGATCGCCCCTGGCACGCCGCTGCGCGACGGCCTGGAGCGCATCCTGCGCGGGCGTACGGGCGCGCTCATCGTCATCGGGCAGGACCGGCTGGTCGACAGCCTCTGCACCGGCGGCTTCGAGCTCGACGTGCCGTTCACGGCCACCGGCCTGCGCGAGCTGGCCAAGATGGACGGCGCGATCATCATCGACGGGAGCCTCACCCGGATCATCCGCGCCGCGGTGCACCTGATGCCGGACCAGTCGATCCCCTCCGAGGAGACCGGCACCCGCCACCGCACCGCCGACCGTGTCGCCAAGCAGACCGGACACCCGGTCATCTCGGTCTCGCAGTCGATGCAGATCATCGCGGCGTACGTCGGCGAGACCCGCCACGTGCTCGAGGACTCCGGCCAGATCCTGTCCCGCGCCAACCAGGCGCTCGCGACCCTCGAGCGCTACAAGCTGCGCCTCGACGAGGTCTCCAGCACGCTGTCCGCCCTCGAGATCGAGGACCTCGTCACCGTCCGCGACGTCGCCGTCGTCGCCCAGCGGCTCGAGATGGTCACCCGCATCGCCCGCGAGATCGAGGACTACGTGCTCGAGCTCGGCACCGACGGCCGCCTGCTCGCCCTCCAGCTGGAGGAGCTGGTGACCGGCGTCGACACCGAGCGCGAGCTGGTCATCCGCGACTACGTCCCCTCCCGGCGCCGCAGCCGCGAGCCGGAGGAGCTGCTGTCCAAGCTGGAGCAGCTCTCCGCCACCGACCTCGTCGACCCGTCCGCCGTCGCGAAGGTGCTCGGCATCGGCACCGGCGAGCACCTCGACGGCGCCGTCGCGCCCCGTGGCTACCGGCTGCTCACCAAGGTGCCGCGGCTCCCGGCCAACGTCGTCGAGGGTCTGGTCGACCACTTCGGCACCCTGCAGAAGCTGCTCTCCGCCGGCATCGACGACCTGCAGGCCGTCGAGGGGGTCGGCGAGCTGCGCGCCCGCAGCGTCCGCGAGGGCCTGAGCCGGCTCGCGGAGTCGACGATCCTCGAGCGCTACGTCTGAGCGCTCCGCCCCGGCGGGGCCGGCCTAGTTGACCGGCTTCTTCGGCTTCTTCGTCGCCGTGCCCTTCGGCTTCGCGGTCCCCGTGGACTCGGGCGTCACCTCGACGGTCCGCGGCGCGGGCCGCACGAGCTCGAAGTCGGCGGCGGCCGGCTCCCCACCCAGCGCGGCGGCGGAGATCGTGTACTCCCCCGGCATGACCCACGCCGTGCGGCGCGCGCACCGCGCGGCCGACTCGCGGGCGTTCCAGGTCATCTCCACGACGGTGGCGACCGCACGGCGCACGACCACGCTCTGGTCGGGTACGACGCGGGGGCAGTGCTGGGTCGTCCAGAGCACGCGCGAGCCGTCGGCGATCCGGACCGAGACGCTGCTGCGGGAGACCTGCCAGGTGCAGGCCTCGGACTCGGTGGTCCTCAGCGACAGCCGGACCCGGACGTCGTGGCCGGCCTCGGCCGGTTTCGGGACGACCGGAGTCACGGTGACGTCGGCGGCCTGGCAGGTGCCCTGGGGGGCGGCCAGCGTCGGGGAGGCCGAGGCGGTCCCGCCGCGACGGGGGGTGGCCTCCGAGGCCGACTCCTCCTCGGCGCCGGCGGTCACGGTGCCGGTGGCCTCGACCCGGGCCGCGGCCTGCTCGGCGCCCGCGGCGTCCTCGGAGCTACCGTCGCTGCTGCCGGTGAGCCACCGCGCGATGACGAACACGACCGCGAAGGCGGTGCCGAGCACGAAGACGCGCCGGCGCCAGTAGACGCTGGCCGGCAGCGGACCACGCGTCGTCCGGCCCCGGGCGGGGGCAGGTCGACGGGGTGCGGCGGGCATGGCACGACGGTAGTCAGCGTGCGCCCGTCAGCCGGGCTGACCCGCCGGGGTGGACCCGAAGTCGGCGGACGTCACACCGCTGGCGACAATGGCTCGCGATGACCCCCGACCCCGCCGCCAGCCTCGTCGAGCCGATCCTGCGCTGGTACGACGAGCACGCGCGCGACCTGCCCTGGCGCCGTCCCGAGGCGTCGGCGTGGTCGGTCCTGGTCAGCGAGTTCATGCTCCAGCAGACACCGGTCGTGCGGGTGCTCCCCGTGCACAAGGCCTGGCTGCAGCGCTGGCCCACCCCGGCGGACCTCGCGGCCGAGGCCCCGGGCGAGGCGGTCCGTGCGTGGGGCCGGCTCGGCTATCCCCGCCGCGCCCTGCGCCTGCACGCCGCGGCGACCGCGATCAGCGAGCAGCACGACGGGCAGGTGCCGGCGTCCTACGACGAGCTGCTCGCGCTGCCCGGCGTCGGCGACTACACCGCCGCGGCCGTCGCCGCCTTCGCCCACGGCCGGCGCCAGGTCGTGCTCGACACCAACGTGCGGCGGGTGCTCGCCCGCACCGTGACCGGCGTGGAGTTCCCGCCGCGCTCGGTCACGCGCGCCGAGCGCGACCTCGGCGCCGCCCTGCTGCCGGCCGACCCGCCCACCGCCGCCACCTGGTCGGTGGCGGTCATGGAGCTCGGTGCGCTCGTCTGCACCGCGGACCGGCCCCGCTGCGAGGCCTGCCCGGTGCGCGCCGCCTGCGCTTGGCAGCAGGCCGGCGCCCCGCCGTACGACGGACCGCCGCGCCCGGTCCAGGCCTGGGCCGGCACCGACCGCCAGTGCCGTGGTCGCCTCATGGCGGTGCTGCGCGATGCGCCGGGCGAGGTCACCCAGGCCCAGCTCGACGCCGCCTGGGACGTCCCCGCCCAGCGCGAGCGCGCGCTCTCCTCGCTCCTCGCCGACGGCCTCGTCGTGCGCACCCCCTCCGGCCGCTACGCCCTCCCCTGAGGGGTCGAGACGTCACCTCTGGCCTGTTGAGTGGTCATCTGTGGCCCGTCGAGTGGTCATCTGTGGCCCGTCGAGTGGTCACTTGTGGCGCTGCCGGGACCACCGGGGCAGGAACTGACGCTTCAACAGGCGACAAGTGACGTCTCGACGAGCCAGAAGTGACGTCTCGACAGGCCACAGGTGACGTCTCGACCGAGAAGCAGACCGGCCCGGACCCTCGGGTGGAGGGTCCGGGCCGGTACGGCGTCAGCCAGCGGTCAGCCAGCGAACAGTCAGCCGGGGGTCAGGCGGACTCGTTGTCGTCGGGAGCGATCTCCGCACCCTCGCCGGGGGAGTTGGTCTCGGCGACCGTCTCCAGCGGCGGGAGGTCGGGCAGGTCGCCCATCTTCTGGCCCGTGAAGGTGAAGGTCGCGGCGGGACCCTGGCCCTCGACGTCGACGAGCACGATCTGGCCGGGGCCGACCTCGCCGTAGAGCATCTTCTCGGCGAGGACGTCCTCGATCTCGCGCTGGACCGTGCGGCGCAGCGGCCGGGCGCCCAGGACCGGGTCGAAGCCCCGCTCGGCGAGCAGGTTCTTCGCGGGCTGGGTGAGCTCGAGCTTCATGTCGCGGTCCTTCAGGCGGACCTCCACCGCGGCGATCATGTTGTCGACCATCGCGATGATCTGCTCCTGCGTCAGCGGCGGGAACACGATGATCTCGTCGACGCGGTTGAGGAACTCCGGGCGGAAGTGCTGCTTGAGCTCCTCGGAGACCTTGCCCTTCATCCGCTCGTACGAGCCCGCCGCGTCACCGGCCTGGTTGAAGCCCAGGTTGATGCCCTTGGCGATGTCGCGCGTGCCGAGGTTGGTGGTCATGATGATGACGCAGTTCTTGAAGTCCACGACCCGGCCCTGGGAGTCGGTCAGGCGACCTTCCTCCAGGATCTGCAGCAGCGAGTTGAAGATGTCCGGGTGGGCCTTCTCGACCTCGTCGAAGAGGACCACGGAGAACGGCTTGCGGCGCACCTTCTCGGTGAGCTGGCCGCCCTCCTCGTAGCCGACGTAGCCCGGGGGGGAGCCGAAGAGCCGCGAGACGGTGTGCTTCTCGCCGAACTCCGACATGTCGAGCTGGATGAGCGCGTCCTCGTCGCCGAAGAGGAACTCGGCGAGCGTCTTGGACAGCCACGTCTTGCCGACACCGGACGGGCCGGCGAAGATGAACGAGCCGCCGGGACGCTTGGGGTCCTTCAGGCCGGCGCGGGTACGACGGATGGCCCGGCTCAGCGCCTTGACCGCCTCGTCCTGGCCGATGACGCGCTTGTGGAGCTCGTCCTCCATCTTGAGCAGTCGCGTGGACTCCTCCTCGGAGAGCTTGACGATCGGGATGCCGGTCGCCACGGCGAGCACCTCGGCGATCAGCTCCTCGTCGACCTCGGCGACCTCGTCCATGTCGCCCGAGCGCCACTGCTTCTCGCGCTCGGACTTCTTCAGGATGAGCTGCTTCTCCTCGTCGCGCAGGCGTGCCGCGGCCTCGAAGTCCTGCCCGTCGATGGCCGCCTCCTTGCGCTGGCGGACCTCGGCGATCTTGTCGTCGTACTCACGCAGGTCGGCGGGGGCCGTCATCCGGCGGATGCGCAGCCGCGAGCCGGCCTCGTCGATGAGGTCGATCGCCTTGTCCGGCAGGAACCGGTCGGAGATGTAGCGGTCGGCCAGCGTCGCCGCCGAGACCAGGGCCTCGTCGGTGATGGTGACCCGGTGGTGCGCCTCGTAGCGGTCGCGGATGCCCTTGAGCATCTCGATCGTGTCGGCGATCGACGGCTCGGGGACCTGGATGGGCTGGAAGCGGCGCTCGAGCGCGGCGTCCTTCTCGAGGTACTTGCGGTACTCGTCGAGGGTGGTCGCGCCGATGGTCTGCAGCTCGCCGCGGGCCAGCATCGGCTTGAGGATGGAGGCCGCGTCGATCGCGCCCTCGGCCGCGCCGGCACCGACGAGGGTGTGGATCTCGTCGATGAACAGCACGATGTCGCCGCGGGTGCGGATCTCCTTGAGCACCTTCTTGAGGCGCTCCTCGAAGTCACCGCGGTAGCGGGAACCGGCGACGAGCGCACCCAGGTCGAGGGTGTAGATCTGCTTGTCCTTGAGCGTCTCGGGGACGTTGCCCTTGACGATGTCCTGGGCGAGGCCCTCGACGATCGAGGTCTTGCCGACGCCGGGCTCACCGATGAGCACCGGGTTGTTCTTGGTGCGCCGCGAGAGCACCTGCATGACACGCTCGATCTGGGCGGCGCGACCGATGATCGGGTCGAGCTTGCCCTCACGCGCGTCCTGGGTCAGGTTGCGGCCGAACTGGTCGAGCACCAGCGAGGACGACGGGGCGTCGCTCCCGCTCGTGCTGCCGGAGGTGGCCGCGGCCGCGCCGGTCTCCTTGCCCTGGAAGCCCGAGAGCAGCTGGATGACCTGCTGGCGGACCCGGTTGAGGTCGGCGCCGAGCTTCTGCAGCACCTGGGCGGCGACGCCCTCGCCCTCGCGGATCAGGCCGAGCAGGATGTGCTCGGTGCCGATGTAGGAGTGGCCGAGCTGCAGCGCCTCGCGCAGGGACAGCTCGAGCACCTTCTTGGCGCGGGGGGTGAAGGGGATGTGGCCCGACGGCGCCTGCTGGCCCTGGCCGATGATCTCCTCGACCTGGGCGCGCACCGCCTCGAGGGAGATGTCGAGCGACTCGAGCGCCTTCGCGGCGACACCCTCGCCCTCGTGGATGAGGCCGAGCAGGATGTGCTCGGTCCCGATGTAGTTGTGGGAGAGCATGCGGGCCTCTTCCTGGGCCAGCACGACCACCCGGCGGGCTCGGTCTGTGAACCGCTCGAACATCTGCACGCTCCTCACACGTCCTGGGGTGTTCATCGGATACAACCCCGCGGCCAGCCTACGCGTTCCCCCGAGGACCTCCGCGGCTGTGCGCTGTGAGCGAACACGGGGCGCGGCCGGAGGGTGGTCGGAGGGGACCCAGCGGGTAGGGTCCGGTGCGTGCCCGAGCAGTTCCCCGCGCTGGACCCGAACGCGATCCTGCTCCACGTGGGCCCGCACAAGACGGGTACGACGGCGATCCAGGGGATGCTCGGCGAGGCCCGTCCCGCGCTCGCTGAGCACGGCGTCCTCTACCCCGGCAAGAGGTCGAACCACCACGACGAGGCCCGTGCCCTGCTGGGCCGGGCGTCCGGGTGGGCGGCCGACCAGGACGAGCTCCCGCCGGTGCACCGCTGGAACAAGCTGGCCCGGGCGGCACAGCGCGCCCCGGGGCGGGTGGTGATCAGCAGCGAGTTCTTCGGCCTGGCCCACGACGAGCACCGGGCGACCATGGTCGAGCAGCTCGGCGCGGACCGGCTGCACGTGCTGGTCGCGGCCCGCAACCCCGGCGCCATCGCCCTCTCCACCTGGCAGCAGGTGCTGCGCGACGGCAAGGGCGCCGGCCTCGACGACTGGCTGCAGCGCTCCTTCAAGCGGGAGGCGCCCGGCCCCGCGACGGCCGGCTTCTGGTGGTGGGCCGACGCAGCCAAGCAGGTCGAGCGCTGGGCCCGGGTGCTCCCGGCGGACCACATCCACGTCGTGGTGATCGACGAGGCCGACCGGACCCTGCTGCCGACGACCTTCGAGCAGCTGCTGGGCGTCCCGGCCGGCGTGATCGCGGGGGCCACCTCGCGCAGCCACAGCAACCGGAGCCTCACCGCACCGGAGGCCGAGCTGCTCCGCGCGGTGGTCGCCATCGCCCGCCCGGAGCTGACCTGGAAGCAGTTCTCCCTGCTCCTGCGCTTCGGCTACAGCCGACGCCTGGTCTCCTCCCGCACCCCGGCCGCCGACGAGCCGCGGATGACGCTGCCCGCGTGGGCGGTCGAGCAGGCCGACCGCGAGGCCGAGGCGATGGTCGAGCAGCTCGGCGCGAGCGGCGTCCACCTCATCGGCGACCTCGCCCACCTCCGCCAGGGCCGCACGGCCACCGAGCCCGTCACGGTGGACGCGGTGCCCGTCGAGCTCGCCGCCGAGGGCGTCACCGGCGTCGCGGTGGCCGCGGCCCGCCGGATCGAGGCCCTCGAGCAGCAGCTGGAGCAGCTGCGCGCCTCGCGTCCCGCCATCGACGACATCCCCACCCGCGACCTCGCCGCCCACCTGCGCCGGCGCGCCCTGCGCCGGGCCCGCCGCGGGGGCCGGACGGACGGACGTCGGCCGTGAGCCAGCCCGACCCGGTCACCCCGGTCACCCAGGACGTCCCGGACGGCCCGGGCGGCCCGGAGGTGTCGGGCCGCCCGGTCACGGTGTCCGTGCTCGGGAGCTGCATCACCCGCGACAACTTCAACTCGCGGTTCAACCCCGACTACAAGCGCTGGTACCGCGTCGGCCCGACGACCAACCAGAGCTCGATGATCGCGCTGATGTCCCCGCCGGTCGACGAGCCGTGGGAGCCGGTGCAGGAGATGAAGCCGTACGGCCTCTGGAACGTCCGGTCCGACCTGTCCCGCGAGATCCTCACCCTGCTGCCGGAGGAGCAGCCGGACGTGGTGGTGCTCGACTTCTTCGGCGACGCCCACTTCGGCGTCGTGCGGCTGCCGGACGGCCGGTTCGTCACCGACAACCGCTGGCGGATCCACAAGACCGACCTGTACGAGCGGATCCTCGCCATGCCCGGCACCGAGCGGTTGTCGTGGGAGCAGGACGCGGACGGCTACTTCGGTCTGTGGGTCGAGGCGATGGACCGGTTCGCGGCGTACGTCGCCGACCAGCTCCCCGACACCCAGGTCGTCGTGCACTGGGGGTTCAACGCCGACGAGGTCGTCCCAAGCGGTGAGTCGACCCCGCGGCGGATGCCGTCCAAGCGCCGCCGTGCGGCGCGCAAGCGCAACGCGTTCTGGCGCCGCCTCAACGAGCACGCCTCCTCGGCGTACGGCTGGGAGAGCATCGACCTGTCCCGGGAGTACTACGTCACGCTCGACGACCACCCGTGGGGACCGATGGAGGTCCACTACACGCTGGACTACTACCCCCGGTTCCTCGCCGAGCTCGACCGGGTGGTCCTCACCCGCTCGGCTCCGGAGGAGGTCCGGGTCCTCGCCCGGGAGCTCCACGAGGCGGCCGCCGAGTACACCCGCGACACCGCCCGGTGGAGGATCGCGGCGCACGAGCACCAGCGGGCCCTGGCCGTCGAGCGCGAACGGCCCACCTGGAAGCGGGTGCTGCGCCCGCGCGGCCCCGGCGCTGCGCCGGTGCCCCCGGCCCCGCCCGCCGCCACGGCGACGCTGCTCGAGGCCCTGCGCGGTGCCGTCGACGACGACGCGTTCGCGCGGCTGTCGCGCCTGGCGACCACGGCCGAGGAGCACGTCCGCTGGCTGCGGGAGACCCCGCCGACGCTCAGCGCCGACTGACCCGCCCGAGCTCCTCGGGCACCCCGGGCTCGTCGTGCCACGGGTGCAGGTAGCGCCCGTCCTCGACCGGCACGCCGGGACCGTCGATCTGCGCGACCAGCCGGGCCAGGTCGTCGCGCCGGTCCTGCGCGACCAGCCAGCCCATCACCCGCTGCCCCGCCGGCAGGTCGACCTGCTCGAAGGGCACGGTCTCCTCGTTCCAGATGCCGAGCAGGCCCTCGCGCAGCATCACCCAGTACCGGTCGGGGTCCTCGGTGGACGGGGCGACGGCGGCGCGGAAGTGCTCCCACATGTCGATCGGCAGCACCTGGTGGTAGAGCGTGTCCAGCAGCACCGGGTTGCGGTGGGCGCGGACCCGGTCGAGGGTCATGTGCTTGGTGCGGATCCGGTCGTCGAGGTTGTCGAGCCGGCCGCGGCGGTTGGTCGCCGAGGACTCGCCCTCGCGCACGTACCAGTCGTAGACGACCTCGGGGAGCACGTCGAAGCGCCGGGCGGCGAGGAAGGCGTCGGTGGCCCAGACCTGGTCCTCGTAGCGGACGCCCAGGGGGAAGGTGAGGCCGGCCGAGCGCCAGAAGTCCATCCGGAACACCTTGTTGCAGGGGAAGACGTCAGCCAGCATCAGCGGGGCGTCGTCGATGCCCACCGCCGTGCGCCGCTCGGCGTGGTTGCGCGCCAGCAGCGGCGGGCGCGAGCGCCGGCCGTCCTCCGTCACCTTCTCCATCATCCCGACGGCGAAGTCGGAGCCCGACCGGTCGAGGCTGCGCAGCAGGGGTTGCCAGGCGCGTGCCGGCAGGAAGTCGTCGGGGTCGACGAAGGTGACCAGGTCGCCGGTGCAGTGCTCCAGCGCGACGTTGCGTGCCGCCGACACCCCGGCGTTGGCCTGGCGGAGCACGACCACCTCGCGGTGCGTGGCGGCGTACTCCTCGGCCAGCTCGCCCGAGCCGTCGGTCGAGCCGTCGTCCACCACGACGACCTCGAGGTCCACCCCCGGCTGGGCCAGCACGCTGTCGAGGCTGCGCACCAGGTAGGGCGCCTGGTTGAACACCGGCACCACGACGCTCAGCCGCGGGCGCGCGGCCCGGCGCCACGGGAGGCGGAGGGGACTCACCCGACGACGTCCCGTCGGCCGGGGAGGGGGTGCGGGTGAGCGGCGTCCACGGGCAAGAAGCATAGGGCGAGCCGTCGGCGAGCCGGTGAAGTCGGTTTGGGAGCGGGGCGCGGGGCTGGTCTAGTCTCGGACGGCACCATCGGTTGGGGGAGAGTATTGGCTAACGGCGAGGGGCGAGCGCCCCGCACCGACATCCAGGGACTCCGGGCGATCGCCGTCGGGATGGTCGTGGTCTACCACCTCCACAGTCCCCTGCTGCCGGGCGGGTTCGTCGGCGTCGACGTCTTCTTCGTCATCTCGGGCTTCCTCATCACCGCCCACCTCGTCTCCCGCCCGCCACGGCGCCCGCGCGACCTCGCCGACTTCTGGGGCCGCCGCATCCGGCGCCTGCTGCCCGCGTCGCTGCTGGTGCTGGCCTGCACGATCGCCGCGGTCTGGCTGGTCGCCCCCGAGACCGAGTGGCAGGCGAACGCGCGGGACGCGCAGCTGGCTGCCCTCTACGTCCTGAACTGGGGGCTGGCCGGGAGCGCGGTCGACTACCTCGCGGCCGACAACCTGCCGACGGCCGTCCAGCACTTCTGGTCGCTGTCGGTCGAGGAGCAGTTCTACTTCGTGTGGCCGATCCTCGTGGCGCTCGCCGTGCTCGCGGGCCGGCGCAGCGCACGCGCCACGACGATCGCCCTGGCCACCACGCTCGGCGCCGTGGTGCTGGCGTCCTTCGCGTTCTCGGTCGAGCGCACGGCGAGCAACCCGGCGGCGGCGTACTTCATCACCCCGACGCGGATGTGGGAGCTGGGCATCGGCGGCCTGGTGGCGCTCCTGGTCAGCCGGCGCGAGCTGCCGGTCGCCGACCTGCGGGTGCGGGCCGTCGGCGCCTGGGCCGGCCTGGCGATGATGGTCGCGACCGGCTTCCTCTACTCCGAGAGCACGCCCTTCCCCGGCTACCAGGCGGCGCTGCCGGTGCTGGGCACCGCGCTGGTCATCCTGTGCCGCCCGGACGTCGACGTCCCGCTGGGCGCCGGCCGCCTGCTGGCGCTCCCACCGGTGCGCTGGGTCGGCGACGTGTCGTACTCGGTCTACCTGTGGCACTGGCCGCTGATCGTGCTCGCACCCAGCGTGCTGGGCCACGAGCCGGGCTGGCGGTCCCTGCTGGCCATCGCCGCGGCGACCTTCGTGCTCGCCGGCCTCACCGAGCGCTTCGTCGAGCGCCCGTTCCGCAAGCCGGACCTCGTGCGCTTCCGCCGCACCACCTACGCCAGCGCGGTCGCCGGGATGAGCGTCGTGGTCCTGATGGGCTCGACCGTGGTGGGGCTGGTCAGCGGCGCCGAGGACGAGGACCGCGACCGGCTCGCTGCCGCGCTGCGCACCGGCGGGCCGTGCTTCGGCGCCGCGGCGCTGGACCCGGGCCAGGACTGCGCGCCCGTGGCGTACGACGACCTCGTGCCGGCCCCCGCGCTGGCCGCGAAGGACAAGTCGGAGGCCTACAAGGACGTCGGCGGACGCCAGTGCTGGTCGTTCACCCCGACCTTCGAGGACCGGCACTGCACCTTCGGCGACGAGGACGGCGACGTCACCATCGCCCTGGTCGGCAACTCGCACGCCGGGCACTGGCTGCCCGCACTGCAGCGGATCGCCGAGCAGCGCGGCTGGCGGATCGAGACCTACCTCGCGTCGCAGTGCGCGTTCTCCACGACGCCGCAGCTGTTCCGGACCGAGGCCTTCAGCCAGGCCTGCCTGGACTGGGTGGAGCGCACCACCGACGCGCTGGTCGCCGACCAGCCCGACCTGGTCGTGACGTCCAACCGGGTCTCGGTGCGCGCCGTCGGCCAGCCCGACCTGGCGTCCTCGCTGCCGCTGTACGCCGAGGGCTTCCGCTCCGTCTTCTCGACCCTGGTCGAGGCGGACCTGCCGGTGCTCGTCATCCGCGACACCCCCGCCACGGGGAAGCAGACGCCCACCTGCATCGCCGACGCCGAGGACGACTACGCCTCGTGCGACGGCACCGTCGACGACTGGCTGCCCGCCGACCCGGCGGTCGACGTCGTGGCCGAGATGGACGACACCCGGTTGCGCATCGTCGACCTGACGGACCGGATCTGCGACGGTGGGACGTGCTCCGTCGTCAACGGCGGAGTGATCACCTACTTCGACGCCTCGCACCTGACGGCGACCTACGCCTACACGCTCGGCCCCTACCTCGCTCCCGCGGTGGAGGCCATGACGCCCGACCGACCCTCGCAGGAAGGATGACATGGCCACCGACAGCCGGCCGCTGTTCAGCATCGTGAGCGCCGTCTACAACGTCGCGCCGTACCTCCCCGACTTCATCGACTCGATCGAGGCGCAGACCACCGGCCTCGACGACGTCGAGGTCGTGATGGTCGACGACGGGTCGACGGACGACTCGTCGCGCCTGCTCGCGGAGTGGGCGGCCCGCCGGCCCGGCACCGTGCGCGTGGTCACCCAGGAGAACGGCGGCCAGGGCGCGGCCCGCAACCGCGGGATCCAGGAGTCCACCGGCACGTGGATCACCTTCCCGGACCCGGACGACGTCCTCGAGCCCGACTACCTCGAGGTGGTCCGCGACTTCGTCCGCGCGCACCCCGAGGCGCACATGGCCGCCACCAACCGCCTGATCTGGAACGAGCGCAGCGGCAAGGTGAGCGACAGCCACCCGCTCCGCGCGATGTTCGCCGGCAGCCCGTACGTCGACCTGAGCGCCAGCCCGGACCGCTTCCACGGCAGCTCGCCGGCCACCTTCTTCCTGCTCGACGCGATCCGTGATGCGGACCTGCGCTTCGACAGCCGCGTGCGCCCTAACTTCGAGGACGGCCACTTCAACTGCCGCTACCTCTTCTTGTTCGACCGGCCGCAGGTCGGCTTCCTGCAGCGCGCGAAGTACCACTACCGCAAGCGCGAGGACGCCAGCTCCACGCTGCAGACGGCGGGGATGCACCCGGGCCGCTACACCGCGGTACCGGAGCACGGCTACCTCGACGTGATCCGTCGCGGCAAGGAGGCCTTCGGCGAGCTCCCGGGCTGGGCCGCGACCTTCCTGCTCTACGAGCTGCAGTGGTACTTCTCGCGTCCCGACCCCAAGGCCGGCGAGCGGCCGGTCTCCGGCGAGGTCCCCGAGCGCTTCCACGAGCTGGCGCGGCAGATCCTCGACGAGGTCGACGTGCACGCCACCTCGCCGTACCTCCCGCCGTCGGTGCCGCCCCAGGCCCGGCTGGTGCTCGAGCACGGCTACGACCCGGAGCCGTGGGTCGAGCAGGAGGTGCTGCTCCACGACCTCGACACCACGCAGGAGCTGGTGCGGGCGACCTACTTCTTCACCGGCGACCTGCCCGAGGAGCAGTGGCTCGCGAACGGCCGCCCGATCGAGCCCAGCCACGGCAAGGTGCGGGCGTGGGCGTACTACGGCCGCACGCTGTTGCGCCAGCGCGTGGTGTGGCTCCCGGCCGACGTCAGCCTGCGCCTGCTCCGCAACGGTGAGCCCGCCGACTTCATCTACCGCCGCGACCCGCGCCGGGTCCAGGTGGCCCCGCCGGGGCAGCTGCGCTGGTGGCTCAACCCCGAGTCCGGCTTCGCCCGCAGCGAGATCCCCGACATGCTGCGCCAGCGCCGCCCCACCTCGCGGCTGAGCAAGGTCGCCGCACGCATCAAGGACCGGCCGGCCGTGGCGCGCCGGTACGCCGACGCGTGGGTCTTCATGGACCGCGTCCACGACGCCGCCGACAGCGCCGAGATCCTGTTCCGCTACGTGCGCGAGAACCACCCGGAGATCAACGCCTGGTTCGTCCTCGAGAAGGGCGGCAAGGAGTGGGACCGGTTCCGCGCCGAGGGGCACGGCGACCGGCTGGTCGCCTACAAGTCCCTGCAGTGGCGGGTGCTGATGTCGCACGCCACCCACCTGCTGTCCTCCCACGCCGACGCCGCGATCGTCCGGCCGTGGCCGGTGCTCGAGTTCACCCACGCGAAGTGGCGCTTCCACTTCCTGCAGCACGGCGTGATCAAGGACGACCTGTCCTCGTGGCTGGACCCGAAGCGCATCGAGACCTTCGTGGTGAGCACGCCGCAGGAGCTCGCGTCGATCGCGGGCGACGACACGTCATACGTCTTCACGACGAAGGAGGTCGCGCTCACCGGCCTGCCCCGCTTCGACCGCCTGCAGGCCGTCGGCGACCGCTTCCCCGTCGACAAGCGGGACCTGCTGCTGGTCGCACCCACCTGGCGCAACAACCTGATGCCGCCGATCATCGAGGGCAGCCAGCGCCGTGACCTCGACCTGTCCCTGCTCGACAGCTACTTCGTGAAGGCGTGGATGGAGTACCTCCGCGACGACCGCCTCGCGAAGGCCTGCCGCGAGCACGGGGTGACCCTCGGCTTCCTGCCGCACCCGAACCTGCAGCCGCTGCTCCCCCACCTGGACCTGCCGGCCCACGTGACGCCGCTGAGCTACGAGGGCCAGGACCCACAGGAGCTCTTCGCGCGGGCGCGGGCGTTCGTCACCGACTTCTCGTCGGTGGCCTTCAACGCGGCCTACCTGCAGCGCCCGGTCGTCTACTACCAGTTCGACGCCGACCTGGTCCTCGGCGGCGGCCACGTCGGCCGCGCCGGCTACTACGACTACGAGCGCGACGGCTTCGGCCCGGTCACCGCGAGCGCGGAGGACGCCGTGCAGGCCACCCTCGACGTGCTCGGGGCCGGACCGCACCCGACCGGGGTCTACCAGGAGCGGATCGACGTCACCTTCCCGCTGCGCGACGGCCGCTGCTGCGAGCGCGTCGTGGAGCGGGTGCGCCTCACCGAGCGCGACCGCAGCGACCTGCCCCCGGTGCCGACCCCCCAGGCCTGACCCCCCTGCCGGCGGTCGAGTGCGAGGCGCCCGGCAACCTGCCGGGTTGAGGCGCGGGATCGCCGGCAACCTGCCGGTGATTGAGGTGCGAGGCGCCGCCGACCTGCCGGTGGTCGAGGTGCGAGCCGCCCGGCAACCTGCCGGTGGTTGAGGTGCGAGGCGCCCCAGCGCCGAGCCTCGAAACCACCGCCCCCGGTGCGCCGGAGTGTGCCCACCACAGCCCGCCCCGCAGGCCCCGGAGGTTTCGAGGCTCGGCCGCGGGCGGCCTCGCACCTCAACCACCGGGAGTAGTAAGAGTCCCTGGGAGTACGGCGAAGCGCACCCCAGGCTTGCCGCTAGACCAACGCGGCCACCGGGAGCAACGCTCGGACCACCTAGCCCGGTCTTGCCGCCAGGCGGACTGTGCCATCCACCGGAGGCAACCGCGCGCGCGGCAGCGCGGCGCCCGCGCCGAAGGCGCGTCGAGGGCAAGTGCGGGCCGAGCTTGCGAGGCCTGCGCGCAGCCCTCGACAGGCGACGCGCTCGCGCAGAAGACTCAGCGGCGGCGGAGGCGCGAGGCGGCGGCGCGGGCCTGGCCACGCAGGCTGGTGCGCGCCTCGAGCTCGGCGATGCGGCGCTTCGCGGCGTCGAGCTCGGCGCGGGTGTCGGCGAGCTCCTTCTTGCGGTCGCGGGCGATCCGGTAGAGCTCGCCGATCCGCTTGCCGAGCGACGCCTCCTGCTCGCAGGCGTTGAGGGCGGCCTGGGTCCACGGCTCGGCGGCCTCGGTGCGGGAGAAGTCCCACAGGTGGCCGAAGCGCTCGAAGTCGGCGGCGTAGATGCTCTCGATCTTCTCGCGGACGCCGTTCTCGTACAGCGCGCCGATCGCCTTGAGGGGCGTGGGGTTGGCGCGCGGCAGCTTCACCGGCGGCCGGCCCTGGGCGGCGAGGTGCTCGTTGAGGTCGGCCTGGAGCTGCTTGATCTCGCTGATGTCGTAGATCTTCGTGTACGGGACGGCGTCCTCGCCCAGCATCTCGACCTGGTCGCGGAAGTGCGCGTCCTTGGCCCGCAGCCAGTGCGGCTCCTCCTGGCCCATGAGGTCGACGAACTTGGCGAAGTCCTCGATGACCGTCTCCGCGGTGAGCGGGTGGCGGGGGTACCACCACTCCTTGGCCCAGCGCACGCTGAACGGCGTCTCGATCAGCAGCTTGTTCTGCCACGCCGAGAACAGGCGCACCCGCGGGTCGCGCACGACGGCGAACACGAACCACCCGTTGTCGGGGTGGATCTCCGCGCGCTGCGCGGGGGTGAGCGAGTCCAGCCGTGGCGAGATCTTCCACAGGTCGCGGTTGTGGATCGGCTCGGAGTCGTCGAGGTAGGGCATGTCGCGCGCCCGGAAGCTCTCCGGGTCCTCGCCGGCCAGGTCGGCCATCATCCACTTGAGGCTGGTGCAGGCGTTCTTGTTGAGCGCCTCGAAGACGACCTTCGACTCAGGGGCGATGTAGGTGCGCCAGACCCCGCCGGGGATCTCCCGCAGCCGGGTGAGCATGGCATCGGTCGCAGGCTGGCCGTCGATCACCCGGACAGCATAGGAGATCCGGCACGCCCGCCCGGACGCGCCACCGCCCCCGGTCCACCCGGCTGTGCCTCCACAGCCCGCCGTCGAGGCCCGGCGGTTTCGAGGCTCCTCGCTGACGCTCGTCGCACCTCAACCACCGGGAGCAACGCTCGACCGCCTGAGGCTCGCCCGCACCAGCTGCCGGTGGTTGAGGTGCGAGGCGCCCCGGCGCCGAGCCTCGAAACCACCGGCCACGGTCCACCCGGCTGTGCCCGCCACAATCCGCCATCAACGCCCGGAGGTTTCGAGGCTCCTCGCTGGCGCTCGTCGCACCTCAACCACCGGGAGCAACGCTCGGACCACCTACGCCCGTCTTGCCGCCAGGCGGAGGCAGGACGTACGGAAGTCAACCGCGCCCGCGGCAGCGCGGCCACCGCGCCGAAGGCGCGTCGAGGGCAAGTGCGGGCCGAGCTTGCGAGGCCTGCGCGCAGTCCTCGACAGGCGACGCGCTCGCGCCACTCAGGTCAGTTCGAGGCCTCGTACGCCTGCCGGACCTCGGCGGGGATGCGGCCGCGGGCGGGGACGTCGTAGCCGTTCTCGCGCGCCCACTCGCGGATCTCGGCGGCGGACGCGCCGGACGACGAGGCGGATGCGGTGGACTTCGAGGCCCGTCGGCCACCGCCGCCGCCGCGGCCGACCTTGCGGGCGTGGCCGAGGTACGGCGCGAGCGCCTCGCGCAGCGCGGCGGCGTTCTCGTCGTTGAGGTCGATCTCGTAGCTGGCGCCGTCGAGGCCGAAGGTCACGGTCTGCGTCGCATCGCTGCCGTCGATGTCGTCCACCAGGACGATGTTGACGCGCTGGGCCATTGCATTCTCCTCGAATATCACGACGATTTCCCGGATCCCGGGAATCCGGATATTAGCGAAATGCGCATTCCGGAGAAAGCGACCGGCCGGGGAGGAATGGAAAACGTCGCTCCGGGATATCGGAAATGACGCCCCGCCGATATCTCAGGTGTTCCGGGCGTAGACCAGCCCGAGGCCGCGCAGGGTCAGCCAGGGGGCGTGGTCGGTGAAGCAGCGGCACTCGTCGAGCACGAGCGGGGCGAGGTAGCCGGTGGCGATGACCGCGACGCCCTCGACGGGGGCGCCGAGGGCGGCGACGAGGCGCTCGACCATGCCCTCGACCTGGCTGGCGACGCCGAAGACCATGCCGGACTGCAGGGCCTCGACGGTGTTCTTGCCGATCACGCTGCGGGGGCGGACCAGCTCGACCATCCGCAGCTGCGCGCCCCCGCGGCTGAGCGCCTCGAGGGAGATCTCGATGCCGGGCGTGATCGCGCCGCCGACGTACCGGCCCGCGGCGTCGACGACGTCGAAGGTGGTGGCGGTGCCGCCGAAGTCGACGACGATCGCGGGCCCGGAGTAGTCGGAGGCCGCGGCGAGGGCGTTGATGATCCGGTCGGTGCCGACCTCGCGCGGGTTGTCGACGACGATCGGGACGCCGGTGCGGATGCCGGGCTCGACGATGACCCGCGGCACCTCGGGGAAGTGGTCGGCGAGCATCTCCCGCCACGCGTTGAGGACCGAGGGGACGGTGGAGCACACCGCGACGCCCGTGACGGCGTCCTCGTCGTGGCCGAGGAGGCCGCGCAGCAGCACCGCCCACTCGTCGGCGGTGCGGTGCTCGTTGGTGCCCACGCGCCAGTCCGCGACGACCTCGCCGTCCTCGAGCAGGCCGAGGACGGTGTGGGCGTTGCCGATGTCGGCGGCGAGCAGGCTCATGGCTGTGGCGTCCGGAAGTCCAGCCCGAGGTCGAACACGATGACGGAGTGGGTGAGCGCGCCCACCGAGATGAAGTCGACGCCGGTCTCGGCCACCTCGCGCGCCCGCTCCAGGGTGAGCCCGCCGGACGCCTCGAGGGTGGCGTGGCCGCCCGCCTCGGCGTTGATCCGCACGGCCTCGGCCATGTCGGCGGTCGACATGTTGTCGAGCAGCACCTCGGTGCACCCGGCGGCGAGCACGGCGCGCAGCTCGTCGAGGTCCATCACCTCGACCTCGACCCGCAGGCCGGGGTTGGCGGCGACGACGGCCTGGTACGCCGCCACGACGCCGCCCGCCGCGACCGCGTGGTTGTCCTTGACCATCGCCCGGTCGACGAGGCTCATCCGGTGGTTGACCCCGCCACCGCAGCGCACGGCGTACTTCTGCAGCGCCCGCCAGCCCGGCAGGGTCTTGCGGGTGTCGAGCACGCGCGCCCGGGTGCCGGCGAGGGCGTCGACCCACCGCGAGGTCGCGGTCGCGACGCCGGAGAGGTGCGAGGCGAAGTTGAGCGCGGTCCGCTCCGCGGTGAGCACGCCCTTGACCGGACCGGTCACGGTGAGCACCACGTCGCCGGGCTGGACCCGGGTGCCGTCGGGCACGCGCCCGGTGACCTCGACGGTGTCGCCGAGGGCGTAGGCGAAGGCGAGCTCGGCGATCGCGAGGCCGGCGACCACGCCGGGCTCGCGGGCTGCGAAGTCGGCGACGGCGGCGCCCATGTCGGGCATCGCGGCGCTGGTGACGTCGTCGACGCCACCGGGGAGGTCCTCCTCGAAGGCGAGGGCGACGTGGTCGTGGACCGCTCGCGGGTCCAGGCCGGCAGCGGCGATCTCCTCGACGAGGGCGACCGGCAGGTCGTCGTACGGCGTGCGGGCGATCATCGGGGCACCCCCGCCACGGGTCCGACACTCGGGTCGGTCTGGACCGCCGGGGTGAACGCCACGACGGTCGCGCCGTCGACCATCCGCACGTCGTAGTGGCCGGCGAAGACGGAGTCGTCGCGCTCGGGGTGGTCCTCGCGCCAGTGCGACCCGCGGGTCTCCTCGCGCAGCGCGGCAGCCTCGGCGAGGGCGGTGGCGATGGTCAGCAGGTTGGTGGTCTCCCACGCCTCCTGGTCGATGACCGCGGACTCCACGGCGGCCACCTTGTCGAGCAGCTGCACCGCCTCGGCGAGGCCGTCGGCGTGGCGCAGCACGCCGACGCGGGAGGTCATCGTCTCCTGCAGCTCGCGGCGCGCGCTGCCGGGGACGAGGCCCTGGGCACGGTGGTCGGTCGCGGGCTCGGCCCAGTCGCGCAGCTCGCCCGGCAGCACCTTCGCGATCCGGCGGGAGAAGACGAGGCCGTCGAGCAGGGAGTTCGACGCGAGCCGGTTGGCGCCGTGCACGCCCGAGCAGGCGACCTCGCCGCTGGCGTAGAGGCCGGGGACGTCGCTGCGGCCGTCGAGGTCGGTGCGCACGCCGCCGGAGACGTAGTGGCACGCCGGGGAGACGGGGATCAGCTCGGTGACCGGGTCGACCCCGTGCGAGCGGGCCGTGGCGAGGATGGTCGGGAAGCGGCGCTCCCAGAAGTCCGCGCCGAGGTGACGGGCGTCGAGCCACATGTGCGGCCGTCCGGTCTCGAGCATCCGCTTCATGATCGCCTTGGCGACGACGTCGCGCGGCGCGAGGTCGGCGAGCTCGTGGACGCCCTGCATGAACCGGTCGCCCTCGTCGTCGACGAGGAAGGCGCCCTCGCCGCGGACCGCCTCGGAGATCAGCGGCTGCTGGCCGCGTGAGTCGGGTCCGAGGTACATCACCGTCGGGTGGAACTGCACGAACTCGAGGTCGCGCAGGGTGGCGCCGGCGCGCAGCGCGAGCGCCATGCCGTCGCCGGTCGAGACCGGCGGGTTGGTGGTCTGGGAGAAGACCTGGCCGAAGCCGCCGCTGGCCAGGACGACGGCACGACAGTGGACCGCGCCGACGCCCTCGCGCTGGCCCTCCCCCATCACGTGCAGGGTCACCCCGGCGACGCCGCCGTCGGCGGCGAGCAGCAGGTCGACGGCGAGCGCGTGCTGGATGACCTCGATGTCGGGGGCGGCATCGATCGCCGCGACGAGGGCGCGCTGGATCTCCGCGCCGGTGGCGTCGCCGCCGGCGTGGGCGATCCGGTCGCGGTGGTGCCCGCCCTCGCGGGTCAGCGACAGCTCGCCGTCGGCGGTGTGGTCGAAGTTGGTGCCGAGCGCGATCAGCTCGTGCACGGCCTCCGGGCCCTCGTCGACGAGGACCCGCACGGCGTCGGCATCACAGGCGCCGGCACCGGCGACGAGGGTGTCGACCTCGTGCTGGCCGGGGGTGTCCTCGGGGCCGAGGGCCGCGGCGATGCCGCCCTGCGCCCACTGCGTGGAGCCGGCCGACAGCACGTCCTTGGTCACCACGAGGACCTTGTCGACGTGCTCGCGCAGGCGCAGCGCAGCGGTCAGTCCGGCGATGCCGGAGCCGACGATGACGACGTCGGCGCGGGTCGTCCACCCCGGTTCCGGTGCGGTGAGGCGGCCGGGGAGGCGCAGGTAGTCGGGCATCCCAGCAGGCTACTGAACGGCGGGGTCAGCGCGTCGCGGTGACGTCCCCGCGGGACAGGGTCGGGTCGCCGAAGGTCTCGGCCGGGTCGAAGCCGGTCGCCAGGACCTTGTTGTCGGCGTCGACGAAGACCACGTGCGGCTGGTACTCCCTGGCCTCCTCGGTGCTCATCTGGCCGTAGCCGATGAGGATCACCAGGTCGCCGGGGTGGACGAGCCGGGCGGCTGCGCCGTTGATGCCGATGACGCCGCTGCCGCGCTCGCCGGCGATCGTGTAGGTCTCGAGCCGGGCGCCGTTGGTGATGTCGACGATGTGCACCAGCTCGCCGGGGAGCAGGTCGGCCGCGTCGAGCAGGTCCTCGTCCACGGTGACCGAGCCGACGTAGTGCAGGTCGGCCTGCGTCACGGTGGCGCGGTGGATCTTGCTCTTCATCATGGTGCGGAGCATCAGCTGTCTCCCTCGGTGGTGGTGCCCGCCGCAGGTGCGGTCAGGTCCTCGGTGGTGCCGGTGAAGTGCAGGGGCAGGTTGTCGATCAGCCGGGTCGTGCCGACCTTCGCGGCGACGAGGATCCGTCCATCGGTGCCGGGCTCCGGGTGGTCCGGGAGCTCACCGAGCCCGGTCGAGGTGATCGCGAGGTAGTCGAGCTCGACGCCGGGCTCGGACTTCAGCACGCCCATCGCCGCCCAGCGGGCCGCCGGGACGCCGTACGCCGCGCGCTCCTGGGCCGCGCGCAACGCGCGGCTGAGCACGACCGCCTGGCGGCGCTGCTCGGGGTCCAGGTAGCGGTTGCGGCTGGAGCGCGCGAGGCCGTCGGGCTCGCGGTCGGTCTCGGCACCGACGACCTCGATGCCCAGGCACAGATCGGAGACCATGCGGCGGATCAGGGTGAGCTGCTGGTAGTCCTTCTCGCCGAAGACGGCGACGTCCGGGCGGACCAGGCCGAAGAGCTTGGCGACGACGGTCAGCACGCCGCGGAAGTGGCCCGGGCGGCTGGCGCCCTCGAGGACGTCGGCCAGCGGGCCGGGCTGGACGGTCACCGCCTCGGAGGCGACGCCCTCGTGCGGGACCCCGTCGGGGTACATCTCGGCGACGACCGGCGCGAAGACCACGTCGACGCCCTCCTGCGCGGCGACCTCGAGGTCGGCGTCGAAGGTGCGCGGGTAGCGGTCGAGGTCCTCGCCGGCGCCGAACTGGAGCGGGTTGACGAAGATCGACAGCACCACGGTGCCCGTGTCGCCCGCGCGCTCGCGGGCGACGCGCATCAGGCTGGCGTGGCCCTCGTGCAGCGCACCCATGGTCGGCACGAACACCACCGGGCCGCCGCCCTGGGCGCGGAGCAGGGCGCGGAGGTCGGCCCGGCTGCGCGCGACAGCCGGCCGGGTGATGGTGCTCACGACTTCTCGACCGACTTCTCGACCCGCGCCGGCAGGATCCGGTGCTCGCCGTACGCGTTGAGCACGTTGGCGATCTGCTGGGCGCGGATCGGCAGGAGCCGGCCGTCGACGACGGCGCGGTCCAGGGTCGCCCACGCCATCGCGACGTACGACGGCACGGTGTCGGGCGCGTTGGCGGAGATGTCCTTGAGGTGCGAGGCCACGGTCTGCACGTCGCCGCGCACGATCGGCCCGGTGAGGGCGGCGTCGCCGTGGTCCAGCGCGTTGTCGAGCGCCGCCTCGAGCAGCGGGCGCAGCGTGCCGGACGGGTCGTCGACACCGGCCGCGGCGAGCAGGCCCATCGCCTCGCTGACCAGGGTGACGAGGTGATTGGCGCCGTGCGCGAGGCCGGCGTGGTAGAGCGTGCGCATCTCCTCGGGCACCCACGTGGGGCGGCCGCCGAGGTCGGCGACGAGGGACGCGGCGAGCTCACGCTCCCCGGGGCCGGCGGTCAGGCCGAAGACACAGCCGTGCAGGCGCTCGAGGTCGACCGCCGTACCGGTGAAGGTCATCGCCGGGTGCAGCGCGATCACGCGGGCACCGACGGCGGCGGCCGGCTCGAGGACGGCGAGGCCGTGCCGGCCGGAGGTGTGCGCGACGACCTGGCCCTCGCGGATCGCGCCGCTGTCGGCCAGCACGCGGACCACGTTGGGGAGCATGTCGTCCGGCACCGTGAGCAGCATCAGCTCGGCAGCGCGCGCGACGTCGCTGGGCTTGCGCAGGGGCACGCCCGGCAGGAGCTCGGCGGCACGGCGGCGCGAGGCGTCGGACTCGCCGGCGGCGGCAGCGACGGGGTGGCCCGCGGCGAGCAGGCCAGCAGCAAGGACGGCGCCGACGCGGCCAGCGCCGATCACGCCCACCCGGAGAGTGTGGGTCATCGTGAACCTTTCGTTCCCGTCCCACCGACCACTGCCGCGGCGCGGCAGCCGGTGTGGGTACCGGACGTTGTGCTCAAGAGGAGTACCCGGGGTCCCGGGGACGATTCCACGGTACGCCCGCACGACGCCCGGGCGGAACGGGTCCGTCCGGTGGGCTAGGTCACACCCGGGTCAGGCGGTGCGGCCCTTCTGCCAGGCCTGGCTGGCGGACCGCTCGGCGTGGAGCTCGCTGGTGACGACGTCGAGCTCGGCCTCGAGCTCGGCGACGCGGATGACGGCCTGGCTGGCCCGCTCCTCGGCGTCGGCGAGGCGGGCGGTGAGCCGCTCGGCGGCCTCCTGCGCCGACGTGGCCTGCTCACGGGCCTCGTCGAGGTCGCGGCGCGCCTCGGCGAGCTCGGCCGCGGCGTCGTCCAGCCGCTTCTCGAGGCGGGAGATGGTGGCGTCACGGCGGGCGACCTGCCCGGTCATGTCGGCGGCGAACTCGACGTTCTCGGCCGTGCGGGCCTCCGTCAGCTCGGCGTACGCGCGGGCCTGCTGCGCCCGGTCGCGCGCGGCCTCCTCGCGGGAGTCCATCAGCTCGGTGTGGGTGATCTTCGTGGCGGCCGCGCCCAGCAGGACGGCGGCCGCGCCGGCGACGGTGACGAGCAGCCAGGACCCGGTGAGGGCGGTGCCCAGGACCGCGGCCGCCGAAACCACGGTCAGGAGGGCGGCGACCACGAGGCGGGTCGACCGCTGACGACGACGGTTGCCGACGGGGGAAGTCATGCCAGCACGGTATGCCGCCGCGGCCCCCTCATCTCGTAGACACGCTTGTCACACCCGTCCCAGCCGTCACACCCGTGGTCGGGGCCCCGGACGTCCGGCGGGGATAGTCCCTGACGAAAAGCACCGTGACACGCCGTACGACGGTGCTTTTCGTCAGGGACTATCCCGCCGGGGCCCTCCAGAAGGCGCCGGAGATTGTCGGACAACGGCGGTAGTCCCGGGTCAAAAGCACCGGGACACGCCGGTGCAGGGTGCTTTTGGCCCGGGACTACCGCGAAGGGCTTGACACCACGCGTCTCGGGTGGGTGGGCCGCCGGCAGGCGGGGCTCAGGTGTCGGGGTCGTCGTGGACGCGGCAGGCGCGCTCGAGGAGGACGGCGGCGAGGACGGCGAGCAGGGCGCACACGCAGGCGGCGGAGGCGCCGATGATCCGGTCGTCGGCCTGGTCGGCGGCGTCGCCGACCCACGAGAGGGCGTAGCCGGCGTACCCACCGGCGACGAGGGCGGCGACGAGGGCGCTGGCACGGGCGAGGACCAGCCGGTTGACGGCCTGGTGGGCCTCGAGCCGCTCGCGGCGCACGTGGACGGCGCGGTGGGTCACCCAGGCGACGTAGCCGAGGATCCCGGCGAGCAGCAGCAGCGCGAGGGGCTGGGCGAGCGTCACCAGCGGGGGTACGACGCCCAGCCGGTCCGAGACCGGGTGCAGGGCCCACCCGCAGACGAGGCCCACGGCCGCCCAGCCGACGAGGGTCAGCGGCGGGGTGGGGCGCAGCGAGCCGGCCGGCTCCCGGCGCTCGTCAGGGTCGGGGTCGGGGTCCCGGTGGGCGGGGTCCCGGCTCACCGTGCGGCGGTCACTCGTACTCGAGGACCAGGTCGGGGCGCGGGGTGAGCCCCTCCGTGCCGACCTTCGCCAGCAGCTCGGCGACGGGGCCGTGGCCGAGGAACTCGGCGTCGGGCTCGAGGTCGAGCCACGGCTTGAGCACGAACGCGCGCTCGTGGGCCCGCGGGTGGGGCAGGCGCAGCTCGTCCTTGTCGCTGCGGCGGTCGCCGACGACGATCAGGTCCACGTCGAGGGTGCGCGGCGCGTTCTTCACCTCGCTGCGCAGGCGGTCGAAGGCGTCCTCGACGGCGAGGGCACGGTCGAGGAGGCGGTGCGCCGACAGCGTGGTGTCGGCGAGCACGACGGCGTTGAGGAACGGCTTGGAGTCCGGCGGGCAGCCCACCGGCTCGCTCTCGTAGACTGGGGAGACGCCGGTGACCCACACGTTCGGGGTGTCGGCGAGGGCCGCGACGCCGCCCTGGAGGTTGCCGAAGCGGTCGCCGAGGTTGGAGCCCAGCGCGATCACCACTCGCCGGATCGGACGCATCTCCCCGGTGAGGGTGTCCGCGTCGATGATGTTCGGGTTGGGGGTCTCGGTCATGCTCGGGCCTCTGCCTTTCCGGTTCGGTTTCCCGCTTCGCCTGCCACCTCGCGGTGGCGGGTGATGGTGAGGCGGACGTCCTGGAACGTCGCCTGGATGGGCGCGTCCGGCTTGTGCACCGTCACCCGCGCCCATTCAACACGACTGTCCATGAGAGCGACATCGGCCACCCTCTGGGCGAGGGTCTCGATGAGGTCCACGGGGTCGCCCTGGACGGCAGCGACGACGCGATCCACGAGGACGCCGTAGTCGACGGTCTCGCCCAGGTCGTCGGAGGCAGCGGCCGGCCTGGTGTCGACCCCGAGCACGAGGTCGATGACGAAGACCTGCCCGTCGCGACGCTCGTGGTCGAAGACGCCGTGGTGGGCGAAGCACTCGATGCCCAGGATGCTGAGCTCGTCGGTCACGCTGGTGCTCCTTCCGCCCGCTGCCCGATCAGCGGTTGTCCGCCCCACTGTGCCGCAACCGCCAAGGCGTCACGGTGCGCGCGCACATCGTGGACCCGCAGGCACCACACCGGCGCGCCCCCCAGGCCGGCGGCGAGCAGGGCCGACAGCGCGACGCCCGCGGCCTCCCGCTCGGGGATCGGGCGGGGCTCGCCGTGCTCGTCCTCCAGCAGCCGGCCGAGGAAGGTCTTGCGGCTCGCGCCGACCAGCAGCGGGAAGCCGAGGGACAGCTCGTCGAGGTGCCGCAGCAGCTCCCAGTTGTGGTGGGCGAGCTTGGCGAAGCCCAGGCCGGGGTCGAGGACCACCTGCTCGTCGGCGACGCCGGCGGCGCGGATCGCCTCGACCCGCTGCGCGAGCTCGGCGGCGACGACGGGGACCACGCCGCCGTCGTACTCGGTGAACTGCTGCATGGTCGCACTGTGCGCGCGCCAGTGCATCGCGACGTAGCGGGCGCCGCTGCGGGCGACGACGTCGAGGATCCCGGGGTCGGCGAGACCGCCGGAGACGTCGTTGACGATGCTCGCGCCGGCGTCGAGCGCGCGGGCGGCGACCTCGGCCCGCATGGTGTCGACCGAGACGGTGGCGCCCTCGGCGGCCAGCGCCTCGATGACGGGTACGACGCGGTCGAGCTCCTCCTCGAGCAGCGGCCTCGTGGCGCCGGGCCGGGTGGACTCCCCGCCCACGTCGAGGATGTCCGCCCCCTCGGCCAGCAGGCGCCGGCCGTGGGCGATCGCGCGCTCGGGGTCGTCGTACCGCCCACCGTCGGAGAACGAGTCCGGGGTGACGTTGACGATCCCCATCAGCAGCGGCGCGGTCACACCGCGACCCTATCCACCGCACGGCCCGCCGCGCGCCCTGCGCCGGGCGGTCGGGGGCGACCCGCACGGGCTAGACTCCCCGGCGGTCGTCGACCGGACAGCACTCCTCCTCTCCCCCTGGGTGGCACGCGATGCGCATTGGGCTCCGCCGGGACCTCGACGCGCCGGGTCACCTGCGCCGGCGGGTGGTGAGCCTGCCGCTGCCCCTGCAGCGCCGCCTGAACCGGCGCGAGCTGCCGATCCGGATGTACTGGTGGCGCCCGCCGCGGTTCCGCAACTTCGGCGACGAGCTCGCCGTCGACGTCATCGAGCGGCTGTGGGGGCTGCGCTGCGAGCACACCCCCCTCGCCAGCTGCGAGATGGTGAGCGTCGGGTCGCTGATGGAGCTGACTGCCGAGACCCGCCGGCCCGGGCAGGAGATCGACGTCTGGGGCTCCGGATTCATCAAGCCCGCCAGCGAGGACGTCGAGCACGACCTCGAGGGCCTGCGCATCTTCGCGCTCCGGGGGCCGGCGACCGCGCGCCGGGCCGGCCTGAAGCCCGCGGAGGTGCCGATGGGCGACCCCGGGCTGCTGGCGAGCCGGGCCTACCGCCCGGCGCGGGCCAGGAGCCACCGCATCGGCCTCGTCTACCACTACGCCGACGAGAAGGTCGCCGCGCTGGACACCGCGCGGGAGGACCCGCGGTTCCTGCTGATCGACGCGCGGCAGTCGCCGCGCAAGGTCGTCCACGACATCACGTCGTGCGAGCTGGTGCTGTCGTCCAGCCTGCACGGGATCATCGTCGCGGAGAGCTTCGGGGTGCCGGCGTACTGGGTGAAGCTGTCGGGTCGGCTCGCGGGCGGCCGCTACAAGTTCCGCGACTACTTCCGCGGGACCGGGCGCAATGACGTCGCGCAGCTGGACCTGGCGGAGTTCCTCGCCGACCCCGGTGCGGAGGCGGCGGCGATCCGCGACCACGTGCCGGTGCCGGACCTGGCGAAGCGGCAGGACGCGCTGATCCGCGCGTTCCCCTACAACCGGGTCCTCGACCTGACCTGAGGAGCGGCGGACCCCCCGACCGGCGGGTGGGCCGGGGCCGGAGGTCAGCCGCGCGGGCTGTGGATCAGCGACATCGCCTCGGCGCGGGTGGCGGGGTTGTGCATAATGCCCCGGACCGCGGAGGTGATGGTGCGCGCACCGGCCTTGCGGACGCCGCGCATGGTCATGCAGAGGTGCTCGGCCTCGATGACGACGATGACGCCGCGGGCCTCGAGGATGTCCATGAGGGAGTCGGCGACCTGCGTGGTCAGCCGCTCCTGGACCTGGGGCCGCTTGGCATAGACGTCGACGAGCCGGGCCAGCTTGGACAGCCCGGTGATCTTGCCGGACTCCGCCGGGATGTAGCCGACGTGCGCGACGCCGGTGAACGGCACCAGGTGGTGCTCGCACATCGACCACAGCTCGATGTCGCGGACCAGGACCATCTCGTCGTGGCCGAGGTCGAAGGTCGTGGTGAGCACGTCCTCGGGCGTCATCCGCAGGCCGGCGGTGAGCTCGGCGTACGCGCGGGCCACCCGGGCGGGGGTGTCGTGCAGGCCCTCGCGGTCGGGGTCCTCCCCCATCGCGTGGAGGAGCTCGCGCACCGCGGCCTCGGCGCGGGCCTGGTCGAAGGCGGGCACGTCGGCGGGGCCGCGGTCGGGGGCGGCGATCGGGTCGGTCACGCGTTCCTCAGGTGCCGGGGTTGGGCGACGGGGGCGTCGGGTCGCTCGACGGGGACGGCGGGCCGCCGTACACGTCGCCGCCGGGGCCCGGCGGGGTCAGGATGGCGCCGCCCTCCGGGCCGACCTCCTGCGGCTGGCCGTTCTGCTCGGCGCGGCGGCGGATCTCCTCGGGGATCTCCACGGGCGGGATGTCCGAGGGGATGCGCGTCGGCGAGCCGGTCCAGGCGGGCCGCTCGGGGCGGAGGCGCAGCGCGGTGAAGATCTCGGCGACCTCCTCCTTGTCGAGCGTCTCCTTGTCGAGCAGCGCGAGCACGAGCGCGTCGAGCACGTCGCGGTTCTCGACCAGGATGTCGAAGGCCTCCTGGTGCGCGGCGGCGAGGAAGTTCTTCGTCTCCTCGTCGACGATCGCGGCGACGTCCTCGGAGTAGTTGCGCGAGTGGCCCAGGTCGCGGCCCAGGAAGGGCTCGGAGTTGGACTCGCCCAGCTTGATCGCACCGAGGCGCTCGGTCATGCCGTACTGCGTGACCATCGCGCGGGCCAGCGCCGTGGCCTTCTCGATGTCGTTGCCCGCGCCCGTGGTCGGGTCGTGGAAGATCAGCTCCTCCGCCGCCCGGCCGCCCAGCATGTAGGCGAGCTTGTCGAGCATCTCCGAGCGGGTCTGGGAGTACTTGTCCTCGTCGGGCAGCACCATCGTGTAGCCGAGCGCACGGCCGCGCGGGAGGATCGTGATCTTGTGGACCGGGTCGGTGCCCGGCAGCGCCGCCGCGACGAGGGCGTGACCGCCCTCGTGGTAGGCGGTGATCAGCTTTTCCTTCTCCGTCATCAGGCGGGTACGACGCTGCGGACCCGCGATCACGCGGTCGATCGCCTCGTCGAGGGTCTCGGCGGTGATGACCTTCTTGCCGTTGCGGGCGGTCAGCAGGGCGGCCTCGTTGAGCACGTTGGCGAGGTCGGCACCGGAGAACCCGGGGGTGCGCCGCGCGACGGCCATCAGGTCGACGTCCTCGTAGAGCGGCTTGCCGCGGGAGTGGACGTCGAGGATCCGCTTGCGGCCGGCGAGGTCGGGGGCGTCGACCTGGATCTGGCGGTCGAACCGGCCCGGGCGCAGCAGCGCGGGGTCGAGCACGTCGGGACGGTTCGTGGCCGCGATCAGGATGACGCCGCCGCGCACGTCGAAGCCGTCCATCTCGACGAGGAGCTGGTTGAGGGTCTGCTCGCGCTCGTCGTGGCCGCCGCCCATGCCGGCGCCCCGGTGGCGGCCGACGGCGTCGATCTCGTCGATGAAGACGATCGCGGGGGCGTTCTCCTTGGCCTGCTCGAACAGGTCGCGGACGCGGGAGGCGCCGACGCCCACGAACATCTCGACGAAGTCGGAGCCGGAGATGGAGTAGAACGGGACGCCCGCCTCGCCGGCGACGGCGCGCGCGAGCAGGGTCTTGCCGGTGCCCGGCGGGCCGTAGAGCAGCACGCCCTTCGGGATCTTGGCGCCGACGGCCTGGAACTTTCCGGGCTCGGAGAGGAACTCCTTGATCTCGCCGAGCTCCTCGATCGCCTCGTCGCAACCGGCGACGTCGGCGAACGTGGTCTTGGGCATGTCCTTGCTGATCATCTTGGCCTTGGACTTGCCGAACTGCATGACGCCCCGGCCGCCGCCCTGGACGTTGTTCATCAAGAAGATGAACAGCAAGATGATCAGCGCGAACGGCAGCAGGGTGGCCAGCAGCGACCCGAGCAGGCTGGGCTGCGGGTTCTTGGAGTTCGACTCCTCGATCGTGCCCTTGTCGACCTGCTCCTTGACCGCGGCCAGGATCGCCTCCTGCTCGCCCTGGACGTAGTGCGAGAGGACCTTGTCGCCGCCGTCGCGGGTGCCGTCGTCGAGGGTCGCCTCGATCGCCTGGTCACCGTCGATGAAGGTGATCTCCTTGACGTCGCCCTGGGCGATGTACTTCTCCATGCGGGACGTCGGGATCTCGTCGAACCCGCCTCCGGGCGCGAGGAACTCGAGGGCGAGGACGACGGTCACGACCGCCACCACGATCCAGAGCCAAGGGCCCCTGAACACGCGCTTCACGTACTTACCCGCTCCCCACACTCCACGACAGGATCAGTCGACGGTACACGCCGCCCACGCACCCATTCTGTCCGGTCCATGGTGACCGGAGCCAGCGGAGCCCCCGTTCGGGGGCTCCCGCGGACGACAACGGGTGGCGCCGGCGTGGAGTTCCGCGGGGTCGCAGCAGGTGTGCGCGGGGGTCGGGTCGGGGTTCCGGGGCCGTGGCTGGCCCCGCCGGGTCAGGAGCAGGCGTCAGGAGTAGACGGCCGGCGAGAGGGTGCCGATGTCGCGCAGGTTGCGGTAGCGCTCGCGGTAGTCGAGGCCGTAGCCGACGACGAACTCGTTGGGGATGTCCCAGCCGACGTACCGGGCCGTGACCGGCATCTGCAGCGCCTCGGGCTTGCGCAGCAGGGTGGCGATCTCGACGCTGGCCGGGCCGCGCGAGCGCAGGCTGGAGGTCAGCCACGACAGGGTGAGGCCGGTGTCGATGATCTCGTCGACGATCAGCACGTGCCGGTTGGTGATGTCGGCGTCGAGGTCCTTGAGGATGCGGACCACGCCGGAGGACTTCGTGCCGGAGCCGTACGACGACACGGCCATCCAGTCCATCTCGACGTGCGACTTCAGCGACCGGGCGAGGTCGGCCATGATCATCACCGCGCCGCGCAGGACGCCGACGATGACGAGGTCCTTGCCCTCGTAGTCCCGGTCGATCTCGGCGGCCAGCTCGGCCACCCGGGCCTGGATCTGCTCCTCGGTGAAGAGCACCTCGACAAGGTCGTCCGCGACGTCGCTGGCGTGCATGGACGTCAGCCTGCCACAGGTGTCGCGCGGAACCGGAGGTGGGCGTCCTCGCGGTAGGCCGTGGTGTGACCTGGCAGCTGCACCTCGCCGTTGATCCCGCCCAGCGCGAGCTGGTGCAGGGCGGTGACGTGGACGTGGAACAGCTCGCTGTCACGGGCGCCGGCAGCCAGCGCGGCCAGGCGCAGCACCCGGGTCGCGACCGCCGGAAGCAGCTCGCGGAGGCCGGCGACCGGCAGCCCGTCGGCACCCGCCAGCGCGTCGTACGACGCCTGCGCGATCGCGTCCAGCGCCTCGACGTCGGCGCGGACCTGGTCAGCCGTGCGGGCCAGCGTCGCCGCGACACCGGGCCCGAGCTCGGCCTCCAGCACCGGCAGGACCCGGTGGCGCACCCGGACCCGGGCGAACCCGGGGTCGTGGTTGTGCGGGTCGTCCCACGCCTCGATGCCCTCGGCGAGGCAGGCGGCGACGGTGTCGTCGCGGGCCACGTCGAGCAGCGGGCGGGCGTAGTGGTCGAACCGGCGGCGCATCCCGGCGATGCTGCGGCCGCCGGAGCCGCGGGCCAGCCCGAGCAGCACGGTCTCGGCCTGGTCGTCGCGGGTGTGGCCGAGCAGGACGACGGCGGCGCCGAAGTGCTCACGGACCTGCTCCAGCACCTCGTAGCGGGCGCGGCGGGCCGCGGCCTCGACCCCGAGCCCGCCGGGGTCGACCTGCACCCGCGCGGTGGCGGTCTCGTCGGCGCCGAGCCCGGCCATCTGGGCGACGACGCGGGCGGCGTGCTCCGCCGACCCGTCCTGCAGGCCGTGGTCGACGGTCACCCCGACCACCCGGTGGCCGGGACGGCGGGCCTCGAAGACGGTCGCGCTCAGCAGCGCGAGGGAGTCCGCACCACCGGAGCAGGCGACGAGCACGGTGCTGCCCTGCTCGAGCGGACCGAGGACGCGTCGTACGCCCCGGCGCACGGCGGCGACGGCGGGGTGCAGGCCCATCGGCGCCTCCTCAGCCGAGGACG
This sequence comes from Nocardioides sp. J54, assembly GCF_000519005.1. Classification (GTDB taxonomy): domain Bacteria; phylum Actinomycetota; class Actinomycetes; order Propionibacteriales; family Nocardioidaceae; genus Nocardioides. The sequence continues at coordinate 31,048 of NZ_JAER01000013.1, read as the reverse complement.
CGGCGGATCCAGCCCTCCGGGTCCGCGAGCTCGGACTTGCCGGGAAGGTTCTCCGGACCGGCCCAGACGGCGTTGAACTCCTCCATGCCGACCTTGTCGACGACGGCGCGCACGAAGCGGGCGCCGTCGCGGTACTGGGCCATCTTGGCCTCGAGGCCGAGCAGGCGGCGCAGCAGCCGGTCGAGGGTGCCGACGCCCTGGCGGCGCTTGGTGAACTTGCGGCGGATGTCGGCGACGCTGGGGATGACCGTGGGGCCGACGTCGTCCATGACCACGTCCGCGTGGCCCTCGAGCAGCGACATCATCCCGGTGACCCGGTCGAGCACCTCGCGCTGCTCGGGGGTGCTGAACATGTCGACGATGCTGCCGCCGGAGCGGGCCGACCTGACCGCCTCCAGCAGCCGCTCGCCGCCGCCGTCGAGCAGGCCGGCGGGGTCGACGGTCTCGCTGATCGCCTCGATCTCGGAGAAGAGGTGCTCGCGCATCCACGGCACGGCCGTGAACTGCACACGGTGGGTCTCCTCGTGCAGGCAGACCCAGAGCCGGAAGTCGTGCGGGTCGACGTCGAGCTCGCGCTCGACGTGGACGATGTTCGGCGCGACGAGCAGCAGCCGCCCGTGCGGGGCGTGGAACGGGTCGAACTGGCCGAGCACCTTGCCGGCGAGGAAGCCGAGCAGGCCGCCGACCTCGGCGCCGGTGACCTTTGAGCCGATCTTCACCCCGAGCCCGGAGGCGCGCTTGCTGGCGGCCAGCTTGGCGACCATCGGCTGCGTGGCGACCTGGAAGCCCTCGGCGTTGGCCTGCACCCAGCCCGGGCGGTCGACCACGAGGATCGGCGCGGTGCCGTCGGGGGCGTCGAGGCCGGTGAAGTCGCGGACCAGGCCGGTGGAGCGGTTGGCCCCGGCGCGCAGCTCGGCGACCGCGTCGTCGGCCTCGGCGCGGGTGACCACGGGGCCCTCCCCCGCGATGCGGCTGCCCAGCGCCACCGCCAGGCCCCAGTCGATCATCGGCGGCAGGTCCGCGCTCGGGTCGGGCGTGTGGTCGGGCATGGGGAGAGCGTAGACGGGGGCCGGGCGCGGCCCCCCGCGATCGGACCGGTCCGGAGGGTGGGCGCGGCAGGCCCAGGGGGCCCCAGGCGGCGTCCGGGCGGCGTCCCGGGCGTCAGCCGCCGCAGGAGCAGGCGCCGAGGCCGGCCGCGGCATCGTCCATCGCCACCCGGGCCAGGCCGCTGCGGTCGGGGCGCACCTTGTCGGCCATCAACGCGAACGCCATCAGGTTGCCGTCGCGGTCGACGGCGATGCCGGCCAGCGAGCTGACCCCGGTCAGCGTGCCGGTCTTGGCGCGCACCCGGCCGCGACCCTCGGCCGGTCCGTGGTCCATCCGGTCGGTGAGCGAGCCGGTGTAGCCCGCGACCGGCAGGCCGGACAGCACCGGGCGCAGCTGCGGGTGGTCGGGCGAGGCGGCCCAGCGCAGCACCTCGACGAGCACCTCGGGTGCGAGCCGGTTGTCGCGGGAGAGCCCGCTGCCGTCGTACAGGACGGAGTCGCCGAGGTCGATGCCGTTGGCGCCCAGCACCCGCTCGACCCCGCGCTGGCCCGCGGCGAAAGAGCCCTCGCCCTGGTCGGCGATGCCGATGTGGCGCAGCAGGACCTCGGCGGCGTTGTTGTCGCTGACCTCGAGGACCCGCTGAACGACCTGCGCGACGGTGGGGCTGCTGACCGACGCGACCGGGGTCGTCGTCGGGCCCGCGACGGTGCGGGTCGTGCGGCCGGCCACCTTGATCCCGGCGCGGACCAGCTCGCGGCGGAACTCCGCGGCGGCGCTCGGCGCCGGGTCGGGGACCTTGGTGGTCAGGTCGGGCGTGCGGGCCTGGTCGACCCACAGGGCACTGATCGGCGCGACCTCGGAGGGGAAGTAGTCGGGCCGCCAGCGTGGGTGCAGGGCGGGACCGGTGAACAGGGAGTCGTCGTACCCGAGCCGCACGGTGCGCACGCCGTCGGCGCGCAGGGCGGCGGCGGTGCTGCGGGCCAGGGTGCGGATGTCGGCGCGCTCGGGGTCGAAGGTGGGGCTCGCCGCGTCGCCAGCGCGGGACGGGGTGCGGGTGAGGTAGGGGTCGCCGCCGCCGACGAGCACCAGCCGCGGCGTGCGGCCCGAGGAGTCGAGGACGGTGGTGGTCTCGAAGGTGCGGTCCGGGCCGAGCACGAACAGCGCGGCCGCCGAGGTGACGACCTTGGTCGTGGAGGCGGGGATCGCCACCGGGCTGCCCTCGCGGGCGCGGTAGGCGAGCCCGGTGCCGTCCACGGGGCCGACGGCGGCGATCACGTGCTTGCCGAGGTCCCGGGCGTTCAGCCGGCGCAGCGCGCGGCGCAGGGCCGCCTCGTCGAGGGCACCGGCAGCGCGGGCGGGCTGGGCCAGCACCTTCGGCCGTACGACGGCCGGCACGTCGACCCCGGGAGGCGGCGCGACCGCGGCCGGGTCGGCGGGCTGCTCCGGCGCGCCGCGCAGCTCGTCCCACCAGTCCTCGGCGGCACCGGTCTGCCAGGCGACCCCGCCACCGGCGAGCAGCGCCACGCCGAGGACCCCTGCGACGGCCTTCCGGGCGCGCCCGGGACGCGCCTCGCCGTCGTTCCCGGACCTGCGCCTGCCCACGTGTCTCCTCCTGCGTGCGCGCCCGGGCCGTCCCACGATCGGCTCCCGACTGCGCGTTCCGGGACATTGTGCGGGACAATGCTGCGGACAGCGGCGCGGGGCAGGTCCGGGAACGGTTCACCGGCGCCCCGGCCGGCCCGCGCCGCGGGCGACGAATGAGTGTGTGGAGGAAGCCTGTGCTGGAGTTCGACGTCCTCGTGGAGATCCCCAAGGGGAGCCGCAACAAGTACGAGGTCGACCACGAGACCGGCCGGATGCGGCTCGACCGCTTCCTGTTCACCTCGACCATGTACCCCGCCGACTACGGCTACATCGAGGACACGCTCGGCCAGGACGGCGACCCGCTGGACGCCCTCGTCCTGCTGCAGGAGCCGACCTTCCCCGGCTGCCTCATCAAGTGCCGCGCCATCGGCATGTTCCGGATGACCGACGAGGCCGGCGGCGACGACAAGGTCCTGTGCGTCCCGGCCGGCGACCCGCGCATGGAGCACCTGCGCGACATCAACCACGTGCCGAACTTCGACCGGCTCGAGATCCAGCACTTCTTCGAGGTCTACAAGGACCTCGAGCCCGGCAAGTCCGTCGAGGGCGCCGACTGGGTCGGCCGCGCCGACGCCGAGGCCGAGATCGTCGCCTCCTTCGAGCGGTTCAAGGCCGAGGGCCACTGATCCTCCCCGGGCCCTGCCCGGACCACGAGCTCTGGGAGCCCGGCTGCGCACGCGGCCGGGCTCTCGTCGTACCCGGGGGTGGGAATCACCTCTTCAGCGGCGATTCCGTCGCTTCCTGACCGTTGCAACGGTCAGGAAGTGCGAGGAACGGTCAGGAAGTGCGGACGTCACGTCCGCGACGAGGACGGCTCCGCCGTGGTCGGTACGACGCTCAGCGCGGCGCCAGGACGTCGGCGAGCTCGGCCGCGAGGTCGGCCGGGTCGGCGTCGTCCTCGGGCGGCATGGTGACGTAGCTGGCGGCGAGCCGGGCGGTGGTGCGGGCGAAGGCGCGGGCGTCGTCGACGTCCGGCCAGGCCGCGCGGGCCATCTCCTCGAGCCGGCCGGTGACCAGGACGAGCAGGGGCGCAGCGTCGGCGGTGACGATGCGGACCAGGTCGGGGTGGGCGTCACCCTCGCGGACCCGGCCGATGAGGGGGTCGTCGGCGGCGGACTGGAGGTAGACGAGCAGCCCGTGCTCCAGCCCGGCGCGCGGGTCGCCGGGGTGCTCGGCGACGGCCTCGGCGATCACGTCGCACAGCGCGTCGGCGAGCGCGAGGGTGTAGGCCCGGGCGAGGCCGTAGCGGGAGCCGAAGGTGTTGTAGAGGGTCTGGCGGCTGACCCCGGCGTCACGCGCGACGGCCTCGAGGGTGACGTCGCCCCACGGCTGCTCGATCAGCAGGTTGCGCAGGGCCGCGAAGACGGCGGCGCTGCGCTCCTGCGCCGAGCGGCGGCGGGCCCGCTGGGGCCGGGAGGGGCGCGGTGGCAGGGGGACACGCATCAGCGCTTGACCCCGCGGAAGTAGCCGATCGCGCCGCTCACCTCGAGCACGACGTCGGCGACGCCCTGGCCGGCGAGCCAGCCCTCGAGGTCCGCGCTGGTGCAGCCGGGGCCGAGCAGGCCCGCGGCCCGGCCGCCGATGCGCAGCGGGGCGTAGCGGCGGCGGTCGTTGAGCAGCGCGCTGCCGGTGAGCACGCCGCCGGGTCGCAGCACCCGCGCGAGCTCGATGACCGCACGGGCCGGGTCGGGGAAGCAGTGCAGCCCGGTGAAGGTCACGACGAGGTCGAACGAGCCGTCCGCGAACGGCAGGTCACCGACGTCGGCGAGCTGCGGGTGGACCTGGTCGTCGACACCGCGCTGGCGGGCGGCGTCCATGGTGCGGTCGAGCATCGCCTGCGAGATGTCGGCGGCGACGTACTCGACACCCTGTCCGGGCCGCAGGCCGCGCAGCGCGACACCGCCGCCGCAGGGGATGTCGAGGACCTTCGCGCCGGGTGGCTGGCGGCCGATCTCGGCGGCCGCGCGGTAGAGCAGGCCCAGGTCGCTCTGGATGCCGGCCCGCCAGATCGCGCCGCCGGCGCGGGGGTGCTCCACCGTCCAGTCGTAGAACGACGCCCACAGCGGGTCGTCGGACCAGCCGCCGAGGCCGGGGACCCTGGCGACGGCGGCTCGCAGCAACCGGTGGGGCACGTCAGGCGTCCTTCCCGATCAGGTCGGGGGCGCGCAGCAGCTCCTCGGGGACCGCGAAGGCGTCGACGAGGTCGCCGGCGACCGGGCGGATGCGGCGGCACAGCTCACCGATCTCGCTGGTGATCGCCTTCGACCGCTGGCTGGTCAGGCGGCCGTGCTCCATGAACCAGCCGCGGTCGGCCTCGATGGTGGTGAGCGCGTAGAGGTCGCACAGTGCGTTGAGGACGCCGTGCAGCGGCCCCTCGGTGGCCGCGACCTTGTCGACGAACGCCTCCAGCACGATCCGGTCGACATGGGCGCGGGCGGCCGCGATGACGTGGTCCTGCACCTGCGAGAACACCTCGCCCGGGTTGGCGCCACCGTCGACGCCGCTCTTGAGCCGGCGGGCCACGCCGCCGATGAGGTGCTCCTCGCGGAAGCGGAACATGGCGAGGTGGTACGCCGGGTCGAGCAGCCCGGCGTCGGTGTCCCAGCTGTCCTCCTTGCCGCCGGGCAGCAGGTCGCGGATCTGCTCGAGCAGCTGGAAGGCGCGGGTCCGCTCCAGGACGGTCTCGACGGCGAGGCCGGCGACGAAGCGGACCATGCCGAGCTGGTCGAGGTCCTCGAACTCGCTGGCGTAGTCGGTCAGCAGGCCCTTGGCGACGAGCTGGAGCAGGACGTGGTTGTCGCCCTCGAAGGTCGTGAACACGTCGGTGTCCGCCTTGAGTGCCGCGAACCGGTTGACGGACAGGTAGCCCGCGCCACCACAGGCCTCGCGGCACTCCTGGATGGTGCGGGTGGCGTGCCAGGTCGCGATCGCCTTGGTGCCGGCCGCCCGCGACTCCAGCCGCTGCCGTGACTCGTCGTCGGTGACGATGCCGGAGAAGACGTCGTGCAGCTCGCCGGTCAGCACCTCCTGGGCGAAGTGCAGCGCGTAGGAGCGCGCGAGCAGCGGCAGCAGGCGGCGCTGGTGCAGGCCGTAGTCGAGGAGCAGGTCCTCGCTGTCCTCGCTCGTCGCCTCGAACTGCCGGCGACGCAGCGCGTAGCGCACGGCGATGGTCAGCGCGACCTTCGCGGCGCTCAGCCCGGCGGCGCCGACCGAGACCCGGCCCTGGACGAGGGTGCCGAGCATGGTGAAGAAGCGGCGCCCGGCGCTCTCGATCTCGCTGATGTAGGTGCCGTCCTCGGTGACGTCGGCGAACCGGTTGAGCAGCGCCTCGCGCGGCACCCGCACGCCGTCGAACCAGATCCGGCCGTTGTCGACGCCGCTGAGGCCCATCTTGTGGCCGTCGTCCTCGATCCGCACCCCGGGCAGCGTGGCGCCGTCCTCGTCGCGCAGCGGTACGACGAGCGCGTGCACCCCGTGCCGCTCGCCTGCGACCTCGAGCTGGGCGAAGACCACGGCCAGCCGGGCGTGCCTCGCGGCGTTGCCGATGTAGTCCTTGCCGGCCTCCGGCGTGGGGGTGGTGACGACGAACCCGGAGGTGTCCGGGTCGTAGGTCGCGACGGTGCCGAGGGCCTGCACGTTGCTGCCGTGCCCGGTCTCGGTCATCGCGAAGCAGCCGAGCAGCCGCCCGGCGAGCATGTCGGCGAGGTAGGCGTCGTGGTGGCGCTGCGTGCCGAGCTGCAGGATCGCGCCGCCGAACAGGCCGAACTGGACGCCGACCTTCACCAGCACCGACAGGTCGCCGTACGCCAGGGTCTCGAACGCGGCGATGGAGGCGCCGATGTCTCCCCCGCCGCCGTACTCCTTGGGGAAGCCCATCCCGGCTGCCCCGGCCGCGGCGATCTCCAGGACGACGTCGCGCACCCGCTCGCGGAACTCGTCGCGCGGCATGGTTTCGGCGTCCTCGAGGACCGGGGCGTACCTCGGCAGGAGCTCGCGCACCGTGCGCCGGATGTCGGCGTAGCGGCCGTCGAGCAGCTCGGTCAGGGCGGGGACGTCGACCTCCAGGGCGGGCGGGAGGGCGGTCGTGGACTCGTCGGCCATGCGCCGAACCTAGCCGAACGACGGTCGCGCCGGGCGCGACCTGCGGGCAGGCCGGGGGACGCTCAGGGGCGGGCGAAGAAGTCCGGGGTGCGCCAGTAGTACATGGACTCCTCGGTCACCGGCCGGCCGGTGCGCGGGGCGTGGATGATCTGGCCGTTGCCGCTGTAGAGCGCGACGTGGAAGATCGACGACGGGCTGCCGCCGTCGCTCCAGAAGACCAGGTCGCCGGGGCGCAGCTGCCCGGCCGAGATCGGGGTCGCGGCGTCGTACTGCGCGACGGAGTAGTGCGGCAGGCTCTTGCCGCCGGCCGCCCAGGCCCGCGAGGTCAGCCCGGAGCAGTCCCAGGCGTCGGGCCCCGCGGCGCCCCAGCGGTAGGGCTCGCCGAGCTGCGCGCGGGCGAAGGCGATGGCCGCCTGCGCGCCACCGGCCGGGGCGGGCGGGTCCTCAGGGGCGGGGTCGGCGGGCGCCGGGTCGGTCGTCGGGTCGGGCTGCGGGTCCGCGCCCTCCCCGGAGCCGTCGCCGCTGCCACCGCTGCCGCCGCTGCCGCCGTTGCCGCCGTTGCCGTCGGAGGAGCGGTCGTCGCGGACGGGGGTGGCGGCCCGGGCGGCGCGGCGCCCGTCCTCCAGGGCGTCCTGGCGACGCTGGGCGACGGCGATGCTGACGCCCTGCAGCCGGGCGAGCCGGGCGACGAGGCGGGTCTTGTGCCGGGCGATCCGGGTGGCGGTCGCCGCGGCGGCGTCCGCCTCGGCACGAGCGGTGTCACGGGCGGCGCGGGCGGCTCCGAGCGCGCGGACGGCCTCCTTCGCTGCGGCCGTCGCGTCGGCCTCCGCCTCCTCGGCGGCACCGGCCGCGGCGTCGTACTCGGCGCGCTGCTGGTCGAGCAGCTCGTTGACGCGCTCGGTGGCGGCGCTGTCCTCGAGCAGGGAACGCATGTCCTCGGCGGCGAGGATCGCGTTCGCAGCCTCGGCGTCGCCGCTGCCGTCGGTGGTGATCAGCACGTCGCGGAAGGCGGCGGCCTGGACGCGCAGCGCCCGGTCGGCCCGTACGGACGCAGCGACCGCGCGCTTCTCCTCCGCCCGCGCCTGCCGCGCGGCCAGGCGGGCACCATTCCACGCCTCGGCCGCCCTGGCGGCCCGGATCGTGGCGGCGTCGAGCGTTGCGTCGGCCTCGGCGAGCAGCTCGCGCACCCGATCGACGTCGGTGCGGGCCGCGTCGGCCCGGTCCTGCGCCTCGCGGACGTCGGAGGCGCTCGGCGTCCCGGGCCCGTCGGGGTCGGCGACCGCGGGGGCGATCACTCCCGCCGCGAGGACGAGCGCGAGCAGTCCGGTCCCGAGAGCTGGTTGGCGCACCCGCAGCACCGTAGTTCCCATTCGTCACATTGGGAACAGAAATCTCGGATTTTCTCAGGAGTCACGGCGTGTCGGCTTGACTAACTACATCGTTGTAATTCGGTCGGAGCGAGCTCGGGGTTTCACCGCCTAGGTGGTGAAACTCCGCGACTGGGCACACGAAACCCCGGCTGGGCACACGAATCTGGCGGCGTGTCGCCGTGGTTTCACCACCTGGGTGGTGAAACCCCTCCTCGCCCGCCCGGCGACAGGCCAGTCAGCTCGCCGGGGCGGTCGCGGCCGGCTCCGCCTCCGCGTCGCCGTCCCCGCCGTTCCCGCCGTCGGCGCCGTCCTCGGACGCCGTTGCTCCCCCACGAGGGCGGCGGGTGAAGCGTTGTCCGGCGGCCAGGCCGCCGACGTAGAAGGAGACCACCGCGATGGAGACGCCGGCGACGTCGTCGGCGACGTAGTGCCAGCCGAAGTAGAGGGTCGCGACGACGGTGCAGGCGAAGAAGATCCAGCCGAAGATCGTGAGCTTGCGCGAGCGCAGCGTGTACTGGATCGCGAGCACCCACAGCAGCGAGATGGCGACGTGCAGGCTGGCGAACCCGGCCACGGAGTTGAGGATCCCCTCGACGGAGTCGTCGTAGAGGTAGCGACCGCGCGCGTTGGTGATGCCGTCCATCAGGTCGGTCGTCGGCGTGTGCGCGAGCTTGGTGTAGCGCGGCCAGTAGGCGATGCCGGGGCCGAGCGTGGGCAGCAGGTAGTAGGACAGCGTGCCCAGCGACCAGCCGAGCACCTGCGCGCACACGAACCAGTAGCCGAACGACAGCGTGCGCGACCAGACCAGCCAGACGAGGACGAGGGTGACGACCATCGGCAGGTACGCCAGGTAGACCTGCGAGAGGAAGTGGGCCGCGACGTTGGTGCCGAGCAGGCCGTGCAGGACGTCGCTGGGGTCGTGGCCGAAGAAGAGCACGCGGTCGACCAGGTGCAGCTCGCGGTCGTACGACAGCGCCCGCACCTCGCCCGGCGGCGCGTCCGGGTCGGAGCGCACGAACGGCAGGAACGACTTGAGGTTCCGGTAGCAGACGTAGGTGACGTAGAAGCAGAGCGTGCCGACGACGACCAGGCGCATGCGCCCGCGCGTCCAGTGGTCGCGGAAGCGCTCTGCGACGACCTCCTTGAACCGTCGGCGACGACGCCAGGACTGCCAGAGCCCGCGCACGCCGAGGTCGATGGCGAGGCCGGCGAGCAGGATCGTGAACGAGCGGATCACGACGTCGACGACGAGGATCAGGCTGAGCAGGGTGATGCTCGAGACATCCACGTCGAGCAGGTCGAGGGCCATCGTCAGGGACGGCCCGAGCATCTTGCCCTCGGGCTCGACGGGCGCCTGGTCGTACCTCAGGCCGACGACGTACGTCGTGACCCACATCAAGACTGCCGTCGAGACGAGCAGCGCTGTCGCACGCCGATACACCTCAGGGAGTGTAGGTCGTCGGGCCGACCGGCTGCGCGCGGGCCGCGCGTCCGGCGCCGTACGACGCGCGCGCGTGACCCGCGTCACGTCCACCTCCCGGCGCCCCGCGGGGGCAGCGCCGCGCAGGCTCCGGCGTCGACGTGGAGACGCACCCGGTCCCCCGGCGCGGGCTCCGTCGCGGCGTCGGCGAGGGCCGCGAGGCGACCTGCCCCGTCGACGTCGACGTCGAGCCGCAGTCCGTCGGGACCGAGCCGCACCGAGCGCACCGTGCCGGGCAGGCTGCCCCCGCCGACACCGACGACACCGCCGGCACCGTTGGCCGCGCCGCCCCCGTCGGCACCGTCGGCCGGCAGGGCCCGGATGCCCGAGGAGCGCACCGCCAGCTGTCCACCCGGCTCGAGCGGCACTGATGCGGCGCGGGCGACCAGCGTGGCGGCGTCGCCGTCGAGGACCACGGAGTAGCCGAGCGAGCGGGCGGCGGGAGCGTCGACGGGAGCCCGCCACAGCTCGGCGGCGGGGCCCTCCTGGACGACCCGTCCGCCGCGCATGACGGCGATCCGGTCGGCGACCGCGAACGCCTCGGACTGGTCGTGGGTGACGAAGAGCGCGGTGGTGCCGGCCTCGGTGAGGATGCGGCGCAGGTCGGCGGCGAGGCGGACCCGCAGGCTCGCGTCGAGCGCGCTGAGCGGCTCGTCGAGCAGCAGCAGCCGCGGCCGCGCGGCCAGGGAGCGGGCGAGTGCGACGCGCTGCCGCTCGCCTCCGGACAGGGTGCGCGGCAGGCGCTCGGCGTACCCGCCGAGGCCGACCAGCTCGAGCAGGTCGTCCACCTCGCGCCGGACGGTACGACGGTCGGCGCCCCGCAGCCGCAGCGCGTAGCCGACGTTGCGGGCGACCGTGAGGTGGTCGAAGAGCTGCCCGTCCTGGAACATCAGCGCGAACCCGCGGCGGTGGGTCGGCGTCCCGGCGAGGTCGACGCCGTCCCACGCGATCGTGCCGACGGCGGGCTCGAGGCCGGCGACCGCCCGCAGCAGCGTGGACTTCCCGCAGCCGGACGGGCCAAGGACGGCGAGGACGTCACCGTCGGCGACGGCGAGGTCGACGCCGTCGACCGCGACGGCTCCGTCGAAGGCGACCGTGACGTCGGTGAGCTCGAGCATCACCACGCTCCTGTTCCGGGCACCCGCAGGCGCTCCACGACGAGGATGACGGCCGCGGTCACCGACGCGAGCACGACGGACGCGGCCAGGGCCGTGCCGTGGTTGAGCGCGCCGGGGTGGCCGAGCAGCCGGTAGATGACGACCGGGAGGGTGGGCTCCGACGGCCGGACGATGAAGGAGGTCGCGCCGAACTCGCCCAGCGACACGGCGAACGCGAAGCCCGCGGCGGCCAGCAGCGGTCGCCACACGACGGCGAGGTCGACGGTCAGCAGGGTGCGCACCGGCCCAGCGCCGAGCGAGGCGGCGGCCTGGCGCTGCCGGTCGTCGATGCCGGCGAGCACCGGGACCAGCAGGCGCACCACGATCGGCAACGCCACCAGGGCCTGCGCGATCGGCACGAGCATCGGGCTGGCGCGCAGGTCGAGCGGCGGCTGGTCCAGCGCGATGAGGAAGCCGAAGCCGAGGGTCACCGCGGAGACACCGAGTGGCAGCATGAAGAAGCCGTCGAGCACGGCCCGCACCCGGCGCCCGACCAGCGAGCGCACCCGCCGGGTCACCACGAACGCGACGACGAGCCCGAGCGACAGCGACAGCCAGGTCGCGTCGACGGCGATCCGCAGGGACGCGGCCAGCGCGTCGGAGACCGGCACCTCGAAGAGGCCGTCCGCGGAGCCGCCGAGCGCACGGTAGTGGTCGAGCGACCAGCCGCCGTCGCGGCGCAGGGAACCCACCACCAGGGCGAGGATCGGCAGCGCGACGGCCGCCAGGGTCATCAGGGTCACGACCACGGCCGGGGTGTCGCGCCACCGGGGGCGGGCGGCGGGGGCGACCACGCGCCGTACGGTCGGGTCGGGGACGGCGCGGAGCCGGCCGACCACCACCAGCAGGCACACGACCGCGAGCATCTGGACGAGCGACAGCGCCGCGGCGGCGGGCAGGTCGAGCAGGTCGGCGGTGAGCAGGTAGATCTCGGTCTCGACCGACGCGTAGCGCACGCCGCCGAGCACGAGCACCACGCCGAAGGCGGTCGCGCAGAAGAGGAAGACGACGCTGGCGGCCGACACGACCGCGGGCCGCAGCGCCGGGAGGGTGACGGTGCGGAACACCTGCCACGGGGTCGCGCCGAGCGCGGCAGCCGCCTCCGCGGGGCGCCGGTCCAGCGACTCCCACGCGACCCCGACGGTGCGGATCACCACGGAGACGTTGAAGAAGACGAGCCCGATGATGATCGCGACCGCGGTGCCGTCGAGGTCGAGGAAGCCGAGCACGCCGGAGGGTGCGATGAGCTCGCGCACCGCGAGGCCGACCACGACGGTGGGCAGCACGAACGGAACGAGCAGGGCGGCGCGCACGACGGACCGCCCGGGGAACCTCAGCCGGTGCAGCACGTACGCCGCCGGCAGGCCGAGCAGCACGGCGACGGTCGTCGCGACGGTGCTGGTCCACAGCGTGAACCAGACGACGCGACCGGTGCGGGGGCGGCGCAGCACGTCGAGCACGGCGCCGGGGTCGAAGGAGCCCTCGGGCCACAGCCCGCGGTGCAGCATCGCGCCGACCGGCAGCACGAAGAAGACGCTGACGACCGCGACCGGGACCAGTGCGAGGACGGCGTACCCGACGTGCCCTCGCACCCGGCCCCGGGAGCGGGCGGCGCTCACCTCGAGACGATCTCCGTCCAGGCCTCCAGCCACGCCTGCCGCTGCGCGGCGACCTCCGCCGGGTCGACCTGCTCGGCCGACTCCGGCTGCCGGGTGAAGCGGGCCCAGTCGGCCGGGAGGTCCACGTCCTCGGCGACCGGGAAGACGTACATCGAGGTCGGCAGCGCGGCCTGCACCTCGGGCGAGAGCAGCCAGTCGACGACGGCGCGCGCGGCCTCGGTGTTGGTGTCCTCGCCCTTCAGCACGCCGGCGTACTCGACCTGGCGGAAGCAGCCGTCGAGGAGCGCGCGGGTGGAGGTGCGCTGGCCGGCCTCGTCGACGGTGAAGGCCGGGGAGGAGTCGTAGGAGACGACGATCGGCCGGTCGCCGCCGGAGAAGGTGAAGTCCTCGTAGTAGGCCTCGGTCCAGCCCTTGACGACCTTGGCCCCGTTGGCGACGAGGTCCTGCCAGTAGCCGGTCCAGTCGTCGCCGTACCGCGCGATGGTGGCCAGCAGGAAGGCCAGGCCGGGCGAGCTGGTGCTCGCGGCGGGCACGACGAACAGGTCCTCGTACGCCGGCTTCGCCAGGTCGTCGAGGGTGCGCGGCTCGGCGACTCCGTTCTTGCGGAACCACGCACGGTCGACGTTGACGCACACCGCGCCGGTGTCGACCGGGGTGAGCGCGTCGCCGTCGTCGCCGGGCAGCTCGTGCTGCTCGGCACCGGCCGGCAGCTCGGGGGCGTAGGCGTCGAAGACGCCCTCCTCGACCGCACGGGTCGCGAAGGTGTTGTCGATGCCGAAGACCACGTCCCCGACCGGGTTGTCCTTGGTCAGCACCAGCTGGTTGGTCAGCGCGCCGGCGTCGGTGAGCTTGCTGATGGTGAGCTGGTAGCCGGTCTCGTCCTCGAACTGCTCCACCAGCTCCTCGGGCAGCGCGAAGGACTCGTGGGTGACGAGGGTGACCTTGTCGTCCTCGACCCCGCTGCCGCCGTCGCCCTCCTGGCCGAGCAGCGAGCAGCCGCCCGCGAGGAGGGTGGCGGCGGTGAGGCCGGTGATCGTGGTGAGCATGCGTACGCGCACGTGTGACTCCCTTCGCCGGTGCTAACCGGATCAGGTTCGGAGGGTCTGCGGGCGGTCCCGCACTCTCAGCCCCGCTCGGGGCTCCCCTGTCTGACCGCTCCAGTCTAGGACGCGGCCACGGCGGTGTAGGCCACACCCTCCGGGTGGTCCTGCGCGGTCGCGTCGCCGCGGGCGACGAGCAGGTCGAGGTGCGCCTTGGTCTCCATCGCGGCCATGCCCTGGCTGAACACGTCGAGCTCGCCGAACGCGCGCTCGTGGCGGGTCCAGCCGAGGTCGCGCGCCACCACGAGCGCCGTGGTGGTGCCGCGCTCGCGCAAGGACCGCAGGCACAGCGCGAGCCGCTCCTCGTGGTGGGCGAGCAGCTCGTCGACGCGCTGGTACGACGACGGGGCGACCGGCCCGTGCGCCGGCAGGATCCGCAGGTCGGGCAGCTGGCGCACGCGGGCGAGCGAGGCCATGAAGTGCCCCAGCGGCTGGTCGCTGGCGGGCACGGTGAACCCGATGGACGGGGTGATGGTCGGCAGCACGTGGTCGCCGGAGAACAGCACGCCCTCGGCGCGGTCGGCGTAGACGTAGTGCCCCGGCGTGTGCCCCGGCGTGTGCACGGCGTCGAGGAGCCGGTGGCCCACGTCGAAGGTGCGGTCGCCCTCCAGCCAGGTGTCGGGGAAGGCCCAGTCCCGGGCGTCGGGCAGCTCGCCGTCGTGCCCCGCGGCCCACAGGTCGGCGATCTCCGCGGCGCCCGCGGTGCGCAGCACGTCGAGGAACGGGCTCTCGCCGATCTCGGCCTGGGAGGCACGGTGGAGCAGCTCGAGCGCAGGCTTCTCCTCGATGCCGAGGGCCACGTCGGCGCCGTACTCGTGGCCGAGCACGGTGGCGAGCGTGTAGTGGTCGCGGTGCACGTGGGTCACCAGGAACCGCTTGATGTCGCCGAAGCCGGAGCCGATCGAGCGCAGGCTCCGGTCCAGCAGCTCACGCGCGACCGGGATCGACCAGCCACCGTCGATCAGGGTGAGCCCGTCGTCGCCCTCCACCGCGTAGACGTTGACCGCCTTGAGCGCGTCCATCGGCAGCGGCAGCGGGATGCGGTGGATGCCCTCGGCGACCTGCCAGGCGCCCTCCTTCGCCCAGTGCTCGCCGGAGTCCGGTGAGACCGCATGACCGGTGGAGACGCCCCCTGTGCTCATGCGGCGACCTTAGTGAGCCCTCGCTCCCGGCTGGAGGTCGGGGAGGTTCAGGTCGAGGTTCGGCTGCTGCAGCCCGCCGTCGACCTCGATCAGCTTGCCGGTGAGGTACTGCCCCGCCCGCGAGGACAGGTAGACCACCGCGGCGGCGACGTCCTCGGCCTCGCCGATCCTGCCGAGCGGGGTCGCGTCCTCCATCTGCTGCTTCATCTCGGGCACCCCCGCGACGAACTCCAGCGAGCTGGTCATCACCGAGCCGACGTACACGCCGTTGACGCGGATGCTGGGCGCGAGGTCGGTGGCGGCGAGCCGGGTCCAGTGCGCGAGCGCGGCCTTGGCGACGCCGTAGGCCAGGTAGCCCCGCGCCGCCGAGCGGCCCATCATCGAGCTGATCGAGGTGATCGACTTCTGCCGCCCCTCACCGGCCGACTCCAGCATCAGCGGCACCGCTGCACGGCTGAGCGCGTGGGCGGTGGAGACGTTGAAGTGGAAGGACTCCTCGAGGTAGTCGACCTCGGTGTCGAGGAAGGCGTTGGGGATGGTGCCGCCGACGTTGTTGACGACGACGTCGAGGCGCCCGAAGGCGTCGTACGCCGCCTGCGCCAGCCCGGCGACCTCGTCGGTGCGCGCGAGGTTGGCCGGTACGACGACCGCGCGTCGCCCGGTGGCCTCGATCCGTTGCGCGACCTCGGCCAGCTGCGACTCGGTGCGTGCGGAGATCAGCACGTCCGCGCCGGCCTCGGCGAGCGCGACGGCGGTGGCGGCGCCGATGCCGCGGCCGGCGCCGGTGACGACGGCGACGTGGTCGGTGAGGGTGAAGCGATCGAGGATGCCCATCAGCGCCGGCCTCCCGTCGTACCGGCGACCAGGCCGCGGCCGGTGACCAGCGGCAGGTCCAGGGCGGTGCGCAGGCCGGGCTCGGCTGCGACGACGGCGGGGATCGCGTTGATCAGTCGCTGCGCGGTGACGATCATCCCGGAGACGTTGTGGTCGCCGTCCTCGCCGTGGTGGGTGAACTCGACCTTCATGCAGGGCTCCCCCGTGATCTCGATGCGGTAGCAGCCGTCGCCCTCGTGGGGCCGGGGCCAGTCCGGCTCGGCGTCGGCGTCGGTGCGGGTGACGTGCTCGAGGGTGATCCGCGGGACGCCGTCGACGGTGCCGATGACACGGAAGCGCACCGAGCCCATCGTCCCCTCCTCGACGTCGAGGGAGACGGTGCTGACGGTGCGCGGGGCGGGGCGGCGCTCGACCTCCTCGACGAGCGGCTCGTCAAGGGTCACGCCGAGGCCGGCGGCGATCACGCGCACGACGGGCCCCCAGGCGGTGGTGAGGATGCCCGGCTCCCACAGCAGCGGCGTGGCGTCGAGCGGCTGCCCGAAGCCGAACAGGTCGCGCATGACGACGGGCTGGTAGTAGGTGGAGTAGTCCGCGATCTCGCTGACCTTCACGTGGTCGATGCGCTGGCTGAGGCTGCTCATCACCAGCGGCAGCACGTCGTTGGCGAAGCCGGGGTCGATGCCGTTGACGTGCAGGCTGGCGCCGCCCTGGCGCCCGGCCTCGTCGATCGCCTCGATCATCTCGGCCGGCAGCGTGCCGTCGCGGTGCAGCAGGATCACCGGCCCCGACGACACCACGTTGACGCCGTCGCGCAGGAGGCCGGTCAGGTCCTCGATCGACTCGAACACCCGGTCGTCGGTCATCGCACCGTGCACGACGCAGTCCGGCCGCAGCGCGACGAGCTCGTCGCGGTCGGTCGTGGCGGCGATGCCGAGCTCGCGGCCGAGCCCGGCCAGCTCCCCGGCGTCCTTGCCGTGCTTGTCGGGCGTGGAGGTCCACACCCCGACCAGCTCGAGGTCCGGGTGGGCGTCGACGCCCGCGATCGCGTGCCGTCCGATGGTGCCGGTGGACCAGACGACCACGCGCAGCGGCTTGTCGGGGATGACCTGTGACATGGTGGTCACAGTAGAACGAGTTCTAGTTTTCGGGAAGGGTTCTTCGGCGCAGTTTCACCACCTAGGTGGTGAAACCCCGGCCTGGCGCAGGAAATCAGGCCCGAATCTGCAAGTTTCGTGTGCCCAGTGGCGCAGTTTCACCACCTAGGTGGTGAAACCCCTCAGCGCTCGCCCACCGACGGCACCGGGATGACCTCCCCCGGCCCCCACTCGGGGCACCGCGTGCCGGAGTAGATCGTCGGCATGCAGCGGTTGCAGTGGATGCAGATGCCCCGCTGCGCCTCGCCGGCCTGCAGGCGGTTGACCAGGTCGGGCTCGCGGAGCAGGGCGCGGCCCATGGCGACGAAGTCGAAGCCGTCGGCCATCGCCTGCTGCATGGTGTCGAGCCGGTTGATGCCGCCGAGCAGCATGAGCGGCATCGCCAGCTCGCGGCGGAAGACCTGCGCCTTCTCGCGGAAGTAGCCCTCCTCGAAGGGGTACTCCTTCATGAACCGCCGCCCGACGGGGGTCTTCATGCCCCACTTCACGACCGTCGGCATCGACGCCGCGAACTCGTCGACGGGGGCGCCGCCGCGGAAGAGGTACATCGGGTTCATCAGCGACGAGCCGCCGGAGAGCTGCAGGGCGTCGAGGTGGCCGTCGGCCTCGAGCAGGCGGGCGACCTCGAGGCCGGTCTCGGTGGTGACGCCGCCGGGGTAGCCGTCGGAGACGGAGACCTTGGCGGTGACGGCGACGGCGTCGCCGACCTCCTCGCGCACGACGCGCGCGACCTGCCGGGCGAGGCGGGCGCGGCGCTCGAGGTCGCCGCCCCAGCGGTCGCGGCGGCGGTTGAGGGCGGGCGCGAGGAAGGAGGAGATGAAGTACGAGTGCGCCATGTGCAGCTCGAGGACGTCGAAGCCCGCGCGCACCAGCAGGCGGGCCGCGTCGACGTACGCCTGCGTCACCCGGGCCAGGTCCTTCTCCGTCGCCGAGCGGATCATCTGCATCGACAGCGGGCTCGGCATCGCGCTGGCCGCGATGGCCTGGGCTCCGTTCGAGCGGCCGTTGGCGACCGGACCGGCGTGGCCGACCTGCGCAGCGATCGCGGCACCAGTGGCGTGCACCTCGTCGGCGAGGCGCGCCAGGCCGGGCAGCGTGCGCTCGGAGACGACGATCTGCTCGGCGTGCGTGCGGCCCTCGGGCGCGACGGCGAGGTAGGCGACCGTGGTCAGGCCGACGCCGCCCGCCGCGGGGGCGCGGTGGTAGGCGATGAGCTCGTCGGTCACCTCGCCGTGCGGGGTCCGGCCCTCGAAGGTGGCCGCCTTGACGGTGCGGTTGCGCAGGCGCACCGGGCCGAGGTCGGCGGGGCTGAAGACGTCGGGGATGTCGGTCACGAGAAAACTGTAACGTGTTCCACTAGCATAACTCGACTTACGTCCCCTATCGTCGGCGCATGGCGAAGACGTTGTGGCGCGACCGGAACGAGCAGCTGGACCCCGAGACCGACTACGTCGAGATCTACCAGAACCTCGCGCTCTACGAGTTCACCTGGGACATCACCCAGGCGCTCAGCTTCGCGCTCTTCCGCACCTACGCGGTGCCGAGCGTCGGTCGGCTGCTCCACGAGACCGGCGCGTTCACCACCCAGGTGCAGAAGCGGTACGACGACACCGCGCTCCTGCTCGAGGCGCCCTTCGTGCACGGCTTCGACAGCCCCGAGGGCAAGACGGCCATCCGGCGCATCAACCAGATGCACCGCTCCTACGACATCAGCAACGACGACTTCCTCTACGTGCTGTCGACGTTCGTGGTGGTGCCGAAGCGGTGGCTCGACGACTACGGCTGGCGCTCGTTCACCGACACCGAGCTGCGCGCCAGCGTCAACTACTACCGCGCGCTGGGCCGGCACATGGGCATCAAGGACATCCCGGAGACCTACGACGGGTTCATGCACCTCATGGACGACTACGAGCGCGAGCACTTCGACTTCGACGCCGGCGGTCGCCGGGTCGCGGACTCGACGCTGGCGCTGCTGACGACGTTCTACCCGCGCCCGCTGCGCAAGCCGGTCGAGGTGTTCAGCCGGGCGCTGATGGACGAGCCGCTGCTGGAGGCGTTCGCCTACACCGACCCCGGACCGGTCGCCCGGAAGGTGAGCCGCGCCGCGATGCGCGCCCGCGCGCGACTGCTGCGCTGGACGCCGTCGAAGCGGAAGCCGACGTTCACCGCCGACCTGCCGCGGATCAAGAGCTACCCCGACGGGTTCCGCCTCGCCGAGCTCGGCACCCAGCCGGTGCCCGGCCTCGGCGGGTGCCCGGTGCGGCACGAGTCCGCGCCCGCCTGAGCACCCGCCGGGTACGGCGACCGGCCGGTCGGGCTCAGTTGAACTTCGGCGCCCGCTTCTCCAGGAACGCGGACACGCCCTCCCTGCCGTCCGGCGAGACCACGAGCTCACGGATCGACAGCGTCTCCTCGCGCAGCGCGGTCTCCGGCGTCGGGGCAGCGGCGGTGCGGAGCAGGCGCTTCGCGGCCGCGCTCGCGGTGCCGGAGGCGGCAGCGAGCTGTGCGACGACCTTCTCGGCGGTGGCGGCGAGCTCGTCGGCCGGGACGACGCGCGCGACCAGGCCGGCGTCGTACGCCTCCTGCGCGGTGAGCATGTCGCCGAGGATCGCCAGGCGCAGCGTGCGGTGCAGGCCCAGGGTGTTGACCAGCAGCGAGCTCCCGCCGTCGGGCGAGAGCCCGACCTTGCCGTAGGCGAGGCTGAACTTCGCCGTGTCGGCCGCGATGACGACGTCGCCGACCGCGGCCAGCGGGAAGCCGGCGCCGGCGGCCGCGCCCTGGACCACGGTCACGACGATCGCGTCGGAGCGGACCAGCTCGCTGACGATGCGGTGCAGGGCGTCGGCGAGGTCGTCGATGAACAGGCCCGCGTCGTCCGCGCCGGCCATGCCGGCGAGGTCACCGCCGACGGAGAAGAAGCGTCCCTCCGCGTCGATGACGATCACGCGGGCGGCGTCGCGGTGGGCGCTGCGGACGGCGTCGAGCAGCTGCTCGACGGACCCGGGGTTGATCACGTTGCCACCGTCGGGGTTGGCGAGGGTGATGCGGGCGATGCCGTCGGCGTACGCGTAGCGGACGAGGCTCATGGGGAGTGGTTCTTCCTTCGGTTCAGCGGAACTGGTCGTGGAGCGAGGCCGGGAGGTCGAAGAGCGGGTCGCGCGTGATCTCGGCCCGGCCGAGGGTGGTCAGGTGGGCCTCGTCGGGACCGTCGAAGATCCGCATCGCGCGGTGCCAGCCCCAGAGCGCGGCCAGCGGCGTGGCGTCGCTGATGCCGGCGGCCCCGTGCAGCTGGATGGCCCGGTCGATGACGGACAGCACGGCGCGCGGGACGGCGACCTTGGCGGCGGCGATGAGGTGGCGCGCGGCCTTGTTGCCCTCCCCGTCGACCGTGTACGCCGCCAGGTGGCACAGCGCGCGAGCCTGGTCGAGCTCGATGCGGGACTCGGCGATCTTCTCCCGCACCGCGGACTGCTCGGCGAGCAGGCCGCCGAACGCCGTGCGGGTCTTCGCGCGCTGCACCATCATCGCCAGCGCCCGCTCACCCGCGCCGAGGGCCCGCATCACGTGGTGGATGCGGCCGGGGCCCAGGCGCATCTGCGCGGCCGCGAAGCCGCCGCCCTCCTCGCCGAGCAGGTTCGACAGGGGGACGCGGGCGTCGGTGAACTCGATGACGCAGTGGCCGTGCTGGTCCTGGTGGCCGAAGACCGGGTAGGACCGTCTGACCTCCACGCCGGGGGTGTCGACGGGGACGATCACCATCGACTGCTGGCGGTGGGTCGCGGCGGTCGGGTCGGTCTTGCCCATCACGATGAGCACCTTGCAGCGCGGGTCGGCGGCGCCGGTGATCCACCACTTGCGGCCGTTGATGACGTACTCGTCGCCGTCGCGCTCGATCCGGGTCTCGATGTTGGTGGCGTCCGAGGACGCCACCGCCGGCTCGGTCATCGCGAACGCGGAGCGGATCTCACCGTCCAGCAGGGGCTTCAGCCACGTCTCCTGCTGCTCGGGCGTGCCCACGAGGTGCAGCAGCTCCATGTTGCCGGTGTCGGGCGCCTGGCAGTTGATCGCCTCCGGGGCGATCTCCAGGCTCCAGCCGGACAGCTCGGCGATGGTGGCGTACTCGAGCTGGGTCAGCCCGGACTCGCTGGGCAGGAAGAGGTTCCACAGCCCGCGCTCGCGGGCGCGCACCTTCAGGTCCTCGACGACGGGTGGGACGGTGTGGTCGTCCGGGCCCCGCTCCTCGCGGTAGCGCGCATAGGCCTCCTCGGCGGGGAAGACGTCCTCGGCGAGGAACGCCTTCATCTCGTCGAAGAGCCGGACCGCCTGCTCGCTCGGCGCAGGGTAGGCGGGGTACATCGCGGAGCCGGTCATGCGGGCAATGATGCCGTGGGTCACGCAGCGCAGGCGCCGGTGTCCGCCTCACGCCCCTCGGTCTCCGGCGCGCGCCCCTTCGCCGCACTCTCCTCGACCTGGCTGGCGGTGAGCGCGTAGCCGGTCTCGGGGTCGGTCACCGATGCCGCGAAGACGACGCCGGCGACGCGGCCCTGCGGGGTGATGATCGGGCCGCCGGAGTTGCCGGGACGCACCAGCCCGCGCAGCGAGAACACCTCGCGGATGACGGTGCCGGAGCCGTAGATGTCGGGCGAGCGGAGGTTCTGCATCGCCCGCACGCGCCCGGTCTGCACGTCGAAGGGACCGTCCTGCGGGTAGCCGACGATCGCGACCGGGTCCTTGGCCTCGGTGCCCTTGTCGAAGCGGAGCACCGGCACGTCGCCGGTGTCGAGGGCCAGGACGGCGACGTCGAGCTCGCGGTCGTAGTGCACGACGCGGGCCAGCTCGGTGCCGCCGCCGATGCTGACCTCGGGGTCCTCGACGCCGGCGACGACGTGGGCGTTGGTCATCACCCGGCCGGGGGCGTAGACGAAGCCGGTGCCCTCCACGCCGCGGCCGCACTTGTTGGCGCCGCGGATCTTCACCACGCTCGGGCGGACCTCGCGGATGGCCGCCGAGCGGGGCAGGTCGGTCGGCCCGGGCTGGACCTCGACGATCTGCTCGGGCGCGAACGGCTCGAGGTAGCGCGGGAAGAAGCCGGTGCCGACGACGTTGTTGAACGCCTTGAGCGCGTTGGGGGCGGCGTCGGGCAGCGCGTCGTTGACCTTCGCGAGCACCGTCGAGCTGCGGACCAGGGTGGTGACCGAGCCGATCCGGGTGCCGGTGATCGCGACACCCAGCGCCCACGCGACGAGCAGCACGGCCAGGGCGCTCAGCAGCGCGCCCCCGACGGCGTCGAGGGCGCGCGCGGGTTGCCAGGTGATGCGCTCGCGGACCCGCGCGCCGGCGTACTGCAGGAGGGCCTGGCCCAGCGAGGCGCAGAGGATGACGATGAACAGCGCACCGAGCGAGACGGCGAGCGAGGGCTCGAAGCGGCTCAGCACGAGCGGCGCGCCGAGGATGCCGAGCAGGCCTCCGGCGAGCAGGCCGATCGTGGCGAAGGCGCCGGTGACGAAGCCCTGCCAGTAGCCGGACAGGGCGTAGGCGAGGACGAGCAGGAGCAGCAGCCAGTCGAGGAGGTTCACGCGTCACCCGGCTGGTCGGCGTCGTTCGGCTCCAGGATGTCCATGCCGTCGTCCCCCGGTTCCTCGGCGCCCGGAGCGGCGGCCGTCCGGCTGGTCCGGCGGGCGTACTCGGCGAGCATGTAGTCGGGGAGATCATGCACCGGCGGGTCCGCCACCGGCGGGAGCCACCCGAGGAAGTCGAAGAACCGGGTGAGGATGCCGCCGGTGAAGCCCCACAGGATGACGTCCTTGTCGGGGCCGATCAGGAAGCCGGGACCGGTCCACCCGCCGGGGTGGCGGACCTGGATGCGGTGCTCGGGCGCGAACAGCTCCTCGAGGGTGACCCGGTGGATCGCGTGCACCTCCTCCGGCGAGGCGACCCGGACCGGGCCGGGCTCGCGCCACCAGCCCAGGATCGGGGTGACCGCGAAGTTCGACGGCGGCAGCCACAGCTCGGGGAGCTTGCCGAACACCTCGACGCCGGCGGGGTCGACGCCGATCTCCTCCTCCGCCTCGCGCAGCGCAGCCTGCACCGCCGTCTCGCCGGGGTCGATGCTGCCGCCGGGGAAGGAGACCTGGCCGGGGTGGGAGCGCATGTCGTGGGCGCGCTCGGTGAGCAGCACGTCGCGCTCGCCGAGGAGCATCAGCACCGCGCCGCGGCGGACCTCGCGGCCCGGCGGGGGCAGGAACGCCGTCAGGTCGCTGCCCTCGATCGCCCGGGCGCCCTCCGCGACGGGCAGCAGCCAGTCGGGCAGGTCCGCAGGCAGGCCGGCAGGCAGGTCGGCAGGCAGGTCGGCGGGCTGGTCGGTCATGGCTTCTCCGGCCGGTCGTCGAGGTCGGCACCGGGGTCGGAGAGGTCGATACCCAGCGCGTCCTCGCTCATCGCCACGATCTCCGCGAGCGAGTCGATGCCGCCGGCCTTCTGCTCGACCGACCCGTCCTCGCGGACGAAGAGGAACTGCGGCAGCACCTGCAGCACCAGGTCGCTCTCCTGCAGGTCGCCGCACGCGTCGGCCGCCGAGGGGTAGGTGACGGACTTGAGCCGGGCGAAGTCGATCGCCGCGCCGGGGTAGGTGTCGAGGAAGTTGACGCCCAGCATGGTCACCCGGTCGCCGTACCGCTCGTGGAACTGCTGCAGGACCGGCATCTCCTCGCGGCACGGCCCGCAGGTCGTCGACCAGAAGTTGATGACCGCCGGGCCCTCGACGTCGGCCAGCGAGAGCGAGTCCTCGCCTCCCAGGCAGTGCAGCGCGACGTCGGGCAGGTCGGCCGCGCCGGCGGAGGTGCGCACCTCCGTGCAGTCGGCGATGCCGGCGGCCTCGCGGTCGGCGACGAGCTCGGGGGTGTCGACCTCGACCTTGCACGCCAGCGCGGCCGGGCCGCCGCCGTCGCACGCCGTCAGCAGCATCGCCACCGCCGCCAGGCCGGCGGCGCGCACCCCACGCATCAGTTCGGGCCCTCCGTGCGGACCAGCTTCTCCGCCTCCACCGGGTCCGTCGGGCCGGTGCCGTACGACGGGCACCACCGTGCGACCGGGCAGGCGCCGCACGCGGGCTTCTTGGCGTGGCAGCGTCGCCGGCCGTGCCAGATGAGGTGGTGGGAGAGCATCGTCCAGTCCCGCTTGGGGAAGAGCGCACCGACGGCGTGCTCGACCTTCACCGGGTCGGTCTCCTCGGTGAACCCCAGCCGCCGCGCGAGCCGGCCGAAGTGCGTGTCGACGGTGATGCCGGGGACGTCGAAGGCGTTGCCGAGCACCACGTTGGCGGTCTTGCGGCCGACGCCGGGGAGCGTCACGAGGTCCTCGAGGCGCCCGGGCACCTGGCCGTCGTACCTCTCGACGAGGGCGGCGCTGAGCTTGAGCAGCGACTCGGTCTTGGCTCGGAAGAAGCCCAGCGGTCCGACGATCTGCTCGAGGTGGGCGCGGTCGGCGGCGGCCATCGCCGGCGGGTCGGGGTAGGCCGCGAACAGGATCGGGCGCACTGCGTTGACCCGCTTGTCGGTCGTCTGGGCCGAGAGCACGGTGACGACCAGGCACTGGAAGGCGTCGTCGAAGTCGAGCTCGGCCTTCGCGTCGGGGTAGGTCTCGGCCAGCACGCGGTTGATCTTGCGGGCGCGGCGGACCCGCTGGGTCGGGGTCTCGTCGTCGACCGTGATGGCCCGCCTGATCTCCCGCACGGAGCCAGCCTACGGGGGCGCGCCGACAACAGGAGCCGTGCGTCCGCTGGGTGCGACGGGCTGCAGGCTAGGATGCCGCCGACCGGGTTCTACACTTTGGAGGAAGCGTGGACAACGACGTACTCCGTCAGGCGCCACTGTTCAGTGCCCTCGACGACGAGGCCATGGCGGCATTGCGCTCGTCGCTGGCCACCACGCGGCTGCGCCGCGGCGAGGTGCTGTTCCACGAGGGCGACAGCGGCGACAAGCTGTACGTCGTGCTCGAGGGCAAGGTGAAGCTCGGTCGCACGTCCTCGGACGGGCGCGAGAACCTGCTCGCGATCATGGGCCCCGGCCAGATGTTCGGCGAGCTGTCGCTCTTCGACCCCGGCCCGCGCTCGGCGACGGTGACCGCGGTGACCGACGCCGAGTTCGCCTCGCTGTCGCACGAGGACCTCCTGCGCTGGCTCGAGGGCCGCCCGGTCGTCGCCCGCGGCCTGCTCGCCCAGCTCGCCGGCCGGCTGCGCAAGGCCAACGACGTCGTCGCGGACCTCGTCTTCTCCGACGTGCCCGGCCGGGTCGCCAAGGCGCTGCTCGACCTCGCCGACCGCTTCGGCCGCACCGCCGACGACGGCGTCCACGTGCACCACGACCTCACCCAGGAGGAGCTCGCCCAGCTGGTCGGCGCCTCCCGCGAGACGGTCAACAAGGCGCTCGCCGACTTCGCCTCGCGCGGCTGGCTGCGCCTCGAGCCCCGCTCGGTGGTCATCCTCGACATGGAGCGGATGTCGCGCCGCGCGCGCTGACCCCTCCCCCGCCGGCCCCCTCTTCACGACACCACCCGTCCGCCGGCCTGCCCTCCGGGGCGGCCTGGCACGGGTGGTGTCGTGTGTCAAGGCCTCTGCGGTAGTCCCCGCGGCCCTCCTCCGGCGTCAGGAGCGGGCGGTGAGGTAGTCGCGGGTGGGGTCGTCGGCGGGGTAGAAGGCCTCGATGGCGAGCTCGCTGAGGGTGACCTCGCGGGGGGTTCCGAAGACGGTGGTCGTCGACATCAGGGACAGCACGAGGTCGTCGGAGACCCGCAGCCGCAGGGGTACGACGAGCGCGGATGAGTCAACGTCGGGGACGCCGTCGCCGACCACCTCGTCGTGGAGCTCCCGGAGCAGCTCGTCCCCGCTGGCGTCGTACTCCCGGCGCAGGCGGACGGCGAGGTGGGCGCGCCACTCCTCGAGGTTCTCGATGCGCGGGGCGAGGCCGTCGGGGTGCACGGACACGCGGATGACGTTGACGGGCGGCTCGAGGAGCTCGGGCGGGACGCCGTCGAGGAGGGCGAAGGCCGCGTCGTTCGCGGTGACCAGGTCCCAGTGCCGGTCGACGACCAGCGCGGGGAACGGGAGGTGACCGCGCAGGATGGCCTCGAGCGCGGCGTTCGCCTCGGCCATCGGCGGGTCGGTGAGCCTCAGCTCGGGGTGGGCGGGTGCGTGGCCGGCTGCCACCAGCACCTGGTTCTGCTCGCGCAAGGGGACCTCCAGGAAGTCGCACAGGCGCATGACCATCGCGCTGGTGGGGCGCGCCTTGCCGGTCTCGATGTAGCTCAGGTGGCGGGTCGAGACGTCGGCCCGGCTGGCGAGCTCGAGCTGCGAGAGGTGGCGGCGCTGGCGCCACTCACGGATCAGGACTCCGGCACTGGCGTTCACGTCGGCCAACCTAGCCACGCCACGTCGGCGGGGACATGACCTCGGAGGTCATGTCCCCGCCGACGTCTGGGGCGCGGGTGCGCGGGTCGGTCAGGCGCGGCGGCGCAGCACGAGGCCCGCCCCGGCCCCGAGCAGCAGCAGCGCGAGGAGCAGCGGCGCGGTGAGCGCCGGGGCGCCCGTGGCCGGGAGTCCTGCGGCGTCAGCCGGCGCGCCCTGGCTGTCGACCTGTCCACCGACGTCGCCCGTGACCGGGACGTCGTCGCCGCCGAGGCCGTCCTCGTCCGGGAGCTCCGCCTCGAGCACGGTGACGGTGAACGTCGCACCGGTCGTGGTCCGGGCCGCGCGGGTCAGCACCGGCGCCGCGGCGTCGCTGGCGGTGCAGGTGACCACCGTGGTGCCGTAGGGGAAGGTCGAGCCCGACGCGGGGTCGCAGGTCACCGGGACGTCGCCCGCGACGGCGTCGTGCGCGGTGGCCGTGAAGGTCACGACGGCACCCTCGTCGGCGTTCGACCGGACGGTGATGTCGGCCGGCACGGTGATGACCGGTCCGGTGGTGTCGACGACGCCGACCCGGAAGGTCGCGCTCGCCTCCCCGCCCCAGGCGTCGACGACGTCGCAGCGCACGTAGGTGTCACCGAGCGGGAAGGTGTCGCCCGCGGCGACCTCCGGGCCGGTGGCGGGGCCGGGGCTGCCGTCCCACACCCGGCAGGTGGCGGGCAGCGGGGTGCCGGTGAAGTCCTCGCCGCCGGCCGCGAAGTCGACCGCTGCGCCGTCGGGCCCGGTGGCCTCCTCGACGAGGTCGGCCGGCACGGTGACGGTGGGTTCCGGCGCGGTGACGGTGACGACGAAGGACTCGCTGGTGGTACTGGAGCGCGAGTTCGTCGCGGAGCAGGTCACCGTCGTGGCGCCGATCGGGAAGACGTCGCCGGACGCGGCCGGTACGTCGCCGGGGCGCAGGCAGGTCACCGGCAGGGGGCCGTCGATGGCGTCGTGGCCGGAGGCCGCGAAGCTCACGGGGGCGCCGTCCGCGGAGGTGGCCTCGGCAGTGCCGTCGGCCGGCACGGTGACGGTCGGCACCGGGTCGGTCACCTCGATGGTGAAGCGGTGCAGCTTGTACTGCAGCAGGTTGAGGATCGAGACCGGCGCCCAGAGGCAGGCGCCGTGGTAGGTGCCGACCTCGAGGGTGCGGGTCGTCGAGAAGCTGGTGCCGAGCACGAGCCCGAGGAAGTCGAGGCGGTGGAACTGCAGGACCGAGCTGACGTAGACGTCGCTGATCGCACAGGTCCCCACGACGATGGGCAGCTCGGACCACCCGCCGCTGATCGAGAAGTCGAGCGGGACCTCGGCGCCCTCGGGGCCGGTGGCCTCGACGACGATCGACGTGCCGCCGGACACGACGACCGCGCCCGGGCCGGCGGCTGCGGAGACGTCTGGCGACGGCTCGGCAGCCAGCCCGACGGCAGGCCCACCCGTCGCCCCGGGCGTGGCGGGCGCCGGGTCCGCACTGGCGGCGGGACCGGACGGCGCAGGCGAGGCGTCCGGCTCGGGGGCTGGTGCCGGTGCCGGCTCGGGGCCTGCGGGGGTCGGCTCGGGGGCCGGGTCAGGCGCCGGGTCGGGCGCCGGGTCGGGCGCCGGGTCAGGCGCCGGGTCAGGGGCCGGCTCGGGTTCGGGAGCAGGCGCCGGGTCGGCCGAGGCCGTGGCCGCGGGCGTGCCCGGGACGGTGTCGGCGGCCATCGCCGGGCCCGCCGCGAGCACACCCACCAGGGCGAGCGACGACGCGAGGGCAAGGGTCAGCGGTCTGGTCGTGCGTGGAGGGAGCATGGGACCACTCCAGCAGAGGCCTCACCAGAAATCCGGGGAACGAGCAGATCCGGCCTCGCCGCGCAACCCTCGGATCAGCGGGTACGACGGGCGAGGTACTCCAGCTGCGCGCGCACCGACCACTCGGCGGCGCCCCACAGGGACTCGTCGACGTCGGCGTAGACGACCTCCACGACGCGGCGCGCGAGGATCGGGTCGTCGGCGGCGTCGGGGTCGAGCGGCGGGGTCCTGCCCAGCACCGCGAGGGCCTGCTCGACCTGGTCGAGGCGCTCGCGCCGGTGCGTCCGGTAGTGATCGAGGACGCCGGCCGCGTCGGCGAGCACCGGCCCGTGGGCCGGCCACAGGGTCGCGACCCGGCCGTCCTGCACGAGGCCGCGCATCCGCTCGAGCGAGTCCAGGTAGCCGGCGAGGTCGCCGTCGGGGTGCGCGATGACCGTGGTGCCGCGGCCGAGGACCGCGTCGCCGGTGAGCAGCGCCCGGTCCTCCTCGACCAGCAGCGAGATCGAGTCACGGGTGTGGCCCGGCGTGTGGTGCACCTCCAGCCGCAGGCCGTCGAGCTCGATCTGCTCGCCGTCGACCACGGGGTCGGCGCGCCAGCACTGGTCCGCGTCGAGGCCGCGGACGCCGCACCCCATCCGCTCGGCGAAGGAGCGCGCCGCCTCGGTGTGGTCGATGTGGTGGTGGGTGACCACCACCGCGTCGACCTCCCCCGCGACGGCGGCGACGGCGTCGAGGTGGTCGTCGTGCAGCGGCCCGGGGTCGACCACGATCGAGCGGCGCGCGCCCGGCTCGCGCAGGATCCAGGTGTTGGTGCCGTCGAGGGTCATCAGGCCGGGGTTCGGCGCGAGGACGCACCGCCCCCGGTCGCCGTGCTCGCCGCCGTGCCAGGGCTCCACGGTCAGCTCTCCCGTCGGGCCAGCACCATCGGCCGCAGGTGCTCGGGCATCGACAGCGTCCAGCCGTCCTCGTGCTCCTCGACCTCGGGCATGAACATCTCCGCGCGGCGCCCCCGGCTGGCGGCGAGCACGGCGTCGACCGTGCCGAGGCTGGCGACCTCCAGGCAGGTGAGGTACGTCGGGGGCAGCATCGCGAGCTCCTCGCGGTCGGCCTGGGCGACGGCCTCGTCGGCGGAGAGCCAGACGACCTCCGAGGACTCGGTCGAGACGTCGCGGGTGACCTGGCCCTCGGGCAGCTGCGCGACGAAGAACCAGGTGCGGTAGCGCTTCGGCTCCATCACCGGGGTCAGCCAGGCACTCCAGATGCCGAGCAGGTCGGTGCGCAGCACGAGGCCGCGGCGGTCGAGGAAGTCGGTCAGCGACAGCGCGCGCGACTCCAGCGCGTGCCGGTCGGCCTCCCAGTCCTCGCCGGTGGTGTCGGCGACGACCTCGTCGGCGGACGGGCCGGCGAGCAGCACGCCGGACTCCTCGAAGGTCTCCCGCACCGCGGCGCAGACCAGGGCCCGGGCGACGTCCTCGGTCGTGCCCAGGCGGGCCGCCCACTCCTCGGGGGCGGGACCGGCCCAGGCCACCTCGTGGTCGTAGTCGCGGGGATCGACGCCCCCGCCGGGGAAGACGGCCATCCCGCCGGCGAAGTCCATCGTCACGTGGCGCCGCAGCAGGTAGACCTCCGGCTCCCCGCCCGCGCCCGGGCGCTGGAGGATCACCGTCGCCGCGTCGCGCGGCTCGGCCGGCTCACGGCCGCCCTCGGTGAACTCCCGCGCCAGCGCGACGAGGTGCTCGGGCAGCCCCACCGGCGGCAGCGGGATCCTCACGCGGAGACCTCGGCGACCTCGGCGACGACCTCGACCTCCACGGTGGCGTCGAGGGGCAGCGCGGCCACGCCGACGGCGGACCGGGCGTGCACGCCGGCGTCGCCGAAGACCTGCGCGAACAGCTCGGACGCACCGTTGGCGACGGCCGGCTGTCCGGTGAAGTCGGGCGTGGAGGCGACGAAGACGACGACCTTCACGATCCGCACGCCCTCGAGGGTGCCGGTCTGCGACCGGATCGCCGCGAGCGCGTTGAGGGCGCACTGGCGCGCGGCCTCGGTCGCCTGCTCGGGCGTGGCGGTGTCACCGACCTTGCCGGTGGCGACGAGCTCGCCGTCGCGCATCGGGATCTGGCCGGCGGTGAAGACGTGCGCACCGCTGCGGACCGCGGGCACGTACGCCGCGACGGGCGGTACGACGTCCGGGACCGTGAGGCCGAGCTCGGCGAGACGCTCCTCGGGCGTGGCCACGGCTCAGCCCTCGACCGGACGCTTGAAGTAGGCGATGTCGTTGCCGCCCTGGCCCGGGACGAGGGTGACGAGCTCCCAGCCGTCCTGGCCGAAGTTGTTGAGGATCTGCGCCGCGACGTGGTTGAGGACGGGCGCCACCTGGTACTCCCACTTGGTCATGCCCAGCACCCTACTCAGGCGCTGACCTGTGGCCGCCCTCACATCGTGTGCGACGATGCCTGCCGTGAATCTGGACAACGCCGTGTGGCTGCTGACCGGTCTGGCCGCGGTCGTGGTGCTGCTGACGAGGCTGCGGCTCGCCACCGAGCAGTCGCAGGCGGGGCACGCGCTCGTCCCCCTCGCCGTCGTCAACGCGCACACCGTCATCGGCGTGGTCGCCCTGGCGGCCTGGATCGCCTACCTCTCCTCACCGGGCGGGGCGCTCGGCGCCGCGTCGCTGGTCGTGTGGTGGATCGAGGTGGTGATCGGGTTGCTCATCCTCGCCCGCTGGTTGTCGGGCTCCGGCAAGCACGCCACCGCGACCACGGGTGACAGCTGGGGCCAGGGCCCCGGGCTGTCGATCCTCGCCCACGTCGGCATGCTGCTGGGGATCTGCTTCTTCACCTGGGTCGTGCTGGCCGACAAGCTCGCCTGACCCGCACGGCCGGCCTGCCGGTCGGCTCATGTAAGGAGCTCCGGCGGTTGATCACCGTCGCGGGTCCCGGGATGGTGAGTGTCCCGGCTGGTCCGGTGAGTGGCGTCGTGACGGGCTCTGGGGTGTCGGCCTGCGGGTCGGTGGCCCCGTTCGGCTGATTGCCATCGCTGGTCTGGCCACGGATGCCCCGGATGAGGGAAGTGGACCGGCCCAGCGAGGTCGGGTCCGGTTTCAGCGCATGAGTGGGAGCCGTCGTCAGATCGCTCGCCTGCTCTTGGGACCGTGGCCGTGGAGGTACGTCGTT
>NZ_JAER01000012.1 GCF_000519005.1 Nocardioides sp. J54 | reverse complement strand
GCGGGGCCGCAGGTTTCGAGGCTCGGCGCTGGGGCGCCTCGCACCTCAACCAGCGGCGGACGGGGGCGGGCGCCGCGCTGCCGCGCGCGCAGTTGCCTCCCGTAGGTGGTGGGGTCCGCCTGGCGGCAAGACTGGCGTAGGTGGTCCGAGCATTGCTCCCGGCGGTTGAAGTGACCTCGACCAGCGACGTCAACCGGCGGTGGTCGGGGAGACCACGCGGCGGCCGGAGACGGAGGTGACCTCGACGCGGAGGTCGAGGGTGCGGGCGCCGGTCACCCAGGTCTCGGGACGCTCGTCGCCGGCGCGCACGCGGTGGCAGCGGCCGCGCAGCAGCACGCTCCAGCCCTCGTGGCTGTCGGGGTCGACGTGGTCGACCTGGAAGGCCACCTCGCGCTCGGCGCTGTCGCGGGCGAGCAGCGAGTAGGGCGTCGTGCGCAGGACGATCCCGCCGTCGTCGGCGAGGAAGTTCACCGGCACGACCGAGATGCCCTCGGTGCCCGCCCAGGCCACCCGGCCCACGGGCTGGGTGCGCACCAGCTCCCAGCACTCCGGCTCGGTGAGGACGACCAGCCGGCCCGGCTGGACCTCGGACTGCGACATCGGGACCACCTCCACTCTCGGGGACCTCCCCATGGTGCGCCCTCGCCGGCCGCTGCGACAGGCCTCGAGGGCCCTGGGGCGGCGGGACCTTCGACCCGACTCCGGCCCGCGCCCCGGCGGAGCGCTGCTAGCGTCGCCGCAGCGACGGTGCGGGAGGTGCGGATGGGAGCGACGGACGACGGGGCGGGGCGCCCGGCAGGACGGGTGGACCTCGACGGCGTCGAGTTCGAGGACCTGGTCCGTGCGGTCCTCGACCGCATGCACGGCGCGCTCGACCAGCAGGCACGGCTGCAACTGCTGCTCGACGCAGTCGTCACCATCTCCGCCGACCTCAGCCTCGACGGCGTGCTCGCCCGGATCGTCGCGATCGCCAGCCGCCTCGTCGACGCGCAGTACGCCGCGCTCGGCGTGCTCAGCGCCGGCACCCGGCGTCGGTTGCGCACCTTCGTGCACCACGGGATCTCCGACGAGCTCGCCGCCGAGATCGGTGACCTGCCCACCGGCCACGGCCTGCTGGGGCTGATCATCGACCGCCCCGAGCCGCTGCGGCTGCACGACATCGCCGAGCACCCGGAGTCCTACGGCTTCCCGCCGAACCACCCGCCGATGAGCTCGTTCCTCGGCGTCCCGGTCCGGATCCGGGACCGGGTCTTCGGCAACCTCTACCTGACCGAGAAGGCCGGCGGCGGGGACTTCACCGCCGAGGACGAGGAGATCGTCGTCGCGCTCGCCGCGGCCGCCGGTGTGGCGATCGAGAACGCCCGGCTCTACGAGGGCACCGCGACCCGGGAGGCGTGGGCCCGGGCGACCGCCGACATCGCCGCGCGGTTGTCCGACCCCGGCCCGCTGCCCGAGTCCTGCGCGGTCGTCGCGGAGCAGGCCCGTGAGGTCGCTGGTGCCGACGCCGCCTGGGTGAGCCTCGGGGAGCCGGGGGAGCAGGCCACGGTCGGGTACGACGGCGTCGAGCTCGACGACACCGCGTCGGTGCTGTCCGTCGACTTCGCCCCGTCGGCCGGCTCGCAGGGCAGCCTCTCGCTGGGGTGGCAGCCCGACAACGAGGACGCCTTCCACGCGCTCGACAGGCAGCTGGTCGCGGCGTACGCGGAGCAGGCGACGACCTCGCTGCAGCTCGCCGAGGCCCGCGAGGGCCAGCGCCGGCTCGCGGTCCTCGAGGACCGGGACCGGATCGGCCGCGACCTGCACGACCTCGTCATCCAGCGGCTGTTCGCCGTCGGGCTCGGCCTGCAGGGCACGACCCGGCTGGTCGACCGGCCCGAGGTCGCGGCCCGCATCGACCAGGCGGTCGACGACCTCGACGCGACGATCAAGGACATCCGGCGCGCGATCTTCGGCCTCAGCGCCGTCGAGACGGCCGACGACATCCAGGCCGAGGTGACCCGGGTGGTGGAGCGGGCCGGTGCGACGCTGAAGTTCCGTCCCACCCTGCGCTTCGAGGGGCCGGTGCGCACGCTGGTCCCCGACGCCCTCGCGCCGGACCTGCTGGCCGTGCTGGCCGAGGGCCTGTCCAACGCCAGCCGGCACGCCGAGGCGAGCGCGGTTGAGGTGGTGCTCTCGGCGGGTGAGCGGATCGTGCTGACGGTGCGCGACGACGGGCGGGGCATGGACGACAGCGTCGCCGAGAGCGGGCTGGCCAACATCCGCCGGCGGGCCGAGAAGCACGGCGGCACGCTGGAGGTCGCCTCCGCCCCCGGGGAGGGCACCGTGCTCACCTGGGACGTGCCCCGGGCCTGACGGCCGGTCAGCGGGCGCGGCGCAGCGTCGCGGCGACCAGGCTGCGGGTCTCGGCCGGGTCGACGACGTCGTCGATCTCGAACATCCGGGCCGCGTTGAGGGCCTTGGCGTGCTCGCGCAGCTCGGCCGTGTGCCTCGCCACCGTCGCCTCCCGCTCGTCCTCGGGCAACGCTGCGAGCTTGTGCGCGAGCGCGAGCCGCACCGCGCCCTCGAGGCCCATCGCGCCCAGGTGGGCGTCTGGCCACGCGACGGTCAGCAGCGGGCGGTGCGTGCTGCCGCCGAGCATCGCCTGCGCGCCGAGGCCGTAGCCCCGGCGCAGCACCACGCCGGCCAGCGGCACCGTCAGGCGGGAGCCGGCGGCGACCATGCGCGACGCCTCGCGGACCAGCCCGGTGCGCTCGGCCTCGGGACCGACCATGAACCCGGGGGTGTCGACGAGCGAGAGGACCGGCAGGCCCCACCGCTCGCACAGGTCGAGGAAGTCGGCGGCCTTGGTCGAGGCGTCGGTGGTGATGGCGCCGGCCAGCACGGTCGACTGGTTGGCGAGCACGCCGACGGCCAGCCCGTCGATCCGGGCCAGGGCGGTGACCAGCTCGGGGGCGAACGCCTCGCGCAGCCAGGTGACCGAGTCCGCGTCCGCCAGCGCCTCCACGACGGGACGCACGTCGAAGGCCTCGCGGTCGTTCTCCGGGAGCATGGTGCGCAGCGCGGCCGGGTCGCCCGCCGGCTCGCCCGCGCCGAGGTCCGGCTCGTGCAGCAGCCCCAGCAGGCGTCGTACGACGGCGACCGCCTCCGCCTCGTCGTCGACGACCACGTCGAGCACGCCGTTGGCGGCCTGCTCGGTGACCGGCCCGATCTCCTCCGCGGCGAAGCTCCCGAGTCCGCCGCCGGCGATCATCGCGGGTCCGGCCATGCCGAGGTTCGCGTCGGGGGTCGCGATCCGCAGGTCCGCGGACCCGGCGATGACGGCGTTGCCGGCGAAGCAGCGTCCGGACACGACCGCGATGCGCGGCACGACGCCCTGCAGCTCGCCCCAGAGCGCGAAGGAGCCGACGTCGAGCGCGGAGACCAGCGGCAGGTCGACGTCGCCGGGGCGTCCGCCGCCTCCCTCGGTGAAGAAGACGGTCGGCAGGTGCATCCGGCCGACGACCTCGAGGAGCCGGTCGGACTTGCGGTGCCCGCGCATGCCCTGGGTGCCGGCCATGACGAGGTAGTCGTAGGACAGCACCGCGCACGGGACACCGTCGACGGTCGCGGTGCCACCGATGATGCCGTCCGCGGGAGCCTCGACGACCAGGTCCGCGAGCGGCCGGCGGCCCTCCTGCGCGGCGGTGACGAAGCGCCCGTACTCCACGAACGACCCGGGGTCGACGAGGTCCGCGATGTTCTCCCGGGCCGTGCGGCGTCCCTTCGCGTGCCACCGGGCGACCTTGTCGGGCCGTGCCTCGTCGGTCGTCAGGAAGCGCCGGGCGAGCACCTCGGTCAGTCCACGGGCCGGTGCGTCGTCGGTCACCGGGACATCATGGCAGCGCACCCACCCGGACAGTCGGAACCGCGGGCTGTCCCGGCCGTCGACCCGGTGGGACCCTCGGAGCATGGAAGGGGAGCAGCGGCCTCCGGAGTCGCTCCCGGCGCGCGTCGTCCTCGCCCTGCTGGTGGCGGCGGCGCTGCTCACCCCGTTCGTCCTGGTCGGCGCCGGCGGGTGGCTGCTCTACCAGCGCCAGACCGGCGAGGTGGTCCAGGCCGAGGTGCTGGGCTGCGAGACCGACATCGGCTACCGCCGCTCGGCGCAGCACTGCACCGCCCGGTGGACCGTCGACGGGGTCGAGCGCACCGGCCCGATCCAGGGCTCCGGCGACCAGGAGGCGGGGGAGACGGTCGAGGCGACCTTGCGCGACGGCGAGCTCTACAGCCGGTCGCTGGCCCTGCCGCTGGTGCTGCTCGGCCTGGGCCTGCCGCTGTGCGTGCTGCCGCTCCTGTGGGTGCGCGGCCGGTTCAGGCGCGACCGTACGACGCCGGCTCACCCGTGAGCACCCGCAGCGCGAGCGCGGTGGTGGCGTCCATGCCGAGGTGGCCCACGACGCGCTCGACCCGGGTGATGTCGAGGGGGAGCAGGCCGGGCGTGCCGGGCACGTCCGGCGTCAGGCCGAGGTCGAGGTCGGTGCGGCAGGTCATCAGTCGCAGGTTGAACTCGTAGCGCTCACGGGCGTCCGGCGCCTGCAGCCGGGCCAGCGTGGTGGCGCCGACGCGCCGGTTGCCGGTCTCCTCGGCCCACGAGTCGAGCGCGGCGACCAGTGCGGCGCCGTCGTTGTGCTCGACGTCGGCCCACACCGCCTGCATCGAGCCCATGTGGGCGAGCAGCAGGGCTGCGGTCTTCTCGCCGATCCCGCGCACCCCGGGCAGGTTGTCGCTGGCGTCACCGCGGACGGCGGCGAACTCGAGGTAGCGGTCCGCCGGCACGCCGTACATGATCTGCAGCGCCTTCGGGGTGAGCAGCGGCGAGCCGTTGATCCCGCCGTTGATCAGCCGCAGCACCCGGGTGTGCTCGCTGATGTGGGCGAAGGAGTCGCGGTCGGAGGTGATCACGACGCAGTCCCAGCCGTTCTCGCCGGCCCACGTCGCGGCCGACGCGTTCACGTCGTCGGCCTCCAGCCCCGGCGGGGTCAGCGTGGCCAGGCCGAGGGCGTCGAGCAGGGCACCCGCGCGCTCGAGCTGCTCGACCAGCTCGGGGTCCTTCTCGGCCCGGCCGGCCTTGTAGTCCGGGTAGAGCTCGCGCCGCAGCGAGCGCTCCCGGTCGTCGAGGCCGAAGATCACGGCGTCCGGCGCGAACGCGTCGATCGACTCGAGGATCTGGCGCAGCATCCCGTGCAGCGCCCACGCCGGGCGCCCCCCGCGGTCGCGGTGGCGCGTGTGCGCTCGCGCGTGGTGGTTGCGGTGCAGCAGCGAGGGCGCGTCGACGGCGAGCAGCAGCCGGCGGGGACGGTCGGGGGCGGGGTTCATGGCGATCCCGCCGATCCTAGGTCGGCAGCGTCAGGAGAACAGCCCCAGGTAGTGCCCGGACAGGGCGGGGTAGTAGTCGTCGAAGTCCACCGAGGCCACGTCGCCGGAGGTCTCGGCGGCGACCATCCGGTCCAGGTAGTACTCCCAGCCCGGCCCGACGCCACCGGCCATCTGCGGGTCCGGCACGTCCTGGGCGAAGGTCAGCGTGGTCACGCCGTCCTCCTCGCGCAGGTCGAGCCGCAGTCGCCAGTGCTCGGGCTCCTCTCCGTCGGTCGGCGAGGAGGTCGTGATCCGCAGCCGGTGCGGCGGCTCGCACTCGTCGATCCGGAACTCCTCGGCGGGCACCTCGTCCTCGAAGAGCATCTGGAAGGTGACCGCGCCGGACGACGGGTCGCCGGTCCACGAGCCGATCCACCGGGCCAGGCGGTCGGACTCGGTCACGGCCGCCCAGACGTCCTCGATCGGGGCACGGAAGGTGCGTTCGAGCACCACGTAGCTGACGCCGCCGTCGTCGACGCGCCGCCCGGTGGGGGCGGGGCTGGTCTGGCTGGTCTGGCTGGTCTGGCTGGTCTGGCTGGTCTGGCTGGTCTGGCTGGTCATGCGGTCTCCTCCTGCGGGGTGGACGGCGCGCGGCGGGTGTCGCTGCGCTCGCGGGTGGTACGACGGACCTCGAGCTCCAGGCCGTCCAGCGCGGCCTCCGGGACCGGCGGGGCGGGCCGGCGGGGTGCCCGCTCGTCGAGCTCGCCCAACCAGCGGCGGACCGGTGCGAGCCCGTCGGCGGCGAGCCGGTAGTGCCGCTCACGTCCGCGGTCCTCGGCCGTGACCAGGCCGGCCTCGCCGAGCAG
Source organism: Nocardioides sp. J54 (assembly GCF_000519005.1). GTDB lineage: Bacteria > Actinomycetota > Actinomycetes > Propionibacteriales > Nocardioidaceae > Nocardioides. Next base: position 118,337 of record NZ_JAER01000012.1, on the reverse strand, counting down.
GCGCAGGTGCTTGCTGATCGCCGGCCTGCTGACCGCGTGCTCCGCAGCGAGGTCGACGACCCGCGCCGGACCGCCGGCCAGCTGCTCGAGCAGGCGGCGGCGCACCGGGTCGGCGATCGCCTCGAACGGGTCCATGGGTCATTGGTAACACATTGGTTACCAAACGGGAAGGGGGCCGGCCCACTCGGGCGGGCTCAGGTCGGCGGAGGCGTGTTGAGCGGCGAGTCCTTGCGGGCGACCATGTCGAAGCGCTGCTCGGGGGTGAGTGCGCGGAAGGGCTCGAGCATCTCGAGGCCGTAGCCGCTGACCTCCGGGCCGTCGACGGCCGGCACGACGGAGTGGACCACGCGGTCGTCGTACAGGTGCAGCATGGTGAAGGCCTGGTGGGCGTCGATGCCGGCCAGCAGGCGCCGGTCGGGCGCGAGCTCGGAGGTGTAGCAGGTCGCCGACGCCACCGACACCGGGACGCCCGCGAACGTCGACCACGACGTGAAGTGGAAGTGTCCTCCGATGATCCCGCGGACATCGGAGCCCGCGACCACCTCGGCCAGCCGCTGCTGGTCGTGCAGCTCGATCAGCTCGGCCAGGCGCAGCATCGGCACCGGGATCGGCGGGTGGTGCATCGCCAGCAGCGTCCCGTGGGGCGCGGGCTCGGCGAGCACGTCGGCCAGCCACGCGAGCTGCGCGTCGCCCAGCTCGCCGTGGTGCCAGCCCGGGACCGAGGTGTCGAGCGCGACGATGCGCAGCCCGGCGACGTCGTGCACCCGGTCCTGCGGCTCGTCACTCTCAGTGCCGTAGAGCTCGCGGCAGAACGCCGGTCGTTCGTCGTGGTTGCCCATCACCCACACGACCTCGGCGCCGAACCCGGCTGCGACCGGCTCGACGACCTCACGCAGCCGCCGGTACGCCGCCGGCTCGGCCAGGTCGGCGAGGTCGCCGGTGAACACCAGCGCCTGCGGCGGCGTGGGCACGCGGGCGAGCCGCGCCAGAGCAGCCTCGAGGTGCGCGACGGTGTCGACGGCGTCGTACTGCAGCGAGTCGGCGAGCAGGTGCGGGTCGCTGAGGTGGGCGACGACGTGGGTCGGGTCGGGGTACTGGCCGAGCGGTTCCACCCGGTCAGGGTAGGTCCGCACGGCGGCGCACGGCTGGAGGACGGGCGGGGACAATGGGCAGGTGATCGCCGCGCTCGCCCTCGCCCTGGCCCTCGCCCTCGCGCCCGGGGCGCCGACGCCGCCACCGGGCGGGGGAGACGTCGACTACCAGATCGGCGGCGCGGTGCGGCCGGCTGCGCGGGTCGACGTCGTCGTGCGCGACCGCCTGGCGCCGCCCGCACGCGGTCGCTACAACGTCTGCTACGTCAACGCCTTCCAGACCCAGCCCGGCGAGGTCCGCTTCTGGCGCGCCCGCTGGCACCTCGTGCTGAAGCGCCGCGGCACGCCGGTCGTCGACGCCGGCTGGGGCGAGTGGCTGCTCGACATCCGCGCGCCGCGCAAGCGCGCTGCGCTGGCCCGCATCGTCGGGCGCTGGACCGACCGCTGCGCCCGCGACGGGTACGACGCGGTCGAATTCGACAACCTCGACTCGTTCTCGCGCAGCCGCGGCCTGGTCACCCGCCGCCAGGCGAAGGCGTTCGCGCGGTTGCTCGTGCGGCGCGCCCACGCCGCCGGCCTCGCGGCCGGGCAGAAGAACTGGGCCGGGCTCGACGGGCGCCGGCTGGGCTTCGACTTCGCGGTGGCCGAGGAGTGCGGGCGGTACGGCGAGTGCGGGGACTACGTGGCGTCGTACGGGCGTCGGGTGCTGGTCGTGGAGTACCGCCGCCGCGACTTCGACCGCGCCTGCCGGCGGTGGGGCACGCGGCTCGGCATCGTGCTCCGCGACCGTGCGGTGTCGCGCGGCGGTGTCAGGGCATGGTGCTGACGCCGGCTCCGCACTAGCGTCGGGGCATGAGCGAGGACGCCCCCGAGGTCGACGTCGACGTCCCGGCCAGCGGGCCGGGCTGCGCGGAGTGCGATGCCGGAGGCGGCTGGTGGGTGCACCTGCGGCGCTGCGCCGCGTGCGGGCACGTGGGCTGCTGCGACAGCTCGCCCGCGCAGCACGCGGCCGCGCACTTCCGCGCCACCGGCCACCGGCTGGTGCAGAGCTACGAGCCCGGGGAGGAGTGGTTCTGGGACTACGGCGCGCAGGCCTACTACGACGGCCCGCCGCTTGCCGAGCCGACGGCCCACCCGGCCGACCAGCCCGCTCCCGGACCGGCCGGCCGCGTCCCGGCCAACTGGCGCGAGCTCATCCACTGAGCCCTACGGCTCGGGCTCCGGGTCGGGCTCCGGTGCCGTGCGGACGGTGTAGGGACCGAACCCGGTCGCGGGGCCGAAGCCGGCCGCGTTGTGGGCGCGCACCCGCAGCCAGTAGCGGGTGCCAGGAGCCAGCGGCAGGGTGAGCGGCGCGGCCGCCGTCGGCGCCGCGCCGGTCGATGCCGTCCCGATCCAGGTCGCCCCGTCCAGCGACCACTGCACGCGGTACTGGTCGATGCGGGCCCCGCCGTTGCTGGCCGGCGCGGCCCAGTAGACACCCAGCGCCCCGACGTACGCGTCGGCCTCGGGGACCCTCGGTGCGGACGGCACCGTGCGCGGCACGGCGGCGACGGCGCGGCTCGGCCTGCCGAGCCCGGAGCCGTTGCGGGCGACGACGCGGTAGAAGACGCGGGCGCCGTTGACGAGGCGCGGCTCGGTCCAGGCGCGGGCGCGGGGGCCGGTGTACTTCACGGTCACCCACGGCGAGGACGTGGTGTTGCGGCGCTGGACGGCGTAGGCGTCGATCCGCGAGCGGCCCTCGGACGCCGGTGCGTGCCAGGTGATGCGCACCGCCTTGTCCATCGGGACCGCTGCCACCCACCGTGGCGCCGACGGCCGGGAGGCCGCCTCCGCGGGGGCGGTGGTGTGAACGAGCATCGTCGCCAGCAGCACAGCTGCCAGGGCACGGCAGAACAACCTCATCTCGGGCCTCCTTCGACCGCGCAACCTAGTGGAGCCGGCCCCGGCGCGCGGGGGATCAGGTGAAACCGGGACGAGGATGCCCTACGCTTTCGAACATGCGTTCGGAGCGCCGGCAGTGGGCGGGGCAGGAGTGCCTCCCGCTCGACCTGCCCCCACCGGAGGCCGCACCGTCCTCGACCTCGGCCCGGGCCCGCCCAGCGGCCGGGGCGGTGCAGGAGGAGGGGGACCTGCGGATCCGGCTCCGCAACGACGCGCTCGCCTCGCACGGCTGGCCGGCCGGCACCGAGCTGGTCGTCTCGACGGACCGTCGCCCGGGCCGCGGAGAAGTGGCGCTGGTGCGGGAGGGAGGGCGGTTGAAGATCGGCGTGCTGGAGGTTTCCTTCGGGCGCTCGGTCCTGCGCACCGACCATGGTCCGACCCTGCTCGGCTCGACCGCACGGATGGTCGGGGTGGTGACGGTGGTCGCCGCGCCGCTCGCGGGGATGCCCGCCGTCGTACCCTCGCCGACATGAGCCCCGACCTGCTGCTGTCCCGACGCGACGTGGAGTTCCTGCTGCACGAGTGGCTCGACGTGACCGACCTCCTCACCCGCGAGCGCTACGCCGAGCACGACCGCGACTCCGTCGACGCGGTGCTCGCGCTGTCCGCGGAGCTCGCGGCCGAGCACTTCGCGCCGCACAACGCGCTCAGCGACGCCAACGAGCCGCAGTTCGACGGCGAGACCGTCACGATCATCCCCGAGGTCGCCGCGGCGGTGCGGGCCTTCGCCGAGGCCGGCCTGGTGTCGGCGGCGATGGACGCGGAGGTCGGCGGCGGCCAGCTGCCGCGGGTCGTGCAGCAGGCCTGCTTCGCCTGGTTCCAGGCGGCCAATGTCGCCTCGGCGGGCTACCCGATGCTCACCATGGCCAACGCCAACCTGCTGCTCGCGCACGCGACGCCCGAGCAGGTCGCGCGCTTCGTGCCGCCGATGCTGGACGGGCGCTGGTTCGGCACGATGTGCCTCTCCGAGCCGCAGGCCGGCTCGTCCCTGGCCGACGTCACCACGCGCGCCGTACGACAGCCGGACGGCACCTTCCGGCTCTTCGGCGGGAAGATGTGGATCTCCGGCGGCGACCACGAGCTGGGGGAGAACATCGTCCACCTCGTCCTCGCCCGGGTCGAGGGTGCGCCGCCCGGAGTGAAGGGGCTGTCGCTGTTCGCCACGCCCAAGTACGTCGTCGGCCCCGACGGCGAGCGCGGCGAGCGCAACGACGTCGTCCTGGCCGGCCTCAACCACAAGATGGGCTTCCGCGGCACGGTCAACACGGTCCTCAACTTCGGCGAGGGCCGGTTCCAGCCGGGCGGAGCGCCCGGTGCGGTCGGCGAGCTCGTGGGCGACGAGGGACGCGGCCTCGCGGTGATGTTCCACATGATGAACGAGGCCCGGATCGGCGTGGGGGCCGGCGCCGCGGCGCTCGGCTACACCGGCTACCTGCGTGCCCTGACCTACGCCCGCGAGCGGGTGCAGGGGCGTCCGCCCGCAGGGAAGGATCCTGCGGCTCCGCCGGTGCTGATCATCGAGCACGCCGACGTCCGGCGGATGCTGCTCGCGTCGAAGTCGTACGTCGAGGGCGGGCTCGCGCTCGTCCTCAAGGCCGCACGGTTGCTGGACGACCAGCACACCCACCCCGACGACGCCACCCGCGAGCGCGCCGGTGCCCTGCTCGACGTGCTCACCCCGGTCGTGAAGAGCTGGCCCTCCCAGTGGTGCCTGGCCGCGAACGACCTGGCGATCCAGGTGCACGGCGGCTACGGCTACACGCGGGAGTACGGCGTCGAGCAGCTCTACCGCGACAACCGGCTCAACCCGATCCACGAGGGCACGCACGGCATCCAGGCCCTCGACCTGCTCGGCCGCAAGCTGGTCATGGCCCGCGGCCGGGGGCTGCAGCTGCTGGTCGAGGAGGTGCACGCCACCGTCGAGCGGGCCCGTGCGACCGGCACCGACGCGGTCGTGGGCCACGCCGACCGGGTGGCCGAGGCCGTCGACAGGCTCGCGACCGCGGTCGCCCGCGCGTGGGAGTCGGGCGACCCGGGCATCGCGCTCGTCAACGCCACCACCGCCCTCGAGGCTGCCGGGCACGTGGTCGTGGCCTGGCTGTGGCTCGACCAGCTCGTCACCGTGGGGGAGCAGGCGGGCGCGTTCTACGACGGCAAGCGCGTCGCCGCGCGCTACTTCCTCACCCACGAGCTCCCGAAGGTGCGGCCTATGCTCGACCTGCTCGCCAGCGGCGACCAGCTGTTCAACGAGGTGGACCCAGCTTCTCTCTGAGGTGCGGGGAGTACCAGCTCTCGCGCTCCGGCCCGCGCGGCACGATCCCGGTCGGGTTGATGTCCTCGTGGACCACGTAGTAGTGCCGCTTGACCTGGTCGAAGTCGATCGTGTCGCCGAAGCCGGGCGTCTGGAACAGGTCGCGGGCATAACCCCACAGCGCCGGCATCTCGGTCAGCTTGTTGCGGTTGCACTTGAAGTGGCCGTGGTAGACGGCGTCGAAGCGGGCCAGGGTGGTGAACAGCCGGATGTCGGCCTCGGTGATCCGGTCGCCCATCAGGTAGCGCCGGTCGGTGAGCCGCTCCTCGAGCCAGTCCAGCGCCGTCCACAGTCGGTCGTAGGCCTCGTCGTAGGCCTCCTGCGAACCGGCGAACCCGCACCGGTAGACGCCGTTGTTCACCTCGGTGAAGACCCGCTGCATCACCTCCTCCATCTCCTCGCGGCAGTCGTCGGGCCACAGGTCCGGCGCGTCCGGCCGGTGGTGGTCGCGCCACTCGAAGAACAGGTCGTGGGTGATCTGCGGGAAGTCGTTGGTCACCACCGACTTCGACGCCACGTCGACCACGGCCGGGACGGTGATCCCCTTCTCGTAGTCCGGGAACCGTGCGAAGTACGCCTCCTGGAGCCGCTCGTAGCCGAGCACCGGGTCGCGCCCGCCCGGGTCGAGGTCGAAGGTCCAGCTGCGCTCGTCGTGCACCGGGCCGGCGAGGCCCAGCGAGATCACGTCCTCCAGCCCCAGCAGGTGCCGCACGATGATCGACCGGTTGGCCCACGGACAGGCGCGGGCCGCGACGAGTCGGTAGCGCCCCGGCTCGGCGGGCCAGGTGCGGACGTCGAGCTCGCCGTCGTCGTACTTGTCCTGCGAGCGGCCCGGCTCCTTGGTGATCCGGTCCGGGATGTAGGCCATGTCGCGCTCGTAGGAGCTGCCCTCCTGGGTGTACGACGGCACGTGCGCCTCCTGCTGCCGGGCTCGCGCCCGGCGGGTCGGTGGTGGAGTGGACCTGGTGAGGTCCACCCGGGTGGTACGCAACGGCGCAGGGGGCAGACCTCGACGCCGAAAGTTTTCACGCCCGACAGGTGTGAGGTCCACCCGGCCTCGGTAGGTTGCAGCCACTGCCCGCCCTCGAGACAGGACACCCGCATGGTCACGTTGACCGCCGACAAGCGGCTGCTGCACGCGGACCTCGCCGGCGAGACGATCCGGGCCGCCAGCGGCTCGATGGTCGCCTACACCGGCAACGTCGACTTCAAGCACGCCGGCATGGGCGGCGGCGGGGGCCTCAAGGCCGCGCTGAAGCAGAAGGTCAGCGGGGAGTCGATCAAGCTGATGGAGTGCTCCGGCACCGGCCGCGTCACCTTCGCGCAGGACGCGATGGACGTCAGCGTCATCGACCTGGCCGGTGACACCCTCGCCGTCGAGTCGGAGCACATCCTGGCCGTCACCCCGGGGCTCAACCTCGACGTGAAGTTCGCCGGCCTGCAGGGGATGACCTCCGGACAGGGCCTCGCCACGACCACCGTCACCGGGCACGGCCAGGTCGCGATCCTGTCCGACGGCCCGATCATCGCCCTCGCCGTACAGCCCGGCGTGCCGGTCGTCGTCGACCCGGACGCGTTCGTCGCCTCCTTCGGGCAGATGACGATGAACCTCGTCTCCGGCATCTCGTGGAAGTCGGTCATCGGCGAGGGTTCCGGGGAGCCGTTCAGCCTGCGCTTCGACGGCGCCGGCACCGTCCTCGTCCAGCCGGCGGAGAGGTGACGACGATGTCCTTCGAGAAGGTCAACAGCAAGGTCGTCCGCGCCCAGGTCTCGCCGGCGACGCCGGTGCTGGCCCGCCGCGGCGCGATGCTCGGGTACGACGGACAGGTGTCCTTCCGCCCGGTCACCAGCGGCGGCGGGGTCGGCGGCTTCGTGGGCGCCGCGTTGTCCGGCGAGTCGAGCGCGATGATGGCGACCGAGGGCACCGGCAACGTGCTCTACGGCTACAAGGGCCTGCACGTCACGGTCGTCGACCTCGACGGCACCGGCCCGCTCACCTGCGAGGCCGACCGGCTGCTCGCGCACGACGCCAACCTGCAGACCGCCATCGAGTTCATCGGCCAGGGTGGCGTCCGTGCCGCCGTCCGCGGCGCGATGACCGGCCAGGGCCTGTTCACCACCAAGGTGATGGGCGCCGGCTCGGTCGCGCTGCTGTCCCACGGCGGCACCTACGCCATCCCGGTCGACGGCGGCGGCGTCGCGGTCGACCCGCAGGCCTACGTCGGCCACGTCGGCCACGTCCAGGTCGACCTGTCCGCCAAGGTCGGCTGGCGCGACGCCGTCGGCCGCGGCTCGGGCGAGGCCTTCCAGCTGAAGATGTCGGGCCAGGGCACGGTCTACATCCAGGCCAGCGAGCAGAAGTTCTGAGGAGCAGACGATGCAGACCTACGACGCCACCACGCTGCCGGCCAACGACAACGTCAACCCCTACGCCTACTCCATCGGCCTGGCCGGGCGCTGGTTCGTCTCCAAGGGCGCGATGATCGCGTACTACGGCAACGTCGGTTTCGACGCCGTCAGCGCCTGGGCCAGCCGCGACGGCTTCATCGCCAGCCGCTTCTCCTCGCCGATCTACATCCAGGACTGGGTGGTCGCCGAGGGCCAGGGCAAGGTGATCGTCGCCGACCGCGGGTACGACGTGCAGTCCTTCGACCTCGAGGCGGGCAACCTCACCATCCGCGCCAGCAACCTGCTCGGCTTCGAGACCGGCCTCGAGCTCAAGCAGTCGATCGTCCCGGGCTTCGTCACCCTCCTCGGCACCGGCAAGTTCCTCGCCTCCTCCAACGGCCCGGTGATCTTCGTCGAGCCGCCCTTCCGCGCCGACCCCGAGGCCCTCCTCGGCTGGGCCGACTGCCCCTCGCCCTCGCACCACTACGACGCGCAGTGGATGACCGCCTCCCTCGGCGCCATGCTCCAGGGCGCCTTCGGCCGTGAGTCGGGGGAGGAGCGCCAGTTCGACTTCACCGGCGAGGGCACCATCCTCATGCAGTCGTCGGAGACCCTCCGCGAGGACGCCGCCCTCATGCGCCTCGTCGAGCAGCAGACCAGCCTGCTCTCGCCCCAGCAGGCCGGCATCCTCGGCCAGCGCCTCGTCGCCCGCTCGCAGGGGTAGGTCGGGGCCGGGAATCACCGCCTGGGCGGTGATTCCCGGACTTGTTGACCGCTGCAGCGGCCACCAAGTACGGGAAACGGCCACCCAGTACGGCGAAGTTCGCCGGTCCGCCGTCCGGCTGGACTTCCTGACCTCCTCTGGTGCTTCCTGGCCGTTGCAATGGTCCGGAAGCGAGGGAATCGCCTCTGGAGCGGTGATTCCTGCGCGGATGACGGGGCTTCGTGGTCGGTCGAGCGGCCGCGCATCGAAGGTCAACAAACCCGCGCCGTCAAGGAGCTCGCTGCGCTGCACCGATGGCGCGAGCGCGCGGTCGGCTCCGGTGGATGGCTCGTCCGCGTGGCGATAGCCGCGGGTTCGCTTCGCCTGGCTCCCGGTTCTGATGGCGCGAGCCCGTCGCCTTCGAGGGCCGTGCGCAGTTGGCTCCGGTCGGTGGTTGCGTTGGCCAGGCGGCAAGACTCGAGGTTCGCTTCGCCTGGCTCCCGGTGGTTGAGGTGCGACGAGCGCCAGCGAGGAGCCTCGAAACCTCCGGGCCTGCGAGGCGGGCTCTGCGTGGTTGGGGCCGGTGGACCGGGGCCAGGGGTTTCGAGGCTCGGCGCTGGGGCGCCTCGCACCTCAGCCAGCGGCGGCGCGGCAGGAGATCAGGCAGCGTCGGTGGCGGGGTGGTAGGTGGCGCGGCCTTGGAAGGATTGGAGGGTGAGGCGTGGGGGTGGGGTCCACACGGGTCTTCTGGTGTCGGGGTCGATCGCGACGGTCCAGGGGGTGTGGTGGACCACGGTGTGGTGGTGGCGGCAGAGCATGACGAGGTTGTCGAGGCTGGTGACCCCGCCGTCGGCCCAGTGCTGGATGTGGTGGGCATCGCAGGCGAGGGGGAGNCGGGTGCAGCCGGGGAAGGCGCAGTGGTGGTCGCGGGCGATGAGCGCGACCCAGATCGCNGCGGTNACNANNCGTTGGGCGCGGCCGACGTCGAGGACCTGGCCCTGGCTGCCGAGGACGGTGGGGATNAGNTCGGCGTCNCANGCGAGGCGGCGTACGGCGGTGGCGGACAGTCGGGCTCCGGTGGTGGTCTCACCCTCGCCGGCGACCCCGGTGTCGATGACCTTCTGNNNGAGTGACTTGTGGTCGATGGTGACGATGATCCGGGGGACGGCGCCGTGGTCGCGGGGCAGGGTCTCGGTGGCNCGGAGCCGGTCNCAGGCATCGACCAGGGCGTCCCANANNCNNTTNCCGTGGTCGCGGGNATCNCGNCCGTCGTGGGCACANCCCGGTTCGGCACAGGAGCGGTGGGTCGAGTTGCCGTCGGGGTCGAACATCGGCGCACCCGGGTCGGGGTTTTTGCCGCCGCAGGCACCGGGGTCGGTGGTGAGGGGTGCGGAGAGGGGGAGGAGGACGGTCTTGATGCGTTCGGAGTCCTCGATGGTGCCGTAGCCCTTGAGNCGCACNCCGCCGCGTCCGTCCTCGGTGATGGACAGGTAGCGGCACAGGTGGGCTGCCTTCTCGTCGCGNACGCNTTGTTTCTCGGTGTTGATGATGGTGGCGTCGGGGTCGAGCTCNCGNACGATCGAGCCGAANGCGGNCTGNAGGGTGCTGGCGTCGTAGCCGTGCTCGACCACNAGTCCGAGCATNCGGTCGGTGACCGCCTGNCGGAACTCGTCGGCGGCGCGGGGCAGGGTGTGGACCTGGGTGGCGATGGTGCGGGCCTGGGGCAGGGTGAGCCGNCCGTCCTCGAGGGCGTCGCGGACCTGGGGNAGGTCNCGGAGCTGCTCGGCNGCACGGACGAGTCCGCCGCCGGTGCCTTTGTGGCCGCCGAGGAGGTGGGTCAGGTAGTCCTTGACCGAGGCCCAACCGAGCCGTTCGACCGCACACGTCTCAGCCAACCGCTCGGTGGTGCGGAGCAGGGCGGCGTCGAGCAGGCCCTTCGCCGCGGCGATGGCCTCAGCCACCTCGACCGCGTCCTCAGCNGNGAGCTGGTCCCAGTCGGCCTGGGCGAGCTCGGCAGCGCTGGCGGCCAGGGCGGTGGCCGTGGTGAGCGCTGCGGGTGCTGACATGTCCCGATTCTAGTCGAACAGGTGTTCGATCGCAAGGGCGAAGAGCGATGAACCCGCAGGTCAGACGCGTAATTGTGGCCGGCGGGCGGAGGTAGCCCGCGCCGGCCTCGGCCGCTTCTGTGCGAGGACCGCAGCCCGACCGCCGGACCCGACCATCCGCCCAGCGTCCTCGTCGCTGCCTTTCGGAACGCAACCACTCGACCGACCGCAGCCTCTGGCGATCTCTACCTAGTGGAACCCGCCGCCTGAAAGCGGGTTGACCTCTCCGTCGCGCCCGCCGCAGCCCGACTGCCGGACCCGACCATCCACCCAGCTTCCTCGTCGCTGCCTGTCGGAACGCAACCACTCGGCCGACCGCAGCCTCCGGTGATCTCTACCTGGTGGAACCCGCCGCCTGGAAGCGGTTCGACCTCTCCGTCGCACCAACCGCGCCCCGACGGGCGGACAGGGCCATCCACCCAGCCTCTCGTCGCCGCTTCTGGGAACGCAACCGCCCGACGACCGCAGCCTCCGATGAGTACGCCGAGCCCGGTGAGGCCGGCGCCGTCGCATCACCGAGCCCGCCGGTAGAGCGCCGCCGGCCGCCCCCGCAGGTTCGTCGCCAGCACTGGCTCCCCGTCCCGCAGTACCGGCTCGAGCATCGGCTTCATCCGGCGGTTGAAGTTGTCCTTGTGCAGCTCGTCGCCGACGACCGCCTCGTGCACCTTCCGCAGCTGGTGGAGGGTGAACGGCTCGGGCAGGAAGCCGTCGGGGTCGGGGTGGATGTCGACGTACCGGAAGCGGATCTCGTAGCGCTCCCGCAGGGACTCGACCGCCGCGGCGACGATTTCGTCGTGGTCGAAGAGGAGTGGCCCCTCATCGAGCAGCGTGCCGGCCCGGGTGACCGGGACGAGGTCGCCGGCGGCGGTGGCCAGGTCGGACTCGTGCAGCGACACGGAGTGGCCGGCCGAGATCGCCCAGGTGCGGTCGTCGCGGTCGGGGTCGTCGAACAGGCGGAGCAGGCGGGGGCGGATGTCGTCGCGCGGCTCGATCCCGACCTTGCGGCGCAGCACGTCCTCGACGGTCCGGGCCACGGTCCAGCGCTCGCGGATGAAGCCGCCGGGCAGGGCGCGCCCGCCGGGGTCGGCGCGGTCCTGCACCAGCAGGCGCAGCTCGGGGTTTGTGTCGGAGGCCCCCACTACGGTCAGCAGTGCGAGGTCGACGGTGACGCCGGGGCGGGGGTAGGACTCGAGGCCACGGGAAGCCATTCCCCGATATTAGCGCGACTCGCATGCTAATGTTTAGCGACAACGAGATGCTAAAGGAGGCTGTGATGGCCGACGACAGCCGCGGCGGAGCGCCCGCCGACCCCGCGTTCCAGATCGCCTGGGACGAGTTCGAGGAGGCACTGGCGGGCTACCTCTCCACGATGGTCGACAGCGACGACCACCTGATCGTCGAGCTGCCCGGCGACGAGCGGACCGGCGCAGCGCCGTACGTCCAGTTCGCCTCCTTCGGCGACGGCACCCGGCTGCGTGCCGAGGTGTCGGGCAACTGCTTCCTCGGGCCGGATTACGTGCTCGACGACGCCGAGGAGGCCCTGCTGCGCCGCGTCGGCTTCGCGGTCGACACGAGCGAGGGCGCCCAGACCGGCAACTGGTACGTCGAGCGCTCCGTCGTCGATGCGCCCGCCGTCGCGCAGCTCGCCGTCCTGGCGCTGCAGGAGGTCCTCGGCGTGACCCACCCGCACCTGCTGACCCACCAGGCGTGGGGACCGGCGGCCGACGGTGTCGCGGCGCTCGGCCTCTGCTCCAGCAGCGACGTGCCGGTGGAGAAGGCGCCGATCGAGAAGGTGACCGAGAAAGCGACCGAGAAGGCCGCGCGCCGCCGGACGGCGTACCGCCCGAAGAACCGGCAGAAGCTGATCAAGCTGGTCGGCCGGGTGCTCGACGAGAAGTACGACGGGTGCCCCGAGCCGGACGACGACGGCGACTACGGCGTGCGGCACATGGGCCAGCCGGTCTGGGTCCGGGTGCGGGAGGACCAGCCGGCCGTCGAGATCTTCGCCCGGGTGACCCACGGCGTCCGGTCGCGCCGCGGCACCGCCGTGGAGGTCGGCTTGCTCAACCGCGACCACCTCTGGTTGAAGTGGGAGCTGCGGGGCCGGGACGTCTGGCAGAAGCTCGTGGTTCCCGGATTCCCCTTCGTGCCGGAGCACCTGGACGGCATGCTCGACGTCTTCATGGACGCCATGACCTCGACCCGCGACGACCTGGCCCTCCGGGTCGGTGGAAGGACCGCCTGATGACCACACGGATCGACCTCACGTCGGCCCAGCTCGACCGCGCCTGCGGTGCCCTGCTGGTGTCGGCCGTCGGCGACGCCCTCGGCGCGGGCTACGAGTTCGGCAGCGCCGCGCTCGGCCCGGAGGGTCCGGCGATGATCGGCGGCGGCCTCGGCGGCTTCGCGCCGGGCGAGTGGACCGACGACACCACGATGGCGTGGTGCATCGCCGACGTCGCCGCGAGCGGCGTCGACCTCCGCTCCGAGGAAGGGCTGACGGCGGTCGCCCGGCGCTTCCGCGACTGGTACGGGACCGGTCCGGCCGACATCGGCATCCAGACCAGCCGGGTGCTGCGGGCCGCCGGGCCGGACCCGACCGGCGCCGCGCTGCTCGACGCCTCCCGCAAGCTCCACGAGCAGACCGGCCACACCGCCGGCAACGGCTCCCTCATGCGTACGGCGGCGGTCGCGCTGCCGTACCTCGACGACCCCGACGCCGTGGCGGAGGCCGCCGCGAAGGTCAGCGCGCTGACCCACCACGACCCGCGGGCAGGGGAGGCGTGCGTGCTCTGGTCGCTCGCGATCCGGCACGCGGTCATGGAGGGCGAGCTCGACGTCCGCGTCGGCCTCGACCTGCTCGACGACGACGCAGCCCGCTACTGGGCGAGCCGGATCGACGAGGCCGAGGTGCGCCGGCCCGGCCACTTCAACCCCAACGGCTGGGTGGTCGCCGCCTTCCAGGCTGCCTGGTCCGCGATCAGCCACGCGCCGGTGCCGTCGGGCGGGGACGCCTGCCGCCACCTCGGCGACGTGCTCGCCGCCGCAATCGCGATCGGCGACGACACCGACACGGTCGCCGCCATCGCCGGCGCGCTGGTCGGCGCCCGCTGGGGCGCCTCCGCCGTCCCGGCCCAGTGGCGCCGGGCGCTGCACGGCTACCCGGGCATCCGGGGCGAGAGACTCGTCGAGATCGCGCACCTCGCCGCCAACCGCGGGCCCGGCCAGCACGGCTGGCCCACGGCGCGGATCGACTACCGCGAGAAGCGGTGGCTGCCACCGACCGGATCGACCCTGGTCCGGCACCCCCACGACGACGGGGTCTGGCTCGGCGACGCCGGCGTCCTCGACGAGCTGCCCGACGACGTCACCGCCGTCGTCAGCCTCTGCCTCGTGGGCAACGAGCAGGTGCCGGCTGACGTCGAGCACGTGACCTTCCGGCTGATCGACCGCGCCGAGTCGCGGTCCAACCCGCACCTCGACTTCGTCCTCGCCGATGCCGCCCGCACCGTGGCGGCCCTGCGCGACGAGGGCCACGTCGTCCTGGTCCACTGCGTCGCCGCGCAGAGCCGGACCCCCACCGTCGGCGCGGCGTACGCCATGCTGCGGGGCGTGCCGCACGACGAGGCGCTCGACGCCGTCTGCGCCGCCCTGCCCGCTGCCAGCCCCAACCCGGCGTTCCGGGACGCGCTGACCCGCGCCGACCTGACGCCCCAGACTGCCGGGACCCCGGCACCGGAAGGAGGAGCCGATGGCTCCACGCGCCACTGACCAGCCCTGGCAGGACCTCGACCTCGTGATGCGTGCGGCGGCGTACGCCGCCGATGCGCACCGCGGTGACCTGCGCAAGGGCACGACGATCCCGTACCTCTCCCACCTCTGGTCCGTCGCCGCGCTCGTGCTCGAGCACGGCGGCGACGACGAGCAGGTCGCCGCCGCCCTGCTGCACGACGTCGCCGAGGACCACGGCGGCACAGCCCGCCTCGCCGACGTCGCGAAGGAGTTCGGGCCCGAGGTCGCCCGCCTGGTCGAGGCGCTCTCCGACAGCCTCGTCGACACCGACGCCGGCGAGGAGAAGGCACCCTGGCAGGAGCGGAAGTCGACGTACCTCCAGCACCTCGCCGACGTCGACGAGCGCGTCGCCCTCATCTCCGCCTGCGACAAGCTCCACAACGCGCGCTCGGTCGAGGCCGACCTGCGCGAGGTCGGCCCGGCGGTCTGGGAGCGGTTCCGGGTGCAGGAGCCCGAGCAGCACCTCTGGTACTACCGCTCGCTCGTCGAGGCCCTCCGGCCGAAGGTGCCTGCCGCGCTCGGCGAGATGCTGCAGCGCACCGTCGCTGCGATCGAGGAGCTGGCACAGCGGGACTGACGGCGATCCCGCGGCCGTCACCCCCGCCTCGCCAACCCCACCAGTCCCACCTGCATCCCGAACCACCGGTGACGCCCTCGGTGCGGGCTGCGGGGGTCTCCTCTGGAACACTGGCTCACCGATTTCGACCTGATCGGGAGGAGGGGACCGTGAGCGACATCGCCGGTGAGCTGGCGCGGGTCAAGGGTGCCTTCGCGCAGCCGACCCTCACGCTCCTCCACCAGCGGCAGGCACCGGTGGTGATCACGATCTTCCGGGCGGCGTTCGGGCGGAACAACAAGCCGATCCCGACGGCGCGGCTGCACACCCAGGTCGAGGAGCACCTCGCGGAGATCCGGCAGGCGGGGGAGCAGGACGTCCCCAGCGGCAGCGGCAAGGAGATCTGCCAGCGGTGGATGCGCGGCCAGTGGCTGGTGCGCTCGCTCGACGAGCAGGGCAACGAGGTCTACTCGCTGACCTCGCACGCGCAGCAGGCGCTCGAGCTGGTCAAGAACCTCACCCGCGACCGGGCCACGCTGAGCGAGCACCGGATCACCACCATCCTCGGCACGGTACGACGCTTCAACGCCGAGGCGAACCCCGACCGTGGCGCCCGGGTGACCCTGCTCAACGAGGAGATCGCGCGGCTCAAGGCCGAGCGCGACCGGCTCGTCGACGGCGCGGAGATGCCGGGGGCGACCGAGGACTACATGGTCGAGGGCTTCACCGAGCTGCTGTCGCTCATCTCCGCGCTGCCCAGCGACTTCGCGCGCGTCGAGGAGCGGTTCGCGACGATCCGGGCCGAGATCCTGGCGGCCTTCCGCGCCGAGGACCGGCCGGCCGGCGAGGTGATCGACGAGTACCTCTCCCGCGCCGACGCGCTGATCACCGCCACCCACGAGGGCCGGGCGTTCGAGGGAGCGTTCGCGCTGCTGCGCGACGACGCCCTGGTCACCCAGCTCCGCGAGGACCTCAACGCCCTGCTCGAGCACCCGCTCGCCGACCGGATCCTCGCCGAGGCCGATCGCGCGGAGCTGCGCGGCACGGTGCGGCTGGTGCGCGACGGCCTCGACCGCGTGCTCGCCCAGCGCAGCCGGGTGACCGCGACGCTGAAGGAGTACATCGTCAGCCACGACGCGGCCCGCGACCGCGAGCTCGAGCAGACGCTGCGTCAGGTCGAGTCCGAGCTGATGACCTGGGTGGCCGAGACCGGGCCGCGCGCGACCCACGACGTCGCGCTGCTGCCGAACCGGGTCACCGTCGAGCACCTCCGCGAGCGCTTCCACGACCCTGCCGACGACGTGCTGCCGGAGCCGATCTCGGCCGCCGACCCGACCGACGCGCCCGGGCTGTCGCTGACCGCGCTGATGGCGCAGGGCGGCCCGCAGCTGGGCTCGCTGCGCCAGCGGCTCGAGGACGCGCTCAGCGACCTCGCCCCGGCCGGCTCCCTCGGCGAGCTCTTCGAGAGCCTCGAGCCGTCGCTCCGCCGCCCGGTGGAGATCTTCGGCCTGCTGCACCTGGCGGCCAACCGCGACCTGCGCGCCGACGACGAGCACGTCGAGACGTTCTCCGCCCTACGGCCCGACGGCACCCGCCGTACCTTCGCGGTGCCGCGCACGCCGTTGCCCGACCCCGACCTCGATCGTGACCCGGACCATGAGGGGGCCAGCACGTGACCACCGAGTACGCCGAGCTCGAGGAGACCCCGGAGCTCGATGACCTCGACGTCGTCGACGACCGCTCCGTCTCGCTCTTCGAGGGCGACGAGGGCGGCCTCGAGTACGCCCAGCGCCAGACGCTGGTGACCCTGCTCAAGCAGCGGTTCATCAGTGCCCGCACCCACCCGCGCGACTGGCAGGTGCTGGTCGAGCACGAGCAGCTGCTGCGGGGGCGGCTCAACGACCTCTTCCTCGACCTCCAGGTCGACCGCGCCCGCGAGGTCGCGTGGAAGCGCCAGGCGCAGGCGGAGGGCGGCGGCCGTTTCCCGACCCTGCTTCACGACACCGCCTGGTCGCGGGAGGAGACGCTCGTCCTGGTCCACCTGCGTGACCGGCTGCGGGCCGGCATCGCGGGCGGCGACGTGCGGGTGTACGTCGACCGCGACGACCTGCTCGACTACGTGGCCAGCTACCGCCCGGTCCACGCCACCGACGAGTCGGGTGACGAGAAGCGGGCGCGCAACGCGGTCACCAGCATCGTCAAGGCCGGACTGCTGATCCCCACCGCGTCCGACGACCGGTTCGAGATCAGCGAGGCCGTCGAGCCCCTGCTGCCGCTCGAGCTGCTCCAGGAGCTGCTCGAGGCGCTGCAGAAGGCGAACGGCACGCAGCGCGACGACGAGGCCGAGGCCCCGGCAGACGCGGACCTGTTCGAGGAGGACGACGCCGAATGAGCATCGACGAGGGCATCGAGACGGCCGACGGCCTGCTCGACCACCGCGACGAGACCGACGGCCTGTTCGAGAAGCAGGTCGTCGCCGCGCCCGCCGACGACACCGTGCAGTGGCGCGCGTCGCTGCTGCAGCTGGTCAACTGGGGCGGCTTCGGCGGCCTGACCACCGTCCCGCTCGCCGGCGACGCGACGATGATCTCCGGCGCCTCCGGCGTCGGCAAGAGCACCATCCTCGACGCCTACACCGCGCTGATGATGCCGTCGGACACCAAGTTCAACGGCGCCTCCAACGACGCCGTCGCCGGCCGCGCCCGCAGCGTCGGGCAGCGCAACCTGCTGTCCTACCTGCGCGGAGCCGTCGACGTCGTCGACGACCCGAAGACCGGCCGGCCGGTGGAGAAGCTCCTGCGCGGCAAGGGCGCCGACACCTGGGGTGCGGTGGCGATGACCTTCGTCAGCGACCAGGGGGGCCGGTTCACCGCGCTGCGCACCTACTACGTGCCGCGGCGCGCGAGCCGCTCCAGCGACGTGCTCATGCAGATGTGGACCCACGAGGGCGAGCTGCCGCTGGCGAAGCTCGAGGCCGCCGTCCCGGAGAAGTTCCACGCGAACACCCTCAAGAAGCTGTTCCCCGGCGTCCGCGTCCACCGCACGTACGCCGAGTTCTCGGCCGTGCTGCACGCCCGGCTCGGCATCGGCGCCAACGGCGACGGCGCGAAGGCGCTGCGCCTGCTCGCCCGGATCCAGGCCGGCAACCAGGTCCGCAGCGTCGACGAGCTCTACAAGGACATGGTGCTCGAGCGCCCGGCGACCTACGCCGCCGCCGATCGCGCCATCGAGCACTTCGACGACCTCGACGCCGCGCACGTCGCGATGCGCACCGAGCAGCAGAAGCTCGAGCTGCTCGAGCCGATCACCGACATCCACGAGCGTCGTACGACGGCAGCGAAGCGCCTCGAGGAGCTCGACTCCTACGGCATCACCCAGTCCGGCGACGAGACCCCGCTGCGGTACTGGCTGCTGCGCACCCACCTGCGCCTGATCGAGACCGCGGTGGCCGACAACCGCGACGCCCGTGCGGCCACGATGCAGGCGCTCGCCTCGGCGCAGGCCGCCGAGCTGCAGCTCGCCGGCGACCTCGACGCTGCCAAGGACGCGCACCGCGCCGCGGGTGGCGGTGACCTGCAGGCGCTCGCCGCGCTGGCCGAGGCCGAGCGCAACCTGCGCGAGGAGCGGGCCAGCCGGCTCGCCGAGCTGGAGGAGCGGGTCTACCCGCTCGTCGGGCTCACCGACGCCGACGTCCCGGACCTGGAGTCCGCGCTCGAGGACGCGGGTGCGTTCACGGTGCTGCAGGAGCAGGCCCGCGAGCGGCTGCGCACCGGCGAGAAGGAGCGCGAGCGGATCGCGGCCGAGCGGGAGAAGGTGCTGCGCGAGCAGCAGTTCCCCCTCACCCAGGAGCAGGGCGTGCTGCGCCAGGAGCGGGCATCGCTGGAGAGCCGCGCCGGCCGCGTGCCGTCGTACCTCCACGACCTGCGCACCGCCGTCGCCCGCGCGAGCGGGCTGTCGGTCTCCGAGCTGCCCTTCGTTGCCGAGCTGATCGACGTCGCCCCCGAGGAGGCGCGCTGGCGCACGGCGATCGAGACCGTGCTCGGCGGCAGCGCCCGGATGATGCTGGTGCCGCTGGACCGCCTGCGCGACTTCTCCGAGGCGATCGACCAGCTGCGGCTCCCGGCGCGGCTGACCTTCCAGGGAGTCGAGCTCGACCTGCCCGGGACCGGTCCGTCCGACCCGGAGCGGATCGCCGGCAAGCTGCTCTTCAAGGACTCGCCGTTCGCCGGCTGGGTGCAGCAGCACGTCGAGGAGCCGTCGCGCAACGCGCTGTGCGTCGACGACGCCGCCGACCTCGACGGCCCGGGCTTCCGGGTCACTGTCTCGGGCCAGACCCGCAACGGGCGCCGCGGCACGCACGGGCGCAGCGACCAGCGCAACATCATCGGCTTCTCCAGCGAGGACGCGATCGCCGAGATCGACGCGCAGCTGGCGCAGGTCGAGCGCAAGCTGGGCGAGATCGACGGCCGGCTCGAGGAGCTCAAGCGCCGCGGCAGCCTGATCGAGCTGCAGCGCAAGGCCTACGAGGCGATCGTCATGGTCCGCTTCGACGACGTCGACGTCGCCGGCAGCGACCGCCGCATCGCCGACCTCGAGGAGCGCCGCTCCGCGATCCTCGCCTCCGACGACCGACTGCAGGTGCTGCAGGCGCAGATCGACGAGCTCCAGGAGCAGCTCGGCGCGGCCCGCAAGGAGCGCTTCTCCCTCGAGCAGCGACGCGACCAGCTCAACGCCGAGCACGGCGAGCTCGCCGACGCCGAGGACGTGGTCAAGGACCGTGTCATCGCCGTCGAGGACGCCGGTGTCCTGGCGCTGAGCGAGGAGCAGGACGCCGCGCTGACGGCGGACTTCGCGGAGGCGGCGGCGCCGGCCGACCCCGAGGACCTCGACCGGTTCATGGAGAACTCCCACCGCCTCGGCGAGCGCCTGCGCACCGCGCTGGCCGACGCGGAGGCGGAGATCAAGCGCTGCGACGAGGACCTCGCGCACATCTTCCGCACCTACAAGTTCACCTGGGACTCGCCGAACCTCGGCGCGACGGCGGAGTCCTACCCCGACTACGCCCGCATCCTCGAGGACATCCGCGGCAAGGGCCTCGCCGACCGGCACGCCGAGTGGCGCCGCCGACTCACGGAGTGGAGCGGCCAGGACCTCGTCCCGCTATTGCAGGCGATGTCCGCGTCGGTCGAGGAGATCGAGGACCGCCTCGAGCCGATCAACGCGATCCTGCGGCGCCTGGAGTTCGGCGCTGCCGGCGACCGGCTGCGGATCCGGCTGCGCCGGCTCGCCCCGGCGCACGTCCAGGCCTTCATGAAGGACCTGCGGGCGCTGTCCGCCGGCACCAGTGGTGAGCTGAAGGAGGAGGACCTCGACAAGAGGTTCACCGAGCTCAGCCGCTTCATGAAGCAGCTGCGCCGTCCCGAGCACGGGGGCGACGGCCCGACCGACCGCGACCGGCTGCTCGACGTGCGCCGGCACGTCGAGATCAGCGCGGAGCGCTACGACTACCTCACCGGCGAGGTGCGGGCGACCTACCGGACCCTGGGGGAGAAGTCCGGCGGCGAGAGCCAGGAGCTGGTCGCCTTCATCGTCGGCTCCGCGCTGCGCTTCCGGCTCGGCGACGAGATGCGCTCGCGTCCCCGGTTCGCCCCGGTCTTCCTCGACGAGGGCTTCGTCAAGGCCGACTCGGAGTTCGCCGGCCGCGCCGTCCAGGCGTGGAAGGGCCTCGGCTTCCAGCTGATCATCGGCGTGCCGCTCGACAAGGTGACCGGCCTCGAGCCGCACATGGACGAGCTGCTCGCGATCACCAAGAACGCCCACACCCACCAGGCGTGGATCACGCCGATCACCGACGCCGAACCCGCCTGACCCCCGGCCCGCTGGCGTCGTACACCTGACCGGCGAGCCGGTGCGGCAATCCGGAGCCGGGACCGCGCCGAACACCTCCCGACGACCCGCGGTGCGGGTGGTCCGGGCGCGGGCTGGGTACCTCCTGCGCCTGACGACACCCACTCGGGACGGAGGCGTGATGGCGAAGGACTTCCGCAGGGGCGACAAGGTGACCTGGCAGAGCCACGGCGGAACCGCCGAGGGCGAGGTGCTGCGCAAGGTCACCGAGGACACCGCGCTGGCGGGCCGCACCGTGCGCGCGAGCGAGGACGAGCCGCAGTACCTCGTGCGCAGCGACAAGAGCGGTGGCGAGGCCGTGCACAAGCCGTCGGCGCTGCGGAAGAAGGGCTGAGGCGTGGTCGCCGGGCTGCCGCAGGGTGCCGAGGTGGTCGTCGTCGGCGCGGGGGTCGCCGGGCTCACCGCGGCAGTGCGGCTCAGCGAGGCCGGGCTGGACGTCGCCGTGCTGGAGGCCGGCGACGGCGTGGGCGGTCGGATGCGCACCGACCGCGTCGACGGCTTCCTGCTCGACCGAGGCTTCCAGGTGCTCAACACCGCCTACCCGGCGGTCAAGCGGCTGGTCGACCTCGACGCGCTGGACCTGCGGGCGTTCGACCGCGCCGCCCTGCTCCACCTCGACGGCGAGAACCACCGCGTCGGCGACCCGCGGCGCGAGCTGACCGCCCTGCCACGCGCGGTCGCCGCGCCCTTCGCCGGCATCCGCGGCAAGCTCGCGCTGGTGGCGTACGGCGCCGGGGCGATCCTCGCGCCGGCCTCCCGGATCCGCGGGCGCGACGACGTCACGGCGGCCGAGCACTGGGCGGCTGCTGGCCTCGAGGAGGCGGCCGTCGACCGCCTCCTGCGCCCGTTCTTCAGCGGCGTGCTGCTCGAGGAGGAGATGTCGACGTCCTCGCGCTTCGTCGACCTGATGCTGCGGATGTTCGCCCTCGGCGACTCCACGGTGCCGGCACGCGGGATGCAGCAGGTCCCCGAGCAGCTCGCGGGCCGGCTGCCGACCGGCACGGTGCACCTCGAGACGCCTGCTCGCTCGGTGTCCGCGACCAGCGTCGTGACCGACGAGGGCACCATCCGTGCCCGTGCGGTCGTCGTGGCGGCCGACGCCGACAGTGCCGACGGCCTGCTCGACGGACGACTCGGCAGCACCGCGTGGAAGGGCGTCACGACGATCTACCACGCGACCACCGAGCCGCCGCTGACCACGCCGACGCTGCTGCTCGACCCCGACCCCGGTCCGGTCAACAACACCGTCGTGGTCACGGCCGCCGCGCCGGCGTACGCACCGGAGGGCCATGCGCTCGTCGCGACCTCGATCGTGCACGGGGACAAGGAGTTCGACGAGCCCGGTGTCCGCACGCGGCTGGCCACGCTCTACGGCACGTCCACCTCGGGCTGGGAGCACGTCGCGACGTACGACGTCCCGCGGGCCCTGCCTGCCATGCCGGCCCCGCACTCCTTCCGCAAGCCGGTGCGTCCCGACGCCGACGGACCGTACGTGTGCGGCGACCACCGCGACACCTCCTCGATCCAGGGCGCACTGGTGTCGGGGGAGCGCACGGCTGCGGCGGTGCTGGCCGACCTCGGCCTCTGACGGGCGGAGCGCGAGCCGGGCGAGCAGCACACGAAGGGGCCGTGCGGGAGGGCTCGAACGGGTGGTCGCCGTGCAGCAGATGTGTGGGTGGGATCCGGGTAAAGAGTTTCCTACCGTCGTTGGACGCCGCAACGAGGCGGCGTTCCAACTCCCCCTGGAGCAGCTCATGTCCCTCATCACCACGGTCGCTCGTGGGGCAGGTGTCGTCGGCGCAACCGCCGGCCTCGTCCTCCTCAGCAGCGGCATCGCGTCGGCGCACGAGTGCGTCAACGCCTCGAAGAAGAACCAGGCCGCCGGCGTGCAGATCGTCTTCGGCGTCGACGACGACATCGTCTGGGTCTCGCAGGGCCTGCAGAAGCGCATCGACTCGGGCAAGGTCGACCTCGAGACAGGAGAGGGCTTCCACGGCCTCATCGGTATCGACGTGGACGGCGACAGCGTCGTCGACTTCGCCACCTACATCGTCGGACCCGGCAGCGAGATCCCCCTCCACGCACAGGAGCGAGGCGCCCGCTGCTCCGGCATCGTCAACGTGGAGGACTACTTCGCCTGCTCCGCAGGCTGAGCCGAGCCCTGGCGTTCCGGGGCTGACCCGTCTCAGTCCCGGAACGCCGGCAGGACGTGCTCGCCGTACGCCGCGATCATCTCCCGCCAGTGCGGGCCGATGTTGCTGACGTAGAGCTCGTCGAAGCCGGCGTCGGCGTACTCACGGACAGCGGCGACGTGCTCGTCGACGTCGTTGCCGGCGGTCGTGCTCTCGGCGGTGCTCTCCCTCGTCACCAGCTGCGAGGCCTGCTCGAAGTGGCGGGGTGAGGGGAGCACCTGGGCGAGCTCGCCGGGGATGCCGGCGTTCGCCCAGAGGCGGTGCGCGTGGTCGACGCCCTCCTCGGCGGTCGGCGCCCAGGCGACCTTCAGCCCCGCCGCGGACGGCTTCCCGCCGGAGAGGTCGCTGAACAGTCCACGGAGCTCGGCGTCGGGCATGGTGCTGACGAAGCCGTCGGAGATCTCCGCGGCTGCGCGCGTCGCCTTCTCCCCGAAGGCCGACATCCAGATCGGCAACGGCTCCTCGGGCACGGTCCACAGCTGCGCGTCGTCGACGGTGAAGAACTCGCCGCGGTGGTCGACGGTGCGGCCGGTGCAGAGCTCGCGGATCAGCGCCACGGCCTCGCGGAGCATCTCGATGCGGACGTCGAAGGAGGGCCACACCTCGCCGGTCAGGTGCTCGTTGAGGGCCTCGCCGGTGCCGACGCCGAGGCGGAAGCCGGGGTTCATCACCGCGCAGGTCGCGGCGGCGTGGGCCACCACCAGTGGTCCGGTGCGGCCGATCGGGCAGGTCACCGCGGTCATGATCGGCAGGCTGGTCGCCTGGGCGACGGCGCCGATCACCGGCCACACCATCGGGCTCTGGCCCTGCTCGGAGTTCCACGGGTTGATGTGGTCGCTGATCCACAGGCCGGAGAAGCCGGCCTCCTCGGCGGCGACCGCCTGGGCGACCAGGTCGGCGGGGGTGTGCTCCTCGCAGGACAGGAAGTAGCCGAGCTTCACGGGGTCTCCTCAGGGTCAGGTCGGGTCAGGTCAGGCCAGGTCGGGGCCGGGGCGTCCCCTCGCGCTACCCGGCGCCCACCGCGGCATCCGAGGTCCGGCACGGCGCGGCCCGGAATCAGTAGGGTCGGGACATGACCACTGACTGGCGCAGCGAGACGGTCGACCACGTGCGGGCCCTCATCGTCCGGGCCGAGCCCGACGTCGTCGAGGAGGCCAGGTGGAAGAAGCCGTCCAACCCCGCCGGGGTGCCCACGTTCTCGGCCGACGGGCTCATCTGCACGGTCGAGACCTACAAGGACAAGGTCAAGCTCACCTTCGCGAAGGGGGCGTCCCTGGCGGACCCGTCCGGGATCTTCAACGCCAGCCTCGACGCGGGCACCCGACGCGCGATCGACCTCCACGAGGGCGACCAGCCCGACGCCGACGCCTTCGTGGCGCTGGTGCGCGAGGCCGTCGCGCTCAACCGCGGCTGAGGCGTCGGGTGCACTACGTCGGGATCGACCTCGCGTGGGGCGAGCGCCGGCCCACCGGGCTGGCCGTGCTCGACGCGGACGGGCGGTTGCAGATGGTGGCCGCCGTGCGCACCGACGACGACATCGAGGCCGCGCTGGCGTCGTACGTCGAGGGGGAGTGCCTGGTCGCGGTCGACGCCCCGTTGATCGTGCGCAACGAGGCCGGCAACCGCCCGGCGGAGAAGGCGCTGAACAAGGACTTCGCCCGCTTCGACGCCGGCGCCCACCCGTCCAACACCGGGAAGCCGGAGTTCCGCGACCAGCCGCGCGCCGCCCGGATCTGCGCGCGGCTCGGGCTCGACATCAACCCGTGGTCGCGCCGGCCGCGCCGTGGCATCGAGGTCTACCCGCACCCGGCGACGGTCGCGCTGTTCCGGCTCGGCCGGACCCTGAAGTACAAGGACAAGCCGGGCCGCGACCTCGAGCACCTGCGCGCCGAGCTGCTGGTCCTCGTGCGCCTCGTCGAGGGCCTCGCCAACGCCGACCCCGCGCTGCACGTCGACACCCCGGCGTGGCGTGCCCTGCACGCTGCGGTGGTCGCCGCGGCGCGCAAGAGCGAGCTGCGGGTGGTCGAGGACCAGGTCGACGCCGTCGTGTGCGCCTACATCGCCCTCTTCGCCGACCGCCGCCGCGACGACACGGTCGTCTACGGCGACCTGGAGACCGGCTACATCGTCACGCCCGCCCTGCCCGACGACCTCGTCCCGACCCCGCGCGCGAAGCAGGCCGCCCGGTCCGCGGAGCCCGACGCCGTGCCGCCCGTCCCCGCCGGACCGGACATCGGCGCCGCCGTGCGCGAGTACGCCGAGCGGTGGCCCGCGGTGCGCGACACGACCGAGGAGCTCGTGCGCCTGGTCACCGCGGTCCTCGACGAGGCCGGCATCAACTACCTCACGGTCACCGGGCGCGCGAAGTCGGTGACCTCCTTCGCGGCCAAGGCAGCGCGGACCGAGGCCGGGCACGCGGTGTTCACCGACCCGCTGCGCGAGATCACCGACCAGGTCGGGATCCGGGTGATCACCTACGTGCACAGCGACGTGCAGGCCGTCGCCGAGCTGCTCGACGACCAGGTCACCGTCCTCGACGACCGGGACATGGGCCGCGAGACCGCCAGCGAGGGCCGCTTCGGCTACGCCAGCCGGCACCTGCTCGTCCGCCTCGACGACGAGCAGGTGGCGCAGGTGCAGATCCGCACCGTCCTCCAGCACGCGTGGGCGGAGTTCGAGCACGACATCCGTTACAAGGGCACCATCCCCGACGAGCACGTCCCCGACTTCGACCGCCGGTTCACCCTCGCCGCCGGCCTGCTCGAGCTGGCCGACCGCGAGTTCTCGATCATCCGCGAGCGGATCCAGCAGGGCATGGTCGACGCGAGCGACGAGTCCGACGACGACGACCCGCGGATCCCGCCGCGCGAGCTGGCCGCCTTCCTCGCCGGCCAGTACGCCGACGCCGGCTGGTCGCGCACCGACCACTACCAGTGGATGGCGGCGATCGTCCTCGAGCTGGGGATCAGCTCGCTCTCGGCGCTCGGCGAGGTGCTGCGGCAGGTCGACGACGACCTGCTGATGCAGCGGATGGACTACCGCTACCCGCCCGGCGCGGTGCGCCGGCTCGACGACGCCCTGCTGTGGACCTACGGCGAGGAGTACCTCGACTTGCGCGCCAACGCCGACCGCGTGCCCGCCCTGCGGGCGCGCCTGGCCAAGATGCGTGGGACACCCTCCTCCGGGGGTGGGTGAAGCCCCGCAGGACGGGTACCCCCTGCGTCGGCGCGTGGCCGAGGACCCGACGACGAGAGGCGGCATGCACGTGGTGGAGACCTGGCCCGGGTCGGCGTACCCACTGGGGGCGACCTTCGACGGAACCGGAACGAACTTCGCACTCTTCAGCGAGGTCGCGGACCGGGTGGAGCTGTGCCTCGTCGACGTCGAAGGAGCGGACGGGGCCGGCGGGACGCGCACCGAGACCCGCGTCGAGCTGACCGAGGTCGACGGCTACGTCTGGCACGCCTACCTGCCCGGCGTGCAGCCGGGGCAGTGCTACGGCTACCGGGTGCACGGTCCGTGGGACCCCGCCCAGGGGCTGCGCTGCAACCCGAACAAGCTGCTGCTCGACCCCTACGCGAAGGCGACCGTCGGGGAGGTCGACTGGGGCCAGAGCCTGTTCGGCTACGACTTCGGCGACCCCGACTCCCGCAACGACGACGACTCGCTCGAGCAGATGGTGCTCGGCGTGGTCACCAACCCGTGGTTCGACTGGGAGGGTGACCGGCACCCGCGCACGCCGTACGCCGAGAGCGTGATCTACGAGGCGCACGTCAAGGGCCTCACCGCGACCCACCCCGACGTCCCCGAGGCGCTGCGCGGCACCTACGCCGGGCTCGCGCACCAGTCGGTGGTGGGCCACCTGCACGACCTCGGCGTCACCGCGATCGAACTGATGCCGGTGCACCAGTTCGTCCACGACGACGTGCTCCTGCAGCGCGGGCTGCGCAACTACTGGGGCTACAACACCCTCGGCTTCTTCGCCCCGCACGCCGGCTACGCGTCCAGCGCCGCGCCCGGCCAGCAGGTGCAGGAGTTCAAGGCGATGGTGAAGGCGATGCACGAGGCGGGCATCGAGGTCATCCTCGACGTCGTCTACAACCACACCGCCGAGGGCAACCACCTCGGGCCGACGCTGAGCTTCAAGGGCATCGACAACCCCGCGTACTACCGCCTCGTCGACGACGACCGGCAGTACTACATGGACTACACCGGCACCGGGAACTCCCTCAACGCCGGGCACCCGCACTCGCTCCAGCTGATCATGGACTCGCTGCGCTACTGGGTCACCGAGATGCACGTCGACGGCTTCCGCTTCGACCTCGCCTCCGCCCTGGCCCGCGAGTTCTACGACGTCGACCGGCTCGCCACCTTCTTCGAGCTCGTGCAGCAGGACCCGGTGGTCAGCCAGGTCAAGCTGATCGCCGAGCCGTGGGACGTCGGCCCGGGCGGCTACCAGGTCGGCGGCTTCCCGCCGCAGTGGACCGAGTGGAACGGCGCCTACCGCGACACGGTGCGCGACTTCTGGCGCGGCGACCACAACCTCGGCGAACTGGCCAGCCGGATCGCCGGGTCGGCCGACCTCTACGAGCACACCGGCCGCCGGCCGGTGGCGAGCATCAACTTCGTGACCGCCCACGACGGCTTCACCCTGCGCGACCTCGTCTCCTACGAGCAGAAGCACAACGAGGCCAACGGCGAGGACGGCCGCGACGGCGCCGACGACAACCGGTCGTGGAACCACGGCGTCGAGGGGCCGACCGACAGCGCGGACGTCAACGAGGCCCGGGCGCGCGACCAGCGCAACCTCTTCGCCACGCTGCTGCTCAGCCAGGGCGTGCCGATGATCCTGCACGGCGACGAGCTCGGCCGCACCCAGCAGGGCAACAACAACACCTACGCCCAGGACTCCGACCTCAGCTGGATCGACTGGGAGCACGTCGACCGGCCGCTGTGCGAGTTCGTCACCGAGCTGGTGCGGCTGCGCCGCGAGCACCCGTCCCTGCGCCGGCGCCGGTTCTTCACCGGCACCACGGTGCGCACCGGCGAGGGGGAGCGGCTCAACGACATCGTGTGGCTGCACCCCGACGGCAGGCCGATGGAGGACGACGACTGGGGCGACCTGCGCACGCTCGGGATGTACCTCAACGGAGACGGTATCGAGGGCCGGGACCCGCGCGGGCAGCCGATCCGCGACGACCACTTCCTGATCCTGCTCAACGGCGACGACGCCCGCGACGTGACGCTGCCGGACGAGGAGTTCGCCACGGGCTGGCAGGTCGTGGTCGACACCAGCGGCAGCAGCGACCCCGACGTGCGCCTCGAGGCGGGCGGCACCTTCGCCCTCCCGCACCGCAGCGTCGTCGTGCTCCGCCAGTGGCACGAGCCCGAGCCCGAGCCCGACTCGAGCGCCGCCGCCTCCGTCGCGTCGATGGCGGGGGAGCGGTGAAGCCCGCCGCCGTCGTACCGGCGCGGGTGCCGACGAGCACCTACCGCATCCAGGTGCGCGAGTCCTTCGACCTCGACGCCACGAGGTCGCTGCTGGACTACCTCGACGACCTCGGCGTGGGCTGGGTCTACCTGTCACCGCTGCTCGAGGCGCACCCCGGCAGCGACCACGGGTACGACGTCGTCGACCCCACCCGCGTCGACCCGGCCCGCGGTGGGGCCGAGGCGCTTGCCCGGCTCTCCGCCGAGGCCCACCGCCGCGGCATGGGCGTCGTCGTCGACGTGGTGCCCAACCACGTCGGCGTGGAGAGCCCGGCCACCAACGGCTGGTGGTGGGACCTGCTCACGCACGGCCGCACCTCGCGCTACGCCCGCTTCTTCGACGTCGACTGGGCGGCCGGTGAGGACCGCGTGCTGCTGCCCGTCGTCGGCGACGACGACCTCCCCGACCCTGACGGCCCGGTCGGCAACCTCCACCTGGTCGACGGGATGCTCGGCTACCACGACCACCGTTTCCCGGTCACGCCCGGCAGCGCCGACGACACCGACGACCCGCAGGTGGTGCACGGGCGCCAGCACTACCGGCTGGTCTCGTGGCGCGCGGCGGACACGCAGCAGAACTACCGGCGTTTCTTCGCCGTCAACACCCTCGCCGGACTGCGGGTCGAGGACCGCGACGTGCTCGAGGCCAGCCACGTCGAGGTCGCCCGGTGGTTCAGGGAGCGGCTCGTCGACGGGCTGCGCGTCGACCACCCCGACGGGCTGCGCCACCCGGCGGCCTACCTCGACGACCTTGCGGACCTGACCGACGGTGCGTGGGTCGTCGTCGAGAAGATCCTCGAGCCCGGCGAGGAGCTGCCGCCGCGCTGGCGCACCGCCGGGACCACCGGCTACGACGCGCTCGCCGTCATCGACCGGGTGCTCGTCGACCCGGCCGGGGAGCAGCGGCTCACCGCGCTGGACGACGAGCTCCGCGGCGGCGTGGCTGCGTGGGCCGAGCTGGTCCGCGAGAACAAGCGGCACGTCGCGAGCACCATCCTCAACGCCGAGGTGCGCCGGATCGCCCGCGAGGTCGCCGCCGAGCTCGAGGTCGTCCCCGACGAGGAGTGGCGCGGCCCTGTCGAGGCGGTGCTGGTCGAGCTGCTCGCCGCCTTCCCGGTCTACCGCAGCTACCTGCCTGACGGGCTCGACCACCTCCACCACGCCGCAGCGCAGGTCCGGGCGGTCCGGCCGGACCTCGCCCAGGCGCTCTACACGGTGCTGCCGCTGCTCGAGGACCGCTTCCGGGCGCCCGCCCTGCGCTTCCAGCAGACCAGCGGGATGGTGATGGCGAAGGGCGTCGAGGACCGCGCGTTCTACCGGTGGAGCCGGCTGACGTCGCTCACCGAGGTGGGTGCCGAACCCGACCAGTTCTGCGTCGACGTCGACGGCTTCCACGCCGCGATGGCGCGCCGCCAGGCCGCCACGCCGCTCGCGATGACGACGCTGAGCACCCACGACACCAAGCGCGGTGAGGACGTCCGCGCCCGGATCAGCGTGCTCGCCGAGGACGCCGACTGGTGGGCCGACCACGTCGCACGGTTGCTGGACGCTGGCCCCGACACCGAGCGCGGTTTCGCGCACCTGCTGCTGCAGGCCGCGGTCGGCGCCTGGCCGATCGAGCGCGACCGGCTGCACGCCTACGCCGAGAAGGCGATGCGCGAGGCGGGGGAGCACACCACGTGGACGGAGCCGGACGCGTCGTACGAGGACGGCGTGCACGCCTTCGTCGACGCCCTGTACGACGACGGCCCGGTCACCGCGCTCATCGAGGAGGCCGTCGATCGGCTGGCCGGCCCCGGCTTCACCAACGCGCTGTCGGCCAAGCTCGTCAGCATCACCGCGCCCGGCGTCCCGGACGTCTACCAGGGCAGCGAGCTGTGGGAGCAGAGCCTGGTCGACCCCGACAACCGCCGCCCGGTCGACTTCGACCTGCGCCGACGGCTGCTCTCCGAGCCCGCGCCGGCGGCACCGCTGCGGCCCGAGGGCCCACTGGACGACGGCCGGGCCAAGCTGCACGTCGTGCGGGCCGCGCTGCGGCTGCGGCGCGACCGACCGGACCTGTTCACCCGCTACGAAGCGGTCACCGCGAGCGGCGCGGCCGCAGCGCACGTGCTCGCCTTCGACCGCGGGGGCGCGATCACCGTCGCCACGCGGCTGCCGCTCGGGCTCGGGCGTGCCGGCGGCTGGGGCGACACCCGGCTCGCGCTGCCGCCCGGCACCTGGCGTGACGTGCTCACCGGCCGGCTCGCGTCCGCCGAGGTCGGCCCCGTGCTGGACCAGCTGCCCGTGGCCCTGCTCGTGAGGGAGGACGCATGACCCGCACCGAACCGTTCGCCGTCTGGGCCCCGCGCGCCGACCGTGTCCGGCTCTCGCTCGGCGACGACGTGCTCGCGATGACCCGGCACGACGACGGTTGGTGGGCGCCGGCGGAGCCCCCGGGCGTCGTACCCGACGGCAGCCGCTACGGCTACCTCCTCGACGACGACGAGCAGGTGCTGCCCGACCCCCGCTCGCGGCGCCAGCCCGACGGGGTGCACGAGCGCTCGGCGACCTTCGACCCGTCCGCGCACATGTGGCAGGACGGCGGGTGGACCGGGCGGCAGCTCGCCGGGGCGATCGTCTACGAGCTGCACGTCGGCACGTTCACCCCTGAGGGCACCCTCGACGCCGTGGCCTCCCGCCTCGACCACCTCGCGAGCCTCGGGGTCGGGTTCGTCGAGCTGATGCCGGTCAACGCGTTCAACGGCGTGCACAACTGGGGCTACGACGGTGTCCTGTGGTCGGCCGTCCACGAGGCCTACGGGGGTCCTGCGGCCTACCAGCGGCTCGTCGACGCCTGCCACCGCGCCGGCATCGGCGTGATCCAGGACGTCGTCTACAACCACCTCGGTCCGTCGGGGAACTACCTGCCGAGGTTCGGGCCCTACCTCAAGCAGGGCCGCAACACCTGGGGCGACCTGGTCAACCTCGACGGCGAGGGCTCGGCCGAGGTGCGTCGCTACATCCTCGACAACGCAGTGATGTGGCTGCGCGACCTCCACGTCGACGGGCTGCGGCTCGACGCCGTGCACGCGCTCGTCGACGACTCCGAGGTGCACCTGCTCGAGGAGATGGCGGTCGAGGTCGCCGCCCTCTCCGCCCACCAGAACCGTCCGCTCACGCTCATCGCCGAGTCCGACCTCAACGACGCCCGCATGGTGACCCCGCGCGAGGCCGGCGGCCGCGGCATCGACGCGCAGTGGAGCGACGACTTCCACCACGCCGTCCACGTCGCGCTCACCGGCGAGACCAGCGGCTACTACGCGGACTTCGCGCCGCTCGGTGCACTGGCGAAGGTGCTCGACCGCGGCTTCTTCCACGACGGCACCTTCTCCAGCTTCCGCGGCCGCGACCACGGCCGCCCCATCGACACCGACCGGCTGCCCGCGTGGCGGCTGGTCGTCTGCGCGCAGAACCACGACCAGGTCGGCAACCGTGCCCGCGGCGACCGCACCGCCGAGCACCTCGACGACGAGCGCCTGCTCTGCGCCGCGTTGCTGACGCTGTGCTCCCCGTTCACGCCGATGCTCTTCCAGGGCGAGGAGTGGGCGGCCAGCACTCCGTTCGCGTTCTTCACCTCCCACCCCGAGCCGGAGCTGGCCACCGCGACCGCCGAGGGGCGCCTCGCCGAGTTCGAGCAGATGGGCTGGGATCCCGACGAGGTGCTCGACCCCCAGGACCCCGCGACCTTCACCTGCAGCCGGCTGGACTGGGACGAGCGACTCGGCGGGCGCCACGCCCGTGTGCTCGCCGGCTACCAGCGCCTCGCCGCGCTGCGCCGCGCGCACCCGGAGCTCACCGACCCCGCCTTCGGCCGCGCCACGGTCGACGAGGACGCCGGGCAGCTCACGCTCGACCGCGGCGCGCTCGCGGTGCACCTCAACCTCGGCGCGGCACCGTGGTCGGTGGGCGCCGCCGAGGTGCTGTTCAGCACCACCGACGACCTCCCGGCCGGCGCCGCGACCGGGCCGGTCGACGTACCTCCGGGCAACGCAGTGCTGGTGCGTAGGCTCGACGCATGACCACCGCACCGGCCGACCTCGCCACCCTCGAGGCGCGGTTCGCGACCGCGCTTCCGGAGCTCGCCCTGCCCGCGCAGGCCGCGGAGACCCCCGAGCCGCGGCTGATGGTGCTCAACGTGCCCCTCGCCGAGGAGCTCGGGCTCGACCCCGAGCGGCTGGAGACGCCCGAGGGCCTCGGCCTGCTGACCGGCACCCGGCCACCGGCCGGCGCCCAGCCCGTCGCGCAGGCCTACGCCGGGCACCAGTTCGGCGGGTTCGCCCGCCTCGGCGACGGCCGGGCCCTGCTCATGGGCGAGCTCGTCGACCGCGAGGGCCGGCTGCGCGACCTCCACCTCAAGGGCTCCGGGCGCACCCGCTTCGCCCGTGGCGGCGACGGCCTGGCGGCGCTCGGCCCGATGCTGCGGGAGTACGTCGTCAGCGAGGCCATGCACGCGCTCGGCATCCCGACGACCCGCTCGCTCGCCGTGGTCGCCACCGGCCGGCGCGTGCACCGCGAGGAGGTCCTGCCCGGGGCCGTGCTGGCCCGGGTCGCCTCCAGCCACCTGCGGGTCGGCACCGTGCAGCTCGCCCGCGCCGCCGACGACGTGGACCTGCTCCGTCGCGTCGCCGACCACGCCATCGAGCGGCACCACCCGCTCGCGGCCGAGGCGCCCGAGCCCTACCTGGCGCTCTACCGCTCGGTGATCTCCGCGCAGGCCTCCCTGGTGGCGCGGTGGATGCTCGTCGGGTTCGTGCACGGCGTGATGAACACCGACAACATGACGCTGTCGGGGGAGACGATCGACTACGGGCCGTGCGCGTTCCTCGACGCCTACGACCCGGCGACCGTGTTCAGCTCGATCGATGACGGCGGCCGCTACGCCTACGGCCGGCAGCCCGCTGCCGCGCAGTGGAACCTCGCCCGCCTCGGCGAGGCGATCCTCCCGCTGCTGCACGAGGACCAGGAGGAGGCGGTCGCGATCGCGACCGAGGCGCTCGGCGAGTTCGCCCGCGAGTACGACGACGCGCTGGCCGCCGGGCTCCGGGCCAAGCTCGGGCTGCCGATCGGCGCCGAGGCGGACGCCCGTCGCCTGGCGGAGCCGCTGCTCGAGCTCCTCGCCAGCGGGCACGTCGACCACACGTCGTTCTGGCGCAACCTCGCCGCCGCCGCTCGCGGTGACGCCGAGCCCGTGCGCGGCATGGTGCTCGACCTGCCGCGGCTCGACGCCTGGCTGGAGGAGTGGCGCGCGCTCGGGCCGAACCCTGACGCCATGGACCAGGTCAACCCCGTGCACGTCCCTCGCAACCACCTCGTCGAGGAGGCCCTCGACGCAGCCGGGTCCGGCGACCTCGAGCTGATGCACCGGCTGCTCGAGGCGGTCCGCGACCCCTACCGCCCGCGTGCGGGGTGGGAGCGCTACGCCGAGCCGGCGCCGGCGGACTTCGGGCGCTACCGCACCTTCTGCGGCACCTGAGCCGGCCGCGCCCCCGTATGGGACGGCCGGGATCGGCTAGCGCTCAGGGCATGGTCAACCTCACGATCGTCCACTACTCCAGCTACGGCACAGCCCACGCGATGGCCTCGCGCATCGCGGAGACGGCCGAGAAGGCCGGCGCCGAGGTCCGCCTGCGCCGGGTGCGCGAGACCGCGCCACCGGAGGTCGTCGAGAGCGTCGACGCCTGGGCCGAGCACGCCCGCTCGGTCGCGGACATGCCCGTGGCCGAGCCCGACGACCTGGTCTGGGCCGACGCGGTGATCATGGGCTCCGGCACCCGCTACGGCCACGTGACCAGCCAGCTGCAGGCGTTCATCGACACCCTCGGCCCGGTGTGGCAGGAGGGCAAGCTCGCGGACAAGGTCTATGCCGCGTTCACGTCCAGCTCCACGCCGCACGGCGGCCAGGAGTCGACGATCCTGGCCATGCTCACGACCTTCTGCCACTTCGGCGGGATCATCGTGCCGCCGGGCTACACCGACGAGGTGAAGTTCCAGGACGGCAACCCGTACGGCGTCGGCGTGGTCACGGGTGGGCAGGAGACGCTCACGGACACCGACAACGCCGCGCTCGACCACCTGGTCAACCGGGTGCTGCGCGTCGCGGAGGGCCTCGAGCTCGACTGAGGCCTCCGGGGACCGGGACGGGCCCGCCGGAGATTTCCTCTGGCGTGTTGTCGTACCCGCGTGGTGCCCTTCGTGGTGGGGTGAGGGCGGTGATCGGCACCGCCACGACGGAGGAGAGTCCAGCAATGACGCACTACCTGATGTCCGTGATCGGCCCGACCGAGTACCACGACGAGTTCTCCGGTTACGGGTCGAAGGAGGAGATGGAGCAGTCGTTCGCCGACACCGGCGCGTTCAACGACCAGCTCAAGGCCGACGGCCACTGGGTGTTCGCCGGTGGCCTCCAGGCGGCCAGCAACGCCACCGTGGTCGACGGCCAGGGTGACTCGCCCGTCGTGACGGACGGTCCCTACCTGGAGACCAAGGAGGCGATGGCCGGCTTCTGGGTCATCGACGCCCCCGACCTCGACGTCGCGATCCGGCTGGCGGCCGAGGCGTCGAAGGCGTGCCGCGGGAAGGTCGAGGTCCGCCCGTTCGACGGGCTGGGCTGACGCCCGCCCGTGGCGGCGGGGTCAGGCGTCGGCGGGCCGGTCGTTGTAGGCGCCCGCCAGCTCCTGGCCGGTCAGCGCGTGGATGGCGGCCATGATCTCGTCGGTCGCCTCCCGCCGCGCCCTGCCCGGCGCTACCCCCTCGAAGCGCCCGGTGAAGTCGATCGGCTTCCCGAAGCGCACGGTCACCTTCGCCAGCCGCGGCAGCCGGGCGTCGACCGGCTGGAGCTGGTCGGTGCCGAGCAGCCCGACCGGAACCACCGGCACGCCGGCGGTCAGCGCCAGCTGCGCCACACCGGTCCGGCCGCGGTAGAGCCGGCCGTCGCGCGAGCGGGTGCCCTCGGGGTAGATCCCGAACGCGTCCCCGCGCCCCAGCACCTCGAGCGCGACGTCGAGCGAGTTGAGCGCCGCACGGGTGTCGTTGCGGTCGACCGGCACCATGCCGAGGCCCTCGAACCACGCCTTGCTCAGCTGCCCCTTGAGGCCGCTGCCCGTGAAGTACTCCGCCTTCGCCAGGAACACCACCTTGCGCGGCGCCACGATCGGGATGACGACGCTGTCGGCGAAGCTGAGGTGGTTGCTCGCGAGCAGCACCGGCCCCGTCAGCGGCACGTTGTCGATGCCCTCGACGCTCGGCCGCCACACGGCTCGTGCCAGTGGCGGGACGACGGAGTGGAGGACCTCGTACAGCACGCCGCCAGCCTAGGCCGCGTCGATGGCGGGGGCGTGACGGGTGGGTTTCGGTGGACGGGGGGCGTGCGGCGGGTGGGGTTTCACCACCTGGGTGGTGAAACCCCGGCGACACGCCGGGAGAAACGTGTGCCAGGTCCGGGTTTCTTGTGCCCAGTCACGGAGATTCACCACCTAGGTGGTGAAACCCCACGAGGCCCCACCCCCGACCCACCCCTACGAGTCGAACCCCAACCCCACCCGGTCCAGCGTCCGCAGCCACAGGTTCCGCCGCCCGGTCTCGTCCGCCCGCGCGGACGCCCACCGGGTCAGCTGGATGCCGGTCCAGGCGAACGGCTCGGGCGGGAACGGCAGCGGCTGCTCGCGCACCATCGCCAGCCGGGTGCGCTCGGTCTCCTCGCCGGCCAGCAGGTCGAGCATGACGTTCGCGGCGAACCGGGAGGCCCCGACGCCGAGGCCGGTGAACCCAGCGGCATAGGCGAGGCGGCCGCGCCTCGCCGTGCCGAAGAAGGCGCAGAAGCGGGTGCAGGTGTCGATGACGCCGCCCCAGCGGTGCGTGAACGCGACGTCGGCCAGCTGCGGGAAGGTCTCGTGGAAGTGCTCGGCCAGCACCCGGTGGGTCGCCGGGCGCTGCTCGTGGTGGGGGGCGATGCCTCGCCCGAAGTGGTAGACCGCGTCGTAGCCGCCCCACAGGATGCGGTCGTCGTCGGTGAGCCGGTAGTAGTGGAAGAGGTTGCCGGAGTCGGCGACCCCGCAGCGCTGCTCCCAGCCGATCGACGCCAGCTGGGAGGCCGTCAGGGGCTCGGTGGCAAGCACGTGGTCGTAGACGGGGACGACTCGGCGCCGGGCCTTGCGCAGCAGCGAGGTGAACACGTTCGTGGCCAGCACGACGTGCCCCGCGTCGACCACCCCGTGCGGCGTGTGCACCTCCATCCGGGTGCCGTTCCGTCGTACGGCGGTGACCGGGGTGCCCTCGGCGATGCGCACCCCGAGCGACTCCGCGGCCCCGGCCAGGCCCCACGCCATCCGGGCCGGGTCGACCATCGCGCAACCGTCGGCGTCGAGCCGGCCGGCGAGGTAGGTGGGGGAGTCGACCAGCGCGCGGACGGCGGCGGCGTCGAGGAAGCCCGGGGTGCCGGGCTCGAGCAGGTCGACTTCGTGCGGGCGGGTGGCGACCGACAGCTGGCCGGTGCGGGCGAAGCCGCAGTCGATGCCGTGGCGGCGGACCGTCTCCTCGATCTCGTCGAGGTTCTGCAGCCCGAGCCGGTCGAGCTCGTCGTACTCCCCGGGCCAGCGGTCGCGGCCGTTCGCCTCGCCGTGGGTGAGGCTGGCCTCGCAGAAGCCGCCGTTGCGTCCGGTCGCGTGCTCGGCGACCCGGTCGCGCTCGAGCAGCACCACGGACCGGTCCGGGTCGCGCTCCTTCGCGAGCAGCGCGGTCCACAGGCCGGTGAACCCGCCGCCGACGACGACCAGGTCGGCCGCGGTCGCCCCCACGGGCGGTCGAGCGGGCGGCCGGTCGGGGGTGTCGAGCCAGAGCACCCGCGGCTCGGCGGCGTCGGCGAGCGCGTGGGCGCGCTCCGGGGTGGTCGTCACTGCTCGCGCTGCCCCCACGGCGCGCCGTACGCCGTCAGCAGGTCGAGGAAGGGCACGGCGTCGAACGCTTCCGGGCCGAGCACGCCGGCGCCCTTCCACACGCCGGTCGCCAGCAGCTCCAGCGCGATCACGGGGTTGACCGCGGTCTGCCAGACCACGCACTGGTGGCCGTACTCCTGCATCGACCACTCGTTGTCGACCACGTGGTAGAGGTACGTCGACCGCGGGCCGGTCGGGTTGCCGTCGGCGTCCTTCCCGGTGCCGGTCACCCACAGGCCCGCGCAGGTCTTGCCGGTCATCCGCGGGCCGATCGTCGCCGGGTCGGGCAGCACGGCGGCGACCACGTCGCGCGGCGAGACCTCGACGCCCTTGACCCGCACCTTGTCCGTGCGGTCGAGCCCCAGGGTGTGCAGCACCTCGAGGATGGTGATCATCTCCTCGCCGAGGCCGTACTTGAACGTCGCTCGCCGGCAGTCCACCCAGCGCGGCATGAGGAGGACCTCCTCGTGCTCGACGTTGACGCACTCGACCGGCCCGATGCCCTCGGGGAAGTCGAAGACCTCCGGCTCGCTGAACGGGGCAGTGGTGAACCAGCCGCGCTCCTTCTCCCACACCACCGGCGGGTTCAGGCACTCCTCGATCGTGGTCCACATCGAGAACGACGGTGCGAAGACCTCGTTGCCGTCGTCGTCGGTGACGACGAGGTTCGCACCGTCGCGGGTGGCCAGCTCGTCGATCTCGGCGAAGAGGTGGTCCGCGGCGTAGCGGGCGAACACGTCGGACAACCCCGGCTCGACGCCGATCCCGACCAGGGCGAGGCGCCCGGCCTGCTCCCACCGGTCCGCGACGGCGAACTGCTCGTCGCCCAGCTTCACCCCGCACCGCTCGTACGGCGCCTCGGGGTGCGGCTGCGACAGCGACATCGCCATGTCGAGGTAGTCGGCGCCGGCGGCGAACGCGCCCTCGAAGATCGACATGTTGAACACCGGGTCGACGGCATTCATCACGTGCGTGATCCCGTGCTCGCGGCACAGCGCCGTGACTGCCTCGGCCGACGAGGCGTCGACCTGGGCGGCGACGTACCGCGGGTCGGTCGCGGCGGCCCGCTCGGCCCGGACCGGGTCGTGGTCGGCGACGACGAGGAGATCGAAGAAGTCGCGGCGCGCAGCGATCGCGGTGAGGGCGCCCCCCACGCCACCGGCACCGACCAGCAGGATCCGCATCGTCGCGCCGGTCCTCACTCGCCGATGTGCGACATCACGTGCTTGATGCGCGTGTAGTCCTCGAGGCTGTACACCGACAGGTCCTTGCCGTAGCCGGAGTGCTTGAACCCGCCGTGCGGCATCTCCGAGACGAACGGGATGTGGGTGTTGATCCACACCACGCCGAAGTCGAGCTTGCGCGACATCCGCAGCGCGCGGGCGTGGTCCCGCGTCCACACGCTGGAGGACAGGCCGTACTGCACGCCGTTGGCGAACCGGAGCGCCTCGGCCTCGTCGGAGAACCTCTGCACCGTGATGACCGGGCCGAAGATCTCCTGCTGGATCGCGTCGTCGTCCTGGCGCAGGTTGGAGACCACGGTCGGGTCGTAGAAGTAGCCGCCCTCGCCGCCGGCGACCGTCGGGCGGGTGCCGCCGGCCTCGATCCGGGCGTGGTCGGGCAGGTTCTCGACCATGCCGCTGACTCGCGCGAGCTGGTCGGGGTTGTTGAGCGCGCCGTAGAGGACGTCGGGGTCGTCGGGCATGCCGGTGCGGGTGCTGCGCGCCTGCTCGGCGAGCGCGGCGACGAGGTCGTCGTGCACGCCCTCGGCGGCCAGCACCCGGGTGGCGGCGGTGCAGTCCTGGCCGGCGTTGAAGTAGCCGGCGGTGGCGATCGCCTCGGCGGCGGCCGCGACGTCGGCGTCGTCGAACACGACCACCGGAGCCTTGCCGCCGAGCTCGAGGTGGACCCGCTTCAGGTCGGTCGCGGCAGACCCGGCCACCTCCATGCCGGCGCGGACCGAGCCCGTGATGGCGACCATCTGCGGGACCGGGTGCTCGATCAGCCTGCGGCCGGTGTCGCGGTCGCCGCAGACCACGTTGAGCACCCCTGGCGGCAGGAACTCGTTGGCGAGCTCCGCGAGCAGCACGGTGCTGGCCGGGGTGGTGTCGCTGGGCTTGAGCACGACGGTGTTGCCGGCCGAGAGCGCCGGCGCGATCTTCCAGATCGCCATCATCAGCGGGTAGTTCCACGGCGTCACCTGCGCCACCACGCCGATCGGCTCGCGGCGGATCCACGAGGTGTGGTCCTTGAGGTACTCGCCTGCGCTGCTTGCCTCGAGGACGCGCGCGGCGCCGGCGAAGAAGCGCAGCTCGTCGACGCTGGGCGGCAGCTCCTCCTCGGCGGTCAGGCCGATCGGCTTGCCGGTGTTCTCGCACTCGACGCGGACGAACTCGTCGGCGCGGTCCTCCAGCGCCTGGGCCATCCGCAGCAACGCCTCCTGCCGCTCCTTCGGGGTGGTGTCGCCCCAGGTGTCGAAG
This sequence comes from Nocardioides sp. J54, assembly GCF_000519005.1. Lineage (GTDB taxonomy): Bacteria > Actinomycetota > Actinomycetes > Propionibacteriales > Nocardioidaceae > Nocardioides. The sequence continues at coordinate 78,409 of NZ_JAER01000012.1, read as the reverse complement.
GCCCTCGCGGCCGCCTGCATCGCGCGGTCCACGTCCTCGGCGCCGCTCGCCGGGGCGGTGGCGTAGGCCTGCCCGGTCGCAGGGTTCACGACGTCGTACGTGGCGCCCGACGCGGCGTCGACCGAGGCCCCGTCGATGACATTGCGGAGGGTCGTCATGCCCGGGGAGCCTAGCCAGCATCTCGCACGCAGGGAAGCGCCTTCGCGACGAAATCCGTTGCGAAGTCGTGTAACAGCGACGAAATCACTTGCCGATATCGCGAACGCGAGGGAGGATGGCGCCGTGTACGACGATGCCGCGCACGGCGCCCTGCAACAGTCCGCCCGGGACCACCTGTGGATGCACTTCACCCGCATGTCGTCCTACGACACCGCCGACGTTCCCGTGATCGTGCGGGGTGAGGGTGCCTACGTCTGGGACAGCCGCGGCCGCAAGTACCTCGACGCCCTCGGCGGGCTCTTCGTCAGCCAGCTCGGCCACGGCCGCACCGACCTCGCCGAGGCTGCCGCGAAGCAGGCCGCCGAGCTCGCCTTCTTCCCGCTCTGGTCCTACGCGCACCCGACCGCGATCGAGCTCGCCGAGAAGATCGCCGGCTACGCGCCCGGCGACCTCAACCGCGTCTTCTTCACCTCCGGCGGCGGCGAGGCCGTCGAGTCGGCGTGGAAGCTGGCGAAGAACTACTTCAAGCTCGTCGGCAAGCCGATGAAGCACAAGGTGATCAGCCGCGCGATCGCCTACCACGGCACCACCGCCGGGGCCCTGTCGATCACCGGCCTGCCCGGCCTCAAGCAGCAGTTCGAGCCCCTGGTCCCGTCGACCTTCCGCGTCCCGAACACCAACATCTACCGCGCGCCGTCGTTCCTCGCCGGTGCGGACGGCACCGTCGACCCCGAGACCTTCGGCCGCTGGGCCGCCGACCAGGTCGCCGTCGCGATCGAGGCCGAGGGCCCCGACACCGTCGCCGCCGTCTTCCTCGAGCCGGTGCAGAACGCCGGCGGCTGCTTCCCGCCGCCGCCGGGCTACTTCCAGCGGGTCCGCGAGATCTGCGACGAGTACGACGTCCTGCTCGTCTCCGACGAGGTCATCTGCGCCTACGGCCGGCTCGGCCACATGTTCGGCGCCGAGCGCTACGGCTACCAGCCCGACATCATCACCTCGGCCAAGGGCATCACCTCCGGCTACGCGCCGCTCGGCGCGATGATCGTCAGCGACCGCCTCTACGAGCCCTTCGCCCACGGCACCGAGACCTTCCTGCACGGCTACACCTTCGGTGGACACCCCGTGTCCACCGCCGTGGCACTGAAGAACTTCGAGGTCTTCGAGGACGAGAAGGTGCTCGAGGGAGTCCGCGAGCGCGAGGGCGCCTTCCGCGGCACCCTCGAGAAGCTCCTGGACCTGCCGATCGTCGGCGACGTCCGCGGGGACGGGTACTTCTACGGCATCGAGCTCGTCAAGGACAAGAGCACCAAGGAGTCCTTCGACGAGGCCGAGTCCGAGCGCCTGCTGCGCGGCTTCCTCTCGAAGGCCCTCTTCGACGCGGGCCTCTACTGCCGCGCCGACGACCGGGGCGACCCGGTCATCCAGCTCTCTCCGCCGCTGGTCTGCGACCAGGCGCACTTCGACGAGATCGAGGAGAAGCTCCGCTCGGTGCTGACCGAGGCGGTCGCCCTCCTGTAGGGCACCAACGAACCGGGGACCGGGACCGGGTCGGCGTCGCGCAGAGCTGAGTGGGAGAGCGCGCGACACCGGCCCGGTTCTCGTTGGCCGGCTCGTCGAGACGTCACTTGTGGCGGGTCGAGTGGTCACGTGTGCCGGGTCCAGTGGTCGCTTGGGGCGCGTTGCGTACGCCGTGCGCGGCACACGAGCGGGCGGTGGCCGGCTGGCCCGGGCCGGTCAGGCGGGTTGCTTGCGGCGGGTGGCGAGCATGTTGCCGACGACGATGGCCAGGGCGACGAGGAACATGATCGTGCCGATCACGTTCACCTGCATCGGGATGCCGCGCTGGGCCACTCCCCAGACGTACATCGGGAAGGTCACGGTCTGGCCGGCGTTGAGGTTGGTGATGATGAAGTCGTCGAAGGACAGCGAGAAGCTCAGCAGGGCCGCGGCGGCGATACCGGGGAAGACCAGCGGGAAGGTCACCCGCCAGAAGGTCGTGGACTCGCTGGCGTAGAGGTCCATCGCCGCTTCCTCGAGGTTGCCGTCGAGGCCGGCGAGCCTCGCCTTGACCGTCACGATGACGAACGACAGGCAGAACATCACGTGCGCGATGAAGATCGTGACCATGCCGAGCCGGCCGCCGAAGCCGGCGGAGACGAAGAGGGCCAGCAGCGAGGAGCCCATCACGATCTCCGGCGAGGCCATCGGCAAGAAGATGATCGTGTTCATCGACGAGCGGCCCAGGAAGCGGTGCCGCACCAGCGCGAACGCGGCGAGCGTGCCGAGGATCGTGGCGACCAGGGTGGCGGACAACCCGATGACGACGCTGCGCAGCACCGCCTCGCACATCCCGTCCGGCTGGCACACGTTCGCCCAGTTGTGCCAGGTGAAGTCGCGGAAGGCGTAGACGTTGCGCGACTTGCTGTTGTCGTTGAAGCTCATCAGCATCACGACGGCGATCGGCACGAACATGTAGACCAGCACGAGCACGCCGGCCGCCAGGACGAGGTGCTCGCCGATCCACCGACCGACGCGGTGCAGGACGTTCACAGCAGCTCCTCCGTCCCCGCCTTGCGGATGTAGAGCACGACCATCGCCACGATGATCACCATCAGCGTCACCGACAGCGCGCCGGCGGTGGCGTAGTCGCCGGTGTTGGTGAAGAGGTCCTGGATCACGTTGCCGACCATCCGCTGGTTGGTGCTGCCGAGGAGCTGGGCGTTGATGTAGTCGCCCGCGGAGGGGATGAAGGTCAGCAGGGTGCCGGCGACCAGGCCGGGCATCGACAGCGGCAGCGTCACCTTCCAGAAGCCCCGCGCCGGCGAGGCGTAGAGGTCGCCCGCTGCCTCGATGAGGCGTACGTCGATCTTCTCCAGGCTGGCGTAGAGGGGGAGCACCATGAACGGCAGGAAGTTGTAGACCAGGCCCGCGATCACCGCGACCGGCGTGGCCAGCAGCCGGTCGTCCTCGCCCATGAGGTGCAGCGTCTGGAGGAAGTCGACCACGAACCCGTCGTCGGCGAGGATCAGCTTCCACGACAGCGTGCGCACCAGGAAGCTGGTGAAGAACGGCGCGATGACCAGCACCAGCATCACGTTGCGCCAGCGGCCCGCCTTGAACGCGATCGCGTAGGCCAGCACGTAGCCCAGCACGGCGCAGATCACGGTCGCGACGCCGGCGTACCACAGCGATCGCCACAGCTCGTCCGCGTGCTCGCGCAGCGCGTCGGCGAAGTTCGCGACGTGCCAGGTGACGTCGTAGCCCGTCAGCACCGACCCCTCGGGGTCGTAGAGGCTGGTCGCCAGCAGCGAGTAGAACGGGATGACGAAGAAGACGCCGAGCCACAGGGCCGCTGGCAGCATCAGCCAGTAGCCCGTGAAGCGGCCGCGACGCATCAGTCCTCCTCGAACGCGCCGGCCCGGACGTCCTGGTCGGCGGGCAGCAGGAACGCGAACTCGGGGCGCCACGACACGTCGACCTCGGCGCCGTGGCGCAGGATCTTGCGACGACCGGTGTTCTGCTCGAACGCCATCAGCTCCTGCCCCCATGGCATCCGCACGAGGTACTGCGTGCTGACGCCGACGAAGCTGACGTCGGTCACCACGCCGCCGGTCATGTGGTTGCCGGGGGCGTCGATCGGCTCGCCGGCCGGGGCGACCAGCACCTTCTCCGGCCGGATGCCCACCCACCCGGCGCCGGTCCGGGTGTGCGCGCGGTCGACCGGGATCGAGACCTGGGTGCCGTGCATGTCGACGCGTACGACGTCCCCCTCCGCGCTGGCCACGGTCCCCGCAATGAGGTTGGACTGACCGAGGAAGTTGGCGACGAAGGTGGTCTGCGGGTTCTCGTAGAGCTCGGTCGGCGAGCCCATCTGCTCGATCACGCCGCCGTTCATGACGGCGATCGTGTCGGCCATGGTCATCGCCTCCTCCTGGTCGTGCGTGACGTGCACGAAGGTGAGGCCGACCTCTTCCTGGATGCGCTTGATCTCGATCTGCATCGACCGGCGCAGCTTGAGGTCGAGGGCGCCGAGCGGCTCGTCGAGGAGCAACACCTCGGGACGGTTGATCAGCGCCCGGGCCAGTGCGACCCGCTGCTGCTGGCCGCCGGACATCTGCGGCGGCTTCTTGCGGGCCTGGCTCTCGAGCTCGACCAGCTCCAGCATCTCCTGCACCTGCTGGTCGACGTCCTTGACGCCACGGCGCCGCAGGCCGAAGGCGACGTTCTCGTGGATGTCGAGGTGGGGGAAGAGCGCGTAGTTCTGGAAGACCGTGTTGACGGGCCGCCGGTACGGCTTCTCCCACGTGATGTCGCGGTCGCCGAGGTGGATCGTCCCCGAGGTCGGCGTCTCCAGGCCCGCGACCATGCGCAGCGTGGTCGTCTTGCCGCAGCCCGACGGTCCGAGCAGGGCGAAGAAGGTGCCGGCCGGCACGGTGAGGTCGAGGGAGCGTACGGCGGTGAACGTCGCGAACTCCTTCGTCAGCGCAGCCAGCCGCAGGTCCCGCGGACCTTCGGCGGGACGGGCGGTGGTGTCGGTGCGGTCAGCCGCCAGTGACATCGGCGTAGTCCTTCTCGTAGGCGCGGACCTGGAACTCCTCGAGTGCCATGAACGCGTGGGTCGTGGCCAGCGACTCGGCCGTCGGGAAGATCAGCGGGTTGTCGACGAGGCTCGGGTCGACCTTCTCCATCGCCTCCTGGGCACCCTTGACCGGGCAGATGTACCAGACCCAGGCAGCCAGCTTCGCCGCCACCTCGGGTTCGTAGTAGTAGTTGATCCACTCCTCGGCATGGGCCTGGTGGGTCGAGAGGTTGGGCACCAGCATGTTGTCCGACCAGATCATCTGGCCCTCCTCCGGCGCGACGAAGACGAGGTTCTCGTCCTCGGCCGCGGCGACGTCGCCCGACCACGCCTCGCACGCGAGCACGTTGCCGGCTGCGAGGTCCTGGATGTAGTCGTTGCCGGTGAACGCCCGGATCTGCCCGTCGGCACGCGCCTTGCGGATGCGGTCGATCGCGTTGGACCACTGGTCCTCGGTGAACTCCTCGGGATCGTCGCCCTGGGCGAGGAGGGTCAGGCCCATCGTGTCGCGCATCTCGGTGAGCAGGGTGACCCGGCCCTTGAGGTCCGGGCGCGACAGCAGCTCCTCGAAGGAGCGCACCTCCTTGACCTTCGCCTTGTTGTAGGCGATGCCGGTGAGGCCGCTCTGCCACGGCGCCGAGTAGGTGCGGTCCGGGTCCCAGCCCACACCCCGGAGGGAGTCGATGAGGTTCTCGTGCAGGTTCGGGACCTTCGCGGGGTCCAGCGGCTGGATCCAGCCGACCTGGATCATCCGGGCCGCCATCCAGTCGGTCAGCATGAACAGGTCGCGCTTGGAGCTCTCGCACGCGCCGAGCTGGTTGACGACCTTGGCGAAGAACTCGAGGTTGTCGTTGATGTCGGCGGTGTAGCTGACGTCGATCCCGGTGCGCCGCTGGAACTCGGTGAGGGTCGACACGTAGCCGTCGTCGTCCTCGTCCATGTAGCCGGGCCAGTTGGACACGACCAGCCGGCGCTCCGAGTCCGACAGGTCGCGCGTCGTGCAGGTGGCGGGATCCTGCTTGCGGTCGGGGGTCCCGAACAGGGGGAGCACGCCGAGGCTGGCCGCGCCGAGCGCGACCCCCGCCCCGCCGCGCAGGACAGCCCTGCGACTGAGTCCGGACGAGCCTGCCAATGGCTCACCTCCTCGGGTGTGGGTCTGCGCATCGTGGCACGCCGACGTGGAGGTGACAAGCGATTCCGTGGTCAGTTCATGAGAACGCAACGGAATCCGAACGTGCGCGTTGCGTATCGCCGTCCCCACCTGTGAGGATTCGGAGGTGACCAAGCCGAAGGCCCCGCTGGACGACGTCTCCAAGGCGATCATCGCCGAGCTGCAGGAGGACGGGCGCCGCTCGTACGCCGCCATCGGCAAGGCGGTCGGGCTCTCGGAGGCGGCCGTGCGGCAACGGGTGCAGCGACTGGTCGACAGCGGCGTGATGCAGGTCGTGGCGGTCACCGACCCGCTGGAGATGGGGTTCGCCCGGCAGGCGATGATCGGCATCCGCGCCACCGGTGAGCTGGAGCCGATCGCGGACGCCCTGGCCGAGCTGGACGAGGTGGACTACGTCGTGATCACGGCGGGCACGTTCGACCTGCTCGCCGAGGTGGTGTGCGAGAGCGACGAGCACCTGCTGCAGATCATCTCCGCCGGGATCCGGAAGATCCCGGGCGTGCTGTCGACGGAGACCCTCGTCTACCTGCGGCTGCGCAAGCAGACCTACGCGTGGGGCGTGCGCTGAGCGGACGCCCGGGCGACCGGGACCTCACGGGTCCTGCCCACCCCTCGGTGCCACAGGTGCGCGCGGACGTCCGCACCCCCTACGATCGCCGCATCCGACATGGGGCTGGTGACGTGGGGCATGGGCAGGGTCTGGTTGATGCGCGGCGGCGCCGCGGGGGTGCTCACCTTCGTGGCGGGTGCCTGGACGGTCGGCCTGGTGGTCGGCACCGACGACGGCGCGGACCAGGCGCGCGAACCCGCGCCCGCCGCCAGCACGTCGGCTGACCCCCTCGTCGAGGAGGAGCTGTCGGAAGAGCCCCGCTCGACGCCGTCCGGGGCTGCCAGCGGCGACGCGGCATCGGAGACCACGAGCCCGGGCGCGACCGACCTGCCGACGCCGGGCACCGTCGAGGGTGCTCCGGTCGTGGACGCCGGTGCCGACCTGCCAGCACCTGGGCCCGACACCCGGACGCCCGGGACGAAGCCGACCTCCAGCTCGTCCACGCCGAAGTCGAAGCCGACACCGAAGCCGACACCGAAGCCGACGCGCAAGCCGACCCCGAGGCCGTCCGACCCGCCGACGCCCAGCCCGACGCCGGACGGGCGGTGCACGGACATCCCCGACCTCGTCGAGTGCCTCCTCGCACCGATCACGACGCGCCCCTGACCACTGCGATGCGTGATGCGCAGGGGAGGGGAGCGCCGTGTGCCTTGGGGCCGACGGGCTAGGAGGTCGGCGGCGGGGTGTCGTCGGTCTCGCCGACGATGTCGGCGACGTCCGCAGGCGTCGCGTCGACGTGATCCGGGTCCGCCGCGGCGTCGATGCCGGTGACCGGCTTCGGTTCGCCGGAGCGGTCCACCGGTGCCGGGTCGAGGCCGAGCTCGTCGACGACGTTCACCGGCGTCTCCGGGTCGATGTCGACCTCGGGCTCCTCGGGCTCGACCGCGCCTGACGTCCCGGCCGGGCCGCCCTGGTCGGCGGTCGCCTCGCGCGGCGCGGAAGGGGTGGGGCGGGCGCCCTCGTGCTTCCCGGGGCGCACGGCGCGGGCCGCCTCGTGGGCCGCACCGACGGCTGCCCCGATGGTCGTCCGGGCCGCGGACAGGGGGAGCCCGACCGCGCTGGAGGCGATCTTCTTGACGGTGCTGAGGTGCGGGGTGCCGAGCACGGCAGGGTCCTCTCACTGGGGTACGACGGGTTCGACCCGGAGGTACCCGATCGCGCCCGCTCAACGCACCGGGACGACGTGGATCGCCCTTGTTGCTCGGGGGAGTTCCCGGTCGGGGAGGGTCCGGCGATCAGTCCTCGACGTCGTGGCCCCGGCCGCGCAGCTCGTCGAGCTCGTCCTCGAGGTCGCTGACGCGCTGGCGCAGGGCGAGCACCTCGCGCACGCCCGGCAGGGTGATGCCGCTCTCCGTCAGCTCCACGACCTCACGGAGGCGCTCGACCTCGTCGCGGCTGTAACGACGCTGACCGCCGTCGGAGCGGCTGGGACTGACGATGTCCTGCTCGTCGAGCCGGCGCAGGGCGGCCGGCTGCAGGCCGAGGATCTGGGCCACCTGGCCGATCGTGAAGAAGGGCGCGGACCCGTCGTCGAGGGGGGAGGACGGGTCGGTCGCGCTGCCCTTGTCGCTGCTGCCCGCCATCACACCCCCTGCTCCTCGTCCCTTGATCCTCGCGCCCGGTCCCGGGCGGTCGGGTCCGGATCCTAGCCCTGCGTCCACCCCGTCAGGCGCGACTGCGCCGCGTCGGCGTGGACCGACACTGTTCGGTTGCCCAGTCTCAGCCCGTCGATACGCACCGATCCGACCAGGCCCATGGCCGGCTCGGCGGACAGCCTCCCGCGCGGCACGTCCGCATCCAGCCCGACCGCGATGCGCAGCAGCTCGTAGGGCACCCCGGCGGCCCATGCCTGCGGCGAGCAGGACGTCGGGTAGGGGACCGGCACGGGCAGCTCGGTGCGGTCGAAGCCGCAGAAGAGCTCCGGCAGCCGGCCGCCGAACGCCCCGACTGCGTCCAACAGGCCGGAGAGCACCCGCTCGGCCTGCTCGCGGTAGCCGTAGCGCGCGATGCCGGCGGCCGCGAGGACCGTGTCGTGCGGCCACACCGAGCCGTTGTGGTAGCTCACCGGGTTGTACGACGCCGCCTCCGTGCCGAGGGTGCGGATCCCGAACCCGGTGAACATCTCCGGAGAGAGCAGGTGGTCGATCATCTGCCCGGCGACGGACTCCTCGACGATCCCGGTCCACAGGCAGTGGCCGATGTTCGAGGAGAGCACCTCGACCGGTCGCTTGTCACCGTCCAGGGCCATGGCGTGGAAGCCGCGGTCGGGAAGCCAGAACGCGTCGTGGAAGCGCTGGCGCAGTGCGGCTGCCCGGTCCCGCCACGGTGCGCCGTCGGCGCCGAGCGCGTCGGCGAGGTCGGCACGGGCGAGGAGGGCGGCGTACACGTAGCCCTGCACCTCGGCCAGCGCGATCGGAGGCCGGGCGGCGCGCCCGTCGGGGAATGCGATGGCGTCGAAGCTGTCCTTCCAGCCCTGGTTGACCAGCCCGCGATCGGTCGAGCGCTGGTACTCCACGAAGCCGTCCCCGTCGCGGTCGCCGTAGGTGTCCACCCACCGCAGGCCGCGGTCGACAGCGGGGACCAGCTCGCGCAGCTGCTCCACGGGGACGCCCCACCGCAGGGCGCTGCCGACGAGCACCGCGAACAGCGGGGTGGAGTCGATGGAGCCGTAGTAGACGCTGTCGCCGCCGAGCGCGAGGGACAGGTCGGCGCCGAGCCGGACCTCGTGCAGGATCTTGCCGGGCTGCTCCTCGGTCATCGCGTCCTCGCGGCGTCCCTGCAGCCGGGCGAGCGTGCGCAAGGTGCCGAGCGCGAGCTCGGGCATGTAGGGCAGCAACATCGCGCTGGTCAGCAGCGAGTCGCGTCCGAACAGCGCCATGAACCACGGTGCCCCGGCGGCGACCACGTCGTCCCCGGGGTGGTCGGCGTCGACGATGCGCAGCGCACCCAGGTCGCGCCGGCTCATCGCCAGCGCCGCTGCGAGCCCCGCGTGACCCACCTCGATGGTCGGTGCCGCGGCCGTCCACCCCTGCATCCGCCGGGCGGGTGCGGCGGACTCCAGCGGCCGGTCGGTCGGGAAGGCGGCGGCGAGCTCCTGGCCGGAGACGCTCGGCAGCACCTCCACCGTCGTCGTCCAGCGTCCGTGCGGCGGCACGACCGCCCGGAAGGAGATGCCCTCCGCGGTGATCTGGGCGCCGGGCGCCGAGATCCGCACCCCGCGCTGCTCGGGGGTGTTCTCGACCCAGCAGACCAGGTCGGTGCCGACGGCGCGTCGGCCCACCCCGCGCCGGCCCCCCGGGCGGCGGTCCTTGACCTCGAAGAGGTCGGCGAAGTCCGCCTCCACCTGGAGCAGGACCTCGACGCCGGCAGCCTCCGGGCCGTGGTTGTGCAAGGTGATGTCCTCGCGCATGCCCTGGCCGACGAAGCGGCGGACCTCGCTGACCAGCGTGGCGTCGGCCTGGCCCGGGCGCGGTGTGCAACGGCCCAGGAAGCGGCAGCTGAACGGCTCCTCGGAGATGACCGTCAGCGGCTCGACCGGGTGCCTGTCGACGTACAGCTGCCAGCGCGACAGGACCCGGGTGTCGCGCACGAACAGTCCGTGCGCGCCGCCGGGGTCGATCGCCCCGGCGTGGTCGGACACGCAGAAGGAGGATCCCTCGACCAGCGTCACGTCCCGGCCGCGGGCGACGACGGCGCTCGAGGCGGCGACCTCCCCGTCCCGGTCGTGCCGGTCGGCGCGGTCGGTGGTCGTGGCGGTGTCCGGCGTCGGGCGCGCGGCGGTCTCCATTCCCTGCTTGACCCCTTTCCGAGAATCTGTAACGTGAGTTGTAACTTTAGCCCAACTGGAACTACAGCAAACCTGCGTCGTGGACGCCAGCAAGGGAGGAGTTCACTGGATGTCGCTGACCGTCTCGCCCCAGCCGGCCGCCCTGCGGATCGCCGTCGTGGCTCCGCCGTGGTTCGAGCTCCCGCCCCGGGGCTACGGCGGCACCGAGGTCGTCGTCGCCGGGCTCGTGGACCAGCTGGTCGAGCGGGGTCACGAGGTCACCCTCGTCGCCTCGGGCCGGCACCGCACCCGCGCCCAGCACTTCGTCCAGGTCTACGACGTCCCGCCGTCCTCGCTGCTCGGCACCCCGATGCCCGAGGTGCAGGCTGCGGCGGTCGCCGCTGGTGCGCTCGCGGAGCTCGACGTCGACCTGGTCCACGACCACAGCCTCGCCGGGCCGCTCCTGGCCCGCTCCCGCGCGGTCCCGACGGTCACGACGTTGCACGGACCCGCGCTCGGGCCGAACGGGCAGTACTTCGAGGCCCTCGGCGCCAGCGTCGACGTCGTTGCGATCTCGGCGGCGCAGCAGCGGCTCAACCCCCGGCTGAACTGGGCCGGGGTGGTGCACAACGGCATCGACGTGGCGTCCTTCCCCTACGTGGAGCGCAAGGACGACTACGTGCTGTGGATCGGCCGGTTCAGCGCCGACAAGGGCGCCCACCTCGCCATCGACGCCGCCCGCGCCGTCGGGCGCCGCATCGTGCTCGCCGGCAAGCTCAACGAGCCGGAGGAGCGGGCCTACTTCGAGGAGGCGGTGCGTCCGCGGCTGGGCCAGCGCGACGGCGTCGCGGCGGAGTACGTCGGGGAGGCCGACGCGGCACTCAAGCGCGAGCTGTGCTCCCGCGCTGCCTGCCTCGCGTTCCCGATCCAGTGGGACGAGCCCTTCGGCATGGTGATGGTCGAGGCCCTCGCGTGCGGCACGCCGGTGGCCGCGATCGGCCGGGGGAGCGTGCCGGAGGTGATCGAGGACGGCGTCACCGGCGTGGTCGTCGACCACGTGGCCGACTTCGCCGGCGCCCTCGAGCGTGCGACCACGCTGTCGCCGGTCGCCTGCCGCCGGAGCGCGGCCGAGCGCTTCGACCTGTCCGTGATGGCAGCTTCCTACGAGCGGGTCTTCGAGCTCCTGGTCGACGGAACCCGCGGCCTGCGCGACCTGCCGACCGCGCGGATCGCCTGAGCCGGAGACCTGGCCTGCTGAACGTCTGAGAGGAGGAACGATGACGATCTCGACGCAACCGATCGGGATCCCCCAGCTCCCGCGGCGCTCGTCGGGAGCCGACCCCGCCGGCGGGCTGCGACGGCTGCTGGCGCTGCTGGCCCGGGGCCTCGCCGCCGTGGGGACCGCGCTGTGGCACGCCACCGCCCGGACCTGTGTCCTCGCCGCGCGCCTGGTCGGGTGGTTCGCTGCCGAGCCGCGCCGCATCGGCGTGGCCCTGGCCGGCCTCGGCACCGCCGCCGCCACCGGGGTGCTGATCGGCTGGACGACCGGTGTGGTCGCCGCGCGGGTGGTGACCGCAGCGCTCGGCGTGATCGACAACGGCCCCTAGCCGGTCCGGCCGGGCAGCAGGACGGCGCGACGCGCTGGGCACGTCGCGCCGTCCCTCGGGTGCGGCCGGCCGCCGGCTCAGGCCACGTGACGACCCCGGGCGCCGGAGCGGTCGAGGTCGAACCGGTCGGCCTCCATGACCTTGGTCCAGGCGTCCACGAAGGCGTGGACGAAGCGCTCCGTGGCGTCATCGGCGGCGTACACCTCGGCGAGCGCACGCAGCTCGGAGCTGTGGCCGAAGACGAGGTCGACCGCCGTGGCGGTGTGCACGACCTCGCCGCTGGCACGGTCGACACCTTCGTAGACGCCCTCGTGGTCGCGCGACACGCGCCACTCGGTGCGCATGTCGAGCAGCGTGGCGAAGAAGTCGTTGCTCAGCACGCCGACGCGGTCGGTCAGCACGCCGTGCTGCGTCCCGCCGTGGTTGGCGCCGAGCACCCGCATCCCGCCGACGAGGACGGTCATCTCCGGCGGCGTCAGGTCGAGCAGGTAGGACCGCTCCACCATCAGCACCTCCGGGTCCAGCTTGTCGCCCGGGCGGACGTAGTTGCGGAACGCGTCGGCGCGCGGCTCGAGCACGGAGAAGGACTCGACGTCGGTGAGCTCCTGGCTGGCGTCGGTGCGGCCCGGGTGGAAGGGGGCGGTGACCTCGACCCCGGCGTCGCGCGCGGCCTTCTCGATCGCGGCGTTGCCCGCCAGCACGATCAGGTCGGCCAGCGAGACCGCCTTGCCGGACCCGCCGGCGTTGAACTCGTCGCGGATGCCCTCCAGCACGCCGATGACGCGCTGCAGCTCCTCCGGGTCGTTGACCTCCCAGTCCTTCTGCGGCGCCAGCCGGACCCGGGCGCCGTTCGCGCCGCCCCGGTAGTCGGTCTTGCGGTAGGTGGACGCCGACGCCCACGCCGTGCGGACCAGCTCGGGCACGCCGAGCCCGGACTCGAGCACCTTCGCCTTGAGCGTCTCGACGTCGGCCTCGTCGACCAGCTCGTGGTCGACGGCCGGCACCGGGTCCTGCCACGGCTGGGGCTCCGGCACCCACGGTCCGAGGTAGCGGTCGACCGGCCCCATGTCGCGGTGCAGCAGCTTGTACCAGGCCTTGGCGAAGGCCTCGGTGAACTCCTCGGGGTGCTCGTGGAAGCGTCGCGAGATCTTCTCGTACTCCGGGTCGAAGCGCAGGGCGAGGTCCGAGGTGAGCATCCGCGGCTCGCGGTGCTTCGACGGGTCGTGGGCCATCGGCACCAGGTCGGCGCCTGCGCCGTTCTTCGGCCGCCACTGCTTCGCGCCCGCCGGCGACTCCATCAGCTCCCAGTCGTAGCTGAAGAGGATGTGGAAGAACTCGTTGTCCCAGCGCGTCGGGTGGTAGGTCCAGGTGACCTCGAGGCCCGACGTGATCGTGTCGTCACCCTTGCCCGTGCCGTGGCTGTTCTCCCAGCCGAGGCCCTGCTTCTCGATCGGGGCCGCCTCGGGCTCGGGGCCGACGGCGTCGGCGGGACCGGCGCCGTGGGTCTTGCCGAAGGTGTGGCCACCGGCGATGAGGGCGACCGTCTCCTCGTCGTTCATGCCCATCCTGCGGAAGGTCTCGCGGATGTCGCGCGCCGACGCGAGCGGGTCCGGGTTGCCGTTGGGGCCCTCGGGGTTGACGTAGATCAGGCCCATCTGGACTGCGCCCAGCGGCTCGGCCAGGTCGCGCTCTCCGCTGTAGCGCTCGTCGCCCAGCCAGGCGTCCTCCGGTCCCCAGAAGATCTCCTCCGACTCCCACACGTCGGGGCGGCCGAACCCGAACCCGAACGTCGGCAGGCCCATGTCCTCCAGCGCCGCGTTGCCTGCGAACACGAGCAGGTCGGCCCACGAGACCTTCTGGCCGTACTTCTTCTTCACCGGCCACAGCAGCCGGCGCGCCTTGTCGAGGCTGACGTTGTCGGGCCAGCTGTTGAGCGGGGCGAAGCGCTGCTGCCCGGTGCTCGCGCCGCCGCGACCGTCGTAGATGCGGTAGGTGCCGGCGGCGTGCCAGCTCATCCGGATGAACAGCCCGCCGTAGTGCCCGAAGTCGGCCGGCCACCAGTCCTGGGAGTCCCGCAGCACGGCGACCACGTCGGCCTTGAGGGCCTCGACGTCGAGCGTGGCGAACTCCGCGGCGTAGTCGAAGCCGGGCGGCAGCGGGTCGGACGCCGGCTGGTTCGAGCGCAGCACCGACAAGTCGACCTGGTTGGGCCACCAGTCGCGGTTGCCCCGCGGCCGGGACGTCCCCTTCGGCTCCGGCGACGGGATCGCCGGGTTCTCGCTCTCGCTACCGCTCGCGCGGGCCGAGTCGCCCATGACCGGGCAGCCCTCCTGCTCCTTGCGCTCCGAGCCCTGCGGGTCCGTGGGTGTGTTGTCGCCACTCGACGTCATGGTTCGCTTCCCGTCCTTCGTCTCGAGGTTGGTGCACGTAGCCGGAGTCTCGTCCTGCACCCTGCACCCGCGCAACGGGCAGCAGGGAGCACGCGAGGACCAGGCCCGCCTCGGCAGCGTGGTACCCCGGGGATCGGGATGTAACGGGCTAGCGCTTCGGCGCCTTCTTGCGCGCCCGCGGCTGCGGCCGTACGACGAGCACCGGGCACGGCGCGTAGTGCTGGACCCGCTGGGCCGTGCTGCCCATCAGCACCGACTCGCTGAGCCCGCGACCACCCGCCGCGATGACGACCAGGCCGGCACCGAGCTGGCGGGCCGCCTTGATGATCTCGTTGGCCGGCGAGCCGCTGCGGATCCGCTGGTGCACCTTGGGGCCCCAGCCGTCGAACTCGGCGGCGACCGTGGCGACGGCCCGCTCGGCCTCGGCGCGGAAGGTGCGCTCGGGACCGGACGAGGCGGGGGAGGCGCCGGAGATCTCGTCCGCGAAGGCGACCGAGGACAGCGGCCGGACGACGGCGACCACGGACACGTCGGTGACCTTCGTCGGGTCGGCGAAGCCGAGGAACGTGCGGGCGGCCTGCAGGGACTGGCGCGAGCCGTCCGTCGTGACGAGGACGTGCATGTCAGGCTCCTTCCGCGCCGGTGGTCGTGGTGGTCGTCGGGTCACCCGGGGCGGCCGTCGGTGGACGGTTGCGGCGACCGAAGAAGTGCTCGAGGAGGAACAGCACCCCGCCGATGGCGAGCAGGCCCGCGCACCACACCACGGACGTCGGGTCGTCCACGACGACGTACCCCAGCAGCACGATGTTGCCGATCAGGCCGACGTAGAGCAGCGGCCGCGGCGCGCGGAAGGTCTGGTCGGTGACGTCCTGGCCGGACAGCTTGAGCGCCGCGAGGATCACGAGGAAGTAGATGAAGAGCAGCAGCACGACGGTGACCGTCGCCAGCCGCGCGATCAGGTCGATGCCGCCGCCGGCCTCGACCACCAGCGTGCCGATGACCAGCAGGGCGGCGACGACGAGCGCGGAGAAGATCAGCCCGACCCACGGGCTGCGGCGGCCGGGGTGCAGCTTCGCGAACACGCCGGGGACGACGTCCTCGCGAGCCATGCCGTAGAGGATGCGTGGCTGGGTGACCACCGCGACCAGGGTCGTGTTGGTGATCGCGATGCACGCGATGATCGCGAACAGCGTCGTCATGAAGCCCAGCGGCACCGGGATGATGTCCGCCTTCACGACCTCCAGCAGGGCGGCGTCGGACGCGGCGAGGTCCTTGGCGCCGACGACCAGGGACGCGGTGATCGCGACCAGCACGTAGATGACGCCCGCAGCGACCATGCCGCCGATGAGGGCCCGCGGGAACGAGCGCTGCGGGTCGACCGTCTCCTCCGCGACGTTGGCGACGTTCTCGAAGCCGGTCATGGCGAAGAAGGCGAGCGCGACGCCCGCGATGATCGCGAAGATCGGGGTCGTCGTGGTCTCGAACTCGGTGATCCGGCCGAAGTCGGCGTCGCCCTGGGCGACGAACCAGATCCCGATCCCGACCACGATGACGAGGCCGGAGAGCTCGACGATGGTCATCACCATGTTGACCACGACCGACTCGGTGATGCCGATGAAGTTGATGATCGTCAGCACCAGCAGGAAGAGCAGCGCCACCAGGAGCGCGGGCGGGACGTCCCACAGCTCGAGGAAGTAGCGCGCGAACCCGACCGAGAGCGACCCCGCCGCAGCGAAGCTGGCGGACAGGAAGGACACCGTCACGAGGAATGCCAGCGGCCGGTTCCCGAACGCCTTGTAGAGGTAGAGCGCTGCCCCCGCTGCCTTGGGGTACTTCGTCGCGAGCTCGGCGTACGCGAGCCCGGTGATCGCGGCGACCGAGACGCCCACGGCGAAGGCGATCCAGAACGCACCGCCGACCTCCCCGGCGACCGACCCGATGAGGACGTAGATGCCCGAGCCGAGGACGTCCCCGAGCACGTAGAAGAAGAGCAGGCGGCCGGTGATGCTCCGGGTGAGCTCCACCTCCGCGTCGGGACTCGACCGGTCCGCGGTCTGGGACGACGTCATGTCAGCCTCCGGAGCTGGGGGATGTGCGACTCCCCGGTTCCCCGAACCGCCGGAAACATGAGTACGACGCTTCGCTGGTCCTCCTGCAAGGACCGTCGTGCCTCCGCCGCAGCCGCAGCCGCCCCACCTACGCTGGGGTCTGTGGCTGACCTGACCGAGCCCTGCCCCAACTGCCAGACGATGATGCGGTGGGAGACCTCCCACGAGCGGTGCGACGGCTGCGGCTACATCCGCCCGTGCTGCGAGGGCGCGCCCTGCTACTGAGCCGGCCCCACCCGGGACGGGTGGTGCTCGGACCGAAGGTGGGTCGCTGACGTGGAGCGGGTGCGCGGGCGCTACAGCCGTCCGCAGGTGGTGGACGGTGGTGCGGTGAGTGCTGCCGACGTCTGGTGCCGGTCGTGCGACTGGCGGGCGACCGTCCGGGCGAGGACGCAGCCGCTGCGTCCCAGGCGGCGACGGGGGAGTTCTTCGAGCACCTGCAGGCGACCCACCCGGGTGCCGAGGGAAAGCTCACCCAGAAGGCGTCCTGGTGGGAGGTGCTGCTGGTCATCGGCTTCCTGCCGATCTTCGGCAAGCTAGTCCTCCTCGGGCAGAGCTTCTTCTGGTGGCTCATCCCCTTCCTCACGCTCCTCGGGCTGCTCGCCCTCGTCGGGGTCCGGTGGCCCCGCTACGAGCAGGCCGTGATCCGGGCCTGGGTGGTCGCGCTGCTCCTCGTGGCGCCGGTGCTCATCGCGCTCACCCTGTGACCGGTGCTCGCGGCGGTGCTGGGTACCGCCCGGGCATGGACCTCTTCGGGCTCGTCCTCACCGTCGTCGTGATGCTGGGCATCGCGTTGGCGATCCTGCTGTTCGAGCGCCGTCGCGCCCGCGAGATCGAGCACGACCTCCGTGAGCAGGCGCCGCGGACCACGCGTCAGCGGGGCCGCCGCCGTGGCGGCCGTCGCGACGGAGGAGCCTGAGCGCCGGCGCAGCCGAGCCGGACCTGGCCTCAGGGCTGGTCGCTGCTGCCCGCCTGGTTGGTCGGGCAGTCGGCGTTGGTGCAGACCCGCTCGTCCGGGGTGGAGTCGCCGTCGCCGACGACGCCGTCGGCCGGACCGACCGGCTCGGACAGGTCGGCTCTCTCGGGGCCGCCCGCCCGCAGCTCGACCTGGGAGCCGCACACCTGGCAGGGCTTGGTGTCGAAGTACATGGTGCGCTCCTCGGGCCGGCAGAGGGCGCGGTGGGACGCCGCGCCGAGGGGACCGGGAGTTACCCCGTGGCGCGCCCGCTCATACCGGGCGCGCCAGGCAGGTGGGGCTCAGGCAGCGCCCCGCACAGCGGCGTCGGCGTCCAGGCCGAGCACCTTCGCGGTGCGGTCGCGGACCTCGCGGGCGAAGTCCGGGTCGTCCGAGAGTGCGCTGCCGTGGCTCGGCACGATCTCCCGCAGCTGCGGCTGCCAGGCCTCCCAGCGCTCAGGGAAGCAGCGCTCGAGGACCTCGAGCATGATCGGGGCCGCGGTCGAGGCGCCCGGCGAGGCGCCCAGCAGGCCCGCGATCGTGCCGTCGCGGTGCGTGATCACCTCGGTGCCGAACTGCAGCACGCCGTCGGGGCGGATCACCTGGACCCGCTGGCCGGCGGTGATCTTCTCCCAGTCGGCGGGGTCGGCGTCGGGGAAGAAGGCCTTCAGCTCGGTGAACTTCTTCTTCGCCGACGCGAGCAGCTGGGTGACCAGGTAGACGGTCAGCGGGATGTTCGCGAGGCCGGCGCGGATCATCGGCACGATGTTGTGCCCGCGCAGCGAGCGGAACAGGTCGAGCAGCGAGCCGTGCTTGAGGAAGCGGGGGCTGAAGCCGGCGTACGGGCCGAACATCAGGCTGGCCTTGCCGTCCACGACGCGGGTGTCCAGGTGCGGCACCGACATCGGGGGAGCGCCGACCGCGGCCTTGCCGTAGACCTTGGCGTGGTGGCGGGCCACCACGTCGGGGTTGCTGGTGCGCAGGAACTCGCCGCTGACGGGGAAGCCGCCGAAGCCCTTGATTTCGGGGATCCGCGACTTCTGCAGCAGCGTCAGCGCCTGTCCACCGGCGCCGACGAACACGAAGCGGGCGCGGTGGTGGAACTTCTCGCCACCCTGCTTGCCCATGACGTGCCAGGTGCCGTCCATGGTGCGGTGGACCAGCTTGACGTGCGCGTCGTAGTCGATGCTCGCGCCGCGCTCGGCGACCGACTGCAGCAGCAGCTCGGTGAGCGCGCCGAAGTCGACGTCGGTGCCCTCGGGGGAGTACGTCGCCGCGATCGGCTCGTCGCCGGTGCGCCCGGCTCCCAGCAGCGGGGCCCACTGCGCGATCTGCGCCGGGTCCTCGGAGTACTCCATGCCCTCGAACAGCGGGTGCGCCGACAGCAGGGCGTGGCGCTCGCGCAGGTAGGCGACGTTCTCCTCGCCCCAGACGAAGCTCATGTGCGGGGTCGCGTGGATGAAGGCCTCGGGGTCCGGGATCCGGCCCGCCTCCACGAGGAAGGACCACAGCTGGCGCGAGACCGCGAACTGCTCGTTCACGGTCACGGCCTTGGAGATGTCGACCGTGCCGTCCTCGGCCTGCGGCGTGTAGTTCAGCTCGCAGAGGGCGGCGTGGCCGGTGCCCGCGTTGTTCCACGGGTTCGAGCTCTCCCGCGCGGGGCGGTCGAGCCGCTCGAGGACCCGGATCGACCAGGTCGGCTCGAGCTCGGCGATGAGGGAGGCGAGGGTGGCGCTCATGATCCCGCCGCCGATGAGGAGCACGTCGGTGGTCTGCTCCGCGGGCGGCTGCGCTACAGAGGTGTGCACCCTCCTGTTATCCAGCATGGGAAATCATTCACAAGCAGCGGGGGGTCCCGGCACCCCCGATTATTTGACGCACGTCACACCCCGCACGTCTCAGCACGCTCGGCAGGGGCAGTAGCACCGGCACGGATCGCCGAGCAGAGGTCCGCGGAGTACATCGTCGACGAGGACGTCTGCAGTCCGTCATCGTGCAGACCGTCGCGGACGACGGGCTGTCCGCGACGCCCACCCGGGCCGAGGTCCGGGCACGCTTCGGCGAGCCGGTCTGGCAGCAGGAGGCGTCCGACCGGTTCGAGGTCGGGCCGGACTACCTGCAGCTCGAGTACGACGACGACCGGGTCCGCCTCGTCGTCGCCGCGATCGGCGAGCGCGACTCCTGACGCCGGCTGAGCCGCGGCCGGCACCCCAGCCGCGGCTCGCAGCCGTCCGTCAGCCCCGTCAGCCGGTCAGCCCTGCGTGCCCGTCTCGGCGAGCGCCAGCCAGGTGTCGACGACCGTGTCGGGGTTGAGCGACATCGACGTGATGCCCCGCTCCAGCAGCCACTGCGCGAGGTCGGGGTGGTCGCTGGGGCCCTGGCCGCAGATGCCGACGTACTTGCCGGCCTTGCGGCACGCCTCGATCGCGCGCTCGAGCATGAACAGCACGGCCGGGTCGCGCTCGTCGAACGAGCCGGCGACGAGCGCGGAGTCGCGGTCGACGCCGAGGGTCAGCTGGGTCATGTCGTTGGAGCCGATGGAGAAGCCGTCGAAGCGCTCGAGGAACTCGTCGGCCAGGATCGCGTTGGACGGGACCTCGCACATCATCACGACCTCGAGGCCGTTCTCCCCACGGACCAGGCCGTGCTCGGCGAGGAGCGCGATGACCCCGTCCGCCTCGGCGAGGGTCCGCACGAACGGGATCATCACCTTGACGTTGGTCAGGCCCATCTCGTCGCGCACGTACCTCAGTGCCTCGGCCTCCATCGCGAAGCAGTCCGCGAAGTCCGCCGAGAGGTACCGCGACGCCCCGCGGTAGCCGATCATCGGGTTCTCCTCGTGCGGCTCGTAGAGCTCGCCCGCGACGAGGTTGGCGTACTCGTTGGACTTGAAGTCGCTCATCCGCACGATCACCGGCTCGGGGGCGAAGGCCGCCGCGAGCATCGACACGCCCTCGGCGACGCGGCGCACGAAGAACTCCCGCGGGCTCGCGTAGGCCTTGGTCGCCTCCGCGATCTCCGAGCGCAACGGCTCCTCGAGCGACGCGTGGTCGAGCAGCGCCTTGGGGTGGATGCCGATCTGGCGGTTGATGATGAACTCCAGGCGGGCCAGCCCGATGCCGGAGTGGGGAAGCCGGGCGAAGGCGAAGGCCTGCTCCGGCGTGCCGACGTTCATCATGATCTTCGTGGGCACGTCCGGCATCGCGGACAGCTCGGTCTCCTCGACGGAGAAGTCCAGCCGGCCGTCGTACACGAAGCCGGTGTCGCCCTCCGCGCACGATACGGTGACGTCGCGGCCGTCGGTGAGCTCGCGGGTGGCGCCGCCGGTGCCGACGACGGCGGGGATGCCGAGCTCGCGGGCGATGATCGCCGCGTGGCAGGTGCGCCCGCCGCGGTTGGTGACGATGGCGGAGGCGCGCTTCATGATCGGCTCCCAGTCGGGGTCGGTCATGTCGGCGACGAGCACCTCGCCCTGCACGAACTCGTGCATCTGGTCGACCGAGGTCAGCACCCGCACCGGGCCGGCGCCGATCTTCTGGCCGATCGCGCGGCCCTCCACGACGACGGTTCCGGTGTCCTTCATCCGGAAGCGCTGCTGCACGCCGGCGCGCGACATGACCGTCTCCGGGCGGGCCTGGAGGATGTAGAGCCGGCCGTCGACGCCGTCCCTGGCCCACTCGATGTCCATCGGCCGGCCGTAGTGCTCCTCAATGACGAGGGCGTGCCGGGCCAGCTCCTCGACCTCGGCGTCGGTGAGGCTGAGCAGCCCGCGCTCGGCGGGGTCGGTGTCGACGAAGGCAGTGGTCCGGCCGACCGACGCGTCGTCGGTGTAGACCATCTTGGTGGCCTTCGAGCCCACGCCGCGCTTGAGGATCGCGGGGCGCCCGGCGCGCAGGGCGGGCTTGTAGACGTAGAACTCGTCGGGGTTCACGGCGCCCTGCACGACGGCCTCGCCCAGGCCGTACGACGACGTCACGAACACCGCGTCGTCGAAGCCGGACTCGGTGTCCATCGTGAACATGACCCCGGACGCACCGACGTCGGAGCGCGCCATCTGCTGCACGCCGGCGGACAGGCCGACCTCGTCGTGGTCGAAGCCGTGGTGCACGCGGTAGGCGATCGCCCGGTCGTTGTAGAGCGAGGCGAACACCTCGCGGACCGCCTGCAGCACCCCGTCGATGCCGGTGATGTTGAGGAAGGTCTCCTGCTGGCCCGCGAAGGAGGCGTCGGGCAGGTCCTCGGCGGTGGCGCTGGAGCGCACCGCGAAGGAGACGCCCTCGCGGCCGTCCACGAGGCGCTCGTACGCCGCCCGGATGTCGGCCTCGACCTCGGGCGGGAAGGCCTGCGCAGCCACCGACTCGCGCAGCGAGCGGCCGACGCGGGCCAGCTCGAGGGTGTCGTCGGGGTCCAGCCCCTTCAACGCGCTGGAGATCTCCTCGGCCAGCCCGGTGTCGCCGATGAAGCGCCGGAACGCCTCGACCGTCGTCGCGAAGCCGTCGGGCACGCTGACGCCCAGCGAGGACAGGTTGCTGACCATCTCGCCCAGGGAGGCGTTCTTGCCGCCGACCTGCTCGAGGTCGGCCATGCCGAGCTCGGCGAACGGGCGGACGTAGGGGGACTGGGTCATGGACGACTCCTCGGGGTTCCGGGGACGGGTGAGCTCGGTGGACGCGCGACCGACGGGGGCAGAGCCTTCATGGTCTTCAGCCGCTGCAGGATGATCGTCGAGATCTCCTCGACCGACTTGGTCGAGGAGTCGACGACCGGGAGGTCGTGGCGCCGGAACATCTCGGCGGTGCGGCGCAGCTCGAAGGTGCACTGCTCGAGGGAGGCGTAACGCGACCCGGGCCGGCGCTCCTCGCGCACCGCTGCGAGGCGTTGCGGGGAGGTGGTCAGCCCGAAGCACCGCTCGCGCAGGTGCCGGACGGGACGCGGCAGGTCGGTGTGGTCGAGGTCGTCCTCGACGATCGGGTAGTTCGCGACGAACAGCCCGTGCTGCAGGGCGAGGTACATCGACGTCGGTGTCTTGCCGCAGCGCGAGGGCGCCACGAGGATCACGTCGGCCTTCTCCAGGCTGCGCAGGCTCTGGCCGTCGTCGTGCTCGATGGCGTACTCGATCGCCTGCATCCGGCTGTTGTAGCGCTGGACGTCGCCCACGCCGTGCAGCCGGGCCGGCAGCCGCACGCCGCGGGTGTCGAGGATCGACTCCACCCGCTGCATGTGCATGTCGAAGAAGTCGATGACCGGGCAGCGGGTGCGCTGCAGCTCGAGCCGGACCTCGTCGCTCGCCGCCGTCGTGAACACCAGGGGCGTGCGCGGGCTCTCGTCCAGCGTCCGGTCGAGGCGGGCGACCACCTCGCGCGCGTCCTCGACGGTGGAGATGAACGGGATGACCGTCCGCTCGAAGCGCAGCTCGGGGAACTGGATGAGCAGCGCGTTGCCCATCGTCTCGGCACTGATGCCGGTGCTGTCGGACAGGAAGAAGACCGGCACCACGTCGTCCGCAGCCCCGCGGTTCGCCCTGCCGGCCGTCGTCATGCCGGTGACTGTAGACCGTCCCCGTCACGGACGAGCAGCACGTGCAGGGTTCTCGGACCGTGGACGCCCTCGACCCGCTCCAGCTCGATGTCGCTGGTCGCCGAGGGACCGCTGATCCACGTCGACGGACGGCCGGCGTCGACGGCGGCGCGCAGCAGCGTGACCGACTCGGGGACGTCGCCGACGAGCTGTGACTCCCGCACCACGCACACGTGCAGGTCGGGCACCAGCGACAGCGCCCGGCGGCCCTGGTCGGGTCGGTGGTCGAGCACGATCGTGCCAGTCGTGGCGATGCCGACGGCCGCTGCGGTGACGACCGCGCCGCACCGGTCCAGGTCGTCGGGGGAGAGGTCCCCGTCGTCGACGAGCACCTCGGCCCCGTCGAGCGCGGAGAGCCACGCCCCCTCCAGCCCCGGGGGTACGACGACCCGGTCGGTCCCGCCCAGCGCGCGGGCCACGGCGGCGGCGAGCTCCTGCGGTGCGACCTGCTCGACGACGGCGCGGTAGTCCTCGACCCGCTCGACGAACAGGCCGACGACGTCGGGCACGGCGGCCGGAGCGCCGTACTCCTGCCGGGGCGGGGGCACCCGGTCGGCGCCGGCCAGGGCGGCGCTGACCCTGCCGAGGATCGCTGCGCGGCTGCTCATCGCCGGCCTCCCTTCTCCCGCTTCCACCACGTCCGGAAGGTCTCCGCAGGTGGGGTCGGGGCGTCGCGGGCATCGCTCCAGGCCGCCAGCGGGCCCGGCAGGCGGCCGATGGTGTCCTTGCCCCCGAGGACCCGACCGCCGAGCTCGGCGCCCTTCTGCGCCTTCTCCCAGCGCCGGTGGTCGGCGAAGAGCCACGCGGCGCCCTTCATGGCGAGCTGCTCGCCGGACGGGACGCCGCCGCGGTGCTCGTCGACGACCCGGGTGCGCAGGTGGACGATGAGGTCGGGGATCTCGATCCCCACCGGGCAGACGTCGCCGCACGCGCCGCACAGCGACGACGCGTAGGGCAGCGACTGGTCGACCTCGCTGGTCGTCCCGCGCAGCTGCGGGTTGAGGATCGCGCCGATCGGGCCGGGGTAGACCGAGCCGTAGGCGTGGCCGCCGACGCGCTGGTAGACGGGGCAGACGTTGAGGCACGCCGAGCAGCGGATGCAGCGCAGGGCCTGCCGCCCGACGCTGTCGGCGAGCGCGTCCGTGCGGCCGTTGTCGAGCAGCACGACGTGCACGTCCTGCGGCCCGTCGCCGGGGGTGACGCCCGTCCACGTGGACGTGTAGGGATTCATCCGCTCCCCGGTGGAGCTGCGCGGCAGGAGCTGCAGGAAGACCTCGAGGTCCTCCAGGCGCGGCACGACCTTCTCGATGCCGACGACGCTGATCAGCGTCTCGGGCAGGGTGAGGCACATCCGGCCGTTGCCCTCCGACTCCACCACCACGAGGGTGCCGGTGTCGGCGACGGCGAAGTTCGCCCCCGAGACGGCGACCCTCGCGCGCAGGAACTTCTCGCGCAGGTGCACCCGCGCCGCCTCCGCGAGCTCGCGCGGGTCGGAGGTGAGGACGGCCGGGGGAGGCGCGCCGACCTGGCCCATCTCGCGCAGGAAGATCTCGCGGATCTCCGCGCGGTTGCGGTGGACGGCCGGCACCAGGATGTGGCTGGGACGGTCGTGCCCCAGCTGGACGATCAGCTCGGCCAGGTCGGTCTCCCACGCACGGATGCCGGCCTCCTCGAGCGCCTCGTTGAGGCCGATCTCCTGGGTCGCCATCGACTTGACCTTGACGACCTCGTCGGTACCCGTCGCCCGGACCAGGCCGGTGATGATCCGGTTGGCCTCCTCGGCGTCGGACGCCCAGTGCACCGTCGCGCCGGCGCGGGTGAGCGACTCCTCCAGCTGCAGCAGGTAGGAGTCGAGGTGGGTGAGGACGTTGTCCTTGATCGCCGCGGCCGTGCGCCGCAGGCCCTCCCAGTCATCGAGCTCGGCGACGACCTGCGCCCGCTTGCCGCGGATCGTGCGGGTGGCGTGCTCGAGGTTGCGCCGCTGCTGGGCGTTGCCCAGCGCCTCCTTTGCCGCGGCCTGGAACGACGGCATGCCGAGGAAGGTGCCGCTCATGCCGTCGCCTCCCTGCCGTCGCGCGCACCGGCCGCGTACGGCGGACCGCCGAGCTCGTTCGCGGCGGCGAAGTCGCGCTCGGTGGACGCCAGCACCTCGGCCAGGTGCATGACACGGGTGCCGGAGCGCTGGCGGGTGAGGAGGCCGCCGATGTGGGCGAGGCAGCTGTTGTCACCGGCGACCAGGACCTCGGCGCGGGTCTCGCGGACGTGCTGGGCCTTGTCGGCCCCCATCGCCACCGAGGTGTCGGAGTTCTTCATCGCGAAGGTGCCGCCGAAGCCGCAGCACTCCTCGGCCTCGGGCAGGTCGACCAGCTCGATGCCGCGCACCTCGCGCAGCAACCGCAGCGGCTTGTCGGCCACGCGCAGCATCCGCAGCGAGTGGCAGGTCGGGTGGTAGGTCACCCGGTGCGGGAAGGTCGCGCCCACGTCGGTCACCCCCAGGACGTCGATCAGCAGCTCGCTGAGCTCGTAGACCTTCCCGGCCGCCGCCGTCGCACGGTCGGCCAGCGCCGGCCGGCCGCAGCCCCGCGCGACCCCGGCGTGCTGGTGCCGCACGCTGCCGACGCAGGAGCCCGAGGGAGCCACCACGGCGTCGTACTCCTCGAAGACGTCGGCGAAGCGCTCGACCAGCGGCAGCGCCTCGCGGGCGTAGCCCGTGTTGGTGAACATCTGCCCGCAGCAGGTCTGCTCGAGCGGGAAGTCGACGCTCACACCGAGCCGCTCGAGGACCGTCACCACCGCCCTGGGCGTCTCGGGCCACATCGTGTCGTTGAAGCAGGTGGCGAACAGCGCGACGCGCAGGCCGCTGCCGGGGAGCGAAGTCACGGGACCTCCCGAGGGTCGTCGGCGATTCGTTGGC
This sequence comes from Nocardioides sp. J54, assembly GCF_000519005.1. GTDB lineage: Bacteria > Actinomycetota > Actinomycetes > Propionibacteriales > Nocardioidaceae > Nocardioides. The sequence continues at coordinate 52,573 of NZ_JAER01000012.1, read as the reverse complement.
TGGCCATCCTGTGGTCGGGCCACACGATCGACAGTGGGGTGGCCCTCGGCCCAGCGTCAAGGCCGACAGATCGGACGCAGGTCGTGCTCACCGAGCACCGTGGCATCTTCGCGGCCATCGAGGGCGGCGACGGCGCGCTCGCCGCCGACCGGGTGGACCAGCACATCCGCGCGCTCCCACTCGCCCACCACCTGACGGCGCGCTGTCAGAGGAGGGCGGGCACCGCCCGGGTGGCGGTGTAGGCGGCGACGGCGAGCACCAGCACGGTGAAGGCGCCGGACAGCACGCGAGCGTCGACCCGGGCCGCGACGCGGGCGCCGGCGACCGCGGCCAGGGCCGAGGACGCAGTGAGGACGAGGACGGGGCCCCAGTCGGGGCTCGTGCCGGCTCCCGCGCGGGCCGCGAGGGCGGTGGTGCTGGTGATCGTGATGACCACGAGCGAGGTGCCGGCGGCGTGGGGGAGCGGGAGGGCGAGGCCCAGCACCAGGGCGGGTACGACGAGGAACCCGCCTCCCACGCCGAGGAACCCGGTGAGCAGGCCGACCAGCGTCGCGGTCACGAGCACCTTGAGGGCCCGCGGGCAGGCGCACGCGAAGGTCGGGCTGAAGGTGATGATCGGGTCGTCGAGGGTCGGTCGTGCCGCGTGCTGGGGGCCGGTGCGGTGACGCAGCTGCCGCAGGGCCATGAGGATGCCCACCAGCAGCATCAGGGCCGCGAAGGTGGCGAGCAGCACGTCCCCGTCGACGAGGGACGACGCGCGTGCTCCGAGCACGGCGCCGCCGACGGCCACGAGGCCGAAGACGACCCCGCGTCCCACCATCGCGTGGCCCGCTCGAGCCGCGGCCACGGCACCGGTCAGCGCCGTGACGCCCACGACGACCAGGGACCCGGTCGTCGCCTGGGTGGGGCCCTGGTCGAGGAGGAAGACGAGGACCGGCACCGCGAGGATCGATCCGCCGCCGCCGAGGGAGCCCAGGCTGAGCCCGATGAGCGCTCCCGCGACGACGGCGAGGACGAGGGTCATGTCAGGACTCGGGTCCCACCAGGTCCAGGCCCGCCGCGGCGGCGTCGGCGAAGCTGTCGTCGACCGCCACCGTCGTCCGCCCCCGCGCGTGCAGCACGGACGCAGCGATCGAGGCGCGGTAGCCGCTCGCGCAGTGCACCCAGACCTCGCCGGCCGGGACCTCGTCGATGCGGTTCCACAGCTCGTGCAGGGGGACGTTCTCGGCGCCGTCGATGGCGCCCGCGGCGTGCTCGTCGGCGCGGCGGACATCGAGGACCACGACGTCGCGGTGGTGGCGAACCTGGGCCAGGTCGGCGAAGGTCGCGGTCGGGAAGCTGACCGGTGCCCGGGTGCTCCAGTCCTCGGGGCCGCCGGTGGCGTGGGCCGCGGGTCGGTCGATGCCGATCCGGACGAGCTCGCGCTGCGCCTCGGCGACGTCCTCGGCGGTCTCGCCCAGCAGCGTGATCGGCGTGCCCCACGGCACCAGCCAGCCGAGGTAGGTCGCGAACGAGCCGTCCAGGCCGAAGTTGAGCGTGCCGGCGGCGTGGCCGGCGGCGAACACGGTGCGGTTGCGCAGGTCGACGACCCACTCGCCGGCCTCGATGCGACGCCGCAGGTCGGTGGCGTCGGCCAGTGCGGGCGGGCTGAGGTCGGGCGCCGCGGGGCCGGCGGCGTTGGCGGGCGCCATGTGGGCGTAGTACGCCGGCCAGGCGCCGAGCCCGGCGAGCAGCTCGCGGACGTAGGTCTCCTCGTCCTGGGTCAGGACCGGGTTGGCCTGCTTCTCGCGGCCGATGGTCGACGACGTGGCGTCGGACTGGGTCGCGCTGCAGAAGGAGCCGAAGCCGTGCGTCGGGAAGACGCCGGCGTCGTCCGGGAGCAGCTCGGCCAGGCGGTGGGCCGAGGCGTGCTGGTGGCGGACCAGCTCGTCGGTGTGCTCCGGCCCGAGGAGGTCGGGACGTCCCGTCGCACCGAAGAGCAGCGAGCCGCCGGAGAAGACGCCGACGTCGCGCCTGGGGGAGTCGGCCTCCGGACCGAGGTCGCGCAGCGCGTAGGAGAGGTGGGTGAACGTGTGGCCCGGCGTCGCGAGGGCGGTCAGGCGCATGCGGTCGCCGACCTCGACGACGTCGCCGTCGCTGATCGGGGTCCGCTCGAAGGACACGTCGTCGGCCGCGTTCACCAGGTACGCCGCACCGGTCGCCCGGGCCAGCGCGAAGCCGCCGGTGACGTAGTCGTTGTGGATGTGGGTCTCGAGGACGTGCGTCAGCCGCACGCCGTGCTCGGCCAGCAGGTCCGTGACACGGTCGATGTCGCGCTGCGGGTCGACGACGAAGGCGACGTCGCCGTCGTGGACCAGGTAGCTGCGGTCGCCGAGCGTCGGCGTCTCGATCGGGACGATCGTCAGGTCGGCGGGGGAGGACGGCGTGGTCATCGCTCAGCCCTGCTCGACCGGGCGTCCGGAGCTGATCCAGGCGCGGGTCCCGCCGGCCACGTTGACGGCGTCGAAGCCCTGCGCCACGAGCACGTCGGTCATCGCGGAGCTGCGGTTGCCGCTCGCGCAGACTACGTGCACGACGGCGGAGCGGTCGAGCTCGTCGAGGCGCCCGGGCAGCTGGCCCATCGGGATGTTGCGCGCGCCGGGCACGTGCCCATCGGCGTACTCGCTGGTCTCGCGCACGTCCACGACCACGGCACCGCCGTCGATCGCGTCTGCGAGCTGGTCGATGTCGATCTCGCGCATGGGTGGATTCTCCTTCGTGGCTCCAGCAAAGGCCGTGATCCCCCCGGGGGGATCATCCTTCGGCAACAGTAGCACAACCCCCCGGGGGGTTAGTCTCCCCTTGGTTCGCGGCGATGTGACGATCGAGCCGTGCCGTCAGTCGCCCGGTGCCTGGAGGACCCTCGGGCCGAGGTGGTGGGCGGCGACCAGGGCGAGCTCGAGCTCCAGCCTGTCCTCGGTCAGGGGGACCCCGCGGCTCTCGAGCGCCTTGGCGACGCGGTAACGAACAGTGTTCTTGTGCAGGTGGAGCCGCTCGGCGGTGACCACGTAGCTCTCTGCGGCTCGCAGGAAGGCGTGCAGGGTCGCCCGGAGCCGCTCGGCGCCCTCCGAGTCCTCGGCGAGGCCCCGGAGTGACGACGCCACCAGGCGGCGCGTGCTCTCCAGGTCCTGGGTGAGGAGCCAGGCCGTGCGCACCTCGGGGTCGTCGTACGACGTCACGGCCCGGGCGTGGCCGCCGGCGACCATCGCGACCTCGTGTGCCCTCCGGGCATCCAGGATCGAGGTGCGGAAGCCACCTTCCCCTGCTGCGGTGACGCCGAGGGCCGCCCGGACGCCGGGGCCGCACGCCTCCACGGCGGCAGCCACGGCGGAGGGTGACGGCGTGGACGTCTGGCGGCCCAGGGGGATCCAGGCCCACGCTGTCCCGGTGTCCTGCGGGATGACGAGCGGTCTGCCCGTCCCGGAGGTGCTCCGGGCGATGGCGTCCACGACCTGGTCGAGGTCGCCAGCCATACGGGTGTCCGGCTGTGCGCGCCACACGACGACTCCGAGGTGGTGCTGGCGCAGTCGGTGCCCGAGCGCGGCCTCCGCAGCGCCGACGTCGACGGGCTGTCCTGCGACCAGCTTCTCCACGACCTCCAGCCGGACCGTGTTCCGGTTGGCCAGCCACAGGTCGCGCTCGACCTGGTAGACCTCGACCAGGGCCTCGGAGACCCGGTCGATGTACTCGAAGCCGAAGGTCGTCAGCTCCCGGGACGCTGCGTAGGCAAGGTCGGCGTCGTCCTCGAGCCTCGTCAGCTGGTCGTTGGCCCAGTCGATGAACTGCCGCTGCCCGAGCCGGTAGGCGCGCAGCAAGGCGCCGAGGGGGACCTCGCGCTGGGCCAGGCGCCGGGCGTACTCCACCGCAGGGGCGGGCGGCTGGATGTCCTCCGGCTGGGTGTGGCCCTGGATGAGGTGGGCGACGTTCTCGAGGTTGCCGAGCGTGCTGGCCAGCAGCAGCTCCTCGATGACGGGGTCGCCCTTCAGGTGGGTGACCCGGTTGGTCAGCTCGGCGTAGATGGCGCTGGCGATGTCGGGCAGGTGGCCGGCCAGCAGGGCGCCCACCTGCTGGACCCGTCGGTCGACCCGGGGGTCGATCGCCCCGTCGGGGGACGGACGCAGAGCCATGGCTACCTCGCTCCTCGCGATCTGGTGTGCGACCTGATGTGGACTACCGGGCCAGCGACCCCGGATTGTGCCACGGGCTTCCCGGTGCCACGCATCCGAAATGTGGCCTGCGTTTCGTACCGCCAGCACAAGTCGGCGCGGTCGGTCAGTCCCTAGCGTCAGCCTTCGCCCGATCCCTGACCACGGAGCTGACCATGACCCTGGACTACCTGCCCTGGACGCGCCCGGCCGCGTACTCCGACCGTCCCTGCGTGCGCGACGAGCGGGTCGAGCTGACCTACGCCGAGTTCGCCGAGCGTGTCGAGGGAGCCGCCGAGCAGCTCGCCGAGCGGGGTGTCGGCACGGGCTCGGTCGTGGCGATCATGCTGCCGAACCGGGTCGAGCTCCTCGTGGCGATGGTGGCCGCGTGGCGCCTGGGCGCGGCAGCGACGCCCGTCAACCCCACCTTCACGGCCAACGAGGCCGAGTACCAGATCGCCGACGCGGACGCGACGGTCGTCGTCGTGGGGCAGGACGGCGCACCGACCGCTGGTCGACCCGCCCTCCTGGCCGACCAGCTCCGCCTGCGCCCCGAGGGCGCCCTCGGCGCCGTGCCGGCGCCGGCCACCCGGGCCAGCGACCTGGCGCTGCTCATCTACACCAGCGGTTCCACGGGACGGCCCAAGGGCGTGATGCTGAGCCACGCGAACATCGACGCGATGACCGCGTCGATGGGCGAGGCGCTGCGGGTGACGCCGGACGACCACTGCCTCCTGGTCCTGCCGCTCTTCCACGTCAACGCGATCTGCGTGAGCGTGCTGACGCCCCTGCGCAACGGTGCGCAGGTCTCCCTGCTCGAGCGCTTCCACCCGACGGGCTTCCTCGAGCAGGTCGCCCGGCTGAGGCCGACGTACTTCTCGGCCGTCCCGACGATCTACCAGGTCCTGGTCTCCCTGCCGGCCGAGGTCGAGGCCGACACCTCGTCGGTCCGGGTAGGGATCTGCGGCGCGGCCCCCGCCCCGGCCGACCTCCTGGCTGCGGTCGAGAGCAGGTTCGGCTTCCCGGTGGTCGAGGGCTACGGCCTGTCCGAGGGCACGTGCGCCTCCACGGCCAACCCCGTCGACGGTCCTCGCAAGGCCGGCACGGTCGGCATCGCCCTGCCCGGGCAGACGGTCGCCGTGATGGACCCGGACGGCAACCTGCTGCCTGCGGGCGAGCGGGGAGAGGTCGTCATCCAGGGGCCGACGGTGATGCAGGGCTACCTGAACAACCCGTCGGCCACGGCCGAGGCGCTGGGCGACGGCTGGCTGCACACCGGCGACGTCGGGGTGCTCGACGAGGACGGCTACCTGACCATCGTCGACCGGATCAAGGACATGATCATCCGCGGTGGCGAGAACATCTACCCCAAGGAGATCGAGGCCGTCCTCCACGCGCACCCGGTGGTGCTGGAGGCGGCGGTCGTCGGCGCACCCGACGCGACGTACGGCGAGATCCCGGTCGCCTACGTCTCGGCCCGCCCCGGCACGGAGGTCGGCGAGGACGAGCTCCGCGCCCACTGCGCCGAGCAGCTCACCAAGGTCAAGGTCCCGGCCCGCATCCACCTGCTGGCAGAGATCCCCAAGAACCCCGTGGGCAAGATCGACAAGCCCCGGCTGCGGGCACAGATGGCGGAGGCCTGACATGGGCTTCATCAACCCCTCGTCTCCGCCGATGGAGCCGGCCGAGTTCTTCGCGCTGCCCTTCCTGGAGCGGGTCCGCGTCCTGACGACCAACTGGGTCCTCGACGGCTTCGGGACCCCCCGGGTCCTCCACGTCGTCTACATCCTGAAGATGCTGGGCCTCTACTTCGCCCTCGGCCTGGCGATCACGTCGCTGACCACCGAGTACGTCCACCTGACCGACCCCGGCACCTGGTTCGACAACATCGTGGTCTACCAGAAGCTGGCGATCTGGCTGATGCTCCTCGAGGTCGTCGGCCTGGGCGGCACGTTCGGGCCGCTGTGCGGGCACTTCGTCCCCATGGTGGGCAACATCCGCTACTGGCTGCGGCCCGGCACCGTCCGGATGGCCCCCTGGGCGGGCCGGGTCCCGCTCACGGGTGGCGACGTCCGGACGGTGGCGGACGTGGTGCTGTACGGGGCCGTCCTGGCCAGCCTCGTCGTCCCGCTGGCGCTGCCCGCGGTGGAGGTCGACGCGGTCCCGCTGGGAACGGGGCCGCAGGAGCTCGTGCCGCCCGCCGCCTTCCTGCCCATCCTGGTGGTCATGCCCCTGATGGGCCTGCGCGACAAGGTGGTCTTCCTGGCCGCCAGGTCGGAGCAGTACTACCCGATCATGTTCTTCTCCGCCGTGCTCGGCGCGGTCGTGCTGTCCTCCAGCGACCCGGCCGACTTCGTCGACCTCGTCGTGGTCTTCAAGATCATCATCTGCGTGGTGTGGATCGGCGCCGGCATCTCCAAGGTGGGCGAGCACTTCGTCAACGTCGTCCCGCCCATGGTGTCGAACAGCCCCGGCCAGCTCGGCTGGATCAAGAAGCTGCACTACCGCAACGCCCCGGACGACCTGCGCCCCAGCCGCGGCGCGTGGTTCATGGCGCACGTCGGAGGCACCACGCTCGAGATCCTCATCCCGGTGGTCCTCCTGCTCACCACCAGCCCGACGGTCGCTGCCGTGGGTGCGGTCGCGATGCTGGTCTTCCACCTCTTCATCACCTCCACGTTCCCGCTGGCGGTCCCGCTCGAGTGGAACGTGTACTTCGGCTATATCGCGATCGTGCTGTGGTGCGGCATCGGTGACGGCTTCACCGCGTCGGTCTACAACATCTGGGAGTTCTCCGAGCCGCTGTGGCTCGTCCCGATCATCGCGCTGCTGTGCTTCGGTCCCGTGCTGGGCAACCTGCGCCCGGACCTCGTCTCCTTCCTCCCGTCGATGCGCCAGTACGCCGGCAACTGGGCGTGCTCGGTGTGGGCCATGAAGCCCGGCGTGGAGGAGCGGCTCAACGAGCTCCCGCTCACCGAGAGCCAGGTCGACCAGCTCCAGCGCATGAAGCCGATGCCGTACACGGCCGAGGACGCCGAGATGGCGATCCAGAAGGCCATCGCGTGGCGGGCGATGCACAGCCAGGGCCGGGGCCTGCTCTCGGTGCTCTGCGAGCGGCTGGACGACCTCGAGAGCCGGACGGTCCGCGAGGGTGAGTTCGTCTGCAACACCATCCTCGGCTGGAACTTCGGCGACGGCCACCTCCACGACGAGCGCCTCGTGCGTGCGGTCCAGGACCGGCTCCACCTCGCCCCGGGTGACCTGGTGGTCGTCTACTGCGAGTCCCAGGCGACGCCCTGGCGCACGAGCCGTCCCCAGCACTACCGGGTGATCGACGCCGCCCTGGGAGTGGTCGAGCGGGGCACGTGGGACGTCCGCGACTGCGTCCGCGAGCAGCCGTGGCTGCCGAACGGCCCGGTCCCGCTGCAGGTGCAGTGGCGCGCGGACGGTGACCCGGCGGCACCGCGGACCGGCGTCGACAGCCCCGTGGCATGAGCAGTGCGGTCGTGGTCGGCAGCGGCCCCAACGGGCTGGCCGCTGCCGCCGCGCTGAGTCGTCGCGGTGTGTCCGTCACGGTGCTGGAGGCGTCCGACGAGATCGGGGGAGGGACCCGGACCAGCGAGGGCATCCTCCCGGGGCTCCTGCACGACCACTGTGCCGCGATCCACCCCATGGCGGCCGGCTCGAAGTTCCTCCGCGACCTCGGCCTGGAGGAGCACGGCCTGGTCTGGAGGTTGCCGGAGGTCGACTGCGCGCACCCGCTGGACGGCGGCGGTGCCGGGGTGCTCCACCGCTCCGTCGAGGAGACGGCGCGAGGGCTGGGACCCGACGGGGAGGCGTGGCGACGGTTGTTCCGCCGTCCGGCGTCCTGGTACGACGAGCTGTCGGACGACATCCTCGGTCCGCTGGTCCGGGTGCCGCGGCACCCTGTGCGGCTGGCCCGCTTCGGGGCACCGACCCTCCTGCCGGCCACCGTGCTCGCGCGCCTCTTCCGGACGGAGGAGGGCCGGGCACTCTTCGCCGGGGTGGCGGCGCACGCGTTCCACCCGCTCGGCAGGCCGCTGAGCTCGGCGATCGGGATGGGGATCCTCACCGCCGGTCACGCCAACGGCTGGGCCGTGGCGGAGGGTGGCTCGCAGGCGATCACCCGGGCGATGGCTGCGGTGGTCCGGGCCAACGGCGGTCGGATCGAGACCGGTGTGCGCGTCACGTCGGCCGCCGAGCTCCCGGCGAGCGACGTCGTGCTCTACGACCTCGCCCCGGCAGCGGTCGCGGACATCCTCGGCAACCGGCTGCCTGCCCGGGTCGCGCGGGCCTACCGGAGGTTCCGCCACGGTCCGGCTGCCTTCAAGGTCGACTTCGCCGTGGAGGGCGGGGTGCCGTGGACCGCGGAGGCCGCGCGGAGGGCCGGCACCCTCCACCTCGGTGGGCCCCTGGCGGAGGTCGTGGCGAACGAGCGGGCCGTGCACCGGGGGCGCATGCCCGAGCGCCCCTTCGTCCTGGTCGGCCAGCAGTACCTCGCCGACCCCACCCGGTCGGTGGGCGACGTGCACCCGCTCTACACCTACGCACACGTCCCGCACGGCTACACCGGTGATGCGACGGAGGCCATCGTGCGACAGGTCGAGCGCTTCGCGCCGGGCTTCAGGGACCGGGTCGTCGGCCTGCAGGTGCGCTCGGCTGCGGCCTTCGCCGAGGACAACCCCAACTACGTCGGTGGTGACATCCTCACCGGCGCCAAGGACGTGCGCCAGCTCCTGCTGGGACCGCGCCCCGGCGTCCAGCCGTACGACGTCGGGGTGCCCGGGCACTTCATCTGCTCTGCCGCGACGCCCCCCGGCCCCGGCGCCCACGGCATGTGCGGCGCCCACGCCGCGGCCAGGGCACTCCGCTGGCTCGGCACGGAGGCCTGACCCGCGGGGTCGTCCCAGGGCACAACTCCCGCGCTGAATGCTGTGCGGCCGGCACAGGCCACGCGTCCAGCGTCCGACCTACCGTCCCGTGTGGCGACGGTCACACCGCTGAAGGCCTGGCCGTGTGACGGGGTCGACGGTCGCCGCACCCGGAACGTCCACCGAGACAGCCGAAGGGAAGCGAGCCGATGAAGGAAGCGCTCGAGGCACTCCTGCCGATGTACCTGTTCATGCTGCTGCCGATCTGGATCCCGCTGATCGCGGTGACGTTCGGCGCCGTCCTCGACGTCGTACGGCCGCGGCGGTCGGCGGCCCCCGGCCGGCGCGTCGCGGGCAAGCGGGCCCGGACCGCGTCCTACGGCCTCGCCACCGCGGAGTAGGTGGTTCGGTGCGGGGCCGGGGTGGCCAGGTGGGCCCCGTCGTTGTGACGGATGCCCGAGCGCACCGCGAACCCTTGTCCGCTCGCCCAAGAAGGCGGGCGTCCTCCCTTGTCACGCTGGGAGCACCCGGTGAGCAGGGTCACTGCCACCGGAAGGCACCGGCAGATCAACGGTGGCGGAGCAGCACACCTGCCGCCGCGGTTAGGGGAGAGAAGATGGCAACGGTCACCTTTGTCGAGCACGACGGCACCTCGCACGACGTGGACATCGTCGAGGGCGAGTCGCTCATGGAGCTCGCGACCAGCAGTGCGGTCCCCGGCATCGAGGGGGACTGCGGCGGCGAGGCCGCCTGCGGCACGTGCCACATCATCGTCAGCGACGAGTGGGTCGGCACGACGGGCCTCCGCACGGACCGGGAGAGCCAGATGCTCGAGATGTCGCCCGAGTGCGTGACGAGCTCCCGGCTGGCCTGCCAGGTCGTCGCGTCCGGGGCCCTGGACGGGTTGCGCGTCCGCCTGCCCGAGTTCCAGATGTAGGTCCGCGCCACCGCAGTCCGGGCGCCGCGGTCCCGGCCACCGATTGCACCGACGTCACCGACGTCACCGACACCAGCGAACGACCACCCGAACGACACCGAGGCGGCACACAGACATGACCACCACCGAGAGCGTGCTCGAGCGCGCGAAGGCCACCGTCCAGCGCAAGGTCCAGGCGACCGTGCCCGTCGACCGGCAGGTCCAGGCGGCGTACCTCGTCGACAAGGCCAAGCGCCTCGTCGGGATGGGCGACCAGGTCGTCTTCACCGAGCGCCCTGTCCCGGACGCCGCCGACGTGCCGCTGACCGAGCTCGACGTCAGCAACCCGTTCCTGTTCCGCCAGGGCAAGTGGCACTCGTACTTCAGGCGACTGCGCGACGAGGCCCCGGTGCACTACCTGGCCGACAGCCCCTTCGGCCCGTTCTGGTCGATCACCCGGTACGAGGACATCCGCGCCGTCGACCTGGACCCGGACACGTTCTCCGCGGAGCCCTTCATCATCCTCGGGCACGCCCCGATCAACGTCGAGATGTTCATCGCGATGGACCCGCCGAAGCATGACGTCCAGCGCAAGGCCGTCCAGGGCGTCGTGGCACCGCGCAACCTCAAGGAGATGGAGTCGCTCATCCGCGAGCGCGTCCAGGACGTGCTGGACAACCTCCCCACGGATCGTCCGTTCGACTGGGTGGAGCGGGTCTCCAAGGAGATCACCGCGCGGATGCTTGCGACGCTGCTCGACTTCCCCTACGAGGAGCGCCACAAGCTGCCGTACTGGTCGGACACGATGAGCGGCACCGCCGAGGCGACCGGCGGGACCACTGACCAGGACACCTTCTACGAGGCCGTCGGCGACATGGCCCGGAGCTTCATCGCGCTGTGGCACGACAAGGCCGCCCGCCGGGAGGAGGGGGAGACGGGCTTCGACCTGATCAGCCTGATGCAGTCCTCGGAGGACACCAAGGACCTCATCCACCGGCCGATGGAGTTCCTCGGCAACCTGACGCTGCTGATCGTCGGCGGCAACGACACCACCCGCAACTCGATGTCCGGCAGCGTCCTGGCCCTGCACCAGAATCCCGACCAGTTCGAGAAGCTCAAGGCGGACCCGTCGCTGATCCCCAACATGGTCTCGGAGACCATCCGCTGGCAGACGCCGCTCGCTTACATGCGCCGGGTCGCGAAGAAGGACGTCCACTTCGGTGGCCAGTTCATCCGCAAGGGCGACAAGGTCGTGATGTGGTACTGCTCGGGCAACCGCGACGAGCGTCAGTTCGAGAACCCGGACGACTTCATCATCGACCGGCCGAACGCGCGCAACCACATGTCCTTCGGCTTCGGCGTCCACCGGTGCATGGGCAACCGGCTCGCGGAGATGCAGCTGCGCATCCTGTGGGAGGAGATCCTCGCCCGCTTCGACCGGATCGAGGTCCTCGACGAGCCCACCTACGTGCAGTCCAACTTCGTGAAGGGCTACGAGTCGATGATGGTCCGGCTCACGCCGAAGGCGGCGAGCTGAACCACACCACCCAGCCCAGCCAGCAGCGGCGAGGAGAGGCACCATGACCAGCCCACGAGTGATCATCGTCGGGGCCAGCCACGCGAGCGCCCAGCTGTGCGCGAGCCTGCGGCAGGAGGGGTGGACGGGGGAGGTGCTCCTCGTCGGGGACGAGCCCTCCCTGCCGTACCAGCGACCACCGCTGTCCAAGACCTACCTCGCGGGCAGGACGAGCCTGGACGAGCTGTTGATCCGCAAGCCGGACTTCTACGACAAGCAGCAGGTCGACGTCCGCCAGGGGCGGGTCACCAGCATCGACACCGGCGCCCGGCAGGTCACGCTGGACGGTGGCGAGGCGCTCGCCTACGACAAGCTCGTCCTCTGCCTCGGGGCACGCCCGCGCCGGTTCGACCTCCCCGGTGCCGACCTCGCCGGCGTGCACCACCTCCGCACGGCGGAGGACATCGAGGGCATCCGGGCGGACCTGCCCACCACGCGGCACGCCGTCATCATCGGGGCCGGCTACATCGGACTCGAGACCGCGGCCTCCCTCAGGCAGCTGGGCATCCCCGTGACGGTCGTCGAGGCAGCCGACCGGGTCCTGCAGCGGGTCACCGCCCCGGAGGTGTCCGCGTTCTACGACCGGGTCCACCGCGAGGAGGGCGTCGACCTCCGGGTGGGCACGGGCGTCGCCGCCCTCGAGGGCGAGGGCCGGGTCACCGGGGTCAGGCTGGCCGATGGCGAGCTCGTCGTCGCCGACCTCGTGGTCGTCGGCATCGGCGTCGTCCCGAACGTCGAGCTCGCGGCCGAGGCCGGGCTGCACGTCGACAACGGCATCGCCATCGACGCCTGCGGGCGGACCAGCGCGCCCGACGTCTTCGCCGCTGGCGACTGCGCGAGCTTCCCCGACCGGCGCTACGGTCGTCGGCTCCGCCTCGAGTCGGTCCCCAACGCCGTCGAGCACGCCAAGAGCGTCGCCGCCGCCATCTGCGGCAGGGAGAAGGAGATCGCCGCACTGCCCTGGTTCTGGTCGGACCAGTACGACCTCAAGCTCCAGATCGCCGGCCTCAGCACGGGGCACGACGAGGTGGTGCTCCGCGGTGACCCGACGACGGCCCGCGACTTCGCCTGCTTCTACCTCTCCCGGGGTCGGATCATCGCCGCGGACTGCGTCAACCGGCCGCAGGAGTTCATGTTCAGCAAGCGGGCGATAGCAGACGGGCTCGCGCCCCAGCGGGAGCTGCTCGCCGATCCCCGGACGGACCTGAAGGCACTCCTGGCCCGGCCCGTCGCAGTCGGCTGACGCCGGCCGGGGGAGGAGCCTCCGCGACCTAGCTGCGGGGGGCCCTCTGGTGGAAGAGCTCGTGGTGCCGCAGCGCCACCGCGAGGTCGGGGCTGACCTTCGTGACCGGCCGCCCGAGCAGCTCCTCGGCCTGGCCCAGGCGGTAGCGCACCGTGTTGCGGTGCACCACCAGCGTGCGCGCGGCCTCCTCGGCGCTGCCGCCGCAGGCGAGGAAGGCGACCACCGTCTCGCGGACGCGCTCGGTCGACTCGTCCTCGCCGAGCAGCGGGCCGAGCTGGCGCTCCATGAACCGGTCGACCTCGGGGCTGCAGCCGAGCAGCACGGGCAGCTCCACGTCGACGTACGTCGCGAGCCAGTTCCGGTCCGACGAGGTCACCTCCAGGGCGCCCATCGCCTCGGCGTGGCTGGAGGCGAAGCCCCGCAGGCCCTGCTCGGGGGAGCCGACACCGACCCGGATGCCCTCGTGGGCGGAGCCCGACGCGGCGTCGGCGAGGTCCGCCAGGTCGAGGGCGTCCCGCGTCGCCACCCACAGCCACAGCTGGCGGCCACCGGGCTTGACCAGGAGCGGCTTGTTGCCGCCCACCACCCGGACCAGCTCGCTGGCCAGCGCCTCGAGGCTGCCGGCGCGCTCGGGGTCGTCGACGGACAGGACGAAGGCGGTGTGGAAGACGGAGATGGGGTAGCCGCCGAGGGCGGCGGAGGCGGCCCGCGGGTCGGTCACCTCGCCGGCGAGGATCGCCTTGACCGACTCGTAGCGCTGAGCGGCGGCGCCGGCCAGCACCCGGTTCCGCTCGGCGTGGTAGATCTCGATGGACGCCCCGATCGACTTGTCCAGCCAGACCCCCGCGCGGTTCCAGAAGTAGACGAGCAGCTCGGCGCGGTCGACCTCGTCGGTGCTCAGCTTCGTCGTCACCTCGCGCACGTAGACCCAGACCTCCTGCTGGGCGACGCGGTAGAACTGGATCAACGTCTCCGCCGGGACCTGCTGCTGGGCGACGACGCGCGCCAGCTCGGCGGCCGTGTCGACGAGGTAGAAGTGCTGCTCCGGCCGGGCGAAGTCGGCGAGGAAGGCCACCCAGTGGTCCCGCACGGCGGTCTGCAGGAGGTCCACGACGCCGTCGAAGCGGCGGGCGTCCGGCATCTCCCGGAGGATCCCCGCCGTCACCTGGGCGGACCACTCCTCGACCCGGGCGGGCTGGGCCTGCTCGGCGACGTAGGCCAGCAGCCAGGGCTCGATGCCGGAGGGCAGCACGTCGTTGCTCATGATCCTCACGGTAACCAATGCCGGCGCGTGTGGTTCGGGTGACCAAACCCGCGGCGAATTGTTGGACGAACGACCGAGAGTGTGACGGTCGCAACGAACTTAGATGGCCTGACGACGGCGTCGCGCGGACAGCGGTGCCCGATCCCAGCGTGATGCCAGGAGGCCTTCTGCGATGACTGCCGAGCACCGTGCGGCACAGCGCCGTGGTCGCCGGACACCGGACCTCGGCGGTGGCGCCGCGTGACGACCACCCAGGACCGGCCCGTCGAGGAGCGGCCGGCGCCGGCCGGCATGTCCGAGGAGTCGCGCCAGCTGGCCCGGGACGCCGTGCGCAGCACCCTGCCGTTCAAGGTGATGGGGACCTTCGGCGACTTCTACGGCTTCGTCGGAACCGTCTTCAAGCAGATGTTCACCCGCAAGTTCCACTTCCGGGAGTTCATCTCGCAGGCGTGGTTCATCACGACCGTGTCGTTCTGGCCGGCGATGCTGGTCTCGATCCCGTTCTGCGTCGTGATCATCTTCCAGGTCAACCAGCTGCTCATCCAGATCGGCGCGGTCGACCTCGCCGGTGCCGGCGCGGCCGTCGCGGTGGTCCGTGAGATCGGGCCCATCGTCAGCGTGCTGGTGGTCGCCGGTGCGGGCGCGACCGCGGTCTGCGCGGACCTGGGCTCCCGGAAGATCCGGGAGGAGATCGACGCCATGGTCACCCTGGGCATCGATCCGATCGAGCGCCTCGTGGTGCCGAGGGTGGTGGCGTCGATGCTGGTGGGGCTCGCGCTCAACGGCATGGTCACGATGGTCGGCCTGACGGGCGGCTACTTCTTCTCCGTGGTGCTGCAGGGTGCCACCCCCGGCCTCTACCTCTCCGACCTCACGCTCTTGGTGGGCCTGCCCGACTTCCTCGCCTCCGAGGCGAAGGCCCTCGTCTTCGGACTGCTCGCCGGGCTCACGGCCTGCTACCTGGGCCTCAACGCGAAGGGCGGGCCCAAGGGCGTGGGCGACGCGGTGAACCAGACCGTCGTCTTCTCCTTCATGCTGCTCTTCGCCGCGAACAGCGTGATCAGTGCCCTGTTCCTCCAGATCAAGCTGGGAGCCTGACGTGGCCAGTGACGCACCCGCCCGTGAGCCCGGCGCGCTCGCGCGCCAGGTGGCGAAGCCGGTCTCCTCGCTGCGGCGGCTCGGGGACCAGCTCAGCTTCCACGGCAACGCCTACGCGCACATGCCGCGCACGATCAAGCACTACCCGAAGGAGGTCGTGCGGCTGCTCGCGGAGGTCTCCCTCGGCTCCGGTGCGCTGGCCCTCATCGGCGGCACGGTGCTCGTCATCGGCTTCCTCACCACCGCGGCCGGGATCGAGGTCGGGCTCCAGGCCTACACGTCGTTCGACAACATCGGCGTCTCGACCCTCTCCGGGTTCTTCTCCGCCTACTTCAACACCCGCGAGGTCGCGCCGATCATCGCCGGCATCGCGCTGACCGCGACCGTCGGGGCCGGCTTCACCGCGCAGATCGGCGCGATGCGGGTCAGCGAGGAGATCGACGCCCTCGAGGTCATGGCCGTCCACCCGGTGCCCTTCCTCGTCACGACCCGGATCATCGCCGGGCTGATCGCCGTCGTCCCGCTCTTCGCGATCGCCCTGATGATGTGCTGGCTCGCGACGTACGTCGTGGTGACCGTCGGCTACGACCAGGCGCCGGGCACCTACCAGCACTACTTCGACACCTTCCTGATCCCGGAGGACCTCTTCCTCGCGATCGTCAAGGTCGTGCTGATGGCCCTCGCGATCGTCTCGATCTGTTGCTACCACGGCTTCCGCGCGGCCGGCGGCCCCGCGGGCGTCGGCAAGGCGGTCGGCTCGGCAGTTCGCTCCGCCCTCATCGTCACGATGTTCATCGACCTGATCTTCGCGATTGCCATCTGGGGCGGTCCGTCGGTCCACATCGCGGGGTGATCACCACATGACCGCCAAGCACGCACACCACGTCGACCGCCAGGTCGTCTACGGCTTCCTGTTCGTCGGGCTCGTCCTGGCCGTCATCGCCGGCACCATCGCGACCTACCGCGGGGCCTTCGACGACAACATCGCGGTGACGGTCGAGACCGACCGCGCCGGGCTCACGCTCGCCGCCGGCGCGCCCGTCAAGCTCCGCGGCGTCGAGGTCGGCTCCGTGGGGCAGATCGAGGGGGAGGGCGACCGGGTCCGCGTCGAGCTGCTCCTCGACACCGACAAGGCCGACCGCGTCCGGGCGGACGTCACCGCCCAGATCGTTCCCCCGACCGCGTTCGGCGCGAAGTACGTCCAGCTCACCGAGCCAGCCAGCAGCACGGCCGGACCCATCCGCGCAGGCGCAGTGCTCCGCGGCGACCGGGTGACGGTCGAGATCGACGAGGCGTTCGAGAACCTCACCGCCGTCCTCGAGGTCGCCCGCCCGGCGGAGGTCAACTCCGCGCTGACCGCGGTCGCGGGGGCCCTCGACGAGCGCGGCGAGCTGATCGGCGAGCTGATCTCGCAGACCGACGACTACCTGCGGTCCTTCAACCCCGCCCTGCGCACCCTCAGCCAGGACCTGGCGGTCGCCGACGACGTCGCCGACGTGTACGCCGCGGCCCGGCCCGACCTCGTCGCCTCGCTCACCCAGGCGGGGACCATCTCGGAGACCGCGGTCCGGCAGCAGGCGTCGCTGCGCGCGCTGAGCCGCAGCCTGACCGGCTTCAGCAACGAGGCCGACGTCCTGCTGCGCAGCTCTCGCGAGGGCCTGGTCACCAGCCTGACCCTGCTGCGGCCGGTCACGGGTGTGCTGGAGCGCTACTCGCCGGAGCTGCCGTGCCTGCTGCTGGGCCTCGCCAACGCCAACAAGCTCGCGGAGGCCGCCGTCGGCGGCACGAACCCCGGCGTCACGACCATCACCCGGCTGGTGCCGGGGCGCAAGGCCTACACCTACGAGGAGAACCTGCCGGTGCAGACCGACGACCGGGGCCCCGTGTGCCACGGCCTGCCCTACGTCGACGCCGAGGAGGCCCAGGTGCCGCCGCCGGCGTTCGGCACCGGCGCCAACCCGCACCACGGTCCCCAGCCCACCCCGGACGAGGCAGCGCTCACCACGCTCCTGGGGCTGCTCAAGGGTGCGGTGAACCTGCCATGAGCGAGAGGAGATCCGTGAGTCCCGAACGACGCCGCCAGCGCAACGACCTGCTGAAGTTCACGGCGTTCCTCGCCATGGCCGCCGTGTTCACGTTCTGGATCGCCGCCATCACCGGCGAGTACCGGGGCGGGGAGAAGGCGCTCTACCGCGCCAGCTTCGACGACGTGTCCGGCCTCTCCGTCGGTGACAAGGTCCGCATCGCCGGGGTCGACGTCGGGAAGGTCAAGGAGATCGACGTCCAGCCCGACAACACCGTGCTCGTCGGGTTCGACGTCACGGAGGGGCAGCAGCTCACCTCCGCCACCCGGGCCACGATCCAGTACCGCAACCTGATCGGCGACCGGATCCTGCAGCTCACCAGGGGCGCCGGTGCGAGGAAGGCAGAACCGCTGGCTCCCGGGGACACGATCCCCGCCAACCAGACGGCCTCGGCCCTCGACCTCGACACCCTGCTCAACGGCTTCAAGCCGCTCTTCGCGGGGCTCAACCCCACCCAGGTCAACGAGCTGTCCAATCAGCTGGTCCGTGTGCTGCAGGGCCAGCAGTCGTCCGTCGCCACCCTCGTGCGGCAGGTCGGGTCCTTCACCACCACCATCGGCAACCGCGAGCAGCTCATCGGCGAGGTCATCGGGAACCTCAACAGCGTGCTCGGCACCGTCGACGCGCGCCGGGACACCGTCGGGCTGCTGCTCGACCGCCTCGACGTGCTGCTGACCTCGCTCGACAAGCAGGACACGCAGGTCCTCGACGCCGCGGCGCGGATCGACCGGTTCGCCCGCACGACGTCGAACCTGGTGGCTGACGCCCGGTCGGACGTGCGTACGGACCTGCGCGCGCTCGCTGTCGCCGCCAGGGGAGTCAACAGCGAGAAGGAGACCCTGGAGGCGGTCCTGCAGAAGCTGCCCACCCACTACCGGACGCTGGCCAACACGTCGTCGTACGGCAACTTCTTCAACTTCTTCCTCTGCGGGGTGCGGGTCCAGACCGGCATCGGCAGCGGTCCCGGCGTCCTCACGCCGTGGATCTACAGCGACGCGCCGAGGTGTGACCGATGAGCCGCCGTCGGCGCAGGGACGCCAGCCCCGAGCGGCTCGCCGTGCGCGGCCTCGCGGGCACGCTGACCATCGCGCTCGTCGTCCTGGCTGCGCTGAACATCAACCGGCTGCCGCTGGTCGGCAACAACGAGGTCCTGCACGTCGAGTTCGCCGAGTCCGGCGGTCTCCGGGGCGGGGACGACGTGCAGGTGTCCGGGGCGTCGGTGGGCAAGGTGCGCGACGTCCGGATCGACGGCGACAAGGTCGTCGCCGACGTCGTGATCACCGACGAGGACATCAGCCTGGGTGACCTCACCGAGGCGCGGATCATCACCATCACGCTGCTCGGCAGGGCCGCGCTCGAGCTGGAGCCGCGCGGCACGGGTGCGCTCGGCGCGGGTGACTCGATCCCGGTCGAGCGGACGTCCGCGCCGTACAACCTGACCGCCACCCTGAACGAGCTGACCGAGACCAGCGCCGAGATCGACAAGGCGCAGCTCGCGGAGGCGCTCGATCAGGCGTCGGCGACCCTCAAGGCCTCGAATCCCGACCTGCGTCCGGCGCTCGACGGCATCACCGCCCTGTCGCGTGCCATCTCGGCCAACGACGACGAGCTGCTCTCGCTCGTCGACCGGGCGGACCGGGTCACCGGTGTGCTGGCCAGCCGGGACCGGCAGATCGCCTCGCTGCTCGGGTCCGGACGCTCCCTGCTGGCGGAGCTCGACAAGCGCCAGGCCGTGGTGGTCAGCCTGCTCGAGGGCGCCCGCGAGCTGGCCACCGAGCTGCGCGCGCTGCTGACCACGACCGACGACGTGATCGGGCCGGCGCTCGACCAGCTCGACGGCGTCGTCGACGTCCTCAACGCCAACAAGGTCGACCTGCAAGCCGCGATCGACGGGCTCCAGGGCTACGCCACCGGCTTCGGCGAGGCGCTCGCCACCGGGCCGTGGTTCGACGCCTACATCCAGAACCTCACGTCGCCCTCGACGCTGGTTCCGATCCTCTCCGGGGTGCTCCAGTGACGTCGCTGATGCGTTTCCTTCCGCGTGGCCGCACCCTGGTGGCCCTGCTGCTCGTCGCAGCCCTCGGTGCAGCTGCCCTCGTTTGGACGCGGGACTCCAGCAGCACCGAGCTCACGGCGCGCTTCACGAGCGCCGAGGGGCTCTACGTGGGCGACGACGTGAAGGTGCTCGGCGTCCGGGTCGGTGAGATCACCGGTGTCGAGAACGATGGCGACGGCGTGCTGGTGAGCATGAAGGTCGACGCCGGCCAGCCGATCCCGGCGGACGCCCGCGCAGCGATCGTCTCGCCCAGCCTGGTCAGCGGCCGGTTCGTGCAGCTCTCGCCCGTCTTCACCGGCGGGGACCGGCTCCGGGACGGTGACACGATCGATGTCGAGCGGACCGCGGTCCCGGTCACCTTCGACGACGTCAAGCAGGAGCTGATCGACCTGTCGACGACCCTGGGCCCGGGCCGGGGGAGGAAGGACGGGCCGCTCGCCGAGGCGATCCGGACCATGGACGCCAGCCTGCGCACGGGCAACGCCGATCAGCTGCGCACGTCGATCCGCGAGCTGAGGGCTGCTGCCACCGCGCTCGCCGACGGTCGGTCGGACCTGTTCAGCACGATCAGCAACCTCAACGACTTCACCCGCAACCTCGCACTCAACGACGCGGCCGTGCGCGGCTTCACCGCCGAGCTCGACGCGGTCTCCGGGGTCCTGTCGGCGAACCGGACCAGCCTGAGTGGCGCCATTCGCGACCTCGCCGTGGTCCTCGACGAGACCGAGGCCTACTTCAAGAAGCACCGGGGTCGTCTCACCGAGGCCACCACCGACCTCAACGCCCTGGCGGCCACCCTGGCTGACAAGTCCAACGAGCTCGCCGGCGTGCTGCACGTCGCGCCCCACTCGCTGATCGGCCTGCACAACACCGTCGAGGACCAGGCCCTCACCGGCCGTGCCAGCCTCACCGGCTTCGACAACCTGGCGATGCTGCTGTGCGGCGCACTCCTCGGCGCCGGCGGCACGGAGGAGGCGTGCACCAGCGCGCTGCAGCCGCTGATCGGGCTGCTCAACAAGGGCGACAACGGCGGCATCGGCCTGCTGCCGAACCTGCCGGGAGGGACCCGATGAACCACCAGCTGCGCCGGCTCGCGGTGCCGGGGCTGCTCGCTGCGGCCCTCGTCGCCACCGGGTGCGAGATCCAGCCCAACGACAACACCCTGCCCGGCCAGGCCGGTGTGGGTGACGACGGCTACAGCGTCACCGTGCACTTCGACCAGATCGAGAACCTCGTCCCGAACTCCACCGTCCAGAAGGACAACG
Source organism: Nocardioides sp. J54 (assembly GCF_000519005.1). GTDB lineage: Bacteria > Actinomycetota > Actinomycetes > Propionibacteriales > Nocardioidaceae > Nocardioides. The sequence continues at coordinate 31,995 of NZ_JAER01000012.1, read as the reverse complement.
TGGTGATCGGCACGGTCGCGAAGATCGATGTCGAGGACTGGGAGGCCGTCGTCGAGCTGCGCCTCCTGGACGACGTGGCACTGCCGAAGGACTCGGTGTTCTCGATCGGCCAGAAGACGCTGCTCGGGGCCCAGTACGTCGAGGTCACGACGACCGACGACACCGTCGAGGGCGACGGGAGCACGGGGGAGGGAGCCGTGCTGCCGGCGTCCGCGACGGCCGGGACCGATGGCCTGCTGGCCGACGGCGACGTGGTCGGTGTCGAGCAGACCGGCACCTACCCGGCCACCGAGCAGGTCCTGGGCGCGGTCGCCCTGTTGCTCAACAACGGCGGCCTCTCCCAGATCAGCACCATCACCGGCGAGCTGTCGACGGCCCTGCGGGACCGGGTGCCGGACACCCGGAGCCTGGTCCGTCGTACCAACCGCCTGCTCGCGGTGCTCGACGCCAACAAGGGCGAGATCGTGGCGGCGCTGGAGTCGCTGAACGACCTCGCCGCTGGCCTGCGCAAGGACGAGAAGCGCATCGCGAAGGCGATCGACCAGATCACCCCGGGGCTCGAGGCGCTGGAGGAGGAGCGAGCCGCCCTGGTCAGGGCGGTCACGGAGACCGGCCGGACCGGCAACCGGGCCGTGAAGGTGGTGCGTGCCAGCCAGAGCGCGCTCCTCGCCAACCTGGACTCGCTCGGCCCGATCCTGACGAACCTCGGCAAGGCCAGCAACAAGCTGCCCGAGGCCCTGAAGATCGGCGCCACGATCCCGTTCCCGGCGATGACCACGACCGAGGCCGTGAGGGGTGACTTCGCCAACCTCTTCGCCACCATCGACCTGCGCACCGACGGCCTCGTCGACGCGTGGCTCGGCGGCCTGACGCCCTCGATGCAGGCCGGCGACCCCGTGCAGGGGCCGCTCACGACGCCCGGGACCGCACCGAAGGGCAAGGAGGGGACCAAGCCCGAGGGGAAGCCGGCGGACGAGACGGCGGACGAGGGCGACGCACGGGCCCCGAGCCTCCTCGAGGACCTGCTGTCGCCCAAGTCCGGCAAGTCCGGCAAGTCCGGGCAGTCGGGGAAGAACGACGAGCAGGAGCAGGCCAGGGGTTGCCTGCTCCGGATCCTGGGGCTGTGCTGATGCTGCTGACTCCTCTCATCAAGCGCCAGCTGCGCATCTTCGCGGTGCTCGCGGTGGTCGCCCTGGGCATGGCGTTCTTCAACTACGCCCGGGTGCCGGCCATGCTCGGCATCGGCGTGTACGACGTGAGCGTCGAGTTCGCCGACGCGAGCGGGCTCTACCCGAAGGCGTCGGTGACCTACCGCGGGGTGAAGGTCGGCATCGTCTCCGACCTCGAGGTCAGCGACGCAGGTGCCGTCGCCACGCTGCGCATCGACAACGGGATCGACATCCCCGCGGACGTGCGCGCCGAGCTGCACAGCACCTCCGCCATCGGGGAGCAGTACGTCGACCTCGTCCACGAGGGTGACGTGACGGGCGACCTCCTCGCCCAGGGCGCGAGCATCCCGCGCGAGCGCGCCACCGACCTTCCCCAGATCGCACCCGTGCTCGACTCGCTCAACCGGCTCCTCGAGTCGGTCCCCAGGGAGGAGACGCGGGCGGTGCTGGCGCAGGTCGACGACGGCCTGGGCGGCACCGGCCCGGAGCTCAACGAGCTGGTCCAGTCGTCCGCGACCCTCCTCGCCGAGGCGCAGACCAACGTCCGCGCCACGCGGGAGCTGATCTCGGCGCTGCAACCCGTCCTGGAGACGCAGCGCGACCTGGGGCCGTCGACGCGCTCGTGGGCGGACTCGCTCGACGACGTGACCGCCGAGCTGGCCCGGGACGACAGTGCCGACCTGCGTGCGCTGCTGGCCGACGGCCCCGGCGGGCTGGACGCGGCCACCGGCGCGATCTCCGACCAGCAGGAGGTGCTGCCGATGCTGCTGGCCAACCTGACCACGAACGCCGAGGTGCTCAACACCTACCTGCCCGAGCTGCGGCAGACGCTGGTGGTCTACCCGGCGACGGTCGCCAGGGTGCAGAGCGCGGTCAACCCGCGCGCCGAGTTCGGCGACGTCCAGCTCGACCTGCGCGGGACGCTCAACGACCCGCCGACCTGCATCACGGGCTACGTGCCTCCGGACCAGCGTCGCAGCCCCTCGCGGCTGACCACCCGCGACGTGGACCACCTCGCCCACTGCAAGATCGCGCCCGACAACCCCGCAGCCGTCCGGGGCGCCCGCAACCTGCCGTGTCCCGAGGGTGACCTCCGCGGACCGCTCCCGGCCTCGTGCGGGCTGGAGTTCGGCGCCGGGGTCTGGCCCGAGACCAGCGGGAAGGTCGCCTACGACCTCGCGGTCGGCAAGGGCGGCGACGACTCGTCCGGCTCGATCACCGTCGACGACGAGACCACCTCGGCGGACGACCTGTGGACCCTCCTGGTCCTGGGCCCCCTGACCGTGGGAGGACGTCGATGAGCGCCGTGCGCGGCTGGATCACCGGTGCCAGCCGACGCAGCCTGGTCCTGCTGGCGGCGACGCTGGTGCTGCTGGGGCTGTCGGTCGAGCGGGGCCTGGCGTGGTCCGACGAGCGCCAGCGCGCGTCCGACGCGGAGGAGGTCGTCGCGGCGGCGAGCGCCGAGGTCGCCGGGCTGGTCGACATCAGCTCCTCGACCTCCGAGGCCGACCTGGACGCACTGCTCGACGGCGCCACGGCCGGGTTCCGGACCGAGCTCGAGGCGCAGGCCGAGCAGCTCAGGAAGGCCCTCGTGGACAACAAGGTGACCGCCACCGGTGAGGTCGTCTCCGCCGGTGTGGTGGAGCTGGGCGAGGACCGGGCGACGGTGATCGTTGCCGCCGCCGGGTCGGTGAGGAACAAGTCGACGAAGAAGGCCGAACCGCGCAACTACCGCCTGCGGGTCGAGCTCAGCGAGGTGGACGAGAAGTGGCTGGTCTCGGGACTGGAGTTCGTGTCGTGAGCGCACTGGACGCAGACACCGGGAAGGACACCGGGAAGGACACCGGGAACGACGCCGGGCAGGACGTGGAGCAGGACGCCGGCGACGGCGCACGTCGTACGGCCGCAGTGCGCCGCCTCGCTCCCGTCGTCGCCCTGGTCCTCGCCGCTGCCCTGGCGGGCACCGCGGCGTTCGGCGCCCACCGCGCCGCCGGCCTGACCACGGCCAGGGCGGACGCACTGGCCGCGGCGACTGCCCGCGTGCCCGACCTGCTCAGCTACCGGGCCGCGTCGCTCGAGGAGGACCTCGACCGCGCGCTGGCCCAGACCACGGGAGACTTCACCGCCGACTACCAGCGCATCCTGGAGGACGCCGTCGAGCCGACGGCGAGGAAGCGGAAGATCAGCACGGCGGCCGTCGTCAGTGCGGCCGGCGTCGTCTCGGCGGACCGCGACCGGGTCGTCGTCCTCGTCTTCCTGACCCAGACCACCACCGCCGGGAAGTCCGTGCCCGCCGTCACCGGCAGTCGGGTCGAGGTCACCATGGTCGAGGTCGACGGCGAGTGGCTCATCGCCGGCCTCGACCCGGTCTGACGGACCCGTCCGAGGCGCCCAGGTGCCCTCCCCGACCGGGTTGTCCGGCTGCCCAAACCGGTTGATCGGCATTGGCGCGCGGAACGAGAACCGGCTGCGCCGGGCGCGGTGGGATGAGGTTGCGGACGTGACGAGGGTCATGCCGGTCAGGAGGTAGTGGGATGAAGGGCAACCAGGCCAACGACTACGACGTCGTCGTCGTCGGTTCCGGGTTCGGCGGATCGGTCACCGCGCTGCGGCTGACGGAGAAGGGGTACCGCGTCTGCGTGCTGGAGGCGGGCCGCCGCTTCGAGGACGACGAGTTCGCCAGGACGTCGTGGGACGTGCGGCGCTTCCTCTTCGCACCGCGCCTGGGCTGCTTCGGCATCCAGCGGATCCGCCTGCTGCGCGACGTCGTCGTGCTGGCCGGCGCCGGTGTCGGCGGTGGTTCCCTCAACTACGCCAACACCCTGTACGAGCCGAAGTCGCCGGCCTTCTACGAGGACGCGCAGTGGGCGCACATCACCGACTGGAAGTCGGAGCTCGCGCCCTACTACGACCAGGCCAAGCGGATGCTCGGCGTCGTCGAGAACCCCACGGTCACCCCGTCGGACGACATCATGAAGCAGGTCGCCGAGGACATGGGCGTCGGCCACACCTACCGGCCCACGCCGATCGGGGTCTGCTTCGGTGCGGACGGCACCAAGCAGCCCGGCCAGGCGGTGCCGGACCCGTACTTCGGCGGCGCCGGTCCGGAGCGCCGCGGCTGCCTGGAGTGCGGCGAGTGCATGACGGGCTGTCGCCACAACGCGAAGAACACGCTGCTCAAGAACTACCTCTACCTGGCTGAGCGGGCCGGGGCGGAGGTGCGCGAGCGCACCACGGTCCGCGCGGTCCGCCAGCGCCCGGACGGCGGCTACGACGTGGTGACGCACCGGACGGGACGATCCGCGAGTCGTACGACGACGATCACCGCGGGCCAGGTCGTGCTCGCCGCCGGGACGTGGGGGACGCAGGAGCTCCTGCACGGCATGCGGCGCTCCGGAGACCTGCCGAACCTCTCGGACCGGCTGGGCTACCTGACCCGGACCAACTCCGAGGCGCTGTGCGCGTCCAGCACGAAGATGCGCAACAAGGACAAGTACGACTTCCACCACGGAGTCGCGATCACGTCGTCGATCCACCCCGACGACGTCACCCACGTCGAGCCGGTCCGCTACGGCAAGGGGTCGGGCCTCATGGGCCTGCTGCTGACGCTGATGACCGACGGTGGTGGTCGCGTGCCGCGCTGGGTCAGGTGGATCGGCCAGGCGGTGCGCCACCCCGGCCTGCTGGCCTCCACCGTGCTGGGACTGGGCAGCTGGCCGGAGCGGACCATCATCGCCCTGGTCATGCAGACCAGCGACAACTCGATCACCGTGTTCCCGAAGAAGGGGCGCAAGGGCAAGCGTGCCCGGCTCACCTCCCGGCAGGGGCACGGCGCGCCGAACCCGACGTGGCTGCCGGTGGCCAACGACGTCGTGCGCCGGATCAGCGCCAGGATCGACGGTGGCTCCTACTCGACCACGGGCGAGATCTTCAACATCCCCATGACCGCGCACTTCCTCGGCGGCTGCCCCATCGGCGACTCCGCTCGGACGGGCGTCATCGACCCGTACCACCGGGTCTACGGGCACCCCGGGCTGCACGTCGTCGACGGGGCCGCGATCTCGGCGAACCTGGGGGTCAACCCGAGCCTCACGATCACCGCCCAGGCCGAGCGCGCCATGTCGCTGTGGCCCAACAAGGGAGAGGCAGACCAGCGGCCGGCCCTCGGCTCGTCGTACGAGCGCCTCGCCCCGGTGGCCCCGGCCCGCCCGGTGGTGCCGCCGACCGCACCGGCCGCGCTGCGGCTCCCGCTCTTCGTGGTGGGCGGCAAGGACGCGAAGGCGTAGCCCGACCCGCCCTCGAGCAGGGGCATCGTCCGGCGGCAGGGGGGACGCCGGACGGTGCCCCTTTCGGCGTGCCCGCAGCTGCTGGCTGCGGCGGCAGCGGCTGCAGCGGTTGCAGCAGCGTGCAACGACGAGGACGCCGCAGGGCCCCACCGACGTGGGGTCCTGCGGCGTCCTGCTGTCGTCGGCTCAGCCGCGGCGGTGCCGGCTAGTCCTTCGCACCCCGGTTGAGGACGGCCAGGAGCCGCGCCAGCACGCGGGTGCGGCTCGCCCGGTAGGGGTAGGTGTGCAGGTCGCGGCGCAGGTGCCAGCGGGAGACGAGCACCGACTGCTGACGGCAGTACTTGGTGATGCCCTCCTTGCCGTGGCGGCGCCCGATCCCGGACGCCGGCTTGGCGCCACCCATCGGCAGCTCCAGCGCGGTGTAGTTCACCAGGGCGTCGTTGACCGTGACCGCCCCGACCTCGAGCCGACGTGCGACGGCCTCGGCACGCTCGAGGTCACGGCCGAACACCGACCCGCACAGCCCGTACTCGCTGTCGTTGGCCAGCCGCACAGCCTCCTGGGCGTCGGCGACCTTCATGACGGGCAGGGTCGGGCCGAAGGTCTCCTCGCGCATGATGGTCATGTCGTGGTCCACGTCCACCAGGACGGTGGGCGGGAACCAGAGGCCCTCACGGTGGGGCCGCTGCCCGCCGGTCAGCGCCCGCGCGCCGGCAGCGACGGCGTCACGGACGTGGCGCTCGACGATGTCCACCTGCGCGGGCGAGGTGAGCGAGCCGACGTCCACGCTCCCCGGGCCGCCCGGGACACCCTGGCGCAGCGCCGTGACCTTCTTCGTGACCAGGTCGACGAACTCGTCGTACACGGGTGCCTCGACGTAGCAGCGCTCGATGGAGATGCAGGTCTGCCCGCAGTTGAACATCGAGTAGTACGCCGCGTGCGTGGCCGCCCGCTCGAGGTCGGCGTCGGCCAGCACGATCATCGGGTCCTTGCCCCCGAGCTCCAGCGACACCGGGACGAGCCGCTGCGCCGCCTGGGCCGCGACCTTGCGCCCGGTCGCGGTGGAGCCGGTGAACATCACCATGTCGACCTCGTCGACGAGCGCCGACCCGGTCGCGCCGGTGCCGGTCACGACGTTGAACACGCCGTCCGGCAGCCCGCTCGCAGCCAGGCCCTCGGCCAGCAGCAGCGAGGTCAGGGGCGTCAGCTCGGACGGCTTGAGCAGCACGGCGTTGCCGGCGGCCAGCGCCGGGATGCAGTCACCGAAGGAGTTGGTCAGCGGGTAGTTCCACGGGCCGATGACGCCGACGAGGCCCATCGGGCGGTAGCGCTGGACCAGCTTCTTCCCGGCGACCAGCGGCTGCGCGGAGCGCACCCGGGTCTCGGCGAGGTACGACGGGGCCTGCTTCGCCCAGAAGCCGAACGCTGCCGCCCCGTAGTTGATCTCGGCGAGCAGCGCGTCCTCGTAGGCCTTGCCCGTCTCGGAGCAGATCGTGCGCGCGACCTCGTCGGCGTGGTCGACGACCCAGCGCTGCATCCGACGCAGCACGGCGGCCCGGCCCTCGAAGCCGAGCTGCTCCCAGCCCGGCTGTGCCGCCCTGGCGCGCGCGGCGACCTCGGCCACCTCGGCCGCGGTCAGGTTCGGCACGTGGGTGAGGACCTCGCCGGTGGCGGGGTTGTCGACCCGGATCTGCTCCGGCTGCGCCGCCGCGGCGCGCTTCCTGGCCTTCGTCGTGGTCGTCACGCCGGCACCACCTGGATGTCGCGCTTCAGGATCTTGCCCGTGGGCCCCTTCGGCAGCTCGTCGCGGACGAAGACCTTGCGGGGGTACTTGTAGGCAGCGACCCGGTCCTGCACGAAGCGCTGGACCTCGTCGGGGTCCGCCTCCGCGCCGGGGCGGAAGGCGACCACCGCGACGACCTCCTCACCGAGCTCGGCGTCCGGGATGCCGACGACCGCCGCCTCGGCGATCGCCGGGTGCTCGTAGAGGACCTCCTCGACCTCGCGCGGGTAGACGTTGTAGCCGCCGCGGATGATCATGTCCTTCGAGCGGTCGACGATGAAGAAGTAGCCGTCCTCGTCGACACGGGCGAGGTCGCCGCTGCGGAACCACCCGTCGGCGTCGATCGCCTCGGCGGTCGCGTCGGGGCGGTGCCAGTAGCCGCGCATCACGTTGGCGCCGCGGATCGCGATCTCGCCCACGCCGTCGTCGCGGACGTCGACGAGCTTCATCTCGACCCCGGCGATCGGGGTGCCGATCGACCCGGCCTTGCGCTCGCGGTCGGGGTGGTTGAATGACGCCACGGGCGAGGTCTCGGACAGGCCGTAGCCCTCGAGGACCATGCAGCCGAACGCCTCCTCGAAGCCGCGCATGACCTCGACCGGCATGGCCGCGCCGCCCGAGACGCACAGGCGCAGGGAGCCGTGCGTGGGGCGCCCGGGCGTGTGCAGCATGGCGGAGAACATGGTCGGCACGCCCTCGAAGATCGTGACGTCGTCGCGGTCCAGCATCTCCACGGCCTTGGCGGGGTCGAAGCGCGGGATCACGCTCAGGCACGCGCCGGAGGCGATGGCGGCGTTGAGGCCGGCGGTCTGGCCGAAGGAGTGGAACAAGGGGAGCGCGCCCAGGATCACGTCCTCCGGGGTCAGCTCGAGCATCGCGACGACCGTCTCGACGTTGCTGCGGAGGTTGGCGTGGGTGAGCTCGGCACCCTTGGGCTTGCCGGTGGTGCCGGAGGTGTAGAGGATCACGGCCGTGTCGCTGTCGTCGCGGTCGACGACCTCGGGGGCCGGCGTGGCGGCGGCCAGCAGCTTCTCGAGCTCGCCGGGCACGACGGACAGGCACTCGGCACCGGCCTCGGCGGCGCCCGCCTGGGCGGCCGGCAGGAAGTCGTGCCACGCGACGACGAGCTTCGCGCCCGAGTCGCTGAGGTAGAAGCCGGTCTCGCGCTCCTTGAGCAGCACGTTCATCGGCACCACGACGCCGCCGGCGCGGAGCACGGCGTAGTAGACGACGGGGAAGTACGGCACGTTGGGCAGCATCACGCCGACGCGGTCGCCCGGGCGGACCCCCGCGGCGACCAGGTGGCCGGCCATGCGGGCGCTCGCGGCGTCCAGCGCGCTGTAGGACAGCACGGCGTCGTCCATGCGGATGGCGGCGCGCTCGGGGTGGGCCGCGGCGGTCGTGGTGAGCAGTGCGCCCAGGTTCGTCATCGAAGCTCCTTCTCGGGATGGTGACGACGAGTGTCGGCAACGCCACACCGGGGCGATACGTGCGCAGGGCCAAATCTGCAGCGGGGCGTTGGTCGCCCGCCCAATGCCCACCCGGGCGGCGGCGTCGGGGAGGCCGACGACAGCGCGGGCGCTCCCGGCTCGGTGGCCCGTCCAAGCGCTCCGCCCAGCGTTGTACTTCTGCACAGGCCACGCCCCGGCGGCGCGCCCTACGGTGGCGCCATGGACACGTCAACCGGACTCCGTGAAGACACCGCCCGGCCGCAGCTGCGCCAGCCGGTCACCGGGCTGCCGGATCCCGGCGAGCGCGTGCCGCGGATGGCCTGGCCCACGCTGGCCCTGTACGTCGGCACGCTGGCGCTCTTCGGGATCGAGCTGGCCGGCGCCCTGGCCTGGGGCTGGTCGCCGTGGGTGACGGTGCCCATGGGGGCCGCGGTCACGTTCCTGATGTTCAGCGTGCTGCACGAGGCGACCCACCACGCCATCAGCACCAACACCCGCGTCAACGACGCGCTGGGTCACCTGTCCGTGCCGCTGGTGGTGCCGTGGGCGACCTTCCCGCTGGTGAAGTTCATCCACATCGAGCACCACCGCAACACCAACGAGCCGAAGTCGATCGACCCGGACAAGTGGTGCGACGAGGGTCCGGCCTGGCAGTACCCGTTCCGGTGGGCGACCATCGACATCTGGTACATCGTCTACTACCTGCGCCGGATCAACGACCGGCCGCGGCGCGAGGTGGTCTCGGTCCTGCTGGTGTTCACGGTCGTCGCCGGTGCCTTCGCCGCTGTCGCCGCCGCGGGCTACGGCCACGAGCTGCTGTGGGCGTGGTTCATCCCGCAGCGGATCGGGATCATGTTCCTCGCCTGGTGGTTCGACTACCTGCCGCACCACGGCCTGACCCGGACGCAGCGCGAGGACAGGTACCAGGCAACCCGCGTCCGTGTCGGCGGCGAGGCGCTGCTCACGCCGCTGTTCGTCTACCAGAACTACCACCTGGTGCACCACCTGCACCCGAGCATCCCGTTCTACCGCTACGTCCGCGCCTGGCGGCGCAACGAGCAGGCCTACCTCGACCGCAACGCGGCGATCTCGACCTGGTTCGGCCGGTCGCTGACGGCCAGCGAGTACCGGACGTGGCGCCGCCTCACCGATGAGCTCGCCCCGAGCGCCGGCGACGGCACCACCCGCCGGCCGGTCTTCCACCCGCTGCGGGTCTCCGCGGTGGAGCGACTGACCGACGACAGCACGGTGGTCACCTTCGACGTCCCGGCCGACCTGGCGGCGGAGTACCGCTACACACAGGGCCAGCACATCACCCTGCGGGCCGTGGTCGGCGGCGTCGAGGTGCGGCGCAGCTACTCGCTCGTCGAGCCGGTCGAGGCCAACACCCTGCGCGTCGCCGTCAAGCAGATCGAGGGCGGCGTGTTCTCGACCTACGTCAACCAGGATCTCGCCGTCGACGAGCTCCTCGACGTGATGACGCCGACCGGATCCTTCAACGTGCCGCTCGACGCCGGGCAGGCGCGCCACCACGTCGCGGTGGTCGCCGGCTCGGGCATCACGCCGATGATGTCGACGATCCCCACCACGCTCGACTGCGAGCCGCGGAGCCGGTTCACCCTCGTCTACGGCAACCGCACCGCCGACTCGACCATGTTCGACGCCGAGATCCGCGCATGGGAGGAGCGGTACGGCGAGCGCCTCGTCGTCCACCGCGTCCTGTCCCGCGAGCCCGGGGCCGCGCTGGCGGGCCGCATCTCGCCGGCGCTGGTCACGAGCCTCGTGCCCGACGCGGCCGACGTCGACGCCTGGTTCCTCTGCGGACCGCAGGAGATGGTCGACGACGTGCGCGGTGCCCTCGCACCCACCGCCCGGGGGCAGGTCCTCTCGGAGGTCTTCCACCTCGCCGAGGCCGAGTCGGCCGTCGACGTGGAGATCACCAGCCAGGTCATCGTGTCCGTGGGTGGGGTCGAATCGACCTTCGAGCTCGCGTCGACCGGCGAGTCGATCCTCGACGCCGCGCTGCAGGCCGGCATCGACCCGCCGTACTCCTGCGCAGGCGGCGCCTGCGGGACCTGCCGCGCCAAGGTCCTCCTCGGCAAGGCCGTCATGGACCAGAACCACGCCCTCGACGACGCCGAGGTGGCGGACGGCTACGTGCTGACCTGCCAGGCGCACCCGGTCAGCGAGGAGGTCCGCGTGGACTACGACGCCTGACGGCGTCGCGGAGGGGAGCGCGGACCGGGGTGGCTGGGTGCGAGGGAGCACCTGGCCGCCCGTCCGCTCGTCGAGACCCTCCTCGCAGACCCCCTCCGCCGGCGCGCCCCGGTCGCGCGCCCCACGCAGGATGCCAGCCCACGCGGCGTCCGCCCGCACCGACGCGTCGGCGGAGGGCCACCGGCAGGCGCCGACGTGTGGTGTGTCCCAAGCGTGCTGGCTGACGCTCGGCGCTGCCGCTGTCGCGCTGCTGATCGGCCTGGCCGCGACCTCCTGACTCGCCCGGTTACCGCTACGCCCAGGCGGAGGTGGGCTGGAGCACGGCCTCGGCGAGCGCCCGGGTCCGCAGCTGCGTGACCTGCTGGTACTCCGGGTCGGCGACCATCTGGCAGAACGCCGCCCGCGACGGGTAGCGGACCAGCAGCACGGCGTCCCACGCCTGGCCGTCCTCGGCCACGAGCGCGGTCGAGCCACTGCCGGCGTAGACGACCTTGCCGCCGTACCGCGGGAGGAAGGTCGTGGTGACGGCCTCGGCGTACTGGTCGTAGAGCTCGCGCCCGCCCTCGGCGAACCGCAGCAGGTTGAGCATCACCACCGGTCCGTCCGGGTCCTCCTCGAGGAAGCGCTTCACGTCCTTGCCGCTGGGATCGATCGCCATGGCCGGGAGTCTCGCACGGAGCATCGGTCGCCGGCGGGACCCGGCCCACCCGGCCCACCTGCCGCCGCGCCGTGCCCACGAGAGGTCAGGCGACGAGGTCGTCCCAGCCCGCCGCGAGGTAGTCGACGAAGGCGGGGCCGACGTGCTCCGCGGCCAGGACCTCGGCGGGCACGGGACGCGCGCGCACCTCGAACCCGGGGTCCGCGATGGCCCGGGCGGCGAAGTCGTGGTGCAGGATCGCGCCGATGCCGACCGAGACGACGTCGGCGCCCTTGTCCAGGCACCACCGGGCGTCGGCGGCCGAGGTGACCTTGCCGGCGACGCTCAGCAGCGCCCCGTGCCGGGGCAGGTCGGTGAAGTGGTCGATCAGCAGGCCGTCGTACGACGTGTCGCGGGAGCGCATCCGCACGTCCCACAGCGAGATGTCGAGGTAGTCCAGCACGCCGGTCGCGAGCAGGGTGCGCGCGGTCTCGCGGCCCTCCGCGACCGTGATGCCGTAGCCCTCCGGGCTGAGCCGGAGGCCGAGCTGGAAATCGGGTCCGGTGGCGGCACGGATCCCGCTGACCACCTCGAGCAGGGCCCGCATCCGGTGCTCCAGCGGGCCACCGTAGCCGTCGGCGCGGTGGTTGGAGCGGCCGTCGAGGAACTGGCCCAGCAGGTAGCCGTGGGCGCCGTGGACCTGCACGCCGTCGAACCCGGCCTGCTCCGCCCGCACGGCGGCGTCGACGAAGTCGGTGACGACCCGGTCCACGCCCTCGGTGGTCAGGGCGACGGCGTCCTTGCGCGGCTCGTCCCAGGGGGCCACGTTGGCCGTCCCGTTGAGGCCGGCGTCGGCGCGCATCCCGGCGTGGTGCAGCTGCACCGCCGAGCGGGTGCCCGTGGCCCGCAGCCCCGCGGCGAGTCGGGTGAGGCCGGGGAGGTGGTCGTCGCTCGCGATGCCGAGCTGGCCACGCCACGCCCGGCCCTCGGGGGAGACGTACGCAGCGCAGGTCACGGTCAGCCCGAAGCCCCCGCGCCCCCGGGCCACCAGCCAGTCGAGCTCGTCGTCGGACAGGGTGCCGTCGTCGTTGCTCTGGGTGTTGGTGAGGGGCGCGAGGGCCAAGCGGTTGCGCCAGGCGGGGCCGTGGGCGGGACGAAGGCTGTCGGAGAGGGCGGACACCCCGGAATGGTCTCAGTGCGAGCCAACCTCGCGAGCAGCGGTGCGCCCTCAGGTCAGGAAGTCCAGCAGCAGCCGGCGGAGCTCCCCGGGGTGCTCGACGGCGGGCACGTGGCCGCACCGCCCGAAGACGTGGAGGCGCACGTCGGGGACGTGGTCGAGGAGGGGGAGTGCCGACTCGGCGAGCGGGGTGACGCGGTCCCGGGCGCCGTGGACGAGGAGGACCGGCGCGCGGATGGCCGCGAGGATGGTCGGGGAGAGGGTGAGGTCGTCGACCCAGCGCTCGCGCGGCGGCGGGAAGAGCGCGGCGAAGGAGTCCTTGCCGGCCTCCATGGCCTCGGCCCTGGCGGCGACGGCGGCGTCGGTGACGAGGGCGGGGTCGTGGAGGAGCCGACCCAGCATGTCCCGGGCGCCGTGCGGACCCGGGGGAGCGCCCCACAAGGCGTCGAGGTCGGGGGAGAGGGGAGCGCCGGGCGCCCCCATCGTGGAGACGGCGACGGCGCGGGTGACCCTCTCGGGGAGCGCGGCGGCGAGGGCGAGGGCGACCGCGCCGCCCATCGAGTGGCCGACGACGGAGTACGCCGTCGCACCGAGCTCGTCCATCAGCGCGGCGGCGCGCTCGGTCCACACCTGCAGGCCGCCGCGGGACCCGTGCGGGAGCGGCGAGTGGCCGAAGCCGGCCTGGTCGGGCGCGATGCAGCGGACCCGGCCCGCGAGCGCCGTGGCCGTCGCCGACCAGGCTCCGGCCCCGGTGGTGCCGGGGCCGGAGCCGTGCAGGAGGAGCACGAACGGACCGTCGCCTACGTCGAGGAGCGAGACCGGAAGGCCCCCGACGACGACCGTGCGCCCCCCTGCCGTGAGCGCAGGAGTCCCGGCGCTCACGCGGTCGCGGAGCTGACGGACTTGTCGAAGACCTCCATCAGCACCCGGCCGAACTGCGGCATGTCGGGCCACCCGCGGCACGAGACCAGGTTGCCGTCGACCACGTCGGGGGCGTCGACGACGGTGGCGCCGGCGTTCTCCATGTCACCGGTGATCGGCGGGAAGCAGGCGGTCTGGCGGCCCTTCAGCAAGCCGTAGACGGCCGGCACCTGGGCGCCGTGGCAGATCAGCGCGATCGGCAGGTCGCGGGCGAAGAAGTGCTCGGTGATCCGGCGTACGTCGGCGTCGTCGCGGATCCACTCCGGGGCGCGACCGCCCGGGATGATCAGCGCGTCGTACGCCTCGACGTCGACCTCGGACCACAAGACGTCGACGGGCAGCTTGCGGCCGTCCTTCTCGACGTAGGCGTCGCACTCGGGGTCGAACTCGTGGATGACGAGCTGGATGGGCCGCATCGAGCGGTTGGCGACGTCGACCTGCCAGCCGCCCTCCTGGACGCGGTAGTAGGGGTACATGGTGTCGAGCTCTTCGGCGGCGTCGCCGGCCAGGAGCAGCGCTCTGGGCACGTCTCTCTCCTCGGGAGGTGGGCTGGTATCAAATCCGATCCGATCGAACCCGGATTGGGCTAAGAATCCCGCTCCACCTACGCGGCGTCAACCCCCAGATCCGGGTTGTGTGCGGGCGCCGCCCCGGTGTCTCAGGTCTCGTCGGCCGATGCCGCGGACGCCTCGGCGCGGTCGAGGAGGACCTGGAAGCGGTCGCGCGAGAGCAGGATGTGCTGCCGCATCGAGTACGCCGCCGCGTCGGGGTCGCGCGCGGCGATCGCCTTGAGGATCTCCTCGTGCTCGCCCATCGCGAGGAAGGTGACCTGGGTGTCGTAGACGAGCCGGAACAGGTGGACGTGGGCGTGCAGGCGGGCGAGCGCCTCCCGGACCAGCTCGTTGCCGGCCGCCTGGGCCACCAGGTCGTGCAGCGCGGCGTCGCGCAGGCCGAAGTCCCCGTAGGCCACCTGGCCGCCGCCCTCGACCAGCTCGGCCATCTCGTCGATCATCCTCCGCAGCTCGTTGACCTGCGCTTTCGTGGCTCGTTCGGCCGCGCGGCGGGCCGCTGCGGGCTCGAGCAGCAGTCGTACCTCGACCATGTCCTCGAACCGGTCGCGGGTGATCTGCGGGGGGATGCGGTAGCCCGCGTTGGGCACGCGGACGACCAGGCCGTCCGCCTCCATGCGGTTCAGCGCGTCGCGGATCGGGGTCTGCGAGACGCCCAGCTCGCGGGCCAGCGTGTCGATGGTGAGGCGGGCGCCCGGGACGATCCGCAGCGACATCAGCTCGCGCATCAAGGTCGCGTGCACCTCGTCCGCCATCCGGCCGCGGGTCTTCCCGTGGCGGGGCGAGCTGCTGCCGAGCCGGGTCGGCTCGGGGTCGTTCGCCTCGGTCGCGGAGTCGGGATCGGTCCGGACCAGTCGGTCGCCAGCCATGCGCATTCCTCCCATGGAATCTTCCCCCGAGTCTGTTGACACGGCCTTCCAGTTCATGCATTGTTCACGAAATCGGATCGTATAGGAAATCGGCTACTTCCAGAAGTAGCCGTTCCTCCGAACCGGTTCCCACGACCGATGGTCCCACCATCCCGAACCACGCAAGGGAGTCCCCCCGTGAGCATGCTCGGCGTTCTGCGCGGTCCGCGTCAGGTCCTCTTCGGAGCAGGGCAGCGGCGCGCGCTCGGGACGATGACTGCGGGCCTGGGCCGACGTGCCCTGGTGTGCACCGACGCCCGGTTCGGCGCGACCCCCGAGTTCGCCGAGCTGGTCCAGGTCCTCGAGGAGGCGGGGGTCGGTGTGACGACGTACACCGAGGTGCTGCCCGACGTCCCGGTCCACCAGGTCGCCCAGTGTGCCGAGCTGGCCGCCGGCATCGGGCCCGATGTCATCGTCGGGATGGGGGGCGGCAGCTGCCTGGACCTCGCCAAGGCCGTCGCCGTCGTCCTGACCCACGGCGGTGACCCTGCCGACTACTACGGCGAGCTCCGCGTCCCCGGCCCCGTCGTGCCGGTCGTCGCACTCCCGACCACCGCCGGCACCGGGTCGGAGGTCACGCCGGTCGCGGTCCTGACGGATCCCGAGCGGGTCAGCAAGGTGGGCATCTCGAGCCCGCACCTGATCCCGCACACCGCGATCTGCGACCCGGAGCTCACCGTCGGCTGCCCTCCCGGCCTCACGGCGGCGGCCGGCGCCGACGCGCTCTGCCACGCGATCGAGGCCTTCACCGCCGTACGACGTCCAGTGGTCGCGGAGGTCGGCACCGAGCGGGTCTTCGTGGGCAAGAACGAGCTGACCGACGTCTTCGCGCTGCTCGGCGTCCGCGTCATCACGGCCCACCTGCAGCGAGCGTGGTCCACGCCGGACGACCTCGTCGCCCGCGAGGCGATGATGCTCGGCGCGACGGCCGGCGGCTTCGCGCTCGGCAGCGCCGGCACCGCGGTGGCGCACGCCATCCAGTACCCCGTCGGGGCCCTGACCCACACCGCGCACGGCCTCGGGGTGGGCGCACTGCTGCCCTATGCGATGGAGTTCAACCGTCCGGCCCGGATCCCCGAGCTCGCCGCGATCGCCCTGGCGATGGGCGCCTCGCCCGACGCCTCCGCCGAGGACCTCGCCACCGAGGCGATCGACCGGGTCGCCGCGCTGCTCGACGCGGTCGGCATCCCTTCCTCCCTCGCCGACCTCGGGCTGCCGGCCGACCAGCTGCGCTGGACCGCCGAGCAGGCGATGGGGGCCCAGCGGCTGGTGGCCAACAACCCCCGGCCGCTCGACGTGGACACAGTCGAGCAGATCGTCCGGGCGGCGTACGCCGGCGACCGCGCCGCGCTCCGTGACTCCTCCGCGACCGTGCACGACCTCGACGAGCCCGACCTCACCGCAGCAGGAGGTGCGCGATGACCGCGTTCGCCCAGCCCGTCCATCCGGCCCTCGTGCCCGGGCTGGCCCAGCCGACCGACCTCCTCATCGGCGGTGCCTGGCGCGGCTCGGCCACCGGGCGCCGCCTCGACGTGAACGACCCGGCGACCGGCACGGTGCTCACCTCCGTCGCCGACGCCGACCCGCAGGACGGGGTCGCCGCTGTCGACGCCGCCGCGGCGGCTGCGGCCGAGTGGGCGGCGACGTCCCCCCGGCACCGGGCCGGAGTCCTGATGCGCGCCTTCGACCTCATGCAGGAGCGCAGCGAGGCGCTCGCGCGGCTGATCAGCCTCGAGAACGGCAAGGCGCTCGGCGACGCCCGCGCGGAGGTGTCGTACGCCGCCGAGTTCTTCCGGTGGTACGCCGAGGAGGGGGTGCGGCTGCGCGGCCAGCTCGGCACGGCCCCCTCGGGCGCCAACCGGCTGCTCGTGTCCTACCAGCCGGTCGGCGTCAGCGTGCTCGTCACGCCCTGGAACTTCCCGGCGGCCATGGCGACCAGGAAGATCGCGCCGGCGGTGGCCGCGGGCTGCACGACCGTCCTCAAGCCGGCCGCGGAGACACCGCTCACCGCACTCGCGGTCGCGGCGCTGCTCGAGGAGGCCGGCCTCCCCGCCGGCGTGGTCAACGTCGTCACCACCTCCTCGCCCGGTCCGGTCGTCGAGGCGATGCTGACGCACGAGCGCACCCGGATGGTCTCGTTCACCGGGTCCACCGAGGTCGGCCGGGTGCTGCTGGGGATCGCCGCCGGCCGCGTCCTCAAGACCGCGATGGAGCTCGGCGGCAACGCGCCGTTCGTCGTCCTCGACGACGCCGACCTCGACGCCGCGCTCGACGGTGCGATGGTGGCCAAGATGCGCAACGGCGGCCAGGCCTGCACGGCGGCCAACCGCTTCTACGTCCAGGGTGGGATCCACGACGCGTTCGTCGACGGTCTCGTCGAGCGGATGGGTGCGCTCACCGTCGGCCCCGGCACCGACGACGTCACCGACTGCGGACCTCTGGTCAACGCAGAGGCGGTGCGCAAGGTGGACGAGCTGGTGTCCGACGCCGTCAGCCGGGGCGCCCGCGTCCTGCTCGGCGGCAGCCCGGGCGAGGGCCCCGGCTGCTTCTACCCGCCCACCGTCCTGGTCGACGTACCCGCAGACGCCCGCCTGCTGCGCGAGGAGATCTTCGGGCCCGTGGCGCCGGTCGTCCGGTTCGACGACGTGGAGGCCGTGCTCGGCTCCGTCAACGACACCGAGTACGGCCTCGTCAGCTACCTGTACTCGGCCGACCTCGCCCGTGGCCTCCGCCTGGCGGAGCGCCTCGAGAGCGGGATGGTCGGCCTCAACCGAGGCCTCGTCTCGGACCCTGCCGCCCCCTTCGGCGGCACCAAGCAGAGCGGACTCGGCCGCGAGGGGAGCACCGAAGGGCTCCTCGAGTTCCTGGAGGCCCAGTACGTCGCGACGTCCTGGTGATCCACGAACGAGAACAGCACCACCCACAACCACCACCACCCGCAAGAACCTGAGGAACCACGAGCCGAACCACCCGCTCGCGAAGGAACGAGGAGACAACAATGCGATTCGCCAACCGATCCCGAGGGCCGGCCCGTCGCGCCCGGCTGGCGGGGGCCACCGCCGTCGCGATGCTGGTGAGCCTCGGGCTCGCCGCGTGCGGGGACGACTCCGAGCCCGCCAGCAAGGAGGCGCCGTCCGAGCTCGACGACCTGACCGACGACCCGGTCACCCTCAACTTCATCTGGTTCGAGTGGCCGCCGGCGCAGGCGCTCGAGGACTTCGCGAACGCGGAGTACACCAAGGAGCGCCCCAACGTGACCATCAAGGTCGACACGGTGCCCAACGCCAACTGGCACGACGCCATGTTCACCCAGTTCGCCGCGCGCCAGACCGACTTCGACATCGCGGTCCTGGACTCGCAGCACATCGGTGAGGCCGTGACGAACGACAACATCCTCGACATCACCGAGTTCGTCGAGGAGAACATCGACACCGATGCCTACGACCCCTACCTCCTGGCGGCGTACGGCCAGTACCCCCAGGCCGAGACCGGTCAGCGCGACGAGGACGCGAGCCTCTACGGCCTGCCGTTGCTCGGCGACACGTGGACGATGATCTACCGCAAGGACCTCATCGGCGAGGAGCCGCCGAAGACCTGGGACGAGATGATCGCCGCGGCCAAGACCTGCCAGGACGAGAACCCCGGTGTCAGCGGGCTCGCGTTCCACCAGTCCAACGGCTCCGACGCAGCAGCCGTCACCTACAACACGGTGAACGGCGTGTACGGCGGCAACCTCTGGGAGTCCAAGGACCGGAAGATCGAGGGCGTCATCAACGACGAGGCCGGGCACAAGGCCATGGACGTCCTCGTCAACCAGATGAAGCCGCTCACCGCGAAGGGCTCGGGCAACTGGTTCATCGACGAGGTCAACGCCGCCGTCGCCCAGGGCAAGGCGTGCATCGCCTTCCAGTGGATCGCCGCGAGCGGCGGTCTGCTCGACCCGGCCCAGTCGACGCTCGGCAAGACCCGCGAGGAGATCCTCGACAAGCTCGGCTTCGCGACCCTGCCGTCCCAGGACGCCGACTTCGTGCCGCTGGGCGGCATGGGGATGCACGTCTCGGCGTACACCTCCGAGGCCGAGCAGCTCGAGGCGCTGAACTTCATGCGCTGGTTCCAGCAGCCGGAGGTCCAGAAGAAGTGGGCTGCCGCGGGTGGCGTGCCCTCGCGCACCGACGCGCTGCAGTCGCCGGAGTTCCTCGACGCCGCACCGTTCAACGTGGTGTACGCCGAGTCGGTCCCGCGCCTGCGCGACATGTGGAACGTGCCCGAGTACGCCCGCCTGATCGACATCGAGAACACCAACGTGAACGCCGCGCTCAACGGCGCCAAGGACCCGCGTGAGGCTCTCGACGAGATCGCCCGGCAGCAGCAGTCCGTGCTGGAGTCCAGCGGCGGGCTGGACTGACGGCCGATGACCTCGACGCTCGAGACCCCGGAGCAGGAGGCGACCGTGTCGCCTCCTGCTCCAGGGCGGCTCTCCCGCCTCGGCGACCGATGGCTCGCGATCGGGTTCATCTCGCCGGCCATGCTGCTGCTGCTGGCGATGTCGGTCTTCCCGTTGCTGTGGGCGCTCTACCTGTCGTTCACCGACTACTCGGCAGCGCGGGACGTGCCGGCCAGCTTCGTGGGCTTCGACAACTACGCGGAGGTCCTGACCTCCTCGCAGGTGCGTCAGCGGGCGTTGACGACCTTGATCTACGTCGTGGGGGCGGTCGGCCTGCAGACCGTCCTGGGTTTCAGCATCGCCTACCTGATCTCGCGGCGGACCCGCGGCCGGGGCGCCCTCACCACGATGTTCCTGGTGCCGATGATGCTCTCACCGATCGTCGTCGGTCTGTTCTGGCGGTTCATGCTCGACACCCAGTTCGGCGTCGTCAACAGCCTCCTCGGGTCGCTGGGCCTCGGCCAGGTCGAGTGGCTGACCCAGCAGCGGACCGCGATGCTGTCCCTGGTCGTGGTCGACACCTGGCAGTGGACGCCGTTCATCATGCTCATCGCACTGGCCGGCCTGACCGCCGTCCCGAAGTACCTCTACGAGGCGGCGGCGATCGACCGGGCGTCGGAGTGGTTCCGCTTCCGCTACATCACGCTGCCGCTGGTCTGGCCGCTGCTGCTCATCGCCGTGATGTTCCGCGCGATCGAGGCCTTCCGCCAGTTCGACACCGTCTACATCCTGACCAACGGCGGTCCGGGGGTGTCGACCGAGACGCTGTCCTTCCACGTCTACAAGGTCGCGTTCCTCGGCTTCGACACCGGCACCGCATCGGCGTACGGGATCTTGATGGTCCTCGTCGTCATCGTCCTGGCGCAGTTCTACCTGCGCTACCTCAACAAGCTGAAGGAGGGGTGATGGCGCTCTCCGTCGACGAGGCCGTCCCCGGTCCGGCTTCCGACCCGACCCCGCACGCCCGCCGCCGCACCGGCGGCGGCAGCCGGGCCCGCGCGGTGATCGAGGGCGGGCTGCTGCTCCTGCTGGCGGTGGCCATGCTGTTCCCCGTCCTGTGGATGGTTGAGACCTCCATCAAGGACGGCCGCGACGTCTACGCCGTACCCGCGCAGTTCATCGGGTTCGACGCGACGCTGGACCACTACCGCGACGTCTTCGTGAAGCCCGGCGGTGGCCGCTCCGACCTCTCGGTCGCGTTCCTCAACTCCGTCATCGTCGCGGGTGCCTCGACGGCGCTGGCGACGCTGCTCGGGGTGCCGGCCGCCTGGGCCTACTCGCGCTTCACGCTGAAGGCGAAGAAGGACCAGCTGTTCTTCATCCTCTCGACCCGGTTCATGCCGCCCGTGGTCGTCGTGATCCCGATCTTCCTCATGTACCGCGACCTCGGGCTCATCAACACCAAGCTCGGCCTCGTCCTGATCTACACGGCGTTCAACGTGCCGTTCACGATCTGGATGATGAAGGGCTTCATCGACGAGGTCCCCGCGGAGTACGAGGACGCCGCGATGCTGGACGGCTACTCGCGGTTCCAGGCGTTCTACAAGGTCACCCTCCCGCTGCTCGTCCCGGGCATCGCAGCGACCGCGGTGTTCGCCCTGATCTTCTCGTGGAACGAGTTCGTCTTCGCGATCTTCCTCACCTCCAGCTCGGACGTGCGGACCGCACCACCGGCGATCGCCGGTCTGATCGGCGGCACGACCGTCGACTGGGGCCTGGTGGCTGCGTCCGCCGTGGTGTTCGCGCTGCCGGTGCTGGTGTTCACCTACCTCGTCCGCAAGCACCTGGTGGCGGGCGTGACCCTCGGGGCGGTGCGTCGCTGATGGCCGGCATCGAGGTGAGCGCCCTGCACAAGCGCTATCCCGACGGAACCGTCGCGGTCGACCGGGTGGACCTGTCCATCGGCGACGGTGAGCTCTTCGTCATGCTCGGCCCCTCGGGCTGCGGCAAGACCACCACGCTGCGCGCGATCGCTGGCCTGGAGCGGCAGACGTCGGGCGACATCCACATCGGGGACACGTTGCTCAACGACCTGGAACCCGCCGAGCGGGACATCGCGATGGTCTTCCAGTTCTACGCTCTGTACCCGCACCTGCGCACCCGGGACAACCTGGCCTTCCCGTTGCGGGCCGAGGGACTGCCCGCGGCCGAGGTCCGGGAGCGGGTCGACGAGGCCGCGCGGATGATGAAGCTCGAGAAGCTCCTCGACCGGCGCCCCAACCGGCTCTCGGGCGGCGAGCAGCAGCGCGTCGCGCTGGCGCGTGCACTCGTACGACGACCGCGGGCGTTCCTCATGGACGAGCCGCTGACCAACCTCGACGCGGAGCTGCGTGCCGACATGCGCACCGAGATCAAGCACCTCCAGGCCGAGCTCGGGACCACGATGGTCTACGTCACCCACGACCAGGTCGAGGCCATGTCGCTGGGTCACCGGATCGCGATCCTCAACCAGGGCCGGGTCGAGCAGGTCGGTACCCCGCTCGAGGTCTACCAGCGGCCGGCGAGCCTCTTCTGCGCAGGGTTCATCGGGTCACCGCCGATGAACCTGCTCGAGGTCGAGGTGGCCGACGGCGCGCTGCGGGCGCCGGGCGGGCTCACGCTCACCCCGCCGCCCGGTCTCCCGCGCGACCGGCAGCTGGTCGCCGGCGTACGGCCCGAGGCGCTGGAGGTCACCCAGCCCGGGGCAGAGGGCGCGGTCCCCGCCCGGATCGTCTCCGCAGAGGCGCTGGGCGACGAGATCATCTACGTGGTCGACCACGGGGGCGAGCGCGACGTACGGGTGCGGATGCCACCCACCGTGCGGTTCGGCGAGGACGCCCCGGTCGGCCTGCGGCACGCGGGCGGCACCCCGCCCGTCTACGACACGACCACGGAAGAGCTGGTGGCCTGATGGGAACCGTGAGCGCGCAGGGGCTGCGCAAGTCCTTCGGAGACGTGCAGGCGCTGAACGACGTGACGCTGGAGGTGCCCGACGGGTCCTTCTTCGTCGTGCTCGGTCCGTCCGGGGCGGGCAAGACGACGACGCTGCGGGCGCTGGCCGGGCTGGAGCGGCTCGACGCCGGGACCGTCCACCTCGACGGGCGCGACGCCACCCACGACCCGCCGGCCGCCCGCGACCTGGCCATGGTGTTCCAGAGCTACGCGCTCTACCCCCGGCAGACCGCGTTCGAGAACATCGCCTCGCCGTTGCGCGCCCGCAAGGCGCCGGCGGACGAGATCCGCACCGCGGTCGCGCAGGTCGCCGAGCTCCTGCACATCGAGCGGCTGCTGGACCGGCGACCCGCGCAGATGTCCGGCGGCGAGATGCAGCGGGTCGCGCTGGCACGTGCGCTCGTACGACGGCCACGGGCGTTCCTGATGGACGAGCCGCTGACCAACCTCGACCTCAAGCTCCGGGTCGAGATGCGCACCGAGCTCACCCGCATCCACCGCAGCCTCGGCGGCACGTTCGTCTACGTCACCAACGACCAGGTCGAGGCCCTCTCGATGGCCGACCACCTCGCCGTCCTGCGCGACGGCACGGTGCAGCAGGTCGGCACACCGACCGAGGTGTACGAGCGCCCCGCGAACAAGTGGGTCGCCGGCTTCGTCGGCAGCCCCCGCATCAGCCTGCTCGCCTGCCACGCCGAGGGCGACCAGCTCATCGGCGCCGAGGGGTGGAAGCTGCCGCGGCCGCAGTGGGCGACGGCCGAGGACGGCCGCCCCCTCCTGCTGGGCCTGCGGGCCGAGGACCTGTCGGTCGAGCGCCGCAGCGACGTGGCCCTGGACGGCGAGCTCTACGGCCTCGAGCCGCTGGGGGACCGGGCGCTGGTCGACGTCAAGATCGGCGACGCGATGGTCAAGGTGAAGGCCCGCCCCACCGTCACCGGGACCCGCGGCGAGCGGATGTCGGTCGCCGTCGACCTCGACCGCGCCCACCTCTTCGACGCCGACACCGGCCTGGCACTGGCCGGGACGGGGCGGTGAGCCCTCCGCACCGGAGCACCGTGCGAGGGTGGGGGCGTGTCGAGCGCCAACTTCACCCACGTCAAGATCAACCACGGCCGGTACGGGCGCACGACGATGCCGCTGCCGGACCCGCTGAACCCGGGCAACCCCTTCGCCGGGTCGAGCGGGTTCACGCACCTCGACGGCAAGCGGAAGTGGTCCGAGATCTGGGCGGCGCTGCCGGCTCCGCTCGTCGGTGATCCCAGCCTGAGCGCCATCGACTTCGACCAGTGGCCGGAGGAGTTACCTCCAGGTGGCGGGCCGCCGGGTTCGCCTGACGGCCGAGGTACGCCGGGCCGAGGGTGGTCGGTTCCGGCAGTACGTCCTCGGCCGCGCGGTCGGTGACCGCGACGAGGCGAGGGCGCCGGCCCCGACCGAGGAGATCGAGTGGAGCGACCACGTCGCCCTGGTGTCTCCCCACGAGGTCTGGACGTCGGCGACGGTGACCCCTGTGTTCCGGCACTGGTTCGAGACCGGCGAGCTGCCGGCGGACCTGACGTTGCGGGAGCTGGACCTCTGACCCACCGCCGCACCCGAGCGCCGTCGGCCGGGTCCGGGCGCTGCGGCCTCCTGCTGTGGCCGGGCTCGGAAGCTCAGGATGCGGCTAGCGGCACGTGGGCCCTGAGGAAGTCGAGCTGGTCGCCGACGACGGTGTCGAAGTAGGGGTCGAGGTAGGGCTCGAAGTGCTGGCAGTCGTAGGTGCGGACCTCGCCGTTGGGAAGCTTCGCGGCGGCCCGCTGCGCGACCTTGAACGGGGTGACGGTGTCGCGCTCGGCGATCTGCACGAGGGTGGGAGCTGTGATCCTGGGGGCCAGACGGCCGGGGGAGTAGAAGGGCACCCGCAGCGCGATACGTGCTGCCACGTTGTTCTCCGGGAGCAGCTCCTCGTAGCGGTCGCCGGCCAGGCGCATCGCCATCGGCGCGGCGTCCGGCGAGGTCATCATCGCCAGGTCGCCCGGATAGCCGGCAGCGTCCACCCGGTACGGCTGGTGGCCGAGCAGCGCGCGCAGCTGGTCCCAGAGACCGGCAGCGATCAACCGCGCGACGAGCCCCGGTGGCTGGGAAAAGGCCGACGCCGGGCCGCTGATGTGCGGGACCTGCGCGATGACAGCGGCGAGGGTGTGGTCCTCTGCGGCCAGGCGCAACGCGTGACCGCCACCGAACGACGTCCCCCAGAGCACGACGCGATTGGCGTCGATGCCCTCGATGCTGCGGGCGTGGGCGATGGCGGCGCGCCAGTCGCGGTGCTGGGCGCGGATGTCGAGCACACGTCGCGGTTCGCCCGCACTGTCGCCCCACCCTCGGTAGTCGAAGACGAGAACGGCGTAGCCGGCCTCGGCGAAGCGCGCGGCGTACGCGTCCAGGCGGAGGGCCCGGATCGCTGCGAATCCGTGCGCCATCACGACGATCGGCGGATTCTGCGTCCCGCTCGGGCGGTACAGCCACGCTGCGCATGCCGTTCCTTGCGAGTCGAACGTGACGTCCTCGCGGGTGTAGCCGGTCATCTCTGGTGGTCCCTTCGCACTGCTGTTGAATCGCATTCAAGGATCTCGAGCGACCGTAGCACCGATCTTGATTGCCGTTCAAGAGCGCTCTGGAACGATGATCAAGAGAGCGGTAGGGTCCCGTCCATGCCCGCGAACAAGCGCCACCAGGACCGCGAGGAGAAGCGCGCAGAGCTGCTCGTCGAGGCGCGCCGGCTGTTCATCGAGCACGGGTACGAGAACACCTCCATGGCGAGCCTCGCCAAGGCCGCGGGGGTGGCCGGCAACACGATCTACTGGTACTTCGCAGACAAGGACGACGTCCTTCTCGCCGTGCTCGACGACGTGCTGACCGAAGCCCTGGGTGACTACGAACGCGTCGCGACCGCGCCGTTGGAGGACCAGGTCGTCTGGGTGGTTCGGCAGCTGCAGCAGATGCAGCGTCTCGTCAACACCGTCCACGCGCGGGCAGCGCACTCACCTGCCATCGACGAGTGGCACACCGGTTTCCACGCCATTGCAGAAGGCATGTTCCGCGAGGCCCTCGCCCAGGCGGGCGTCGACCATGCCGGGCTCGACGCCGAGGTCAAGATCGGCGTCTTCACCGTCGAAGGACTCCTGACCCACGGGCTGAGCCAGGAGGAGCAGCAGGCGATCTGCAGGCGACTAGCCGAGCAGTGGACCCGTCCCACCTGACCGGCGTGCGGTCGATCTCGCGAGACCGAGCTCGATCAGGTCTCCGCATCCGTGCGACCTCAGATGCTCCTCGCGTGCGCCCCACCGGGGAGCGGCGGCTGACCCGCGGGAGCTCCGCAGGTCAGCCGCCACCCGCCGACCAAGGAGAACGAGTCCGGCCCGCTCTCCTCTACCTGGGCCTGGATGTCGTAGTACCTCTGGTGCCACCTCGCCGACCCCTTCGAGTTGCAGTGTTTTCTCAGGTCAGCGCGGATCTGGCGACGGTACGCCTGCGCCTGGTGGAGGTAGGTGCCCAATAGGCGCTGGCTAGGCAGCCAGTTCCTCAGGCTTCAGCGCGGTTGTCGACGTACCGAGAGGACCCCACGCGCGGGCCGGTCGCACGACTCCGCCCCGTGTGACGGTGGTCGCGGGAGGTACTGCTCCTGCACGTCGTGGGGAGTCCTGCGACCTTCGGGGGGAGAGAACAAATGGATATCGAGAACAGCCTGCAGAATGCCCTGGACAGGTTCATCGGCTTCCTGCCGAACCTGATCGGCTTCCTGGTCCTGCTGGTCATCGGGTGGATCGTGGCGAGACTCGTCCGCACCGCGGTGCGCAAGGGCCTGTCCATGACGGGCATCGACGGTCACATGCAGCGGTCCCGTGCGCACAGTTACGTCGAGCGGGCACTGCCCGGTGCCAGCGTGTCGCACGCCGTCGCGCTGGTCGCCTTCTGGTTCGTGCTGGTGTTCTTCGCGGTGGCTGCGGTGACCGCCCTGGACATCCCGGAGCTCACCAGGTTCATGAACGAGGTCCTGGCCTACCTGCCGAACGTCCTCGTGGCGATCGCCATCTTCGTCGTCGCGGCCCTGGTCTCCGGCGGCATCGCCGCCGCTGTGTCCCGGACGATGGGTGACACGCCCACGGGGCGGATCGTCGCGACGGTGGCTCCTGCCGTGGTGATGGTCATTGCGCTGTTCATGATCCTCGAGCAGCTCCAGATCGCACCTGAGATCGTCCGCATCGCGTTCGCGGCCACCATGGGGGCGCTCGCGCTGGGTCTGGCGCTCGCCTTCGGGCTCGGGGGACGCCCGGTGGCCCAGTCGATGCTCGAGGACGCTTATCGGAAGGGCCGTGAGGAGGCCGAGCGCACTCGTTCGCGACGTCACGCCGGGCAGGCGAGCACGAGCGCCGCACCTCCCGCGCGCCAGACGCCGCCGCCGACGCCGCCTCCGGGCGTCACCGATCCCAGCACCAGTACGCAACAGTTCGACCCGACGACCACCTGGTCGACAGAAGGCCGCGGCGAGCGTCCCTGACGCCCGAGTGCCGGCAGGGGCTTCGGACCCCTGCCGGCGACGGTCGCGTCCTGGGAACCGTGTCCTCGACCTGCACCACAGGGGCCACGCCTCATCCTGGGTGGCGGTCCCGGACGCTCCGATGGCAGATGTCGTCGAGGGCGCTGACCGTGGCCTCGAGCGCTTCGACACGTTCGGCGAGGGCCTGGTGCCTCTCGGCGAGGTACGTGAGGGCGTCCGCGAGGCGTTCGACGCTGTAGGTGAGCGTCCTGATCGACTCGGCGTGGTCGTCTACCACGGCGATCCCCTTCGGTGACTGCGAGGGGATCGTGGCGAGCTGCCTGCGTGGTGCCGGCACGAAACCGTCGCAAGCAGCTGGGTCCAGCTCCTGCTGTCTGCCGGTGCGGCAGGCCCTTCCGCCAGCGCCGCTGGCGACGGCACCGGGAGCGTCCCTTGGTCGTGGTCCCACACGCGACCGGCCGTGCCTGGCGACGCCGGCGGAAGGAGTCATGGTGCGCACCGCGGGAGCTCATGGCCTCCTGCCCTCCCCGGGTGCGCCGCCCGATCTCGGCGCACGTTGTCAGACAACCTGTGCCTCGAGGATCGGCCGCCATACGGGTCCGCGCTGGTGATGCGGCCTATCGGTTCCGCTGGTGTCGGCCACAAACTCCGGAGATCCTGCCGGGCCGTGCCGTCGGCGCCTTGGCGTGGCCCCGACGAGGCGCTCTCCGCCGACAGGTCTGGTCGGTCCGCTCCCCAGACCGTCGCGGTCCCAGGTCGCAACCAGAGGGCCCACCGGGCGGCTTCTCCCCGGGCCGGGCAAGCGCGAACCCCCGCCGGCGCTCCAGGGGAACACGCCGACGGGGGTTCGGTGATCGCGGTCAGGGGCGGGTTCCGCCCACTGGATCAGATGTCGTAGTTCTGATGCCGCTAGTGATCTGACCTGCGGAAATGCCGATTCAGGGTGGCGGTGGGGTGCAGGTGGTACGCACGACATCGGAAGACGCTGGCAGATGTCGAGCCCGTAAGCATCGTAGGACCGTGCATCTCAGATCTCCCTCCGTGCCCGGTTCCGCCTCGAGACGGTCGTGTCAGTTCACGTGCCTGCACTCGGCCAAGCGAGCGTATGCGATCGGCTCCCTTGCGGATGGCCTCAGTTGAACGCGCAGCCCGCTGGCATGCCCATGCGCTTGAAGATCATCGCGGCGGGGCAGAGGCCGGTGATGCTGGCCTGGAGCATGTTGGCTCCGACGAAGGCGGGCAGGAGCAGGAACCACTGCGAGACGATAAGGGCGAGCAGCAGGCCGAGGAGGGTGATGGTGCCAGCCATCAGGAACACGGCGCGGTCGACGTTCATTGCGTTCACTTTCGTCTGGGCCGTCAGCGGCCGAGGATGCGGCTGAGCCAGCCGCCGTTGGGGTCGTTGGCGTCGGCGGTGTGGCCGGCGCACCACTGCTCGGCTGGCACACGAGCCTTGACCTGGTCAATGTGCTGGCCGCAGCCGGACCAGGTGGTCTTGCCGCAGGTGCGGCACTTCTTCGGGTGGCACATGGTCGATTCCTCTCGGGGTCAGGCCGGGGCTTCACCGGCGTCGATGGCGTCGACGAACTCGCAGAAGGCGTCGAAGGCGCGTGCACCGTGGATGGTCGCCGGGCCCCCGTGCATCAGGAAGGTGACGCCGATCGCCTCGGCTGCCTCCTGCGGGGTGGCGCCGGCGCGGGCGGCTGCCTGGCCGTGGGAGGCGATGCAGCCGTCGCAGCCCTCGACGACCCCGATCGCGAAGGCGATGAGTTCCTTGGTCTTGCGGTCCAGGGCACCGTCGGCGAAGGCTGCCTTCGACAGCTCGCCGAAGCCCTTGTAGACCTCTGGGATCGCGCGCCGCAGCTCCTGGTGGAGCGGGCCGATATCGCGCAGGACGGCCTTGCCGTGCGGTGAGCCGTGCACGTGGATGGCGGTCATGGGTGTTCCTTTCAGCCGTGGGAGAAGGTGATCTTCGGGAGGATTCGGCGCAGCCAGGCCGGGCTGGCCCAGGCGGCGCGTCCGGCGAGACGGAGCATCACGGGCAGCAGCACGAGCCGGACGAGGAAGGCGTCGAGGAGAACTGCGATGCCGAGGATGACGCCCATCTCCTTGGGCGGCAGGGGGCCGGAGAGGGCGAAGGTGAAGAACACGGCGACCATCACGCCGCCGGCGGCGAAGATGACGCGCCCCGAGTGCGCGACTGCGCCGACCATGGCCTCGCGGGGGTCACCGGTCTTCTCCCAGTGTTCCTTGGCGGAGGCGAGCAGGAAGACGGTGTAGTCCATCGCGATGGCGAAGATCATCGCGAAGAAGAACACCGGAGCCCAAGCGTCGAGGAAGCCTTGGCTCTCGAACCCGAGCAGCCCGGCGCCGTGGCCGTCCTGGAACACCAGTCGGGCGACACCGAAGGCGGCGGCGGTCGAGAGCAGGCTGGCGAGTGTGCCGAGCAGCGAGATCAGCGGGGCCTGCAGCGCGACGAGAAGCAACAGGAACCCGAGGACGAGGACGACCCCGATAACCAGGGGCGTGGACTCGTCGAGCTGGGTCTTGAGGTCGATGTTCTCCACCGCGGCACCGCCGACCAGTGCAGACCTGGGCAGGTCGGCGCGGAGGCGCTCGACGGTGTCACCGAGGTCCGGGTCGGACGGATCGACGGTGGGGACGGCCTGAATGAGCGCGTGGTCGCTCCTGTCGGCTGCGGGCATTGCCGGCAGCACGGCGCCGATGCCCGAGTCCGCCTCCAGGACGCGGGCGGCTTCCTCTGCGTCGTCGTTGTCGGTGACGACCTGCAGCATGCCGGGTGCTCCGGTGCCGAACGCGTCCTGGACCTGGTCATAGCCGATGCGTGCGCTGGCGTCCTCGGGGAGGACCTTGATCGAGGGCATCGCGGTCTTGAGGCCGAGGATCGGCGCGGCGAGTGCGACGAGCACGACCAGCGAGCCGAGACCGAAGATGACCGGGCGGCGCCAGAGTCGCTCGCCCCAGGCGGCGAACGCGGGGGAGCGATGCTCACCGGCGTTGACCCACGGGAGCGAGAACTTGTTGATCTTGTGGTCGAGCTTGAACAACACCAGGGGAAGCAGGGTCAGCGTCGCCGCAAGCACGAACACGACCGAGAGCATGATGCCGCCCGCCATCGACCGGAACGACGGCGACGGGACGAGCATCACCGCGGACAGCGAGATCAGGACGGTAGCGCCGGAGAGGAGAACGGCTTTGCCTGCGGTGTCCATGGTCTCGGCGATCGCCTCACGGGCGGTCTCGTGGTGGCCCATGCGGGCCGCCCGGTAGCGGACCACGAGGAACAAGGCGTAGTCGATGCCCAGGGCGAGGGCGAACATCATCGCGAAGTTCATGGCCCAGATGGAGACCGGAACCAGTTCGTTGATGAGCACCAGGGAACCGGCCGAGGCGACCAGTCCGGCGAGGGTCAGGATCAGCGGCAGGCCGGCGGCGACCAGCGCGCCGAACGCCAGGACGAGGATGGCCAGGGTGACCGGCCACGAGATCATCTCCGAGGTCAACATCGCCTCGAGGTTCGCCTCGTTGAAGTCCGACCACAGCAGCGAGGATCCGGTGGGGTTGACCTGCACCCTGTCGGTAGACAGGCCCTGAAGCCCTTCCTTGAGGTCGGTGGCGACCCGGACCATCTCGTTTGTGTCCACGCCGGCTCCGGCGAGGACGATCGCGGTCCGACCGTCCTCCGAGAGGCTGACGCCGGGCATCGGGGCGACGACCTCCGCGAGGCGCGGCTCCTCCTCGAGGGTGCGGGTCACCTCCGCGAGCACGTCCCGCCCCTCGCCCTCGGTGACCGGGCCGTCGGTGCTGTGCACGACGACCTGGATCGCGTGGCTGGCGTTGCCGCCGAAGTGGTCCTGGGCGAGCTCACGTACCGCGACCGACTCCGAGCCATCGGCCTGCCACCCGGCGCCGGAGAGGTTCTTCTCCACGGCGGGTGCGAATACCCCGAGGCCGACGACGATCAGGATCCAGGCCACGGTCACGAGGCGCCGATGGTTCGTCACCCAGATCCCCAGTCGGCCCAGCGGCCCTGTGTCGGTTGTCGTCGCGACGTGTACGTCGGCTGACTCGCGTGTCGTCTGCACAGTGGTTGAACCCTTCAGATCGGAACCCCCCAGGGGGATATGCAGGCCGACGTTAGCATAACCCCCCGGGGGGATGTAGAGTCGGCTGCGACGAAGGGAACGAAATGACTGACTTCACGCTCAGCGCCACCGTCGCGGCGCCGTACGACGACACCGTCGAGCGCGTCCGTGGCCTCTTGGCCGACGCCGGCTTCGGCGTGCTCACGGAGATCGACATGGCCGCCACGCTGCAGGCCAAGCTCGGCGTCGAGACCGAGCCGCGGATCATCCTCGGCGCCTGCCGGCCACAGCTGGCCCACCAGGCGCTCCTCGCAGATCCGCGGGTCGCGACCATGCTGCCCTGCAATGTGGTGGTGGCCGCCAGCGGCGATGGGGCGACGGTCGAGGTGTTCGACCCGGCGGTGATGACCGAGTTCAGTCCGGCCCTCGCCGACGTGGCGCGCGAGGCGCGCGAGCGGCTGTCGGGGATGATGAACGCTCTGACCGGTGAAATGGAGGGTTCCGATGCGGCTCGAACCTGAGGAGACCAAGGCGATCATCACTCGCCTCAAGCGGGCCAATGGACACCTCGCGTCGGTGATCCGGATGCTCGAGGAGGGCTCGGAGTGTGAAGACGCCCTTACGCAACTTGCGGCCGTCAACAAGGCCATCAGTCGAGGTGGCTACGCGCTGGTGGCCACCGGCCTGGAGAAGTGTCTGACCGAGGGCGGCCGTAAGAGTCCCCGGGAGTGGTGGGGTTTGAGGGACCACGGCGAGGCTGCCTGACGTAGACGGCCATCGGCGGGATCTTCGGTGTGAAACGACCAAGAGACACACTGAAGGAGATCCACCGATGGCCTTGCCCCAGTCTGCCCTGTCCGAG